>CBINBI010000007.1:0-70543 GCA_966248875.1 uncultured Rhodanobacteraceae bacterium
GCTTCTAGAACGCCCAGTTGAAGCTGTCGGCGAAGATCGAATCGAACTGCACGGCACCGATGTCGACGTTGGCGTTCGGGCCAGTCTTACGAGGATAGCCCCTGCCTCGCTGATCGGTATCCCAGAGCAGGCCATCGATGTTACCGATTCGCAGTGCAGGGCTTCCGGGCAACAGCACATGCGTTCGTGTAGGGCCGCCGTTGAATTGCAGAGGCCCGAGTTTTGGATCGTCGGTGACAGTGATGACGCCGAGCGCGAAAACATTGGATTCCATGACGAGGTTGTCCGCGCCGGCCAGCGCACCTTGCCCGACATACACGTCCGCCGGCGCATGGCTCATGCCCGCAGTATTGTTGGCAACGATCGAGCTGTACAAAGTCAGTCCGGACACCGACAGAATTCCTCCGCCCTCGGAACCGGACGCATTCTGGTGATTGAAGGCGATCGTGCTGTTAGCGATGGTGAGCGAACCGCTGACGAGGAATCCGCCGCCGTGGTCGGCTTCATTGCCCGAGACCGTGCTGTTGTAGACACTCGTCGAACCGCCGAAGGTTCGCACGCCGCCACCGAACACCGCCGCATTGCCGTAGACCGTGGATGCAAAAAGAGTTGCATTCTCGGCGGCGATGCCTCCGCCAACACCCCGGCCGGAGGTACTGGACGCGACATTGCCACCGATCGAGCTGTACCTGGCGACGGTGGCCTCAGCCGAATAGATGCCGCCACCCCAGCCTCTGTCGTCGGCTTCGTTGCCGCCGATGGACTGGTTGCCTGATACACGGCTGGCAACCAGCACGACGTTTCTGGCGCTGATACCGCCGCCGAGCGCGTTGCCATCGTCGCTCAGGACGGTGCAGTCGCGGACCGTGACGTGATCCAGGAACACAAAGCCGCTATCACTTTGAATGCATCCGCCGGAGGCACTTGCCGAGGTGTGAATGTAGCCGTCGGCAACCGTCATCGTATAAAGCGAAAGCGTTCCGCTTCCGATGTGGTGAAGCACCCGTGAATTGCCGGCACCCGAAATCGTCACCGTCCCTTTAGTCGGCCCACACAGGACGAGAGCGTCCTGACTGACGACGATCTCGCTTCCGAGCGTGATCAGGCTGTCTGCCATGCCGCAGGACATCGGCAACTGGCTGAGATCGACGGTGTCTCCGGACTGGGCCTGCGTGGCAATGACGTCGCGCAGCGAGCCCGGGCCGGAGTCGTCGCAGTTTTCGACAAGCCAGGTCTGGGCCGGCGCCCGCGTCTCAGGGTTCGGTGCGACTGCAGGAGCAGGCATCGTTGCTTGAGTTGCTGATGCGGCAAGCGCAGACGTGGCGAGCGCTGTGGAAAGACAGAGCGCAAGCGTGCGGGTGCGCAAACGAACGATTTCCTGACCCGGGATGGGTGCGTGGACAAGCATGGATGATTCCCCTTCGATGAACTGCGGCCACGCGCCAGCGGTAGCGTCAGGGGGGTACTACGAGATATCGCGCCGGCCTTGACAGCGTCTGACCAGCCCCGCACGACGGATACGATAGTGAACGCGAAAAGATTAGGGGGCGTCGTGCGCCTCAGCAATCGAAGATCCGCCGCACCGCGTCACGAGCCGAATCGAACGAGAAATGGCGCCGCACGTTGGCAATGCCGTTCTCGGAAAGGCGGTTCCACAGGGCTTCGTCGCGGTAGAGGTCGACGACCGCCGCGGCGAACGCATCGGCGTCCGCGGCGATCAACACGTCGCGGCGCGACTCCACGTGCATTCCCTCCACCGCGACGGGCGTCGCTACCACGGGCAGCCCGTAGCTCATCGCCATGTTGACCTTGCCCTTGACGCCGGCGCCATAGCGGAGCGGCGCGACGGAGACGCGACAGCCGTCCATGTACGGCGCGATGTCCTCGACGTAACCGTGCACGATCACGTACTCGTCCGCGAGGGCGGTGATCGATGGCGGCACCTTGCTGCCGATCACGTGGAACTTCACGCCGGTCAGTGTCGCGCGGACGCGCGGAAACACCTCGCGCACGAACCAGGTAACGGCATCGGCGTTCGGCGGGTGCTGGAAGCCGCCGACGAAGACGAGATCGCGCCGCGCGTCGAATGCGGCGCGACAGCCGTAGATTTCGTGCACGTTCGAGAGCACTTCGACGCGCGCTCCCGGCGCATCCTTCGCGAGCAGCTCCTGCTCGGCAGGGCTGACGACGAGCGTGACGTCGCATTCGCGGATCAGCTTCAGCTCCTGCGCACGCGTCGCGGCGGCGTGCCGCGCGAGCTCGGGCCGCCCTGCGAGCTCGGCAGCGCGCTGCTCGCGCAGGTAATGCAGATCGACGGTGTCGAAAATCAGCTTCGCGCGCGGCGCGTAGAGGCGCGCGAGGCCGACATAGCTCGCGGCGACGTAATGGCGCGAGAGCATGATCACGTCGAATTCGGCGCCGCGCTCGCGGAACAGCGCGACGGGATCGTGTGCCCACGGCGCGTAGAGCGCTTCGACGCCCAGCGCCTGCAGCGCCGGCGTGTACCGCTCGTCCCAGAGCCGGTTGTCGGGCAGGAAGCTCGTGCGGCAGCCGAGGTCGCCGAGCACGCGCATCAGGTTCACCATCCGCAGTGAGCCGGAATCCTGGTCAGGCGTCGGCGTCGTGGCGTCGATGATGAGCACGCGCTTCGTTGCGCGGTGCGAAGCGGCACGCACGATCGGCGTGCCCGGCGCAGGCTGGCGGACCAGCGCGGTTTTCCACTTGTCGACAAACTTCGCGTGATTGATCGTCTGGAAGCGCTTGATGCCCGTCGCCGTGTCGGTGCCCGAGGTGATGCCCTCGAAGTGGACGACGGTCGCGGCAGGCTCGTAGTAGGCCTTGTAGCCCGCTTCGCGCACGGCGAAGGCGAAATCGGTGTCTTCGTAATAGGCCGGCGCATAGCGCATATCGAACCCGCGCAGCCGGCGGAACAATTCGGTGCGCAGCAGGATCGCGGCGCCGGAGCAGTAGTCCGCTTCGCGGCGGAACGCGTAGCGCGGATCGTCCGGATCGTCGAAGCGGCCGTAGTTCCAGCCCGAGCCGTCGCTGAAGACGATGCCGCCCGCTTCCTGCAGGCGGCCGTCGGGGTAGATCAACCTGGCTCCCACGAGACCGGCGTCGGGCGCTTCGTCGATGCAGCGGACCAGCGCCTCGAGCCAGCCGGCCGTCACCTGCGTGTCGTTGTTGAGGAACACGAGCAGCTCGCCGCGTGCCGCGGCGGCGCCGGCATTGCACGAGCCGATGAAGCCGAGGTTCGCGGCGTTTCGCAGCACGCGGATGCCTTCGACGGTCGCGAGGCGTTCCGGCGTGCGATCCGTCGAGCCGTCGTCGACGACGATGACCTCGAACGGAATCGCTCCCGCGTGCTGAGCGAGCGAACGCAGGCAGGCCGTCGTGTAAGCGATCTTGTCGTAGACCGGAATCACGATGGAGACGCGCGGCGTGTCGCTGGTCGGCACCGCGAAGCGCTCGAAGTCGTCGCGCGGTGCCGGATACGTGACGCGTGCGCGGGCCGGTCCCTTGCCGCGCAACTCGGCGACGATGCGCGTCAGCGTGCCGGCGAGGCCGCGCTGTGCGAGGCTGCCGCGCAGCCGCGCGAGCGTCGTGCGCACGTGCCGCGTGCGGAACGCGAGCCGCGCGCGCAGCTCGCGCACGCGAGCATTGGCGCTGCGCAGCGGCGCCGTGATGCGCCATGACGTGCTGGCCAACATCTGCTCGTAACGCGGCTTGACGTCCTGCAGCTCGCTGTCGAGCGCAAGCGCCCAGCGTGTGCGCTCCTCGAAAGCCACGCGCAGTTCGGCGAGCTCGCGGTCGAGGCCATGGCCCCATTCTCCGCGGCGATCACTTTCCGCACGTGTCGCAGCGAGCTCGGCGCGCAAGGAGCGTTCGGTGTCGCGCAAGCGCGCGATCGTGTCGGCGCGCGCGGCGTCGCGCAGGAACTCGACATCGGGCCCGGCCAGCGGATAGCGTGCGGCAGGGCGCGGGCCGAGGCGCAGCACGTCGGCATACGCCCCCGCCATCTCCGCGAGCGTCGATTCGCTGCGCTTCGCGACGGCCTCGCGCACGCGATCCAGCGCGGCTCGATCTTCGAGCAGCGCGGCGACGCGCGCGATCAGCGCATCGGCGTCGGGATCGACCAGAAACCCGTCGACACCGTCGCGGATGCGCTCGGCGAGCGCGCCGACGCGTGTCGCGATCACCGGCACGCCCAGACTGCGCAGCTCGGACAGCGTGTAGCTGAAGGTTTCGGCGACGGTCGGCACGATGAGCGCCGCGTCGGGCGCGATGCGCGCGACGAGACCGGGCAGCTCGTCGCGCCGGTAGTCGAGCACGATGTGTACGCCGCGCTCGCCGAACAGCGCGTGCGCATCGGCGCCGGCACCGATCAGGTAGAGATCGGCGTGTTCGCGCAGGTGCGGCAGCGCGGCGGCGATCAGCTCTGCGCCCTTGCCGCGACGCACGCGGCCGGGAACGAGGAGGCGCGGGCGGCTATGTGTCGGCTGCGGGAGGGGGGTGGAGGCTGATTCTCGATCGCCCTTACCCGAGGCTGCTTCCGCAGGTGGGAGCGGGGAGGAGGGGGCGTGTCGTTCGGCATTCGTCGGCGGGACGGAAACGTGTTCCCGCTCGCGAACGGCGGTCTCGGGCCATGGAGCGAGGCCGTGCGCGATGACGTGCTGCGGCAGCTCGCCGAGCTCCGGTGCGAGGCGCAGGTGGTTCGCGAGCGCGGAGCGGCTCGGCGCGATCAGCGTCGCGCCGGCATTGCGCAGCGCCGACACGGTGGCATCGCGCAGGAGGCGCCAGTGTTTCGGATCACGATTGGCGAATTCCGCGTCGTCGCCCTGGGTGGCGAGATCGCGTGCACGCTGCGCGTCGTCGAAGCGCAGCTTCGGGTCGCCGAAGTCGCGGTGCAGCGTCGGCCACAGCGGATAGTGATCGTGGACGATGCAGAACGTCGGCAGGCGTGTCGTCAGCACGTCGAGGCTGTGGCCGATCAGCGAGGAGACGACGATCGCGTCGACGCAGTGATCGCGCAGGATGCCCGCGAGGATGTCGCGATAGGCACTGTCGGCCAGCGCCGTGTCGGCGATCGGCGCCGGCAGCGGAACGGCCAGGCGCGGCGGACCGCGCAGCGCGCCGTCGTGGAGCTCAAGCCATTCGCCGTGCCGCCGCCGCGCGAAGCTGCCGCGCGAGACGAGGACGAGATGGCAGGCCTGGTCGAACGCCTGTGCGAAATCGCGCACCCAGCGCTCGGCACCGCCGCCCCAGCCGTGCAGGATGTGCAGCAGGACCGGGCGCGCATCGAGGCCCGCGCGCTCCGGCGTGACATCGTGCGGCCATGCGGACGCGACGCGTTCGCGCAGCGCCGCAAGAGGCGAAGGCGGCGGAGCATCGCGCGGATCGGTGCGGGCCAACGGCGCGGCCGATGCGTCGCCTCCCGTGTGTGCGTAGAGGTGATCGAGCACCACGCAGCGCAAACCGAGCGCGGCGAGCGCGTCGGCGTCGGCGGGTGAGGCATGTCCGAGCCGCTCCAGCCGCTCGCCGTGCCAGGCGCTGAGCGCCGCGCGGTGCAAGGGCGCGTCGATCAGGCGACGCTCGCCGCAGGCGAAGCAGAGCGCATCGACGCGCTCGGCATCGGCGCTGGCGAGATCCGCCGGAGGCAGCGGCCGGCGTTCGGGCTCGACGTCGTCAAGTGCGGCAGCACCCAGCACGTCGTCGCACTCGAGCGCGCGAAGCAGCCGCTCGATCGCGAGCGACGGCAGCTGCGCGTCGGTGCGGACGAGAATCAGCGTCTCGTGCGCGAAGGCGCGCGCGGCGAACGCGAGCACGTCAAGCGGATCGTCGCTCGCCGGTGCGTCGATGTGCACCGCATCCGGCAGGGGCGCGGGCGCCGGGCCGAGCCACGCGATCGGCAGCGGACCGCGGATGCCTTGAATCGCGCTGGACGAAAGCGGCGCCGTGCCGAACAGGCAGACGCGGAACGGCCGCTCGTTCGCGTGGCGCACGGACGCAACCCGTCAGCGACCGGCTCGGCCGAAGGCGGACGCGCGCCCGCCGCGCGGCATCGGCGGCGCTTCCACTGCTCCCGAAACGCGAACGAGCAAACGCATGGCAACCCCGGTCTTGCGGAAAGCGCGATTATCGCCGATCCGTTTGCGCTTGGGTCCAAGGCGGGCTTGCAGGACTCGCCTCCGCCACGCGGAGATCCGCGCGAAAAGCATCCACGACGAGCGCCCGTGGCTGTCTCGCCACGCGCGACGCGCGGCAGGTAGACTCGGCCCAGCCGCTTCCGGATGCCGCGCTTGGCCTTTTTCTCCCGCTTTTTCTCCGTTCTCTCGTTCTCGTGGCGCCTGCTGCGCGTACCCGTCCTGATCGGGATCGGCCTCGCAGTCGGGTTCCTGCTGCCGTACACGTGGTGGCTCGATCGCGAGGTGCGCAGCCGCTTCGACGACCTGTCGTGGGAGGTGCCGAGCCGCGTCTATGCGCGTCCGCTTCAGCTTGCGCCGGGATTGCCGATGACGGCGGACGTGCTGACGATAGAGCTGGCGGCCGCGCGCTATGTCGAGGACCCGGTGGCGCGAAACCCCGGCACGTATCACCGTGACGGTGCACGATTCACGATCGCGAGGCGTGCCTTCATTTATCTGGACGGGCGCGAGCGCGAGAAGCGCATCGGCGTGACGCTCGCGAACGGGCGCGTCGCGAGCCTCGTGGATGCCGACAGCGGCGCCGCGCTCGACGCCGTGCGCCTCGAGCCGGCACGCATCGCGACGCTGTACGGCGCGCTCGAGGAAGACCGCCGTATCGTGCAGCTCGGCGAGGTGCCGAGCCTGCTCGTGACCGGCCTGCAGGCCGTCGAGGATCGCAATTTCAAGCATCACCACGGCGTCGATTCGGCCGCGATCCTGCGCGCGCTGTGGGCGAATCTCCTTGCCGGGCACGTTGTGCAGGGCGGCTCCACGCTGACGCAGCAGCTGGTCAAGAATCTGTTCCTCGATCGCAGCCGGAGCCTCGCGCGCAAGTTCAACGAGGCGCTGCTCGCACTGCTCATCGAAGCGCGCTACGGCAAGCAGCGCATTCTCGAAACCTACGTCAACGAGGTGTTTCTCGGCCAGCAGGGCGGCCAGGCCGTGCACGGCTTCGCGGCGGCGAGCGAGTTCTATTTCGGCCGTGATCTGCGCGGGCTCGGGCCGGCTGACATCGCGCTGCTCGTCGGCATGGTGCAGGGGCCGAGCTATTACGATCCCCGGCGCAATCCCGAGCGCGCGCTCGGTCGGCGCAACGTCGTGCTGGCGCAGTTCCGCGACACGGGGCTGATCGACGATGCGACGTACGCGTCGGCGATCCGGCAGCCGCTCGGCACGGCGGCGAAGGCAACGCTGCCGCGCGACCGCTATCCCGCCTTCCTCGACCTCGTGCGGCGGCAGATCCGTCAGGACTATCCGGACGCGGAGCTCAACAGCGCCGGCCTCGCGATCCATACGACGCTCGCGCCTTCCGTGCAGGCGCTCGGCGAGGCGGCGGTGGGGAAGGCGCTTTCCGCACTGGGCAAGCGCGGCGAGGCGGTGGAAGCGGCGCTCGTCGTCACCGGCGCGAAGGACGGCGAAGTGCAGGCGATGATCGGCAGCCGCGATCCGGATGAGCCGGGATTCAACCGCGCGCTGGACGCGCTGCGGCCGATCGGCTCGCTGGTGAAGCCCTTCGTCTATCTGGTCGCGCTCGCGCAGCCGCAGCGCTATTCGCTGGCGACGCTGATCGAGGATTCGACGGTCGATCTGCCGCAGCGCGACGGCTCGCGCTGGCGCCCGGAAAACGACGATCATCAGACGCACGGCAACGTCATGCTGATCGACGCTCTCGTGCACAGCTGGAATCTAGCCACCGTGCACCTCGGCCTTCGCGTCGGCGTCGATCGCATCCGCGGATTCCTGCAGTCGTTCGGGCTCGGCCGCGAGATCCATGCGAATCCTTCGCTGCTGCTTGGTGCCGTGGGGCTGAGCCCCTACGACGTCGCCCAGCTCTACCAGTATCTCGCCGCGGACGGCCATGCGCTGCCGCTGCGCGCGCTGCGCGGCGTGCTCGACGCCAAGGGCCGGCCGCTGACGCGCTACTCGATGAAGCCGGGCGCCGGCGATTACGTGCAGGCGGCAAGGCTCGTGAGCTACGCGATGCAGCAGGTCGCGGTCAGCGGCACGGCGCACGCGATCACCGATGCCGGACTTGGGCACCTGCGCGCGGCGGGCAAGACCGGCACCAGCGACACGCAGCGTGATTCATGGTTCGCCGGCTTCACCGGGGCGCAGCTTGCGGTGGCGTGGGTGGGACGCGACGACAACAAGCCGACGGGACTCATGGGGTCGACCGGCGCGCTGCGCATCTGGATCGAGCTGATGAAGCGGCTGCCGGCCGCGCCGCTCGATGTGCCCAGGAACGGCATCGAATTCGCCTATGTCGATGCCGAATCCGGCAAGCGCACGGATGCCGCGTGCACCGGCGCACGCGAGCTGCCGTTCGTCGCGGGGTATGCGCCGGAGGAGTTCGAGCATTGTCCGCTGGACGAGCTCAGAAACTGGTTCCGCGGCGGCGACGATGAACCGGGCGAGCCCCATCGCGGTCACTAGGCGCAGCGCGGTCGAGCCCGCCGCTCCGGCCAGCATCCTTCGAGATTCGCAAACACTCGAAACGAATTCGCGGACGGCGCACACCGGCATGGCGCAGATAGGGTATTTTCCAGAGATCGGAAGCGAAGTCGAAGCCGCAGTACGCATGAGCACACGTTTATTTTTCATGGCGCTGGCCGTCGCCGGCGTTTTTGCGCTTTCCTCCTGCACCCAGCCGAGCGCGCCTTCCAAGGCGGCGACCCGGCCGGCGGTGACCTTCGATCACGACCCCGTCGGCGCGATCCGCGCTGCGGGCATGGGCATGGATTCCGCAGTGCAGGTACAGCCGCTGCGCGATCCCGCGATCGAGGGATTCCTGAACCAGGCGCACGCCGCGGAAACGGCGAAGGACTACGACGCCGCTGCCGCGGCCGTGGCGCGCGCGCTCGAGCTGGCGCCTGAGGCGCCCGACATCCTCCAGTATCAGGCCGAGGTGGAGGGCCTGCGCGGGCACTGGAAGGAGGCCGAAGTGCTCGCGATCAAGAGCTATACGCTGGGCCCGAAAGTCGGCAGTCTCTGCGCGCGCAACTGGCAGACCGTGGTGGAGGCGCGCATCGCCTTCAACGATCCCGCGACGCAGGCACAGGCGAAGGAGCGCATCAAGCAGTGCCGCGTCGCACCGCCCGTGCGCATGTGAGCCGTGCGCGGGCGGCGATTGCCGCGCGACGGCGCTCCGGTGTCTGCGTGCACGCGGCCGCGCGCCGTCCTTCGTCGCACGCCGATGGCGCCGGTCGAGTCGCGCGCGCGGCACGACGCCGGGGATCATGAGCGATCCGCTCGCCGCGGCTGAGCTGCTCGGTCCGGAAGGGCCGTTCGCGCGGGAGATTCCCGGCTTCGCGCCGCGCGTGTCTCAGCAGGCCATGGCGGCCGCGGTCGAGGAGGCGATCGCGGACCGGCAGGTGCTGATCGCCGAAGCCGGCACCGGCACCGGCAAGACGTTCGCGTACCTCGTGCCGGCGCTGACGTCGGGCAAGCGCGTGATCGTATCGACCGGCACGAAGACGCTGCAGGATCAGCTCTTCCACCGCGACCTGCCGCAGGTGCGCCATGTGCTCGGTGCGCGCGTTTCGGCGGCGCTGCTAAAGGGGCGCGCGAACTATCTCTGCCTGCACCGCCTGGAGCAGGCGCGGCACGAGGGCCGCTATCCGAGCCGCGAGCAGGCCGCGCAGCTGCAGGTGATTCACGCCTGGTCGGCGCGTACCCGTGCCGGCGATCGCGCCGAGCTTGCCGAGGTTCCGGAAGACTCTCCGCTGTGGCCGCGCGTCACATCCACGACCGAGAACTGCCTCGGCGCCGAGTGTCCGCTGTTCAACGACTGCTTCGTCGTGAAGGCGAGGCGCGCGGCACAGGAAGCCGATCTCGTCGTCGTCAATCATCATCTTCTGTTTGCGGATCTCGCGATCAAGCAGGAAGGCTTCGGCGAAATCCTGCCGGGCGCGCACGCGTTCATCCTCGACGAGGCACACCAGATTCCCGAGCTCGCCGGGCAGTTCTTCTCGACGTCGCTCTCCGCGCGCCAGCTCGGCGAACTCGCGAGTGACACGCTGGCCGAGTGCGCCGGCGTCGCCGGAGCGCTGGCGCTCCTGCAGGGGCCGGCCGACGCGCTGAACCTCGCCGTCAAGCGCGTGCGCCTCGCGCTCGACCGCTTTCCGGCCAAGGGCGCGATGACGCAGGTCGAACGCGATGCCGAGGTCGAGCGCGAGCTGGCGGGCCTCGGCGATGCGCTCGCAGTCCTCGCCGATGCGCTGTCCCGGCACGCCGAACGCAGCCGCGGCCTCGCCAGCGTGCACGAGCGCGCGGAAATGCACGCGGCACGGCTCGCGCAGATCTGCGATGCGGCCGACCGCGACGCGGTGCACTGGTACGAGCTCAGCGCGCACGGCTTCGCGTTCCACGCGACGCCGCTGGATCTTTCGCAGCCTCTGCGCGAGCTGCGCGCGCAGAGCCATGCTGCATGGATCTTCACCTCGGCGACCCTGTCCGTCGCGGGGCGCTTCGAGCACTTCGCGCGCCAGCTCGGCATCGAGGATCCGGTGACGCTCTCCCTCGAAAGCCCGTTCGCCTACGAGCGGCAGGCGCTCGCCTACCTGCCTCAGGGCCTGCCCGATCCGGCGACGCCGGATTACGTCGATCGCGTGGTGGATGCGGTATTGCCGGTGCTGGAGGCCTCGCACGGCCGGGCCTTCCTTCTGTTCACCTCGCACCGTGCGCTGCGCCGCGCGGCCGAGATTTTGCCGCAGCGCACCACGTTTCCGCTGTTCGTGCAGGGTACCGCGCCGCGGCATCGGCTGCTCACCGACTTCCGCGCCTCGGGCAACGGCGTCCTGCTCGGCGCGGCGAGCTTCTGGGAAGGCGTCGATGTCGCCGGCGAGGCGCTCAGTGTCGTCGTCATCGACAAGCTCCCCTTCGCGGCGCCGGACGATCCGGTGCTGGTTGCGCGGCTTGACGCGCTGCGCGAGGCGGGCGCCAACCCCTTCACCGACTGGCAGATCCCGGCCGCCGTCATCGCGCTCAAACAGGGCGCGGGGCGGCTGATCCGGGACGTGCACGATCGCGGCGTGCTCGTGCTGTGCGATCCCCGCCTGACCACGCGCAACTACGGAAAACTGTTTCTCGCGAGCCTGCCCCCGCTGCGTCGCACCATGGCCTTGGCCGACGTGCAGCGGTTCTTTGGCTGACGGCGTGTCTCCGTCTCGAGGCTGAGCTGCGCCTGGCATGCACGTTGCCGATACGCAGGCGTATGCGTTGCCGAGGCTTCCCACTGCTATGCCATGGTGCTATAAGCCGGGGCGCAGGTCGCACCGGCACCCCGGTTTTTCTTCGCTTGCCTGTATTCCCTGTTGCCGCCCCGGCGGCAGCATCCGTTTTGCGCACCCGGTAACGTGGGAGATCATCGAGTCATGGGGAATTCGCTTCGCATCAAGACCCTTGCATCCGCAATCGGTATCGCACTCGTCAGCGCGAGCGTCGCGCCGAGCGCGACCGCCGCTCCAGTCGGCACCTCCAAGGTCGCTCCGGCTGATCGTTCGAACGAACGCGGCGTCTACATCGTCCGCTTCACCGAGCCCGGCCTTCTGCACTACTCGGGCGGCACGCAGGGCATTGCCGCCACCGCGCCCAGCGCACTGCATCAGCGCAAGCTCGATGTCCGCTCGCCGGCCGCGCAGGCCTACAGCACGTATCTGCAGAATCAGCGCGCGGCGCACCTGCAGACGATCGAGCAGTCGATCGGCCGTTCGCTCGATGTCACGCACAGTTATCTCGTCACGATGAACGGCATCGCCGCCGAGATGTCGGCAGCCGAGGCGGCCAGGATCGCGCAACTGCCGGGCATCGCCTCGGTCAAGCGCGCAATCGACGAGCACATCACGACGTATCACGGGCCCGAGTTCATCGGCGCGCCGTCGATCTGGGATGGCAGCGCTGCGCCGAACGGCATAGGCACGAAGGGCCAGGGTGTCGTAGTCGGCGTCATCGACACCGGCTCGAACTCGACGCATCCGTCCTTCGCGGACGACGAAACCTGCGGCGTGTTCAATGATTCCAACCACAAGCTGCTGAGCGCCGTCGACTGTCTGACGACGAACGGCAGCGGCGAGTGCGTCGGATCGAATCCGGAAGCAAACCCGAACAACGGCCACGGCGTGCACACCGCCAGCACCGCGGTCGGCAACATTCTCGACTCGAACGCCAATCCTCCGCCCGTGATTCCGCCGCCGTTCACCACGATGTCGGGCGTCGCCCCGTGCGCGAGCCTGCGCACGTACAAGGTGTGTGCGACCAACAACTGCTCGGGCGCGGCGATCCAGGCCGCCATCGACAGCGCGATCGCCGACGGCGTCGATGTCATCAACTTCTCGATTTCGGGCGGCAGCAATCCGTGGAGCGACACGGATCGTGCCTTCCTCGACGCAGTCGGCGCCGACATCTTCGTCGCGGCTTCGGCTGGCAACACGAGCGCGACGCTGACCAATCCGGTCGGCGCGGTGAATCACCTGGGACCATGGGTGACGACGGTCGCAGCGTCAACGCACGATCTCAACGTCTCGGGTACCGGCCTTCTGAACACGACCGGCCCGGGCACGCCGCCTTCGAACGTGCAGAACATTCCGCTGACGCCGGGCTCGGGCCTGAACGCGGGCGATCCGCTGACGGGCGTCGAGATCCGCCACTACGCAGCAAATGAGCTCGGCTGCACGACGGGTGGCGCTTTCCCGCCGAACTACTTCGACGGCGCCGTCGCCTTGATTTCGCGCGGCGACTGCACGTTCGAGGAGAAGATCAACAACGCCGAAGCGGCGGGTGCGCTGGTCGCGATCATCTACAACAACACGACCGGCGTCATCAACATGAGCGTCGGTGCGGCCGACCTGCCCGCGTACAGCATCCTCCAGACCGACGGCCAGGCGCTGGTCGCGTTCATCGACTCGAACGGCGGCGGGCCAGCCGACCGCATCTTCGCCGACGGCTTCGGCGATCCGGTGGGTGGTGGCGGTTCTCCGGTCACGGTCGACTTCACGCCAGCCGTGCAGCAGGGCGACGTCATCGCAGGCTTCAGCCTGCGCGGACCCAGCTCGCTCAACACCATCACCAAGCCGGACATCACCGGCCCCGGCGTCAACATCTACGCCGCGGTCGATCCCGCCGCCGGCAACTACGGCTATCTCAGCGGCACGTCAATGTCCTCGCCGCACCTCGCAGGCTCGGGCGCACTGCTGCGCGCCGTGCATCCGGACTGGACGCCGGCCGAGGTCAAGTCGGCGCTGATGCTGACGGCTTCCAAGCCTGGCTTCGAGGAGGACCTCACCACGCCGTGGACGCCGGACGACGTCGGCGCGGGCCGCGACGACCTGACGAAGGCGGCGCTCGCCGGCTTCGTGATGGACGAGACGTTCGACAACTTCCTGGCGGCCCAGCCGCCGGGCGGCGATCCGAAGGAGCTGAACATCGCGAGCGCGCGCAACCTGAACTGCGTCGACTCGTGCAGCTGGGAGCGCACGCTGCGCAACACGCTGACGACGCCGACGAACTGGAACGTCACCGTGAACTCGCCGGCCGGCCTGGATCTCTCCGTCGACACGTCGTCGTTCTCGTTCTCCGGCGGTCTCGGCGAGGCGCAGGACATCATCATCACGGCCTCGCCGACGACGACGCTGACCCAGCCGACTTTCGCGGAAGTAGTGTTCCACGAGACCAACGGTGCGGCGCCCGATGCGCATATCTACGTGGCGGTGCAGGGTTCGGGCTCGGGCGGCGGCGGCGATATCGTCGACAGCGGCATCGTCAATATCAATGTGCCGCAGACGTTCGATGGCCTGTACATCAACTGGATCACGGGCGCGACCTGCACAGCCGCGTGTGGCAGTGCCTACACCTTCAACGCATATGCCCTCAATGACGGCACCAACTCGCTGCATTTCTACTGGCCGAACAATGCCGGTGGCAACGAGGGTGGCGTAGGCGATGGCGATCTCGTGTACTCGATTCTCGGCTCCGGCGACACGATCGGACCGAGCTCTACGTTCACGGTTGCGGGAGGGGCGGCCGACACCTCCAATTGGCAGGCGGGTGTCGATGGCTATCTGGGTTTCAAGTTCGACTGCCCCGCTGGCGTCTGCTACGGGTACGCGCACCTGACGACGACGGGCCCGGTCGGCTTCCCGACAACGATCGTCCAGTATTGGTACAACCAGGCCGGCGATCCGATCACGATCCCATAAGCCGTCAACAAACCAACGAAGCTCGTTTCAGAGGCGGAGGAAACTCCGCCTCTTTTTTTGCGCGCGGCATGGCACCTCGAATGCGAAGGTTGATCCGCTTCGCGCGCGTATGGCATAAGGCATGGACGCCCTGGCGTTCGCAGGGCAGTCGGGGCCGGAGACCGAGCATGAGCCATCCGCGTCGAACGACAGCGCTCGCCGCGGCGATCGGTCTTGCTCTCGCCGGAGCCCAGCCATCCGTGACCGCCGGCGCCGCATCGGTGCCTGTGCAGCTCACGGCCGAACAATCCGACGCGCCGCAGACTTTCATTATCCGCTTCACCGAGCCCGGCCTGATGCACTACGCCGGGGGTACGCAGGGCATTCCGGCGACGGCGGTCGATGCCACAGCACAGCGCAAGCTCGATGCGCGCTCGGCGGCGGCGCGGGCATATCGGAGCTATCTTGCCGATCGGCGCTCGGCTCATGTCGCAGAGATCTCGCGGGCGCTCGGACGCGATCTCGCGGTGACGCACCGCTATGCCATCACGATGAACGGCGTTGCGGCGGTGCTGACGCCGGATGAGGCGTCGCGTGTCGCGCACGTGCCGGGCGTGGCATCGGTGCGCGCGTCGCGCACATTCGTGCTCGATACGTTTCGCGGGCCGGAATACATCGGCGCCGACGCAATCTGGGATGGCAGCGCTGTTCCGGACGGATTGCCGACGCGAGGCGAGGGCGTGGTGGTCGGTGTGATCGACACCGGCGCCAACAGCGCGCATCCGTCGTTCGCGAATGATGCGGCGTGCGGTTTCAGCATCGCGAATCCGAAACTCCTGAGCGCGGTGGACTGTTCGACGACGGATGCCGGCGGCGCGTGCAACGGCGAGGAGCCCGAAGCGGACCCCGGCAACGGTCACGGCGTGCACACGGCGAGCACGGCCGCGGGCAATCGCATCGATGCGAGCGCGAATCCGCCGCCGACGCTGCCGCCGCCGCACACGTTCATTTCCGGCGTCGCGCCGTGCGCACAGGTGCGCACGTACAAGGTGTGCCCTAACACGGGCTGCTCGGACGCGGCCATCACGGCCGCCGTCGAGAACGCGATCGCCGATCGCGTCGACGTCGTGAATTTCTCGATCGGGCCGGTCTGCGGCAGCGTTGCGGGCGATTCGCCGTGGAGCAACGGCGACGAGATGTGGCTCGACGCGCTCGGCGCGGATATCTTCGTCGCCGCATCCGCGGGCAATACGCGGCCGGGCTGCGTCGATCCGGCCGGGCGCGTGGCAAACATCAGCCCCTGGGTGACAACGGTTGCGGCATCGACGCACGACGAAAACGTATCCGGGCTCGGAATCATCACTGCGACGGGACCCGGCACGCCCCCGCCGGGGACGCAGGGCGTGCTGATCGCGCCCGGCAACGGGCTGGAAGTCGGCCCGCCCATGAGCGGAGTGCCGATCCGTTATTACGAAGACAATCCGATCGGCTGCACCGTGAACGGCGGTTTTCCGCCGGGCTATTTCGCGGGCGCGGTCGCGCTGATCCGGCGCGGCAACTGCACCTACGAGGAAAAAATCGACAACGCGGCCGCCGCAGGTGCCGTGCTCGCAGTCATCTACAACAACCAGAACGGCTTCATCGTGCTGAACGTCGGCGCGGCGACACTGCCGGCCTACGCCATGCTGCACGCCGAGGGCGAGGCGTACGTTGCCTTCATCCAGGAGACCGCACCTGCGGAGGTCACAGTCGACTTCACGCCGGCCACACGCCAGGGCGACGTGCTGGCGGGTTTCAGCCTGCGCGGCCCCGACGTGCTGGCGACGGTCACCAAGCCGGACGTGACCGCGCCGGGCGTGCATATCTACGCCGCGTTCGATGCGGCCGAGAACAATTACGGATATCTCAGCGGCACGTCGATGGCCTCGCCGCATGTCGCCGGCGCGGCGGCGCTGCTGCGCGCGACGCACCCGGCATGGTCGCCGTCGGAAGTGAAATCCGCGCTGATGCTGACGGCGCTGGCCGGCGGCACGCGCGAGGATCTCGCGACGCCATGGACGGCGGACGACGTCGGCAGCGGCCGGGTCGATCTCGCGAAGGCGGCGCGTGCCGGCTTCGTGCTGGACGAGACGCGCGCGGACTACCTCGCCGCCGATCCCGCTCACGGAGGCGATCCCAGGACGCTGAATCTCGCCAGCCTGCGCGATGTCGACGGCTGCGACGCCCCTTCGCCGTGCACGTGGACGCGCACGCTGCGCGACGTGCTGCCCGTGCCGTCGTCGTGGGCCGTCAGCGTGAACGCGCCGCCGGGCATCGAAGTCACGGTCGATCCGCCGTCGTTCGCGTTCGCCGGTACCGGCGCGATCGGTGATACCGTTTTCCGCAGCGGCTTCGACATCGCTGCGACGCAGACGATCACGGTGACGGCGACGACCGATCCCGCGCTGGCGGGCGCACAGTTTGCCGACATCGTCTTCCACGAAGCCAACGGCGCGGCGCCCGACGCGCACATCCCCATCGCAGTGAACGGCACGGCCGACGGCGATGCGGTCGGTGTCGTCTGCTATGAAGGCCAGTGCTCGTTCCGCATCGACACCTACACGACGAACTTCACCGGCGTCGGCTGCACGGCGTACTGCGGGCTCGTCTGGCTCAACCGCTATACGCCGGATCCGTCGGACTTCCCGATCACGATCGACTCCATCTCGACGATCTTCGGTGACGGGCCGGGCTGGAACGCGGCCGGCGATCACATCAACGTCTATATCTATCAGGACGACGACGCGAATCCGGCCAACGGTGCGACGCTTGCCGGCATGTATCAGGGTTACACGATGCCCGAGCCGAGCAACGCGTTGACGACGATACAGCTGCCGGTTCCGATCGTCGTGGATGGCCCGGGCGAGGTCCTGATCGCGCTGACGAACCCCGCGCTCAGCATCGGCACGCGTCCCGCCAGCGCGGACACGGGTCCGTTCGCCGGACGATCATGGGTGGCGACGTTCAACGACACCGGCGATCCGCCAGTGCTGTTCGAGGTGGGGCTCGTCAGCAACCCGCAGGCGATCGCGGGTTTCAACGGAAACTGGATCATCCGCGCGGAAGGCACGAACGCGGCCGGTCGGCCTGTCGTGTTGAAGATGCCCGGGACGGAATGATCGCCGCCACGGGAATGCCGGTTTCGCGAAGATGACGTCGGTACTGTGATCAATGCGGCGGGCTGAAGCTCGCCCTACGGCTCGCTGCCTGCCGAATCGGCCGGTGCGATTCAGCCGCCCCCGGTCGGGGCGGCACCCAGCAGCTGCTTCAGTACCGCGAACACCTCGTCCTTGCTGCCCGTCACGGTGATCTGCGACTCGCGCGGGAAGTCGGTGCCGATGTTTACGGCGTAGCCGGTACCGAGGTCGTTGCCGTCCTCGTCGATGCGCGCGTAGGTCTCGACCTTGCTGATGAACGCGACGCGGTTCGCGTCGATGAAGCGGCTGTCGGGCAGCTTGATCCAGCGGGGCATGATCCTGTCTCCGGAACGATGCGCGCGATGTTAGCCGTTCACCGGTCCGAAGGAAGCCAGCCGCCTGCCGGAACGCGAAGCGTGTCGCGTTCCGACGGGCCGGTCCGGGCTGGCGTCGCCGGGCGCCGTTCACCAACCGCAGGTCTTCCCCTTGTTCTGCTCCTTGAGCCACGCGTGGAGCGGCGCGAAGTAGTCGATGATCGCGGTCGCATCCAGCTCGTCGCTGCCGGTCAGCTCCTTCAGCGTCTGCTGCCAGGGCTGGCTCGCGCCTTCGCTCAGCATTTTCCAGTATTTCGCACCGGCTTCCTTGTTGCCGTAGATCGAGCACTGGTACAGGGGACCCTTGTGCC
Source organism: uncultured Rhodanobacteraceae bacterium (assembly GCA_966248875.1). Taxonomy (GTDB): domain Bacteria; phylum Pseudomonadota; class Gammaproteobacteria; order Xanthomonadales; family Rhodanobacteraceae; genus Dokdonella_A. Next base: position 18,218 of record CBINBI010000007.1, read on the forward strand.
CGGCCGCATCGCAGAGCGCGCGGTAGAACTGGAACTGCAGGATGTCTGCGAGGAAATAGCGCATGTACGGCACGTTGGTGGGGACGTGGTTCTTCGCGCCGGGATCGAAGTCCACAGGCGTCGCCTCGACGGGCGAGGACAGTCCCTGATATTTCCGGCGCAATTGCCACCACGACTCGTTGTACTTGTCCGGCGCGATCGAACCGTCGAACACGCCCCAGCGCCATTTGTCGATCAGGAGCCCGAACGGCAGGAATGCGACTTTTTCCAGCGCGAGCTTCATCTGCGCGTTGAGCGCGGCCTTGTCGTCGGCGCCGGCCTTGCCGGCCAGGCCGATCCGGGCCAGGTACTCCGGCGTGATGTTGAGCCGGATCGTGTCGCCGATCGCTTCGTGGAAGCCGTCGTTCGCGCCGCCCTGGAAGATCGGCCACTGATCCTTGTAGGCGAGGTAGTAATAAATGTGGCCCATCTCGTGGTAGATCGTGTACTGGTCTTCCTCGGTCGGGCGGATGCACATCTTGATGCGCACGTCGTCGGCCATGTCCATCGGCCACGCGCTGGCGTGGCAGAGCGCGTCGCGGTCACGCGGGCGCACCAGCATCGACTTCTCATAGAACGAAGCCGGCAGCGCCGGGAAGCCGATCGATTTGTAGAAGTCCTCCGAGCGGCGCACCATCGTCTCGGCGCTTTTCACGTCCGCGGCGTGTTCGAGCCGGGCGAGATCGAGCGGCGAAGGCGTGCCCTTGAAATCCCTGCGCAGCGTGTCGAGCATCGCCTTGCGCTCGGCTTCCAGGCGCGAGTTGACGTCGAGATTGCCGACGCCGGGATACGGCTCGAGCAGCGGATAGATGTTCTCCCAGCTCTGCGCCCACATGTTGCCGGTGATGTGCGCTGGAATCGTGCCGTCCTTCGGCATGCGATCGCCGTATTTTTCCGCGAGCTTGTTGCGCGCGTAGCACTGCAGGTCGCCATACAGCGGCTGCACCTGCGACCACAGGCGGTCGGTCGTCTTCGCGAACTCGTCCGGCGGCATGTCGTAGCCTGCGCGCCACATCGTGCCGACGTTGTCGTAGCCGAGATCGCGCGCGCCTTCGTTGAGCAGCTCGACGAAGCGCTGATAGTCCTTCAGCATGCCGCGCCCGACCCGGTGCCAGCCGGCCCAGGCGTCGAGGTCGTGATCCCAGTCGCGGTCTTCGGCCAGCACCTTGGAGAGCTCGTCGAGGTTCCGGCAGGTCGACGCGTCCGCGGGATCCTTGCAGTACTTGCCCGAGCCGTACGCCGCCGTCAGCCGCGAGCCGATCGTGGTGAGCTCGGTCAGATGCGCGGGGTCCTTCGGCGCCGGCATTGCCGTCTGTAGCTTGAGAAGATGCAGCGCGCGCGCGTCCTTGGCGTCTGTGCCTGGCACGTTCTCGTAGGCGCGCGACTTGTCGATCTCCTCCGACAGCCACATGAGCCAGCGCTCGTTCGCGCGCGCGGTCAGCGCCTGCGTGTCGTCGGTGATGTAGGTTTCGGCGACCCACTCGGCCGCGTTCGGCTCGATGTAGCGCTCGCGGTAGTCCTTGTTCATCTGCTCGACGAAAGCGTGCACGTCGGCCGCGGACGGCTTCGAGGTGGCCTGCGCGGCCGAAACGGCCAGCGGAACGGTGAGAGCCGCGAGAACGGCGGAGGCGAGAACGACTCGGGACAGGCGCATGAAGTTCTCCCTGAAAAAGCCTGCGAGGCTAGTGGCCGCGGCGGCACCAGGCAAGCTGCACTGCGCGAAACGCGGCTTGTGAGGCCGGCGCCGCCGCTGGTCCCGGGGCAGCGCGCCGGGCCGCGCCGATCGCTTGCGCCTTTTCGTTTCATCGCGCCGCGGCCTCGACCCGGCGCAGCCCAGACGGCCGACAGCATGCCTTTTCCGTCACGCTGGAAGGCGCGGCGGCGCGGGACGCGCAGACATGAACCCACGAGTTTCCGGATTTCGCTGTTTCGGTTTGCGGAACTTGCCACCAGGCGCCACATTTATTACGATCGGCTTCGTATGTTGATCGGCGGCCAGGCCCCAGGCGTGAATGCCCTTCGCATCCGGTCGGAAACGATGCGTTTCCTTGCCGTCGGCGAGCATGTCGTCGACGTCGACACGCTGCGCCTGCTGACGCGGCCCGACGCGCAGCGATTGACGCCGAAGGCCGCGGCGGTGCTGCTGCAGCTCGCGCGTGCCGCCGGCCGCACACTGAGCCGAGACGAGCTCCTCAACGAAGTCTGGAAAGGGACGTGCCCCACGCCGGACGTCCTGACGCAGGCGGTCAAGGACCTGCGTCGCGCGCTGGGCGATGATCTGCACGCGCCGCGTTACGTCGAGACGCTGCCGCGGCTCGGCTACCGTCTCGTCGCACCGGCGCGCTTTCTCGACAGCTTCGACGGCAGCGGCAGCACCGCGCCCGCGGATCGCAGCGAGAGTGAACGCGACTCCGTCGCCGGCCGCCGCAGGCTGGATGTTCCCTTCCGCGCCGCGCTCGCCGTGCTCGCGCTGATCGTGATCGGCATGGTCGCGATCGTGATGCGCAGGCAGGAATCCGGCGCTGCCGGTGTCGAACCGCGCTGGCAAGTTGCGGACCAGCGCTCGATCACGGCCGATCCCGGCCCCGAGAACTTCCCGCGCATCTCGCCGGACGGCACGCGCGTCGCGTATTCGATCCGCGACGCCGACCGGCATAACGCGCACGTCGTGCAGCGCCTGCTGACGCAGTCGCGCGTCGTCAGGCTGGCCGAGCCGGCCGGCGGCAGCGAGTCCTATCCGGTGTGGTCTCCGGACGGCTCGATGATCGCGTTCGCGCGGCGCATCGGCGACGAGTGTCGCGTCATGGTCGTGCCGGCGCTCGGCGGTCCCGAACGCCTCGTCGACTCGTGCGTCGCAGGCTCGGTGAACTATTTTTCCTGGGCGGCCGATGCGCGGTATCTCGTCACGACGCGTCCGACCGCACCGGCCGGCACCGATCTCGCGATCATGCGGGTGCCGATCGACGGCGGCGCAGCGGAACGGATCGCGTACGATCACAGCAGCACCGACCTCGATCTCGATCCGCGCTATTCGCCGGACGGCACGCAGATCGCGTTCCGGCGCGGCGCGAGCCCGTACAGCGACCTGTTCGTCATGGACGCGCGCGGCGGCAAGGTGCGCCAGCTCACGCATCTCGCCAGCCGCATACGCGGTTTCGACTGGACGCGCGACGGCAGCGCGCTGGTCTTCTCCTCGGGCCACGCCGGGCCGCAGGCCCTGTACACCGTCTCGCTGGAAGACGGCCGCATCGAGGCGCTGGGCGTGCAGCCGGCGGAATATCCGAGCGCGGCGCGCACGTCGGACACGATCGTCTACGAGATCCCGCGCATGCGCACGCAGCTCGCAAGCATCGCGCTCGGCTCCGTGGAGGAGGGCGTCGCACCGGAGATGCAGGATCTCGTACCGTCGACCGGCAACGACGCCGCGCCGACGTTCTCGCCGGTCGACGACCGGCTGGCGTTCGTGTCCGACCGCAGCGGCGCGCAGCAACTCTGGCTCGGCGATCCCGCGAACGGCGAAGTGTTTCCGCTGACCGAAAGCGACGAGCCCACGCTGCGTTATCCCGTGTGGCGCCCGGATGGTGCGCGCCTGCTGATCACCGCGCGCGGCGCGTCGACCGGCCGCCTCATCGAGATCGACATCGCGACGCACACGCGCCGCGTGCTGACCGCGCCGGACGAGGACGTCCGCTACGGCGTGTACGGACCGCGGCCCGGCAGCTATGTCGCCGTGGTCGGAGACAACGGTGAGGGCCGTGAGCTGATCCAGTTCGAAAGCGGGTCGGACGGCGAGACCTCGCGGCTCGTGCTCGCCCGCGACGTCGCGCGCATTGATTACGACCAGGCTGGCGGCAGCGTGTACTTCACGCGCGTTACCGAAGGCGGCCTGTTCCGGCTCGATGCGCACTCCGGCGAGGAGACGCTGGTCACCCGCAACATCAACCCGGCGCATATCGACGGCTGGCTGGCGCTGGCGGGCCACATCTTCTATATCGAGGCACAGGCCGCCGGATCGAGCCTCGTGCACGATCTCGATCCCGCAACAGGCGAGGACCGCGTCGTGGCGACCATTCCCGAGCCGATCGCCGACTTCAACTTCAGCGTATCCCACGACCGGCGCCGCATCGTCATCGTGCGCGTCGCCGCGCAGGACACGGACGTCGGTGCGATCACGCTGAGGAAGCGGGGATGGTGGATTCGGGATTAGGGATTAGGATTAGGGATTAGGAAAGGCGGGTTTGTTTCACATTTCCAATCCCGGCTCCACCCGCGCCAAACCGCCTGTTTCGCACGACATTCGGAATATCTTCACCGATCCGAAGACCGCCGTCGGCGATATTTCGCGGCATTTTCCTGACTCGGGCGCATCGTCCGAGCAAGCATGCAGCCGTCCCGGCAAGAGAGGCGGTCAGGCATGCACATCCTCTGCGAACGTCTGGTCAATGGCGGGCGGCTGGACTGGAGCGCCGACGAAGGCGATCGGCGCGGGTCCGGCGGCGGTCTGCGTGTTCTGGTCGGTTACGGCCGCGGCTGCATCCTGCACGGCCGTGCTTCACCCGCGACGATCGTGCTTCCGCTGCGCGGGCGCGTGCAGATCGCGGACGGTGAACAGTCGCGCACGCTGGAAAGCGGCGAGCTCCTTGTCTGCGAGTCGGGGCAGCGCGTGCAGGTCATCGGCCGAGGCACGGCGCTCTGGATCGCCGTGTTCGCCCCGGCCGAGGTCTGGCACCCGCTGACCGGCGGCGTGCCGGAATCCGCACCCGATCCGCTCCTGATCCCGGCCTCGCACGCAGCCGACCGCGCGATTCGGCGCGCCGCCGTGCGTCTCGCGCGCGTCGCCCTCGAGGACGCCGGCGCGTCGGCCACGTCGATCGCCGCGGCAGCGTTCGCGACGCAGATCGCCGATCTCCAGGCCGCGTTCGACCCGCTCATCGCGCGCTGCCCGGGCCGCACGCTGGCGCAGCGGCGCAGCGTGTTCCTGCGCCTGCAGCGCGTGCGCAACTACATGGCGTCGAGCTGCCACCTCGATCTCGACATCGCGGGCTTTGCGCGCATGGCGAGCTATTCGCCCTGCCATTTCATCCGAGCGTTCTCGACCGTCTACGGCGAGACGCCGCACGCGGTGCTGGTCGAGCAGCGGCTCGGCCGCGCGCACCGGCTGATCCATGAGAGCGAGCTCGCGATCACCGAGATCGCGCGCGCGAGCGGCTTCGAGAACCGCTGCGCGTTCTCGCGCTCGTTCAAGCGGCGTTTCGGCATCACCGCCACCGACCTGCGCGAGTGCGCGCGGACGCCGGGACTCGCGGCCTGACGCCAGCGGCGGAGCCCAGCCGTGCAATGCGCCGGCACGACGGCGACGCGGCAGGCGTTGCGCAATCCGTCCGCGTGGATCTGCTTATCAATTTATGCAACCACTGCTGCAAGGCCAGGCCAAGGGAAGCGATTCACATTTTCCTAATGTTCCAGCAACCCCTTGCATGACGTCCGGCACGGGGATTCCAAGAACAGGAGAACTCGATCCATGCGACACACACTGCTCCGAGAAGCGATCCGCCGGGTGCTGAGCGCGCCCAACGGTGTTGTGCGTCCGGGTGCGGCCGGAATGGGCGCACTGGCCGCGATGGGATTGCTGGCGACGCCGGCGTTCGCGCAGGATGCGCAGGACCAGGACAGCCAGAAGCTCGAGACGATCACCGTCACGGGTTCGAACATCCGCCGCGTCGACATCGAAACGTCGAACCCGGTCATCACGATCGACCGCGCCGCGATCCAGAAGACCGGCAAGCTGACGCTGGGTGACCTGGTGCAGCAGCTCCCGGCCGTCACCGGCCCGAACATCAACCCGCAGATCAACAACGGCGGCGGATCCGGCTTCTCGTCGATCGGCCTGCGCGGCCTCGGCTCGCCGCGCACGCTCGTGCTGATCAACGGCCATCGTTATCTGTCGGGCGATCCCAACGCGATTCCGGCGAACATGATCGAGCGCATCGAAGTGCTGACCGACGGCGCCTCGTCGGTGTACGGCTCGGACGCGGTCGCGGGCGTCGTCAACTTCATCCTGCGCTCGGATTACCAGGGCGCCGAGTTCTCCGCCAACTACGGCATTTCCGACAAGGATGACGGCGAGCAGCGGGGTTATCAGTTCACCTTCGGCCAGAGCACCGACAAGGGTTCGATCATGGCCGGCATCAGTTACAACAAGACCGACCAGGTGCTGGCGAGTCACCGCGCCTTCTCGAAGGATTCGGTGTCGCTGTACGGCAATTCGACGTTCGGGCCGGCGCCGTCGATCGGCGGATCGACCTCGTCGCCGTTCGGCCACGTGCAGATTCCCGACGAGTTTGCGGACCTGTTTCCGGATTGCAACACCGGCTTCCTTGCGCGCATCCCGGGTCACAGCGGCCAGGATATCGCGAACGACTACCGCTGCTACGTCAACAACGGCACGCCGGCTGCGCCGAGCGACAAGTACAACTTCGCGACGGTCAACCTGATCATGACACCGCAGGAACGCACGGGCCTGTTCCTCAACGGCAACTACAAGCTGACCGACAACATCGAGGTCTACGCCGCCGTCATGCACAACAAGACCTCATCGGCGTTCCAGCTGGCGCCCGCCGTCTATGGCTCGCCGTTCGGCGCGATCATCTCGGCGGACAGCTACTACAACCCGTTCGGCGTCGAGTTCAGCCGCACCGCGTTCGACTATCGTTCCCGCTTCGCCGTGCTCGGCAACCGTCGCGTCTCGTTCGGCACGAACACCGATCAGGTGTCGACCGGCTTCAAAGGCTCGTTCTCGATCTGGAACGACCAGCAATGGAACTGGGAAGCCGGCTTGGATTTCGGCCACAACAGTTTCTCGACGACGACCTACGGCCTGCCGAACCTCAACATCATCAACCAGGCGACCGGCCCCTCGTTCCTCGGCGACGACGGCGTCGTCCACTGCGGCACGCCCGACGCGGTCATCACTGACTGCACACCGATCAACATCTTCAATCTCGAGGACCCGAACACGCTCGACGTACTGCGTAACGCGAGCTCGCCCGCGAGCAGCGGCGGCTTTACGCAGGAGAAGGTCTGGCGCGTCGACGCGAACGGCGGCATCTTCGACCTGCCTGCCGGCACGGTGCAGCTCGCGGTCGGTGCGTCATACCGCAAGGAATACGCGCACACGAACACCGACACCTCGCTGCTGATCAATCCGGCGACGGGCAACTGCGTGCTCGGCAGCCAGTGCGCCTCGCCGCTGCAAGGCGGCTACAACGTCAAGGACTTCTATGTCGAGCTGTTCGTGCCGATCCTGAAGGACCTGCCGTTCTTCCACGCCCTGAACCTGACGATCGGCGACCGCTATTCGAAGTACAACAACTTCGGCAACACCAACAACGGCAAGCTCGCCATCGAATGGCGGCCAATCGAGGACCTCCTGCTGCGCGGCACGGTGTCCGAGGTGTTCCGCGCGCCGACCGTGCTGAACATCTTCGGCGCGGCCGTGAACGACGCGCCCAAGCTCTCGCACGATCCCTGCGACGGCTACACCGGCAATCCGCCGAACCCGGCGTGCACGAACGTGCCGACCGACGGCTCGTTCCGCAACCAGGCGGTCGCCCAGCAGCTGCAGATCACGGCGATCGCGTCGGGCTCGCAATTCGCCGGCTTCCCGCTCGGGCCGGAGCTCGGCAAGTCGTTCGACTGGGGCATCGTGTACGACCCGCACTTCATCGAAGGCCTGTCGGTCAGCGCGGATTACTGGCGCCTCTACCTCAACGACATCATCACCAACGTCGGCGCGCAGAGCGTGCTCGATCTGTGCGCCGCGGGCCAGCTCGTCTATTGCACGATGTTCGAGCGCAATCCGTCGGGACCGAACCAGGGCCAGATCCTGCGCATGATCGAGCCGACCGCTAACCTCGGCCGCGTCGACGTCAAGGGTGTGGATTTTGCGCTGAACTACCGGCTGCCGGAGTTCTCGTTCGGCCGCTTCAACGTGCAGTTCAACGCGACGTATCTGGAGAAGTACGACGTGTCGACCGCGCCCGGCACGCCGGCGAACTCGGTCTATCACTATGCGGGTCACTTCCTGACGTTCGGCTCGACGCAGGCCGCGGCCTGCGCCACCGGCGTCGGCTCCGGCGGCGTCTGCCTGTACCCGCGCTGGCGTGCGCAGAGCGCCGTCAACTGGCAGCTCGGCAATTTCGACGCGTCCTGGCGCATGCGCTACATCGGCCGCTTCCGCATGGGTTCGCCATCGCCGTCACAGGACGTGTTCCCGGCGGGAACGTGCTACTACGGCGACTATTGCACGCTGCACGGGCTGTTCTACGACTTCGGGGCGACGGTCTACAACGACATCCAGTTCGGCTACAACCTCGAAGGCTGGAACACGCGCTTCGACATCGGCGTGAACAACATCGCCGACAAGCAGCCGCCGCTGCTCTATGCGAACAACACGAACAACGCGAACACGGACCCGGCCAACTTCGATCTGATCGGCCGCTTCTACTTCGCGCGCGTCACGGTGAAGTTCTAGCGGAACGGGAGCGGCGCGCCGCCGCCGGTCTCCCCGGGCCGGCGGCGGGGGCGCCTTGCCGCGGCCGGCGCGGCGTGAGGATTGCCGCGCCTCAGGCGCGCGCCGCTCCCGCCAGCGCGTCGAGGAACGCGCTGCGCCAGGCCGCGATGTCGTTCCGCACCAGGTGATCGAACATCGCGTGCCAGCGCTCGCGGCGCTCGGCAAGCGGCATCAGCAGCGCCTGTTCGAGGCTGTCCGCGATGTCGTCGGCGTCGAACGGGTTGATGATGATCGCCTGCGTCAGCTCGTCCGCGGCGCCGGCGAAGCTCGACAGGATCAGCACGCCGGGATCGTCCGCGTCCTGCGCGGCGACGTACTCCTTGGCGACGAGATTCATGCCGTCGCGCAGCGGCGTCACGACAGCGATGTCGGCGGCGCGATAGAAGCCCGCCAGTGTCGACTGGTTGAAGCTGCGGTTGACGTAGCGGATCGGCACCCAGTCGGGCTCCGCATAGCGTCCGTTCGTCGCACCGGCGAGACGCTCGAGCCGCGAGCGCAGCTCGCGGTATTCCGGCACGTCCTCCCGCGTCGGCGGCGCGATCTGCAGGAACGAGATCTTCGCGCGCCATTCCGGATGATGCGACAGGAAATGCGCGAACGCCTCGAAGCGCTGCGGCAGGCCCTTGGAATAGTCGAGCCGGTCGACACCGATCGCGAGGGCGCGGTGCTCGAGGCTCCGGATCAGGCGCTGCGTTGCCGGGCTGTTCGCAGCGCGCGCCGCCTGACGCGCGACGGCCGCCGTGTCGATCGAGATCGGAAACACGCGCACGTCGAGGCGGCGCCCGTCGGTAAGCCGGACAATGCCGTTGCTGATTTTCGCGCCCGCCTCGCAACGGAAGTAGTCGTGCAGCGCGTCGCGATCACGCCGGTTCTGCAGGCCGACCAGGTCATACGCGGCGAGGGCCGGGAACAGCTCCTCGTGGTGCGGCAGCATGCGCAGCAGCGCGGGCGGCGGCAGCGGGATGTGCAGGAAGAAGCCGATGCGCGCCCCGATGCCGAGCTCGCGCAGCTCCGCCGCGAGCGGAATCAGATGGTAATCGTGCACCCAGACCTGGTCGCCGTCGCGCAGCAGCCGCGCGATGTGCTGCGCGAACAGGCGGTTGACCTCGCGATAGCCCGCGAAGTCCGTGCGCCGGTATTCGAGCAGCGAGGGCCGGAAGTGCAGCAGCGGCCACAGCGTGCGGTTCGAGAAGCCGAGGTAGTAGCGCTCGTATTCGGCGCGCGTGAGATCGAGCAGCGCGTAGTCGATGTTGCCGTCGCGTTCGGTGTGCAGCCCCCGCGCGCCGGCCTCGGTGATGGTGCGACCGCTCCATCCGAACCAGAGTCCGCCGCGCTCGCGCAGCGCCGCCTGCAGCGCCGAGGCGAGCCCCCCGGCCCGCGATTCCTTCGGCAGTGCGACGCGATTGGAGACGACGACGAGACGGCCCATGGCTAGAGCATGCTCTCCCAGCTGCGGGAAAGTCGCATCGCCGTGTTGACGAGACCGACCAGCGAGTACGTCTGCGGGAAATTGCCCCAGAGCTCGCCGGTCGCGGGGTCGATGTCCTCGGACATGAGGCCGAGCGGATTGCGCGCGGCCAGGAGCTGCTCGAACAGGCCGCGCGCCTCGCCGACACGCCCGGTCACGGCGAGCGCGTCGGCATACCAGAACGAGCAGATCGTGAAGCTCGTCTCCGGCGCGCCGAAATCGTCGGGCGCGATGTAGCGGAACATGTGGTGTCCGCGCAGGAGCGATTTGCCGATCTCGTCCACGGTCTTGCGGTAGCGCGGATCGTCAGGCGCGACGAAGCCGAGATCGGCGAGCAGCAGCAGGCTTGCGTCGAGTGCTTCGCCACCGAACGTGTCGACGAAGCAGCCTCGCGCCGGGTGTACCGCGCGCTCCAGCACGACGGCGCGCACTCGCTCGGCGCGCTCGCGCCACAGCCGCGTGCGCTCGTCCAGCCCGAGATGTGCCGCGATGCGCGACAGCCGGTCGCAGGCAACCCACGACATCACGCTGGAATACGTGTGCACCGCGGCGCGGCTGCGGAATTCCCAGAGGCCGGCGTCGGGCTGGTCGTGCAGGCGCCACGCGGATTCGCCGGCGTGCTCGAGCCGCGCGAACGCGGCGGCGTCGCCGGGCACCGCGAGGCGGCGATCGAAGAAGAGCTGCATCGCGGCCAGCACGACGCTGCCGTAGCTGTCGTGCTGGCGCTGGCGCCAGGCGTCGTTGCCGACGCGCACCGGTCCCATGCCGCGATAGCCGGCGAGATGCGGCGCCTCGCTTTCGATCAGCTCGCGCTCGAAATGGATGCCGTACACCGGCGCGAGCTCACCGTCGGCGGAGACGGCGAGATTGAAGATATAGCGAAGGTATTCCTCCATGCTGCGCGTGGCGCCCAGCCGGTTCAGCGCGCGCACGACGAAAGCGGCGTCGCGCAGCCAGCAATATCGGTAATCCCAGTTGCGCGACGTGTTCGCCGCCTCGGGGATTGACGTCGTCATCGCGGCGACGATCGCACCCGTGCCCTCGTACTGGCAAAGCTTGAGCGTGATCGCGGCGCGGATCACCGCGTCCTGCCATTCGGCCGGAACCGACAGGTACCGTACCCATTCGCGCCAGTAGTCGAGCGTCGCGTCGAGCGCATCGCGCGCGTGGCGCGCGGGCGCTTCGGCAAGCGTCTCGTCCGGGCCGAGCACGACGTGTACTTCGTGATCGAGCAGGAAGGGCAGCTCGTCGCGCAGCATCGGCAGCGGCGCGTCCGTCGTCGCGCGCAGCACGACGTCGTCGAGGATGAAGCGCAGGTGGTTCGAGCCGAACGTGCGCTCCGGCACGCGCGCGCCGTAGCCGGCCAGCGGGCGCAGGCGGAGCGTGATGCGCGGCGCGCCCGACACGGGCCGGACCATGCGCACCAGCCCCATCGGATGGAAGATGCGGCCGTGCTGCTTGTAGCGCGGCGCGAAATCGATGATCTCGACCGCGCTGCCGTCCTTGGCCGCGAGACGCGTCACCAGCACGGCCGTGTTCTCGATGTAGTACTGCGAGGACGCGGCCATGCCGTCGAGGACGACATCGAAGAAGCCGCGCTCGCCGATCCTGGGCGACAGCAGCGAGCAGAACACGGGATCGCCGTTGAACGAGGGCAGGCAGCACCATGTGATGCGCGCGTTGGCGTCGATCAGCGCGCTGACGCTGCCGTTGCCGATGACGCCGAGGTCGAGCGTGGCCTTGCTGCCGCTCACGGGCGTGGCTCCGTCGCGTCGCCGCCGATGAGCCTGGTGATCCACGCACGCGCCGCAGCCGGGCCCGGCAGCGCGTAGTGCGCACGTGTCGGCCGGCGCGGGCCGACGATGATGCTGATGCCGCCCTGCGCGTTGGTTTCGGCGAACGCGTCCTCGTCGGTCACGTCGTCGCCGATCATCCACGGCGTGCGGCCCGCGAACGGCGCGATGCGCATCAGCGCCGCGATCGCGCTGCCCTTGTGCACGTTGCGCGGCTTGAGCTCGATGACGAATTTTCCCTGCAGCAGCTCGTAGCCGGAGCCGGCATGATCGAGCATGTCGCCTGCGGCGCGCCGCACGGCGAGCTCGGCGTCGGGCGCTTCGCGATAGTGCAGCGCGATCGCCGCACCCTTGTCTTCGACGAGCACGCCGGGATGGCCGGCGGCGGCTTCGACGGCGCGCGTGCGCGCCGCTGCCAGGCCCGGGTGCAACTCGGGCGTCGCCAGCGCGCCGCCGCCCGGTGCGCGCAGCTCCGCGCCGTGCAGCCCCGCGGCGGCTGCCGCCGGAAGGCCGAGCAACGCGTCGATGTCGCGCAGCGGGCGGCCGCTGACCGGTGCGAGCGCGCCGCCGAGCCGCTCGTGCAGCGTGCGCAGCGTCGTGCGCAGCGAAGGATCGACGACGACCGCGTCGGGCCGCGTGGCGATGTCGAGCAGGGTGCCGTCGACGTCGACGAACAGCGCCAGCGCCGCGAGGTCGGGATGCGGTGGTGCGGGCAGGACGTCGTTCTTGGCGGCGGGATCGGAAGTCATGTCAGGGAAGATTTGCGCGGAAGGATCACGAAGAAAAAAGTCGTGCCGGCGCGGCCGTGATTCTTGCAGCCGCGCATGTACCGGGCCTGACAGTACCGCGGAAAGCGGAATCTCGCGACACATGCTTTCATTTCGGCTCAGCCGTTCGCGAGCAGCCCGCGCGCGACGAGCCACTCGCGCGCGTCCTCGGCATCGTGCTCGAACCACGCGCGCGCCGAGCCGAGGCGGAAGGTGTAGCCCCAGCGGTCCATGTCCTCGCACAGGCGCTCGCGGCCGACGCCGGGCAGCGTGTCGGCCAGCACGATCTGAAGATAGCAGGTCGCGTCTTCCTCGATCTGCGAGTCGGACGCGTCGGTGTGGATTTCCGCGCGCTTCTCCGGCGGCGCGACGATCAGGTGGCAGGCCTCGTGCAGCAGCGAATGCACGGGCGTGTCGGCGCGCGCGTAGACGCGGTTCGCGATCACGCCGGCCTCGCAGTCGCCCCAGTAGCTGCCTGGTATCGGATCGCCGTCGGGTACTTGCTCCAGCGCGAGCGAATGTCGCGCGAGCAGGCTTCGCGCGTGGTCGATGTCGATGTCCGAAAGGCGAAGGACGCCGGGATCGCTCACGGCTCGCGCAAGTCAGGCCTCACCCGCGGCCGTGGCGGTGTCTGCACCCGGCGGCTGGCCGTTGCGGTCCGGCAGCGCGACCGACAGCTCGAGCACCTCGCTGTCGCCGTCCTTCTCGACGTGGATGTCGATCGCGTCGGGATCGACATTGACGTATTTCTTGATTACCTCGAGGATCTCGCGGCGTAGCAGCGGCAGGTAATCCGGCCGGCCCTGCTGCGCGCGTTCCTGCGCGACGATGATGCGCAGCCGCTCCTTGGCGACGGCGGCGGTGTTCTTCGGACGCGAGCGGAAGAAATCCAGAATGCCCATCGATCAGCTCCCGAAGATGCGAGCGAGGAAGCCCTTCTTCTGCGCGTCGATGAAGCGCATCGGGCGTTGTTCGCCGGAGAGCCTGGCGACGGCGTCGTCGTAGGCCTGACCCGCGGGCGATCCTTCGTCGAGGATCACCGGCACGCCGGCGTTGGAGGCGGTCAGCACGCCGGGCGACTCCGGGATCACGCCGAGCACTTCGATGCCGAGGATCTCCTTGACGTCGTCGACGCCCATCATGTCGCCGCCCGCGACGCGGTCCGGGTTGTAGCGCGTCAGCAGGAGATGCTGCTCGACCGGCCCGTTGCCGAGTTCGGCGCGCCGCGTCTTGCTGGACAGAAGGCCGAGGATGCGATCCGAATCGCGCACGCTCGACACTTCCGGGTTCACGACAACGATCGCGCGGTCCGCGAAATACATCGCGAGGCTCGCGCCTTTCTCGATGCCGGCCGGCGAGTCGCAGACGATGTAGTCGAAGCCGTCCTCGGTGAGCTCCTTGAGGACGCGCTCGACGCCTTCCTTGCTGAGCGCGTCCTTGTCGCGCGTCTGCGATGCCGCGAGCACGTACAGCGTCTCGAAGCGCTTGTCCTTGATCAGTGCCTGCTTCAGCGTGCACTCCTCGTGGATGACGTTGACGAAGTCGTAGACCACGCGCCGTTCGCAACCCATGATCAAGTCGAGATTGCGAAGGCCCACGTCGAAGTCGATCACGGCGACCTTCTTGCCGCGCCGCGCAAGCCCGACCGCCAGCGATGCGCTGGTCGTGGTCTTGCCGACGCCGCCCTTGCCGGAGGTGACGACGATGATTTCAGTCAAAGCGGTATCTCCCGGTTTGGGGAATGGAGAATGGGGAATGACGGATCGGCGCGCTGCCCGCTGCGAGCCGATCCTCCATTCCCCATTCCCGGTTCCCCGTGCGCTTCATGGTCTTCGTCTTCGGGCCGAAGCCCGCCCTCTGGGTTCCGAGGGTTCGATCATAGGGTGCGCCTCGGCCCACCGTCACAGTTTCTGCACCATCAGCTTGTCCCCGTCGAGCCACGCCTGCACGCGCTGCCCGCGCAGCTCGTCCGGCATCGTCTCGAACACGCGGTACTGGCCGGCGATCGACACCAGCTCCGCATGGAATTCCTGGCAGTAAATGCGCGCCGAAGCCTCGCCCTGCGCGCCGGCGAGCGCGCGGCCGCGCAGCGCGCCGTAGACGTGGATCGAGCCGTCGGCGATGACCTCCGCGCCGTTCGCGACGAGCTTGGTCAGGATCAGGTCGCGCCCGCGCGCGTAGACTTGCTGGCCGGAGCGCACCGGCTTGTCGTGAACGAGGCCGGTCACGACCGCCGGCGGCGGTGTTTCGGCCGGTCCAGGCGCGGGCTCGGGGGCCGATGCCTTCGCACGTGCGCGCGGCGCGGGCGCGGCATCGGCCTCGGCCCCGGACGAGCGCTCGAATGCCGCGCGGAATTTCGCGAACAGCGGCACGTCGAGCGCACGCGCGAGCTGCTCGTTCTCGCTGGTGCCGTAGGAGAGCCCGACCGGCGACATGCCGGCTTCGCGGATGCGCGCAAAGAGATCGCGCACGGTTTCTAGATCCGGCAATGCGGGCAGATGGCTCAGATCGACGACGACCGGCGCGTGCGAGAACAGGTTGGGCGCGTGCTGCACTTTTTCCGCGAGCTCGCGCTGCAGCTCCTCCGCATCGAGGCGCTTCAACCGGAGATTGGCGATGCCGACCTGTCCGAACTTGATGTCGGCCACGGGTTCGAGGATGACGCCGGGCGAGGCTGCCATCGTGTCTCAGGCTCCTCCGGCAGCTCGCTTCGCGGCGGGCGGCTGCGCGCGAGCGCGCTCGGCAAGCCAGGGCACGTCGGGAAGCCCGCCGGCTGCGAGATACGTGTCGCGCACGTAAGGATAGCTGCACAGCTCCTTGGCGAGCAGCGCGACGCGCCGGTTCACGCCGGGCATCGTCTGCTGGCCGACTTCCTGGAAGCCATACGTGCCGTGGAACAGCATCGAGATGTCGTCGCGCGGCTCGAGGAACACCTCGCAGGTCAGAAGCGGCACGCGCACTTCGGCGTAGCTCGTCACGTCCGCGTAGAACACGCGGCCGAGCCCGAGCCGGCGGAACGGCCGCGCGATCACGATGCGGTCGATGTAGACGAACTCGGGATACTGCGCACTGAACCAGCGGTAGTTCGGACTGTCGTACGCCGTGCCTTCGCGCAGCGCCAGCAGGAATCCTGCAAGCTGTCCGTCGGCTTCTGCGACGCGAAGATAGGAAGCGTAGTCGGCGAGGCGGGCGATGCCTGTGCCATCGAGCGGGAGGATCGTCGATCCGGCCGCGTTGTTGAGTGCGAGAATTGCATCCAGCTCGTGCGTTCGCACGTCGCGGACGATCAAGCTCATGTCCTGCTCCTGATCCTGCGCCACTTAGACCCTGCGCAACCCGGCTTCCTGCCGGAGGCGGACTATCGCGCACGTTCCGAGGGATTATCGCATGGCGGGGGGTTCCGGTCATGGCCGCGCGCGGGCCGGGCCGTTAAGGAGTCGTCGGCTCGCCGGGCGCGCTTCATCTTCCGCCCGATGCGCTCCGCATGCCTTTCCGTGCGCGGCCGGCCGATGGCCGCGGCGAGCACATTTTTCTCCGGCGCCTCCGCGGCGGCCGCCGGACGAGACGGCGGAATCGACGGCCTCGGGCTCAGTGACTTTCGGGCAGGTTGCGGCCGCAGGGTGTGCGCCTATGATGGGCGCATGGCGTGGCCGCAATTCAATCACGTGCAGCTCCTGCGTTATGCGGGGCTCTTCACGTATGCCTGCGTCGGCATTCCGCTGCTGCGCTATCAGGCGCTGGTGGAGGAGATGCTGGTCAAGCAGCGGCCGGCGTATTACGTCGATCTCTGGCTGGCCTGCTATTTCCTGTTCGGGCTGGTGTTCTGGTTCCTGACGCACAATCTCGGCGCGCGCCGGCCGACGTGGGCCGAGCGGCTCGGCCAGATCGTCCTGCTGCTGGTGCTCAATGCGACCGCGATCGTGATCGGCTGGATCAGCCAGAGCGGGCTTTGCGCGCTCCTGCTCGTCGTGGTCGCGCTGGTGCTGCCGTGGCTCCTGCCGCTGCGCGCGTCCGCCGTGTGGATGGTGCTGCAGAATTTCTCGCTGATCCCGGTCTTCATGAGCCAGCAGGCCGTCGCGTACTCAGTCGTCGAGGGCACGCTCCAGGCGACGCTGGAGCCGGTCAACACGTTCACCGATGCGTTCCTGCAATCGAGCCTCTACATCGGCATCTGCGCCGCGGTGTTCGTGACCAGCGTCGTGGCCAAGCAGCAGGCCGAGGCACGCGAGGACCAGCGGCGGCTGAATTCCGAGCTTCGCGCGACGCGCACGCTGCTCGCCGAATCCAGCCGCCTCGCCGAGCGCATGCGCATCTCGCGCGAGCTGCACGATCTGATCGGGCATCACCTGACCGCGCTCAGTCTCAATCTGGAAGTCGCGAGCCATCTCGTGCAAGGCCAGGCGCAGGATCACGTGCGTCAGGCGCAGTCGGTCGCCAAGCTCCTGCTCGGCGACGTACGCGAGGTCGTCAGCCAGCTGCGCGACGAGGACAGCATCGATCTCACCGAGGTGCTGCAGACGCTCATCGAAGGCGTGCCGGGACTCGCGATCCATCTCGAACTGCCGCCGCGCTTTTCCGTCGACGATCCCAAACGCGCGCAGGTGCTGCTGCGCTGCGCGCAGGAGATCATCACCAACACCGTGCGCCACGCCGGCGCGCGGAATCTCTGGCTGCGCTTCGAGCGCAGCGGTGATCATCAGATGGTGATCCACGCGCGCGACGACGGGCGCGGCACGGCACAGCTCAAACCGGGCAACGGCCTCGCCGGCATGCGCGAGCGGCTCGCGCAGTACGGCGGGCGGCTGGACATCATGACCGGCAAGGATCAGGGCTTCGCGCTCGATGCCTGGCTGCCGCTGGAGGGCGCAGCATGATCGAGGTGTGTCTCGTCGACGACCAGACACTGGTGCGCCAAGGCATCCGCTCGCTGCTCGAGCTTTCGGACTCGATCCGCGTCGTGGCCGAAGCCGGCGACGGCGTGCAGGCCGTCGAGACGATTCCGCGCGTGAAGCCCGACGTGGTGCTGCTCGACATGCGCATGCCGGGCATGTCGGGGCTGGACGTGCTGAACGCGCTGGCCGCGAGCAACCAGCTGCCGCCGACGATCATCCTGACGACGTTCGACGACGATCAGCTCGTGCTCGCCGGGCTCAAGGCCGGCGCGCGCGGGTATCTGCTCAAGGACGTTTCGCTGGACCAGCTCGTCGACGCGGTGAAGACGGTCGCCGCCGGCGGCTCGCTGGTCGCGCCGGTGGTCACGCAGCGGCTGCTTTCGGGACTAGAGCGCATGCAGAACGAGTTCGTCAGCCTGGATCGACCCGATCCCCTGACCGACCGCGAGACCGAGATCCTGCGCCTCATGGCGGGCGGCTACAGCAACAAGGAGATCGCCAATTCGCTCGGCGTCGCCGAGGGCACCGTGAAGAATCACGTCTCGAACATCCTTTCCAAGCTCGGCGTGCGCGACCGGACGCGCGCGGTGCTGAAGGCGTTCGAGCTCGGGATCGTCTGAAAGGCCAGCCGGGCTCGTGCCCCGGGTGAAAAAGCCCGCCTGGTACGGTGCGACGGTCTCCGGCTGCCCGTCGCAGCCGCCCCCGGCGACCCGCGTTTTGCGCAAAAGCCGCGCCATAGCCACGGCGCGCCCACTCAAGTACCATTTCGCGCCCATGCCGCGACGTGAGCCTGCCCGGCTCCGTCGAAGGGGGCAGGCGGGCCGTTCGGCGCGCCAGGCGCGCCCGGCGATCCCCCGAGTTCTGGAGAAACCCCGTCTATGGCCCGTGTTCTCGAGTTTCTGGTGTCCATCGTCATCGTTTTCGTTCTGGCCGTGCTCGTCGGCGTGCTGCTGCCGGCGCATGGGCACATCGAGCGCACGATCGAAGTATCCAGCCCGCTGCGGCAGATCTACGATTCCATCAACACGTTCCGCCGCTTTCCCGAATGGTCGGCGCAGCGCAAGTTCGATCCGCAGACGCAGATGACGTTCGAAGGCGCGCCGGAAGGCGAGGGCGCCAAGGTCAGCTGGACCAGCGCGGTGCCGCAGGTCGGCGACGGCTCGATGACGATCACGAAGTCCGAGCAGGACAGCAAGATCACGATGGCGCTCGAGAATCCGTGGAGCGGCGAGAACAAGACGTATACCGTCACGCTGATTCCCGCACAGAACGGCAAGACCGTCACGATCAACTGGGCGTACGACGCCGACTACGGCTGGAACCTGATCTGGCGCTATGCCGGCCTCTACATCCATGGCGATCCCGCGACGCAGATCCAGCTCAATCTCTCGAACATCGCGGCGATGCTCGCCACGTTCCCGAACGTCGACTACAAGGATCAGCAGATCGACATCACGGACGTCACCGCGCGGCCGGTGCTCCTGGTCGCGACCAAGGCCAAGCGTTCGCTCGACGAGGTCGCCGAAGCTACCGACAACGCGATGAAGGAAATCGAAGCGGCGATGAAGAAGACCGGCCTCAATCCGGCGGGCCCGCGCATGACGATCACGACGAACTGGGGCGAGGAGGAATACGCCTTCAGCGTCGCCCAGCCGGTGGACGCGACGACGTTCACTCTGGACAAGCAGGATTACACGATCGAGACGCCGACGCCGAATCCAAGCGCGACGGACACCGACGAGGAAGAAGAGCCGCAGGAGTTGAAGGCCGGCGACAAGGACCCGCAGGGCATGCTGGTCGTCGACGGCAACGTGCGCGCGGCGCTCTGGTACCAGGGCAAGGCGCTCGTCACCGAGCATACCGGCAGCCCGGCGCAGCTGCCGCTGCTACGGCTGATGCTGAAGGCCTACGCCGAGACGCACGGCTTTCCGTACGCGGAAATGGGCGAAGGACGCTTCTGGGACGAGGTGACGTCGGCTCCGGATGTGCCCGAGGACGAGCAGACCTTCCGGGTATACCTGCCGGTGCAGGTTCAGTAACGCGCCGCGCGCCTTGCGCTCTGCGGATGGATCAAGAGCAGCACTCGGCTGCTCTTTCCATTTGCTCAGCCGCCTTTTTCGTTGCCTGCGGGCGGTGTGGGTTCCGCATAGCTCACTTCGAGGACGACGAAGCGCATGCGACCGCCGGGCAGCTCCGCTTCGAATTCGTCGTCGACGCGCGAGCGGAGCGCTGCGCGCGCGAGCGGCGAATCGATGCTGATCCAGCCGCGAGCCGCGTCGGTTTCGTCGGGACCGACGATGCGGTAATCGCGCACTTCGCCGTTCTCGGCTTCGAGGCGCATCCAGGCTCCGAAATAGATGGCGGACGCGTCGGACGGCGGGCCGTCGACGATGCGCAGCTCCTGCAGGCGGCGCGTCAGATAGCGCACGCGCCGGTCGATCTCGCCGAGCTGCTTCTTGCGATACACATATTCGGCATTCTCGGACCGATCGCCTTCCGCTGCGGCGTCGGCGAGCGCGCGCACGACTTCAGGGCGCGTCACGCGCCAGAGGCGGTCGAGCTCTTCCTTGAGCCGGCGATGGCCGTCGGCCGTGATGACGGCGGAGGATGCGGTAGCGGCGGGACGCCAGCGGCCCATGACGGCGCCTTCAAGCCAAGGAACGGTTGTGGCTGCGGCGGGCGCGTTCGAAGCACGTCATGCTGGCTGAGATGTTTGCAGCGGCACGATCTGCAATCAGCGCTTGCTCATCGAGCCCAGCACGCCGCGCAGGATCGAGCGGCCGAGCTGCCCGCTCGCATTGCGCACGACCGACTTCGCCATCGTTTCGAGCAGGCCCTGGCGCCGGCTCGTGCCGAACACCATGTCCTTGGCGACATCCATCCAGCCGCCGCTGCGTTGCGCCTTGTTGCCGTCGCCGCCAGCGGGCGCATCGGGCGGTGCCGGCGCGACGGATTCCTGGGCTCGCCGGTTCAGCGTCTCGAACGCGGATTCGCGATCGACCGCCGTGTCGTACTTGCCGCCGACCGGCGAGCGCGCACGGACCTGACTGCGCTCGTCGGCGGTGATGGCACCGATGCGGCAGCCGGGCGAGGTGATCAGGGCGCGCTCGACGGGCAACGGCACACCACCTTCCTGCAGCGTCGAGACGAGCGCCTCGCCGACGCCGAGCTGGGTGATCACGTCTGCCACCTTGATCTTCGGATTCGGCGCGAAGGTTTCCGCGGCCGCCTTGACCGCCTTCTGATCGCGCGGCGTGAAAGCACGCAGCGCATGCTGCACGCGGTTGCCCAGCTGGCCGAGGATCACATTCGGCACGTCGTCAGGATTCTGCGAACAGAAGTAGACGCCCACGCCCTTCGAGCGGATCAGCCGGACGACCTGCTCGACGCGCTGGCGCAGAGCCGGCGGCGCATCGTCGAACAGAAGATGCGCCTCGTCGAAGAAGAAGGCGAGCTTCGGCAGCTCGACATCGCCGATTTCGGGCAGCTTCTCGAACAGCTCGGACAGCATCCAGAGCAGGAAGGTCGTGTAGAGCTTCGGCTTCAGGATCAGCTGGTCGGCAGCGAGGATGTTGACGATGCCGCGGCCGGAAAGGTCCTGGCGCATGAAATCGGCGATATCGAGCGCGGGCTCGCCGAAGAAGTGGTCGCCGCCGTTCTGCTCTAGCGACAGCACGGCGCGCTGGATCGCCGCAATGGACGCCGGCGAGACCAGGCCATAGTGCTGCGAGATCTCCTTCGCGTTGTCCGTCGCCCACACGAGCAGCGCGCGCAGATCCTTGATGTCGAGCAGCAGCAGGCCCGTGTCGTCGGCTACCTTGAAGGCGATCTCGAGCACGCCCTGCTGCGTGTCGTTCAGCTCCATCAGCCGGCCGAGCAGCTGCGGCCCCATTTCCGAGATCGTCGTGCGCACCGGATGGCCGGCGTCGCCGTAGATGTCCCAGAACACGACCGGGTTCGCGCCGGGCTGCCAGTCGATGCCGAGTTTCTCGATGCGCGCCTTCAGCTTGTCGTTCATCGCGCCGGCCATCGCGAGCCCGGCGAGATCGCCCTTGACGTCGGCGAGGAAGACCGGCACGCCGAGCCGGGAGAAGCCTTCGGCGAGCACCATCAGCGACACCGATTTGCCCGTGCCGGTCGCGCCCGCGATCATGCCGTGGCGGTTCGCGTATTTCGTGAGCAGGTAGACGGGCGCATCGCCCTTGCCGAGCAGGATCTGGCTCATCGTGCGTCCTCGTCGGATGACGCGAGGATTGTAGCGGCGAAGTGCCGGCGAGTGATGCGCAGCCAGGCGCTGAGCGTCGCGCGGAGCTTTTGCATCGAAAGTCCGAACCCTGTTTCCGCGATGCCTTCTTCGGGTTGCGCACGCTGCATGCGGACGGTACCTTGCCGCGAGCCGTTACCGGAAGGGTTCAATGTCGTTCGTCAGCCGCGTCGCCGTCCTCTTGCTTTCGTTCACGCTTGCCGCCTGCGCCACGTCCCCGACCGGGAAGGACGCAAGCTCCTCTCCCAAAGTCGACGATTCCGAAATCAGCGCGCTGTATGCGCGGCTCGATGCCGATTCCACGCGCTACGAAAACGGCCTCGCGCTCGGGCGCGAAGGCAGGAACGACCAGGCGCAGGCCGAAGTCACCGCCGCCCTCGACGATCTCCGCGCTGCCGCGACGCGCTGCAGCGAAGTCCCGGGCTGCGAGCAGCAGCGGTTCGTCGCCGCTTTCGACCGGCTGCTGCGCCTTTCTACCGGCAGCGACAACGAGGAGTCCGAAGGCGGACCGAACGGCACGACGCCCGAGGCGGTCGAGGAAGCGGGCGAGACCTCGCCGGTCGTCGCCGCCGTGCCCGAGCTCGGGCGTTCCGTCACGCTGCTCAAGGGCCGCGAGCTCAGCGACATCATCGCGCTGAACGGCCCGGTCAAGGCCGCCCTGGAAGAATGGCTGACCCAGTATCGCCCGAACCTGATCACGGCCTACGTCAATTACGAGTACATGCGCCATCTCATGTGGCCCGAGTACGAGAAGGCCGGCCTGCCCGAGGCTCTCCTGTTCGGCATGCTGGCCAAGGAATCGGGCGGCAAGGTGCACGCCGTCTCGCGCTCCGGCGCGTCCGGGCCGCTGCAATTCATGTATGCGACCGGCCTGCGCTTCGGGCTCGGTACGGTCGACGGCTTCGACCAGCGCTTCGATCCCAGGCTCTCGGCGCGCGCGAATGCGGCCTACATCAACGAGCAGCTCGCGATCTTCAACAACCAGCTCGAGCTCGTGATCGGCGCGTACAACGGCGGCGAAGGCGCGATGACGCGCCTCGTCAACCGGGTCGGCGACCAGAATTTCTGGGATCCCAAGATCTACTACGCCGTCTCGCAGGAGACGCGCGAATACGTGCCGATGGTGCTGGCCGCCGCGTGGCTCTTCATGCACCCCGAGCGATACAACCTCCGCTTTCCGAAAGTCTCCGGGCAGCCGGGCAGCATCACGCTGGCGCGCCCGGCTTCGATCTCCGAACTCACCATCTGCCTGGGCAGCGACGGCGGCGCCGAGGGTGGCTGGTTCCGCACGCTGCGCAATCTGAATCCGCAGCTCGATCCGCAGCAGCCGGAGCCGGCGGGCGCGAAGCTCGCGGTACCGGCCGAGCTCGAAGCGATCTACGCGCGCAACTGCGCCGGCGGAAAATGGCCGGAGCTCGCCGCCGAGCTGCACTCGGCCGTCGTGCCGTCGCCTCCACCCGGAAGTCTGGTGCACGCGCAGGCCGTCAAGCCGCGCGGCTACGTCGTGCGCAAGGGCGATACGCTCTCGGCCATCGCAAGGAAGGTCGGTTGCAGCGGCGTGCAGGAGATCGCCGCGGCGAACGGCATTCGCGGGCCGCGCTATCCGATCAAGCCGGGAAGGACACTGCGCATTCCCAACTGCACGAAACGCTGAGTGCGACGCAAGAGAAGGGAATCGGAAGGGGATCGGGTCAAGCTACCCCGACCGGCGAGCCGCCCGGCCCCAGCGGCCGGCGGGGCCGGCGACTGCCGGTCAGGCCGCCTGCGCCTCGTTGGCTGCGGCGAACCACTGGTTGAGCTCGGCCGCAGGAATCGAATCTTTGAGAGCGCGCATTGCGCGCATGACCTGCCGGTGCAGCTCCTGCTGCTCGGCGAAGGGCGAATCCTTGGTTTCGTGATAGAC
This sequence comes from uncultured Rhodanobacteraceae bacterium, assembly GCA_966248875.1. Classification (GTDB taxonomy): domain Bacteria; phylum Pseudomonadota; class Gammaproteobacteria; order Xanthomonadales; family Rhodanobacteraceae; genus Dokdonella_A. Next base: position 41,916 of record CBINBI010000007.1, read on the forward strand.
GACTGTCAGCCACAGGGCGACACCGCGCAGGCGCACCTGCAGGCTGTCCGAACGCATGCGCTCGATGCCGATCTCCGTGCCGCTGCCCCAAGGCAGGTACTTCATCTCGGGCGGTGTCGCGTAGAGGTGCGGGAACTCGCTCTTGGCCGCGCTCTGGAACTCGCGCATCGCGATCGCGGCGAGCTGCCGGCGGGCGTTCGGCTGAAGCTCGACCAGCGCCTTCTCGATGGCACGGAATTGACGGCGCAACTGCACCGCACGGCTCAACGCGATCAGACGGGTGACGAGCTGCATGTGGTTTCCCCCTGGCTGGCGCCGGACTGCTGTCGAAGGCCCGACGCACGGAAATGTATCGGGATCGGCGTGAACGGACTGTCCATTTAGTCACATTTCGTCGGGCCGCGTCACATTCTGACGCGGCTACTGCAAACGGTGACGCCAGCTTCGAGCACGACCACGGAAGATCAATCACTTGCACGAGGAATCGCCGAACGATCTCACGATCTGTGGTCAGCGCACCGCGAGCGAGCCGACTTTCTGGCCGACTTTCACCGCTTGCCCGGGGGCCAGCTTCTCCGAAAAGCGCCCGAGCTTCGCCGGCAGCAGCACGATGACCGTCGATCCCATCTCGAACCGTCCGAGCTCGGCACCCCGCTTGAGCCAGATGCCGCGATTACGGAAGTCGCGGCGCATGATCGTGTCGGCGTAGGGCGGAATCACGACGCCGTCCCAGATCGTCGCGATGCCCGAGACGAGCATCGCGCCGACCAGGACCACCGAAAACGGGCCGAGGGCGCTGGTGAAATGACAGACCAGACGCTCGTTGCGCGCGAACAGCCTCGGAATGGAATCGACCGCGAACGGCGCGACGCCGAAGATGCGCCCCGGCACGTGCACGGTCTCGACGAGCTCGCCGGCAAGCGGCATGTGCACGCGGTGGTAGTCGCGCGGCGAGAGATATACGGTGATGAAGCTGCCGTCGTGATACGGCACGGCACGGGCATCGTCACCGAGCAGCTCGCCTGTGCCGAAATCGAAGCCTTTCGCCTGGAAGATGCGTCCGTGCTCGATGCGACCGGCCTGGCTGATGCGGCCGTCGGCCGGGCACAGCACCGCGTCGGGGTCGGGATCGAGCGGGCGCGCGCCGGGCTTGAGCGCGCGCGTGAAGAACGCATTGAAATGCGGGTAGGCACTGCAGTCCCCGCTCTCGGCCTCGGCGAGATCGATGTGGTAGCGCCTTGCGACCGTGCGGATCAGGAAATTCTTCCAGGGCGCGAACGTCCAGCGCGTCGCCCAGCGCACGACGCGCGAGAGCAGCCGGTGCGGAAGCAGGTACTGCGCGACGACCGCGGCGCGCATCAGCCGCGGCTCGCCAGCGTCTGGAGATCCGCCGCGATCTTCGCCGCGTCGAACGGCGGGCGGAACAGGCCGAGCTCGCGCCCTTGGGGATCGATGATGACCACCGATGCGCTGTGATCGACGCTGTAATCGCCCTTGTCCGTCGGCTCGCGCGAATAGACGAGCCCGAGCGCGCGCGTGAGCCGCGTCAGCTCCTCGTCTGTGCCGGTCGCCGCGACGAACCTCGCATTGAAATAGCCGACGTATTTCGCGAGTTGCTCGGGCGTGTCGCGCGCCGGGTCGACCGAGACGAAATCGAAACGCACGCGATCCGCGGCGCCGGCTGCTTCGAGCCTGGCCCAGACCTGCTTGAACGTCGCCAGCGTGGTCGGGCAGACGTCGGGGCAGTTCGTGTAGCCGAAGAACGCGACGGTCCAGCCGCCTTTCCAGTCGGCCAGCGTCAGCGCGCTGCCGTCCGCGCGAGTCAGGCGGAAGTCCGGCAGCGCGCGCGGCGCGGGATAGAGCACGGCTGCTTCGAGTTCCGGCATCGCCGGCGCGAACATGCGGCTGCCGAGCCACAGCCCGACGGCGGCTGCCGCGGCGGCGATCAGGATCACAGTGGTCGCCGAAACGCGGCCGGCGCGGAAGGAAGACATGAGGCAATTATAGGCGTCGCCGGCGGCACGCCGCCTCGCGCAGTTCTCGGGTCCGATCCGGGCGGCGTTTGCACATATACTCTCCAGCCCTTCGCAACGACGGCAGCGCGTGACCACCGAGCTTTCCACGATCGTCGATTTCATCCGCTACGGCGCCAGCCGCTTCGGCGCAGCCGGGCTCGCCTTCGGTCACAGCTACGACAACGCGATCGACGAAGCGACGCACCTCGTGCTGCACGCGCTGCACCTGCCGCACGACCTGTCGCCGGCGTACGGACAGGCGCGGCTGACGGCGGCGGAAAAACAGCGCGTGCTCGATCTGATCGACCGGCGCATCGACGAGCACAAGCCGGTCGCCTATCTCACCGGCACGGCCTGGTTCGCGGGTCTTCAGTTCAAGTCCGACACGCGCGCGCTGGTGCCGCGCTCGCCGATCGCGGAGCTGATCCAGGGCGGCTTCTCGCCGTGGCTGGACGACCGCAATGTCAGGATGGCGCTCGATCTCTGCACCGGCTCGGGTTGCATCGGCATCGCGATGGCCGTGCACAATCCGGAGTGGCAGGTCGACCTCGCCGACATCAGCGAGGAAGCGCTGTCGCTCGCGCGCGAGAACATCGAATACCAGGACGTCACCGACCGCGTGCGCGCGATACGCTCCGACCTGTTCGAAGGCCTTTCGGGCAGGCGCTACGATCTCATCGTCAGCAATCCGCCCTATGTCAGCGAGCAGGAATACGACGCGCTGCCGCCCGAATACAGCCACGAGCCGGCGCTAGGCTTGCGCGCCGGTGCCGACGGACTGGATTTCGCGCTGCGCATTCTCGCCGGCGCGGCCGATCACCTGACCGACGAAGGCGTGCTCGTGGTCGAGGTCGGCGAGAGCGAGAAGGCGCTGGTGAAACTGCTGCCCGACGTGCCGTTCAACTGGATCGAGTTCGCCGTCGGGCAGATGGGCGTGTTCGTGCTGGATCGGGATGATCTCGTGGAGCACGCGGCGGCCATTCGCACGGCGGCGAAGGCACGCGCGAAATGAGCTGACGAAAGCGGCCCGAAGCAAGAATCGTCGTCCGCGGGAATGGGAACGAGCCCTCCCGGGCCGCTTTCGCGGGAACGACGTAGTCGGATGTTGGCGGGAAACGTGTCGAGCAACTCCTTCGGAAAACTCTTCACCGTCACGACCTTCGGCGAGAGCCATGGTCCGGCGATCGGCTGCGTGATCGACGGCTGCCCGCCCGGGCTCGCGATTGCGGCCGAGGATTTCCGGCGCGACCTCGTCCGGCGCGCGACGGGCAAATCGCGCTACACCTCGCAGCGTCACGAAGCCGACGACGTCGAGATTCTCTCGGGCGTGTTCGAAGGGAAGACGACCGGCACGCCGATCGCGCTGCTGATCCGCAACACCGACGCGCGCTCGAAGGATTACGACGACCTCGCTGACACGTTCCGGCCCGGCCACGCCGACTACACGTATCTGCAGAAATATGGCGTGCGCGATCATCGCGGCGGCGGGCGCGCGTCGGCTCGCGAGACCACGATGCGCGTGGCGGCTGCGGTGATCGCGAAGAAATGGCTGGCGGAAAAATACGCCGTGCGCGTGCGCGGCCATCTCGCCCGGATCGGCGACATCGAGCCGCGCCGGTTCGACTGGGACGCCGTCGAGACGAATCCGTTCTTCTGGCCCGATGCCGCCATGGTGCCCGAACTGGAAAGCTACATCATGGCCTTGCGCAAGTCCGGCGATTCGGTCGGCGCGCTCGTCACCGTCGTCGCCGACGGCGTGCCGCCGGGCTGGGGCGAGCCGGTGTACGGAAAGCTCGACGGCGACCTCGCCTCGGCGCTGATGTCGATCAACGCGGTGAAGGGTGTCGAAATCGGCGCCGGGTTCGCGTCGGTGGCGCAGAAAGGCAGCGAGCATCGCGACGAGATGACACCACAGGGATTCCTCTCGAACCATGCCGGCGGCATCCTTGGCGGCATATCGAGCGGACAGCCGATTGTCGCGTCGATCGCGCTGAAACCGACATCCAGCATCCTGATCCCAGGCCGCAGCGTGAATTTCGCCGGCGAGCCCGTCGACATCGTCACCAAGGGCCGGCACGACCCGTGCGTCGGCATCCGGGCGACGCCGATCGCCGAAGCAATGGTGGCGCTGGTGCTGATGGATCACGCGCTGCGGCACCGCGCGCAGTGCGGCGATGTCGGTGCCATGTCGCCGCGCATCCCAGGCGAGGTGGAAAAGTAGCTCGCCGTCACCGCGAAAGCGGACGCTGCGCCTTCGTCGGCTGGAGCAGGGGCGCTGGGTTCCCCGCTTTCGGAACGACGAAGTACAAAAGGAAAACTCCGAGGTCCATGGCAGACAAAACCTTCAACATCGCCATCGCCGGCGCCACCGGTGCCGTCGGCGCGGCTCTGCTCACGATTCTCAAGGAACGCAAATTCCCGGTCGGCGAGCTCGTTCCGCTCGCGAGCGAGCGCTCGGCCGGCAGCAAGGTCGGTTTCGGCAGCCGTGAAATCACCGTGCGCGATCTCGCCGGCTACGACTTCGACGGCATCGACATCGCGTTCTTTTCAGCCGGCGGCTCGGTCTCGCGCGAGCACGTGCCGCGCGCCGCCGCGGCCGGCGCGGTCGTGATCGACAACACGTCGGAGTTCCGCTACCAGCCGGATGTGCCGCTCGTGATCAGCGAAGTCAATCCGCACGCGATCGAGCGGCACGCCGCGCGCGGCATCATCGCGAATCCGAACTGCTCGACGATGCAGATGCTGGTCGCGCTGGCGCCGATCCATCGCACGGCCGGCATCGAGCGCATCAACGTGGCGACCTACCAGTCGGTTTCCGGCACGGGACATCGTGCGCTCGAGGAACTGGGCCGGCAGACTGCCTCGCTGCTCAATTTCCAGGACATCAGGCCGGAGATCTATCCGGTGCAGATCGCGTTCAACGTGATCCCGCACGGCGGCGACTTCACCGACAACGGCTACACGATGGAGGAGATGAAGATCGTCTGGGAGACGCGCAAGATCCTCGAGGACGAGTCGATCCAGGTGAATCCGACCTCGGTGCGCGTGCCGGTCTTCTACGGGCATTCCGAGGCCGTGCACATCGAGACCAGGCGGAAGATCACGGCCGACGAGGCGCGCGCATTGCTCGCGGAGGCTCCCGGCGTCATCGTCGTCGACGAGCGCAAGGCCGGCGGCTACCCGACGCCCGTCACGCACGCGGCCGGCAAGGACGCGGTCTTCGTCGGCCGCATCCGCGAGGACATCTCGCATCCGCGCGGGCTCGACCTCTGGATCGTCGCCGACAACATCCGGAAGGGCGCGGCGCTCAACGCGGTGCAGATCGCGGAAATCCTGGCCGGGACGCTGTAAGGTCCGCGGCTCGCAGCGCACCGGCCAGCGCCGGGTGCGGCCCCGCACGATGAAAGGGCCGTGCCGGGGCCGGCTGGAACGGGAAATGCGACGCCGTTTCCCGTTTCTTGCGAAATCGTATCTGTAATATATAGTTACGATTGTGTTATAAGCCCGTTTCGAGATAATTCGCCAGCTTTGCCGGTGCCGGAGCCGATCCCGTAGCCGGTCGCAGATGCCTGTTGGGGGGCCATCCAGATGAAACGACCGCTGCAGTTGCCGCTCGCGATCGCGCTCGCGATGAGCGGAACGGACGCCCTCGCATTGGGGCTGGGCACGATTCACGTCAATTCCAAGCTCAATCAGCCGCTGGACGCAGAGATCCCGGTGATCCAGGGCACCGCGGGCGAAGCCGAGGGTCTGCTCGTGCAGCTCGCTGCCGCGGAGGATTTCGACCGCGTCGGGCTGAACCGCTCTCGGCTCTCGGTGCCGCTGGAGTTCTCGCTGGTCAAGGGTGCCAGCGGCAATCTCGTGATCAAGGTCACCAGCAAGGAGATCGTCCGCGAGCCGTTCCTCGACTTCCTGGTCGAAGCGAACTGGCCGAAGGGCCGCCTGCTGCGCGAGTACACGGTCCTGCTCGATCCGCCCGTGATGGCGCCGGCGAGCGGCACCGCCGTCACCTCGGCGGCAAAGACGAGCGAGCGCGCCAAGACGCAGCCTCTGCCGGAATCGAAGCCGAAGGCGGCATCGAAGCCGGCGCCTGCCTCCGTCGCAGCCGCGCCGCGTGGAGCGGCGCCCGTCAGGCCCGCGCCGGCGACGCCAGCGCCGAAACGCCAGGCCGGCTCCGGCGAGTACACGGTGGAAGCCGGCGACACGCTGTCCGGCATCGCACGCGACGTGCGGCCGGACGAGTCGACCAACATCAATCAGATGATGCTGGCGCTGTTCCAGCAGAATCCGGAGGCGTTCTACAAGGACAATATCAACGCGCTCAAGCGCGGCGCGATCCTGCGCATTCCGACGGCCGACCAGATCAAGGCCGTGGGCTCCGCCCGCGAAGCCGCGGCACAGGTGCGCGCGCAGATCGAGGACTGGCGCGGCGCTGCGGCGGCAAAGCCGACGCTGGTCGCCGATACCGGCGCGACACCTGCGCCCGAGCCCAAGCCATCCGCGAAGCCGGCAAGCAGCAGCACGTCGACCGCGAGCGCCGGCAAGAAACCGGTGACGGGCGAGCGGCTCGAGCTCGTCCCGCCGAAGGCCGGCAAGGATTCGGTCGCGGCCGCCGATCGCCCGGGCAGCGGCAGCAGCGCCTCCGCCGGCTCGGCATCGACGACCGAGCTGAAGGCCGAGCTCGCCCGCGCTCGGGAAGCGCTGGCCAGCCGCGAGCAGGAAGCGAACGAGCTGAAGTCGCGCGTCAAGGATCTCGAGGAGACCAAGAGCAAAACCGACCGTCTGCTGTCCCTCAAGGATTCCGAGATCGCCGATCTCCAGCGCAAGCTGAAGGAGCTTCAGGAACAGCAGGACAAGGCGGCCTCGAAGTCGACGGCCTCCACCACGATCGCGACCGCGACGCCGCCGGCGGCCACGAAGGAAACGCCGTCGACGCCTGCCACGCCTGCGGCCACCGCAGGCAAGGACACGGAGAAGGTCTCGAAGGAAGACATCTGGGGCACGGCCTCCTCGACGCCGGAAGCCAAGCCGTCGGAAACGACGACGGCCTCGGCCACGCCAGCAGACACGACGCCTGCTTCCGCGGAATCGACGCCGTCTGAAGCGACGTCGACACCGGCTGCAACGCCGTCCGCGACATCGGACGCCTCGCCTTCGACGTCCGCGCCTGCAACGCTGTCCTCGGACACATCGCCATCGGCGACACAGACGCCGTCGCCGACCGCGACGACGACACCGGCGCCTGTTGCGGCCACCGCGACGCCTTCACCTTCCACGTCCACTCCAGCGTCCTCGCCGGCGAAGCCGACGGCGAGCACGACCGCGGCGGTCAAGCCCGATGCGAAGACGAAGATCCAGCCGCTCCCTCCGCGCACGACCGCGTGGTACGAGCAGTCCTGGGTGAAGCCGGCCGCGATCGGTGCCGGAGCGCTGCTGCTGCTCGCGGCGCTGCTCGGCCTGCGCAAGCGCAAGAGCGCCGTCGCGACGGAGCGCACCTCGATCGCCGGCGAATTCGGCGACTCGCCCATTCGCGACAGCGCCGCCCGCGCGACCGCCGCGTCGGAAGAGCAGGCGCTGCGTGATCAGCTCCTGCACGATCCCGGTAATCTCGGTCTGCACCTCGAGCTTCTGAGCCTGCTGTATGCCGAGCGCAACGTCGACGCGTTCGAGGATGCCGCGGCTGCGATGCACGCCTATGTCACCGACCCGCACCAGCCCGAATGGCTCGAAGCGCGCGCGCTGGGCCAGGAGCTCGCGCCGCACAATCCGCTGTTCGCCGACGAGACCGCGCGGGCCGACGCTTTCGACGATGAGGCCGTCACTGCGCAGCACGCGACGATGGACGCGTACGATCAGGAGGACGCGTACGAGCGCGGCGAGCCGTCGCCGTCGCAGGCGAGCACCGATCTCGCTTTCGATCTCGATGCGGATGTGCCGTCGGGGCAGCCAGCCGCCACACCGCCGAGCGAAGCCGCGTTCTCGTTCGACAACATTCCGCCGCTCGACTTCGGCAAGGAGGCGCGGCACGAAATCGAGATTGCCCCGCCCGCGCCGCTCCCGGTCGACGACGACGAGTTTGCCGCGGAAGACGGCGTCGGCACCAAGCTCGATCTGGCCAAGGCCTACCTCGACATGGGCGACCCGGAAGGCGCGCGCTCGATGCTCGAGGAGGTGCTCGCCGAAGGCAACGACACACAGAAGGGGGAGGCTCGGCGCCTGATGGCCGAGATCAAGTAACGTCCGTTTCCGGCCGTTCGGCCGCAGCGGTTTTTTCAGCGCACGTGGCCCGGATCCGTCCGGGCCTTTTTTTCATCAACGCGGCTGGAGCACGCGTCGCGAAGCGAAAGCTTCCCGCGGACACGGGCGAAACCCCTTCGCTTGCTACCATGCCCGTCCCGAAGACTCGCACAGAATCCATTGCGCATCGCGCTCGGCATCGAATACGACGGCACCGACTTCCTCGGCTGGCAGCGCCTCTCGCACGGCTGCAGCGTGCAGGCCGCGGTCGAATCGGCCTTGTCGTTCGTCGCGGCGCACCCCGTCGAGGTGACGTGCGCGGGCCGGACCGACGCAGGCGTGCACGCGCGCTGCCAGGTCGTGCATTTCGACACGGATGCGGAGCGCAGCGAGCGCGGCTGGACGCTGGGCGCGAATTCGCGCCTGCCGGCGAGCATCGCGGTGCGCTGGGCGATGCGGGTCCGGGACGATTTCCATGCGCGCTACAGCGCACGCGCGCGGCGCTATCGCTACCGCATCGTCAATCGCCCGGTGCGCCCTGCACTCGACGCACGGTACGCGGCCTGGGAGCGCGTGCCGCTGGACGTCGCGGCGATGAGCGCCGCGGCCACCGCGCTGATCGGCGAGCACGATTTCAGCGCATTCCGCACGGTGGCCTGCCAGGCGAAATCGGCATCGCGCAACGTGCGCGAGATCGCGATCGCTCGCGAAGGCGAGCACGTCGTGATCGAGATCGAGGCGAATGCGTTTCTGCACCACATGGTGCGCAACATCGTCGGCTCGCTGCTGCCGATCGGGCGCGGCGAGCAGCCGCCCGAATGGCTCGGCGTGCTGCTCGCCGGCCGTGACCGCGCCAAAGCCGGCCCGACCGCGCCGGCGGCGGGACTGACGTTCCTCGGCCCGCGCTATCCTGCGGAATGGCATCTGCCGGACGAGGTTCGCCTGTGAGAACGCGCATCAAGTTCTGCGGAATCACACGGCCCGACGACGCCCGCCGCGCCGCGGACCTCGGCGTCGATGCGGTCGGCTTCGTGTTCACGCGCGCCAGCCGGCGCTTCGTCGGCATCACGCAGGCGCGCGAGATCCGTGCGGCGCTGCCGCCGTTCGTCAGCGTGGTCGCGTTGTTCATGGACGACGAGCCCGGCTGGATCGAGGACGTCGTATCGGCCGTCGCGCCCGATCTCCTGCAGTTTCACGGCGGCGAGCCCGACGGCTTTGCATCGATTTTTTCGCGTCCGTATGTGAAGGCGGTGCCGATGGCTTCGGTCTCCGACGTGGCGCGGCACATCGCGGCGTATCCCGGCGCTGCTGGCTTTCTGCTGGACAGCCACGCACGCGGCGGGCAGGGCGGAACCGGCGCGCCGTTCGACTGGTCGAAAGTGCCGCCCGCGAACGGGCGCGCCTTCGTTCTCGCCGGCGGCCTCACGGCCGGGAACGTGGCGGATGCGATCGCATCCGTGCGGCCCTTCGGCGTCGACGTCTCGACCGGCATCGAATCCGCGCCCGGCATCAAGGATGCGGCGAAGATGCGCGCGTTCGTCGCCGCCGTCCGCGGCGCCGACGCTGCGCAGGTCGCTCGAGACAGATCCGCACGGACATGAGCATCGAAGACTATTTCGCCTATCCCGACGAACGCGGCCGCTTCGGTGCCTACGGCGGCAGCTACGTCGCCGAGACGCTGATGGCGCCGCTCGCGGAGCTGCGTGCGGCTTATCTCTCGCTGCGCACGGATCCCCGCTTCGTCGCGGAGTTCGAGAGCGATCTTCGGCACTATGTCGGTCGTCCTTCACCGATCTATCACGCCGAGCGCCTGTCGAAAAAGATCGGCGGCGCCCAGATCCTGCTCAAGCGCGAGGATCTCAACCACACCGGCGCGCACAAGATCAACAACACGGTCGGGCAGGCGCTGGTCGCGCGCCACATGGGCAAGCGCCGCATCATTGCCGAGACCGGCGCGGGCCAGCACGGCGTGGCGACGGCGACGGTCTGCGCGCGCTTCGGGCTGGACTGCGTCGTCTACATGGGCGAGGTCGACATCGAGCGCCAGAAGATCAACGTCTACAGGATGAAGCTCCTCGGCGCCGAGGTGGTGCCAGTGAGCTCGGGATCGAAGACGCTGAAGGATGCACTGAACGAAGCGCTGCGCGACTGGGTCACGAACGTCGCCGACACGTTCTACATCATCGGCACGGTCGCCGGACCGCACCCGTACCCGATGATGGTGCGCGACTTCAACAGCGTGATCGGGCGCGAGGCGCGTGCGCAGATGCAGGAGCAGTTCGGCCGGCTGCCCGACGCGCTGGTCGCCTGCGTCGGCGGCGGATCGAACGCGATCGGCCTGTTTCACGCGTTCCTCAACGATCGCGAGGTCGCGATCTGGGGCGCCGAAGCGGCGGGCGAGGGCATCGCCACGGGAAAGCACGCAGCGTCGCTCGCGGCCGGGAGGCCCGGCGTGCTGCACGGCAATCGCACGTACGTGCTGTGCGACGACGACGGTCAGATCACCGAGACGCATTCGGTCTCGGCCGGCCTCGACTATCCCGGCGTCGGGCCCGAGCACGCTTTCCTCAAGGACTCGGGCCGAGCAACGTATGTAGGCGTCACCGACGACGAAGCGCTGTCCGCGTTCCACGAGCTGGCGCGCACCGAAGGCATTCTCGCCGCGCTCGAATCGAGCCATGCAGTGGCGCAGGCGATCAAGCTCGCGCCGTCGATGCGCACGGATCAGCTGATCCTCGTCAACCTGTCGGGGCGGGGCGACAAGGACGTGCACACGATCGCGGTGCGGGAAGGAATCGAGCTGTGATCGGCGAACATTCGTCGTTTCCGCGAAGGCGGGAACCCAGTGACTCTGCTCCAGCCGAAAGGCGCGGGATCCCTGCTTTCGCGGGGACGACGGAGAGGTGACGATGAGGCGCATCGATACGAGGTTTGCCGCGCTTCGCGCAGCCGGACGCACGGGCTTGATCCCGTTCATCACCGCCGGCGATCCGTCACCCGACGCAACCGTCGCCATCATGCACGCGCTCGTCGGTGCCGGTGCCGATCTCATCGAGCTCGGCGTCCCGTTTTCCGATCCGATGGCGGACGGGCCGGTGATCCAGCACGCCAACGAGCGCGCGCTCGCGCACGGCGTCGGGCTGCGGCAGATTCTCGACTGGGTGCGCGAGTTCCGAGTGCGCGACACGGCCACGCCGCTCGTGCTGATGGGCTATCTCAATCCGGTGGAGATTCACGGCCGGGTACGCTTCGCGCGGGAGGCGCGCGAGGCGGGTCTGGACGGCGTGCTCCTGGTTGATTGCCCGGTGGAAGAGACCGAGTCGACAGGGGCGATCCGGGACGCGGGGCTCGCGCGGATCCTGCTCGCGGCGCCCACGACCGCGGAAGACCGGCTGGACGCGATCTGCGCCGCAGCCGAAGGTTTCTTATACTACGTCTCCTTCGCCGGCATCACCGGCGCGGACCGGCTCAGCCTGGACGATGTGCGCGCTCGCGTTGACCGCATCAGACGCTCGGCGAAAACACCGGTGGCGGTCGGCTTCGGCGTGCGGGACGCAGCCACGGCTGCGGCGATCGGCGCATTCGCGGATGCTGTCGTGATCGGCAGCGCACTGGTCCACCGTCTCGCTCGAGCCGCGGATGCGGACGATGCGTGCGCGCGTGCCCGCGCGTTTCTCGCGCCCATCCGCGCTGCGCTCGACGCGCGCGCGGCGAGTCATGTCGCATAGTCCGCCACCGGGCGATGCACTGTCACCGGAAGGCGCCGAGCCTGCGCTGCCGATCGAATCGGGAGAGACCTACGACATGAACTGGCTGCAGAAACTGATGTCGCCGCGCGAGAAAACGCCGGCGGCGGGCAAGGGCAAGGTACCCGAGGGCCTCTGGGAGAAGTGCGAGGGCTGTGGCGCCGTGCTCTATCGCCCCGAGCTCGAGCGCAACCTCATGGTCTGCCCGAAGTGCGCGCACCACCACGCGATGCGTGCACGCGCGCGGCTCGCCGCGTTCCTCGACGAAGGCAGCGGCGAGGAGCTGTTCGCCTCGCTCGAGCCGACCGATCCCCTGAAGTTCCGTGATTCGAAGAAGTATCGCGACCGCATCGCCGCCGCGCAGAAGGCGACGGGCGAGAAGGACGCGCTCATCGCGATGGCCGGTACGCTGAAGACGAGTCCTCTCGTCGCCGTCGCATTCGAGTTCGCCTACATGGGCGGCTCCATGGGCTCGGTCGTCGGCGAGAAATTCACGCGCGCCGCCGAGCGCGCGCACAGCGAACGCGTCCCGCTGGTCTGCTTCTCAGCGACCGGCGGAGCGCGCATGCAGGAAGGCCTGTTTTCGCTCATGCAGATGGCGAAGACCTCCGCCGCGCTCGCACGGCTGCGCAGCGTCGGCATCCCGTACGTCTCCGTGCTGACGCACCCGACGACCGGCGGCGTCTCCGCGAGCCTCGGCATGCTCGGCGACATCAACATCGGCGAGCCGAAGGCGCTGATCGGCTTCGCCGGCCCGCGCGTCATCGAGCAGACCGTGCGCGAGACGCTGCCGGAGGGCTTCCAGCGCTCCGAATTCCTGCTCGACCACGGTGCGATCGACATGATCGTCGACCGGCGCCAGATGCGCGACAAGATCGCGGCGCTCCTCGCCGTGATGACGAAGAAGCCGAAGGCGGCATGAGCTGACGGGGTGGGCGTTGGCTCACCGTCCGGAAACCGGTGGGCTGAGACCCACCCTGTGAGTCTCGGATCGTTCAGCGCACGGGAATATCGGGCGTGCAGACGAACCGCACGGCATCGAGCCGCGGCGAGGCCGTCGGAATCGCGTGGCGCAGCGCTTCGAGCTCGGCATCGAGCGCTTCGATTTCGTCCGAGCGCACCGCCGGATTGACCCGCGCCAGCGCGGCGAGGCGTTCGCGCTCGCTGCCGAGCTCACGTTCCGCGCGCGTCAGTGCGGCGCCGATCTCGGCCGCCGCGAGGCCGCGCGCCTGCGTTTCCGCCGCGGCGAACATCGGCGCGACGAGCTTCGCGAGGAGCGCGCGATAACGCGACGCGTCGACCGGCTGTTCCTTCGCGTGCGCGAGGCTTTCGGCGGAGGGCTCGAAGCCGTTGCGCGAATTCAGCCGGTTGTCGACGACGACGCGAAGTGGCAGCGGCGGCAGAAAGCGCGCGACGTCGAGCCGGCGGTCGGCGACGCAATCGAGCACGAACACGCATTCGAGCAGCGCGGTGCGCGGCGGCATCGTCGCATCGATCAGCAGCGATGCGTTGCCCTGCTCGCTCTCGAGCAGCAGGTCCAGCGCGCCTGCGACCAGCGGATGATCGAGCCTGAGCAGCGGCAGCTCCTCGCGCGCGAGCGCGACGGCGCGATCGAACGTCACCTGCTGCGGACCTTCCTTGAGGCCGGGAAATCCTTCGGTGCTGAGGTATTCCGGGTCGAGCACGAACGTGCGCGGCGCGATTTCCTCGTTCTCGATGCCGAACAGCTCGAACAAGCCGAGCACGAAGTCATCGATGGGGTCGGCGTCGGAGGCACGCAACGCGTCGGCCAGCGCTTCTCCGCGCACCTGCCGCTCGGCGGCGAGCTCGAGCAGGCGATCGCGGCCGGACTGCACCAGCTCGCTCAGCTCGCGGTGCGCCGCGCCGGTCTCGCCGATCAGCGCGTCGATCTCGACATCGGGATCGTCGCCGCCGAGCGCGTGACGCTCCGCTTCGACGACGACGCGGGCGCCGAACCGGCGCAGGATCTCGCGGCCGTCGGACGGGCTCGTGCGAAACGCGTCGAGGCCTTCGTCGTACCAGCGTAGCAGCGCGTGCTGCGCGGTGCCGCCGATCGCAGCCGCGTGCAGCGTGATGTCGTGCCGCTGGCCGATGCGGTCCAGGCGGCCGATGCGCTGCTCCAGCAGATCAGGATCGAGTGGCAGGTCCCACAGGATCAGATGGTGCGCGAACTGGAAATTGCGGCCTTCCGAGCCGATCTCGGAGCAGAGCAGCACGCGCGCGCCGTCGGGATCGGCGAACCAGGCGGCGTTGCGATCGCGCTGCAGGATCGTCATGCCTTCGTGGAAGCGCGCGATCCTGACGCCGGTTTTGGTGCGCAGCGCCTCTTCGAGCGCGATCACCTTCGATTGCGTGCGGCAGATCAGCAGGATCTTCTCGCCCGCGAGCCGTTCGATCAGCGCGACGAGCCAGGGCAGGCGAGGATCGTTCGCGTAGTCGTATTCGCCCGCCGGGGGGTGCGCCTGGGCGTCGGCGTGGAACTCGGCGAGCAGGCGCTGACGCGCGGCATCGTCCAGCTCGCGGCCGTCGAGCACGGTGAGGTCGGCAATGCGGCGCGGAAAGCCGCCGATCTGCGCGCGACGGTTGCGGAACATCACACGCCCGGTGCCGTGGCGGTCGATCAGCGCATCGATCAGCGCGGGTGCGACCGATGCGCCTTCGTGTGCGTGGCGGTCGAGCAGGGCGAGCAGATCGGGATCGTCGGCGAAGATGCGCGCGAGCTCCGTGCGGGCGCCGGGCTCGAAGGCGGCACCGTCGATCAGCGCAGCGGCAAGCGCGGACACCTGGACGTAGCGCTCGCTTTCGGCGACGTAGGCGTCGAGGTCCGAATAGCGCGCGGGATCGAGCAGGCGCAGCCGCGCAAAATGACCGGTGCGGCCGAGCTGCTGCGGTGTGGCGGTCAGCAGCACGAGGCCGGGCGTGCGGGCGGCGAGCCGCTCGACGAGCATGTAGGCCGTGCTCGCATGCTCGGGCGTCCATTCGAGATGGTGCGCTTCGTCGACGACTACGAGGTCCCAGGCCGCGTCGACGATCTGCTGCGCCCGCTTCGCGTCGTCGCCGAGCCAGTCGATCGCGGCGATCACGAGCTGCTCGTCCTCGAACGGATTGCGCGCGGCGTCGGCGACTTCGATCGCCTCGCAGCGCTCCTCGTCGAACAGCGAGAACGGCAGGTTGAAGCGGCGCTTGAGCTCGACGAACCATTGCGTGGCGAGGCTCGGCGGCGCGAGCACGAGCACGCGCTCGGCGCGGCCGGTGGCGACCTGGCGGGCGAGGATCATGCCGGCTTCGATCGTCTTGCCGAGCCCCACCTCGTCGGCGAGCAGCGCGCGCGGCGGCCGGCGCTCTGCGACCGCGGCGGCGACGCGCAGCTGGTGCGGGATGAGGTCGATGCGCGCGCTGGCGAGCCCCCACGCAGGCGAGCGCATCGCATCAGCGCGGCGTCGCAGCGCGGCGACGCGGAAGTCGAAGCGGTCCGGCGGATCGATGCGTGCCGATTTCAGGCGCTCGTCGGCGCGCGAGATCGGCTGCGCATCGTCGAGCTCGGACTCGCGCAGCGTGCGCTCGCCCGCGTGATAGGCGAGGAGGCCGCCTTCCTCGCTGACGCGCTCGATGACGAAGCTCTGCCGGTTGCCCGAGATGCGCTGGCCCGGGCGGAACTCGGCGCGGGTCAGCGGCGCAGAGTGCAGCGCGTACTGGCGCAGCACGCCGGCGGTCGCGAACAGCACCTGCACGCTGCGCGGCTCGATGCGCACGATCGTGCCGAGGCCGAGCTCGGGCTCGGCATTCGAGATCCAGCGCTGGCCGGGGACGAGAGTGGGCATGCGCCTCCTCGCGGGAAGGGGCGCGGATTATCCGCGCATTGCGGGTGCGCGCACAAACCGATGGGGCCGCTCAGCGTGCCTCGAAGCCGTCGGCGAAGATGCGATCGGTGACGACCATGCGGGCGCGGGTGACGAAGACGCCGCTGCCCCACTCGGTCTGGTTGTCGCCCGCGGGATAGAGGCCCGCGATGAAGGCGATGTCGCCGCGCGCGTTGATGGCCGGCTTGCCGCTGAAGATCGGATCGGTCGCGTTGTTCTGGCCGATCTGCGCGAGCCCGAGATCGGTTTCGACGTCGTCGCCGTTGCCGATCACGCGGGCCAGCGATTCGCCGTCGCCGACGTAGATCGCCTGCCCGTTCTCGTCCCTGGCGCGGAATGCAACGAGTCCCGCGTCGTTGATCGCGGGCGCGAAGAACTCGATGTCGCGGATGGTTCCATCGGGATCGACCTCGGCGATTTCGGTAGTCGTCTCGCCGTCGCTGCGCAGGACCACGCGGCGGTTGTCCGCGGCGCGCGTCGCGACGACGGCGATGACGTCCTTGTTGTTGAGCGCAAGGCTGTTGTCGAATTTCGAATAGGGCGAGGCCGCGTCGGTGGCCTGGTTGGCGAGAATGAGCTCGGAGCTCCCGTCCGGCGCGAAGATGCGGATTTCGACGTTTGTGAACTGATCGTCCGAGGTCGCGACTTTCGCCGCGAGATGGCGCTGGTCGTTGAATGCGGGCGAGTAAATGTATGTGTACGGACTGTCAGGCACGAGGCCGCGATCGGCGACGTGTATGACCGACGTGCCGTCTCCGGTGGAGGCGAGCGCACGGCCGCCGGCGAAGTTCGCCTGATAGCCGAGCACGCCGTCCGCGTTGATGTCGGGCGAGCCGTAGTAATTGGGGAGGACGGGGCTCGTGTTGACGCGCGCGGCTTCGCCGGCGGCCGGATCGTAAAGGTACAGGCCGTCCGCGCCGCCCGTATCCGAAAGCGTGAACACGATCGAGCCGCCGTGATCGAGCGGGCTTGCCGAGGAAATGATCGCATCGCTCGGGCCTTCATAGACCAGCGCGCCAACGCCGCCGGC
Organism: uncultured Rhodanobacteraceae bacterium; assembly: GCA_966248875.1. Taxonomy (GTDB): domain Bacteria; phylum Pseudomonadota; class Gammaproteobacteria; order Xanthomonadales; family Rhodanobacteraceae; genus Dokdonella_A. Next base: position 58,825 of record CBINBI010000007.1, read on the forward strand.
GCCGAACCAGACGCCGGGATGGCTGCCGCCGGCATCCGGCACGACCTGCACAGGAAAGGCGACGTTCGCGTCGTCGTCGATGGCGGGATCGATGCTGTTGAACGAGGAACCGGGCGGCAGGTTGAAGCCTTCGTCGTTGACGAGCAGGTTCGAGCGCGCTTCGAGCTCCGGCGGCTCGTACTCCGGCAGCGCCGCCTGCGCGACGATGGGAAGGCAAAGGGGCAATACGGCACGCAGCGCGAATCTGAACGACATCGGTGGTCTCGCGAGAAATTCAGAAAGGAGCTCACGCGCGGCGCATCCACGCGCGGAGCCTGGAAGATAACGCGCGCGGCGCGAAAAGAAAACGGCGCTGGTTGCGGCGCCGTTTTCGTTCATCGTCGATGTTGCGGCGCTTGCGCGCCGTCGATCACCAGATCTTCACCTGCTTGTCGCCGTCGCGCACCATGGCGTCGCCGGACTTGCACTGGAACGCCTCGGCGAACTGCGGCATGTTCGACGGTGCCGCGATCGCGCGGAACTTCGCCGGCGCGTGCGGATCGGCGTTGAGCAGCACTTCCTGGCGCTGCGGCCGGATGTTGCCGCGCCAGACACGAGCAAAGTTCAGGAAGAAACGCTGCTCGGGCGTGTAGCCGTCGATGCTCTTGTTGCGCTCGGGGTGCTTCCTGAGGTCTTCCATCAGCGCGTCGAAGGCGACATTGAGGCCGCCGAGGTCGGCGATGTTCTCGCCGAGCGTCAGCTTGCCGTTGACGTGCTTGCCGGGCAGCGCCTCGTAGGCGTCGAACTGCTTGACGAGCTTGTCGGTGCGCGCGTCGAACTTCTCGCGATCTTCCTTCGTCCACCAGTTGAGATTGTTGCCCTTGGCGTCGAACTGGCTGCCTTCGTCGTCGTAGCCGTGCGTCGCCTCGTGGCCGATCACGGCACCGATACCGCCGTAGTTGATCGCGTCGTCGGCCTTGGCGTCGAAGAACGGCGGCTGCAGGATCGCGGCCGGGAAGTTGATCGTGTTGTCGGTCGGGTTGTAGTACGCATTGACCGTCTGCGGCGTCATGCCCCACTCGAGGCGGTCGGTCGGCTTGCCAACCTTCGAGATCTGGTAGTCGTACTCGTACTTCGTCGCCGCCTGGACGTTGGCGAAGTAGTCGTCCGGCACGATCTTGAGGCCGGACCAGTCGCGCCACTTGTCCGGATAGCCGATCTTCGGCAGGAATGTGCCCCACTTCTCGATCGCCTTGGCTTTTGTATCGTCGCTCATCCAGTCGAGCTTCTCGATGCGCACCTTCAGCGCTTGCTGCAGGTTCTCGACCAGCTCCTTGGCGCGCGCCTTCGATTCAGGCGGAAACGCGACGGCGACGTAGAGCTCGCCGAGCGCCATGCCCATATTCTCGTTGATCGCGTCGAGCACGCGCTTCCAGCGCACGCGCTGTTCCTTCTGACCGTTGAGCTTCTGGTCGTAGAACGCGAAGTGCTCGTCGGCGAACGGCTTGGAGAGATACGGTGACGCCGAATCGACCGCGTGCGCGCGGAAGAACGCGCGCCATTCCTCGGCAGGGACTTCCTTCAGCATGGTATCGACTTCGGCGAAGAATTTCGGCTGCGACAGCGAGAATCCGTTCCTGACGTCGGCGCCTTGCGCGGCGAAGAACTTCTGCCATTCGATCCCCGGGGTGATCTTGTTCGCCTCGGCGACGGTGACGAAGTGATACTGGTTCTCCGGGTTGCGCAGCTCGACGGGCGCCATCGAGGCCTTGGCGAGCCGCGTCTCGAACGCGAGCACTTGCGCGGCCTGCTTCTGTGCATCCGCCTCGGGAATGCCGACGAGCGCCAGCACCTTCGCGAGGTGTGCCTTGTACGCCTCGCGCAGCTCGGCGTAATCGGGCTTGTCGTAGTAGTCGCGCGTCGGCAGGCCGAGGCCGCCCTGGAACGCGTAGGCGATCTGCGTCGATGCGTTCTTGAAATCGGGATAGGCAGCGATCTGGAACAGATCGGAGTGGCCGCTCGCGGCATTGTCCGTGATCCATGCGACGATGTCGGCCTGCGACTTCAGGCCGTCGATGCGCGCGAGGTCGGCTTCCAGCGGCTTGTAGCCCGCCTTCTCGATGGCGGCCTCATCCATGCCGGACCGGTAGAACCAGCCGATCTTCTGCTCGATCGAGCCCGCCTTCGCGCTGTCTGCGTTCCTGGCCGCCTTTTCGGCGATCTCGTGCTGCGTTTCCAGGCTGCGTTCGCGCAGCTGGTCGAACGCACCCCAGCGGGTTCGGTCCGGGGGAATCGGGTTGTTCGCGACCCACTTTGCGTTGACATAGCCGTTGAAGTCGTTGCACGGGTTGATGGCCTTGTCGATTTCGCTGACGTCGAACGAGCTGGCGGCGAACGCGCTGCCCGCCGAAAGCGCGAGCGAAACGGCGGCGGCCAGTGGTTGCAGGAACTTGCGGCTCATGGGATGGCTTCTCCTCGGAACGTGGAATCCTGACGAACGGTGGAAGGCGAAAGGTGGAATGGTAACGGCTTGCCGGATCATGACGCGCCGGTCGCCGGTACGAGCCGTCGGGCTGCGCCATGGGCGGGCGCGCTCGCGACGGCTGACGTTCGCGGCCACAGCAAGGGCGGCCGCGAGCACGCGGAGCGGGGCGGAAACATGCGGGAATCCTGGAATCAGACGATCGGCGAGGCTAGGAGGGCCGCGCCGCGGCTCACAGTGTCGAAGGTCACTCCGCCCCGGATCTTCACATTTGCCCGCAAGCCGGGCCAAGCAAGCGGGAAATGCGCTCACCTCGAAGGCGCTCAGAGTGCTTCTCCCGCGCACACGAGAGGGCGAGGGACGAGCCGACGGAGCACGGCAGTCGCCGCCTAGCGGGTGCGGGCGGCTTCGAGTGCCGCGGCGTCGAGCCGCAGGACTGGATAGACACCGACCGACTGTGTCGCGTACCACGGCGAGCGTTCATAGAAGAACGAGAGGCGCGCCTCCGGGTCCTTCGCGAACGCGGGATCGGCCGCGAGCCTGGCCTTGAACTCGGCTTCGAGCTTCGGATCCTTCGCCAGCATGTCGCGCGCGAGCCGCTCGGCGACGCGCGCGTCGGGCGATTCCTTCTGCTCGAAGTGCGCATCGAGAAAACCCCAGCGCAACAGCGAATCCTGCGCGCGCGGCTCGAGCAGGTTCGCGACGACGTGCGCCGCGGCCTGGTCCATCGGCACGAGCACCGATCCCGCGGGCACGTCCACCGTCACCGACTCCGATCCGATCACGAAATCGCGCAGCAGATGACGACCCTCGAACGGCCGCTCGCTCCAGACCGGATTCGACAGCCGGTAACGCTCGGCGTGCAACGAGACCGCGTGATCGAGCCTTTCGACGCGGATGCCGTGCTGAGCGAGCTTCGCGGCGACTTCCGGCCAGCCGGGCGGCACGACGTAGGCGGCGGGCAGGCGCACCGATTCGGTCGCGACGAGGTCGCGGTAGAACGGAATCTCGTAGGTCTTCGGCGTTTTCGGATCGTAGGTGACCCAGACGTCGCCCGAGACCTCGCTCGCCTGCTGCGTAAACGCATAGCCTTTCAGCGTCAGCGTCACGGGCTTGTCGGTGGTCCGGAACAGGACAGGCAGCTCGGTGCCGTCGTTCGCGTGCGCTATCGTGTCGCGGTCAGCCTGCGTGACCGACTCGCGCAGCGTGCCCGGGTGCGAATTGATATAGCGGAGCGTCGCGACGACGAAATCGTAGGTCGCGCGCACGCGCGTTTCGTAGGATTTCAGCATGTGCGTCTCGACCAGCAGCGCGGCGCGGTTGCGCAGCGCGACGTAGCCGGTCGAAAAGCGCGGCCCCGAGCCGAAATTGCCGACGCCCTTGGTGATGTCGCGGTGATCGACGAGCTCGAGGTAGGGCGCCTGGAGATGGCCCATGCGGTCGAACGCCGGGAAGATCGACTGCTTGAACGCAGCGTCCTGCCAGGCTTTCACGGCCTGGTGCAGCGGGCCCCAGTCTTCGAGGTACCAGGTGAGGTCGTACTGGTAGTCCGCGCCGTCGGTTGCATGGATGTCCATGAAGAGATCGGGCTGCCACGCATCGAACATCGCGAGCCACGCGCGCATCTCGGGCGCGTCCGCCTTCATGTAGTCGCGGTTGAGATTGAGGTTCTGCGCGGTGGCACGGAATCCCATCTCGGCCGGACCGTTCTGATTGATGCGGTTGTATGGATTGGAGCGCTCGTGACCATCGACATTGAAGATCGGCAGCCAGACGAGGATCGCGTGATCTAGCAGCGCGGAGTGCCTGCCACCGACCGAGAGGTCGCGGAGCAGCATCAGGCCCGCGTCCTTGCCCTCGATCTCGCCGGCGTGGATGCCGGCCTGCACGAGCACGATCTCCTTGCCCGAGGCGCGTGCCGCCTCCGGCGTGAACTCGCCATCCTTTGCGGCGATCACGAGCATCAGGTCGCGACCCTCCGGCGAGACGCCGAAACGCGTCAGGTGAATCGTTCGCGGCACCGCGTCGGCGAGTCGTTCGAGATAGGCACGCGTGTCGGCATACGAGGGCGTGGTGCGGAACCCGACGCGTTCGGCGGGCGTGATCCATTCGTCGGACATGGCGTGGCTCGTGGCGGTGTCGAGAGACGCGCACGCAGCGCAGGCGACGATTACCGTCGCGATGATCGTTCGGCGCATCGGAGATGCCGGTTTGCGGGGGAAAGCGCGTAGATTAGCGCGATTGGCGCCCGCGGCGGAGCGCGCGCGCCGCGGGCGAAATGCACGGCGGGCTCAGGCGCCGTCGAAACCGTCGGCGAAGATGCGGTCGCTGTCGGGCATCAGCACGACGCCGTCGAACAGCACGGCATCGCTCGCGCCGCCGAGCGGGTTGTCGGTCTTTTCCTGGATCAGCTGCACCTCGACGGTCGTGTTTGGCGTCCACTCGGCCGCATCGACGACGATGTACTGTAACGGAACCGGCTGCCAGCCGCCCGCTGTGGGCGCCGCGGCCTCGCCCGTGTCGGTTGCGACGCCCGCACAATCGGCGCTGTCGGGCCGCAGCACCCAGCCGATGATCGGATGATCGGGCACCGGCGGATAGAGATCTTCCCAGCTCCAGCCGTAACCGCCGAGGCGGTAGATGCCCGGTCCCGGGATGCCGACGCACTGGCTGAGCCCCACGACGCGCATCGATGCGGAGAGATCGTATACCTGGAGCGAGCCCGACGAAGCCGAGCCTGCGTGGTCGTAGGCGTGCCAGCTCGTCGCCGCCGGCGCGGCATTCGACCAGAGGTGGAGGTCCTCGTCGAATTCGGCGTTGCGCACCAGATTGCCGATCGACTGGCGCTCGTAGGCGCCCAGGTCCTGCGGACCGAAGCCGTCGTCGGGCACCAGCGCGAGGTTGACGCTGCGCGGCTGGTCATCGGCGTCGGTGCCTTCGTCGCCCGGCACGTAGTCGATGGCAGGCGAGGAAGTGTGCAGATGGAAATCGCCGTTCTCGGGATCCATGAAGCGCGGATCGGCGACGAAGTTGGTTGCGGACGGCGGGAAGCCGACGAGATCGCTGGCGAGAACATAGAGGATCGCATCCGCGTCGGGCGTGCCTTCGCTGAGGTTCAGGACTTGCTTTCCCGGCTGCCACACGATGCTGTTCCGCAGGCCGATGGCATGATGCGAAGCAATCACGGCGGAACCGCCGATCAGATTGCCGGCGATCGTTGTCTGGTAGAGCACGAAGGCGTCGGTGTCGTCGTTAGTGGGCGATACACCCGTCTGCAGCACCGCTTCGCTGACGTCGTTGCCCACAATTGCGACGTCGTAGAGGCTCGCGGATGCGTCGCCGATATCGGCTAGGTCGGGCTGCTCGATGACGCGAATCACGTTCCTGCCGCTGTTCCCGGCCACGCGCGTTCCTTTCAGCCGGGCGAACGCATTGGCAAAGTCGGCGAGAAATGACGGATCGGCTCGCACCCGCAACGCGGCAGCCGCCTGCGGCGTGTCGGAGTCGTCGCGCGCAATGTTGTCGGACAGGCTGTTGCAGCGCAGTTGCGCCGCGCAGCTGACCGCGCCGGCGGGTGCCGGAACCGTGGATCCCGCCGGTGCTCCGAACATCCAGAGCTCGGTGAAATCGTCGCTGCCGCCGTCCGAGATCGACACGCCGCCGCCTTCCGCGAACGAACGGTTGCCATCGACGATCAGGTCCCAGGCGAGCACCTGCGCACCGGTATTGATCTTGATCCCGCCGCCTTCGCGCTCTGCGCTGTTGCCCGAGACGTACACCGGTCGGTTCGCGTCCGCGACATAGAATTTCGTGCGGCCGCTGCTGTGACCCGCGACGGCAAGCCCGCCGCCGTCGCGACCGGCCTCGTTCAGCACGAGCCCGTTGAAGCTCCCGTACGTGCCGTGCGGCGCGATCACGAGATCGCATTCTTCGGCGCCGATGCCGCCGCCGTCGAGGCTCGCGGTATTGCTCAGGATCGAAGTCTGCCCGCCGCCGTTCCAGGTGATCGTGGATTCGCGGCAGTAGATACCGCCGCCCTGCATGCCGCTTCCGGTACCCGGCGCGAACTCTGCGCGGTTGAACGAGATGACTACATCGTCGCCCAGCACGAGTTGCACGAAGCCGGGATCGCCGTTCACGTCGTTGGAGACGCTGATGCCGCCACCGTGGCCGGCTTCGTTGCCGGTGACGAACGTGTGGTCCAGGCTGACCAGGTGCGGGCCGCCGGAGATCTGCACGCCGCCGCCGTAGCCGTAATCGAAGAGCGGCTGATGGCCGCCGGTCAGCGTGAGCTTGCGCAGCACGACATCGCCATCGCCATGGATGCGGATCACGCTGTCGTCGCCGTTGCCGTTCAGCACCGTGCGCGTGTCGTCCGCGGTTTCGCTCTGGCAGTTCGCGTAACCGCCTTCGATCACGAGGTGCTGGTCGTGGATGTCGAGATGGATGTCGTCGTAGCTGGTCACGCTGCGCGTGACGCGGACGAAGTCGGCGACGTCGGGATCGGCGGCGGCCGCGTCGATCGCACTCTGGATCGTCGCATGCGTGCAGCCGCTGCCGGTGCCGACGTGGAACGTGGCGCCGTGCGCCGAAGCGGCAGCCGCGGCCAGAGCGAGGCAGATGAAGGTTCGCAGGATCGACATGACCGCTCTCCCTGGCGCTCATCGATGCGCCTCTCGTCAGGGAGAACGAACGGGAACGGCGGACAGCGACATCCGACGCGGCCAACTACCCGGCAGGCGGCGGGCACGTCGACAGGCGCGCAAGTTCGGCCCGCGCTTCGGCGAACCACGGCTCGTTGGCGCGGGCGCTCGCCGCTTCGGACCGCGCGCGCTCGCGCGCGGATTCGGCGCATGCGCCCTGGCGATCGAGCGCGATTGCGCGCCAGACGAGCACGCTCGCCACGGACGAATGATCCTCGCCGAGGTTGGCCCGCGCCTTCTCGAGTGCGGCGTCGAGCATGGCCTTCGCGGCGGCGTAGTCGCCGTCCGCGATCCACAACCGCGCGCGCACGAGCCGGGGCAGGATCATCCGCGTATCGATGCTCTCCGCGAAATCGGCGATGCCGGATTCGACATCGCGGGTGAGCGTCGCAGGACATTGCGGCGCCGGCGCGCGCGTGCAGGCGAGGAGGAGCAGTGCATCGAGCCGCACCCAGCCGACGCGCACGTCGATCTGGCGCCTCATCGGCGCTCGCGCGGCGAGCGCGAGATCGCGCGCCGCGGCGGCATCGCCGCGCAGCCAGGCGATCTCCGCGCGCAGGCCGAGAATGAAGCCGCGCTCGCGCGCGTATTGATCGGTGTCCGGGAAGACCGCCCAGGCCTTGTCGAGCAGCGCCGCCGCTGCGCCGAGGTCGCCATCGGAAAGCAGCCGCGACGCTTCGATGAAGCGCGCGGTGCCGAGGCTTCGCGAGGACGGCCCCGCCACCTGCTCCGTGACTTCGAGCATGCGTGCGCAGTCGCGTCGAGACACATCCGGCGCCGCGACCTGCACATCGATGCTGCAAAGTTTCTGACTGTTGATCACATGGAGGCCGCGCGGCTTGCCGCCGAGCTTCGCGAGGCCGTCCTCGACCTGGGCGAGACGGTCGCGCCCCGCGCGCATGCGACCGGCGCGTGATTCGGCCCATCCCCAGTTCGACAGGCCCGTCAGCACGTCGTAGCTGCCAGGATCGCGGAAGCGGACATCGATCGCGTGGGCGCGGCGGTACGCTTCCGCAGCCTCGTCGAAGCGGCCGAGGCCGGTGAGGCCGTAGCCCAGATTGTTGTAGCCGCTCGCTGTCTCCTTGGCGTCGTCGCCGTAGAGGCGGCGGCGCTCGTCGAGCGCCTGCTGCGACAGCGCAAGCGCGGTCTCCTCGTCGTTGCGGTCCATCTCGATGATGGAGAGATTGTCGAGCACGGCGAGCAGTGTCGGGCCGCCGAGCCCTGCTGCATCGATGCGGCGCTTCGCCTCGCGCAGCCGCGGCTCGCCGCGCACGTCGTCGCCATCGTGCACATAGCGGGCGCCGCGCAGCGCGAGCGCAGCGATCGCCTTCGGATCCAGCGGGTCGAGCGTCGAGCGCGCGAGATCGTCGGCCGCTTCGGCGAGCTGCCGTGCGCGCTCGCGCTCGCCGAGGCTCGCCTGGAGGCGCGAGAACATCATCGTGAGGTCGACGCGCTCCGCCGCGCCGAGATCCTTGCTCGCCGCGAGCCGCTCGACGCCGGCGGCGACGAGATCGCGCAGCGCGGGCTGCCTGCCTTCGGCCACGCCTTCGCTCACCGGCTCGAAGAGCTGCTCCATGAAATCGCGCACCGCATTCGCGCGCAGCGCCTCGTGCCGAGCGGCCTGCTCCTGGCGCATCGCGACATTCGCCTGCCAGAGCGCGACGCCGAGCGCGGAGAGAATCCCGAGCACGAGCGCGGTGCCGACGGCGACACCACCGCGATGGCGCTGCACGAACTTGCGGGCGCGATACCAGCGCGAGGGGGAATGCGCTTCGACCGGCCGGCCGGCGAGATAGCGCTCGATGTCGTCGGCCAGCGTGCCGGCCGAGGCGTAGCGGCGCGCGGGCTCGGGCTCGAGCGCGCGCTGGAGGATGTTGTCGAGATCGCCGCGCAGCATGCGCTGCAGCACGCGCGGCGGCGCCGCGGCGGCCTCATCCGCCGCGCCGGCGCGCGACGAGGGCCGGTGCGTGGAGCCCGCCTCGGGTCGCGTGCCGAGCAGAAGCTCGTGCAGCAGCAGGCCGAGCGCATGCACGTCGGTCGCCGTCGTCACGGGCTGGCCGGCAACCTGCTCGGGAGCCGCGTACTCGGGTGTGAACGCGGCGACGGTCGGCGGCGCATCGCTCTCGTCCTCGATCAGCTTGGCGATGCCGAAGTCGAGCAGCTTCACCGTGCCGTCCGACGTCACCAGGATGTTCGACGGCTTGATGTCGCGATGGACGATCAGGCTGCGATGCGCTGCCTCGACGCTGCGGCAGATCGTGAGGAACAGCGCGATGCGCTCGCGCGCGCCGAGTGCGTGCCGTGTCGCGTAGCGCGTGACGGGCAGGCCGTCGACGTATTCCATGACGAGGAACGGGATGCCGGCCTCGGTCACGCCGCCGTCGATCAGGTGAGCGATGTGCGGATGCGCGAGCGCGGCGAGCACGCGCCGCTCGCGCTGGAAGAGGCGCTGCTCGACTTCCGAATAGAGTCCGCGACGCAGCAGCTTCACTGCCACCTGCTGGCGGAAGTCGCCGCGCTCGCGCTCGCCGAGGAACACGGCGGCCATGCCGCCCTGGCCGAGCAGGCGCACGAGCCGGAATGCGCCGATGCGGCTGCCGACGAGCCCGCCGGGTTCGGCGAGCTCGTCCGCGCTGCCGCTTTCGATGTCGGCGACGTGGTCGGCCGCCGGCGTCTCGAAAAATCCGACGGCGTCGGCGTCGGATTCGAGCAGGCGCCGGAGCGCAGCGCGATCCGTGGCGTCGGCGACGTGAGCCTCGATCCACGCGGCGCGCTCGCCGTGCGGCATCGCGATTGCGGCGTCGAACCACATGCGAAGGCGTGCGATGCGATCACTGCCGCCCGAGGGCTGTGCGGTCTCGGCCGTATCAGCGGGATTCGCGGAGTGTGGGGTCATGGCTCGATGAACGCTCGTGGGCGCTGCCGAGCGACATGCTCAAACGAGCGAGCCGTAGAGGAAGGCACGCGCGAAGCGCCAGTCGCGGTTCAGCGTGCGCGTCGTGACGCCGAGCACCTCCGCCACCTCGGGCAGCGAGAGCCCGGCGAAATAGTGCAGCTCGACGAGCTGCGCCGCGCGCGGGTCGTCGCGCTCGAGGCGCCGCAGCGCGGCGTCGATCTCCAGCGCTTTCTCGGCACTCGCGTCGGCGGCGCGGGCTGCGGCCTGCTCGGCGTCGGTCGCGCTGTCGAGGCCGATGCGCTGCCGGCACAGGCGTCGCCGCGCGGAATCGATCAGGATCGTGCGCATCGCCCGCGCGGCGTAGCTGAAGAACTGCAGCGGCTGCGCGAAGGCGGGGCCGTCTTCGTCGCAGAGCTTCACGTAGAGCTCGTGCACGATGGCGGTCGTGTTGAGCGTCGCGCCACCCGCCCGCGCGCGCTGCCGGCTCGCCATCGCCTTCAGGCGCTGGTAGACCTCGACGAACAACCGGTCGGTCGTCGGCGAAACCGACTGCGCCGCAACCGCCGATGGCGCCGTCGAGGCGGTGGCATCCCGATGGGACACGCGTGTCTCCCCGTGCCCGGCGATTCTAGCGCCGGCATGGGACCGCGGCGCGAAGGCGGGCGAAGCGTCTCGGCCCGCCCGCCGCGGCGGCTCGGCTACTCGAACCCGGTGCCGAACACACGATCGGCTTCAGCTCGACGGCGACCGAGCGGCGCGCGCCGACGATGTCCGCGACGGCGCCGACCGCGTTGCACGGGCCGGTCACCTTAAGGTCGGACCAGCCGTAGAAGTCGTAGTCCTGCAGCACGGGCTGCGCGGTCCACTGCGCGCCGTTCCAGAACAGCGTGGGATTGCCGAGCGCCAGCACGCTGCCGCCGCCGAGCGTGATCATCGGGCCGCCGCCGCGGTCTTCGGTGGCGATCGACCAGCCGCTGCCGTCATAGTGGATGATCATCGGGCCGTAGCCTTCGCCGCCGGTGAACCAGCTGCCGCCGGCGTAGACATCGTTTGCGGTTTGCGCCGAGCGGCAGCAGCGCACCGAACGCGATCTGGTTTCCCGGCATCGGCACGTCCGGCGCGAGATCCCACTCGCTGCCGGCCCAGTGCAGCACATACGGCGCGAGCGACATGTCGCCGTCGCTGCCGTGCCCCGGGGAAGGGCGTTTCGACGAGCTCCAGCGATGAGCCGTTCCAGTGCAGTGCAAGCGCTGCCCAGCCGCTGTCGACGATCCATGAGCCGACGAACCAGACGTCGTCGTCGGCGATGGCCTTGATGCCGGTGATCTCCGAGCCTGAGCCGCTGCTGACGGGCGCAGGGATTTGCGTCCAGGCGCTGCCGTCCCAGTGCGCGAGAAAGATCTGGCCCCCGACGAAGCCATTCTCCCGGCCCTTGCGCCAGCCGCCGGCCCAGACATCGTCGGGCGTGACGCCGTCGATGGCGTTGAACCACACTTCGGCGCAGCCGTTCGGGTTGCCGCATCCGATTGCAACGAACTGTGAGGCGTTGCGATTCGGCTCTATTGCGCAGCCGCGCGCTGCTTGATCGTTTCGGAAAGCTCGCGGCCGAGGTACGCGGCGATCTCCGCCCTGCGCCAACCTCGCAGCTCGGCCGTCGCC
>CBINBI010000008.1:0-69749 GCA_966248875.1 uncultured Rhodanobacteraceae bacterium
CCGTCGCTGCCGGCCTGACCGGGGCCGGCAGCGGGCGCACGGGCGGCGGGTACGTCCAGTAACCCGCGACCCACACCCGCCGCACACCGATCCACTGCCAGTGTCCCGGCACGAAGACGCGGACGGGCTGAACGACGACATGCCGCACCGGCGGCGGCGGAAAGCCGATCGACACGCCGACCACGGTGTGGGCCGACACGCTGGATGACAACGCGAGGCCGGCGCCGAAGACGCAGGCCAAGGCAAGACTCCGCGACAACATATTCATCATCACTCCTCCGATCGACCAGACCGACCGATGATCGGAGAAACGCACATAGCCGGCGGACGTTGACGCGACACACGGGTTTGTCTACCACGGCCCGCGCGCATCGGCCGATCCGCTATGCTTCGACGCCCCGCTGTTTCGAATGGAGGATTTCGAGATGTTCCTGTGCCGTACCCTGCTTGTCGTGCTCTCGACGCCGCCGCTCGCAGCCGCCGTTCGCGCGGCGGAGGCTCCGAAACCCGCGCTGGCGAATGCGGCCCAATCGGCTGCGCCCACGGCGCCGGCAACACCCAAACCTTCCCGTTTCGATCAGATCGACACGAACCACGACGGCTTCATTACGCGCGACGAGTTCATGGCGTCCGAAGAGAAGCGGTTCGACGAGTTCGATTCCAACCACGACAAGAAGATCGACGCGAAGGAGATCGCGAGCTCGCCGCCGCTGATGGAGCGCAACCTGCGCACGGCCGAGCGCATGGTCAAACAGTGGGACACGAACGACGACGGTGTCGTCACCGCCGACGAATACCGTCAGTCCGCCGAGAAGCGCTTCGCGCAGCAGGACAAAGAGGGCACCGGCAAGATCGCGCGGCGTGTGCCGGGCGCCGCCGCGCAACGCGATGCGAAGCCGCCGCAGGCGAAGCAGCCGGTGCCTCCGGCCAAGACACAACCGGTTGGCAAGGATTCGGAAAAGAAGTAAGACCGGATCCGGTGCCCGGAAAAACGAAAACCGCCGGCAGGCCGCCGGCGGTTTTTCGTTTCATGCGAGCGGGGAACTCAGTGCCCGCGATGCCTGCCGCGGTGGTTCCAGCTGCGATGGTGGTTCCAGTGACCACGATCGTGCCCGCGGTGATGGTAATGCCGGTCGCTGTAGTAGATGCCGAATCCGACCGACGGTCCGTAGTAGTACGGATAGTAGTAGCTCGGATAGTAGCTGGTGCCGTAATAATCGGTACCGTAATACGCGTCGCCGTAATACCCGTCTGAGCGGACGTAACCCGGCTCGTAGACGCAGCCGGCCAGCAACAACGTACCTGCCACCAGAGCGGTTTTGATCAGTGCTTTCATGGCGACACTCCGCAAGTGGGATCGTATGGCCCAAGCTACGCCGTGCCGGTGAATCCGCGCTGAGCCTTTCCGGGTGGCTCGAGCGCTGCGCATTCACTCGCCAGTCGAAATCGGCTCGCTGGCGGGAGCGGCTTGCAGCCACGCATCGAGATAGCGGCCGCGCGCGCGTTTTTCCAGGCGCGCGATCGCCCGCGTGAATGCATAGAAACGACTCCATTCACGATCGGCCTGAACGAAAAGATTTGCAAACGCCGGCACCCAGCGGTCGTACAGGCCGAACGGCACGAGCCGGGCGTTGTTGATCGGTTGCGCGACCCAGGGGTCGTATCGCGAATCGCCGCGCCATTCCGTATCGCGAAGGCGGCGATAGCGCTCGCGAAAAGCTTCAATCTCGCGCTGCTTGGCTGCGCGCATGTCGGCCTCTCCGAGCTCGCGGGCGTAAAGCGCACGCAGTCGCTCGCGCAGGTCCAGCACGAGCGCGACGAACGCGTCATCGCGGGCGTCCCGGCTGGCATCTGCCGGCGGCAGACCGCGCGCCGCGCGCCATTCGCGCAATCCTTCGCGCTGGACGAAGGTGGCGAAGGACTCGTTGAAGGCCGTGTCGTCCGCGACGTATATGAGCTGATGCGCGAGCTCGTGAAAGATCACACCGTCGAGCGCGTCGTCGTCCCAGCGCAGCATGCTGCTCAGAATCGGATCAGCGAACCAGCCGAGCGTCGAGTAGGCCGCGGCGCCTTCGATCGCCGTATCGTCGCCCTTGGCGGCGAGCCGCGCCGCTTCGCGTTCGGCGCGCGCCTTGTCGAAGAAGCCGAGATAGGCCACGCAGCCGGCGAACGGAAAGCAGTGGGTCACCGGGTCCACCGAAAACTCCGGAGTCGCGAACACGTTCCAGGTGACGTACGGCCGGCCGAGATCGACGTAGCTTGTATAGCTCCGGTTACGTGGAAGGCCGAGACGATCCGAGGCGAAGCGCCGTGCATCGCGCGCCTGCGCGAGCCGCGCTCGCAGCACCGGATCGGCGCTCCCGTCCTCGACGATCCTATCGATCGGCCTGCGCTCGGCAAGCAGGGTCGCCTGGCCGTGCGCCACGTGCGCGTAGTAGCGCAAGCCGCCGCACGCGGTCGAGAGCAGCGACAGCGCCGCCATGACGAGCAGACGCGCCGCCTGAAGCGCGAGACGGTGTCGATCGCGGAGCTCCGCGTCGGCGTACGAAACGCGGCGGGCAGCGCCGGACTTCGTCAACGCAGTCGCGCAAATGCGGCGCGCGCGCATCACATCAGAGGCTGCGTCCGTCAAACGGGACGATCTTCAGCGACGCGAGATCGACGTCGGGGAAGCAGCGCACGTTCATCGCCGCCATCACGTTCCCCTTCCCGTCCGTGCCGAAGCCGAACGGCGCGACGCCGCAGGTCGGGCAGAACCGATGCTTGATGCGGTGCTTGTTGAACGTGTACGTCGCGAGGTCCGACTCGGGCGTCGAGAGGTGCAGGTTCTCGCGCGGCACGAACCAGAACAGATAGCCGCGCTTGGTGCAGATCGAGCAGTTGCACTCGATGACCTGGCCGATCTCGCCGTCGACCTCGAACTCGACCTTTCCGCAATGGCAGCCGCCCTTGTAGCGCATGATGTCGATTCCGCAATAAGGGGGAGACGGCAAGTATGCGCGCGCCGGGCGGTCCGGCAAACGCTTGCGAGGCGCAGCTCCCCTCGCCCGCAGCTTCGCCGACGTCACGCGTTCAGGCGGACGGCGTGGAGCGGAAGCTACTTCCGTTCCAGGCGCGTCGCGTGGCTCGCCGCGATCTTCCAGCCGTCGGCACGCCGCACGTACGTGTCGGTGAAGCGCGCGTCGAGCTCGAACGGCCTGCCCGACGCCGTGCCTTTCAGCGACGTGATCCCGAGCACGATCGCGGCGTCGCCGTAGAGCCGGATCGTGGTGTCGTGATTGCGGAACTCGGTGTAGCGGATCTCGCCCTTCTTCGCGTCGGCGATGTCGTCGGCGCGCGTCGAAACCTGGCCGCGCGTGTTGGTCAGCGTGTAGGTCTCGTCCTCCAGCCGGGCGATCGTGTCGGCGTCGCCCTTGCGGAACGCTTCGCAGAGCGCGCTCTCGACGCGCCGGATCTCGCGCTCGTCGTCGGCAGCGGACGGCGCCGCGGCCGCCTGCTGAACGGCGAGCACGGCAAGGATCAGGCAGGTGGCGGCTTTCATCTCTTCGTCTCGATTATCAGAGGCCGTACCGGATCATAGCCCGACGCCGAAGCGCGGATGCAAGAGCTGCGCGAAGAACAACGCGACGAGACGTGGCTCCAGCGCGACCATGAACAGAATGCCGTAGATCGCGCCCCACAGATGCGCGCTGTGGTTGACGCGATCAGCCTGGCGGCGATCCATGTAGATCGTGTAGGCGAGATAGGCGATCGCGAACACGATCGCCGGCACCGGAAAAGCGAAGAGCAGAATCATCGACCACGGCTTGATCAGGATGAATGCGAACAGCACGGCGGAGACGGCGCCCGAGGCGCCGAGGCTGCGGTAATTGGCGTCGTCGCGATGGCGCAGGTAGCTCGGCAGCGCGGAGATGACGATGCCCGCCGCGTAGAAGAGCGCGTAGCCGAGCGAGCCAATGCGCGGCGTCAGCAGGCGTTCCATGTATGCGCCGAACGAGAAGAACGTGAACATGTTGAACAGGAGGTGCGCGAAATCCGCGTGCACGAAGCCACAGGTGAGCAGGCGGTCGTACTGGCGCCAGCGGCCGATCGCCGGCGGCCACAGCACCATGCGCTCGAGCAGCCGCGGGTTCGAGAACGCGGCGAACGAGATCACCGTGGTGAGCGCGACGATGACCAGCGTGACGGGTGCGACCAGCATCGCGACTCCTTTTTCATACGGGGACGCCGCACGATACGGCGACGTGCCGTGCGCGGACAAGCGCCACGGCTGCTTCTATTGCGGATGGATCCCGATCAGCGCTGCACCAGCACGTCGGACCATCCCGCGTGCTCGTCGAGGTAGTGCGCTGCGTACGGACATTGCGGAACCACGCACCAGCCTTGCGTCCTCGCATGCGTCAGCGCCGCTTCCATGAGGGCCGCGGCGATGCCGCGCCCGCCGACCGGACCAGGGACGACGACATGCGTGATCGTCATCGTTTGCGCATCGAGCGTGTAGTCGAGCGTGCAGTGCTCGCCTTCGACACGTGTCTGGAAGCGGCAACGCACGGCGTCGTGCGCGATGTCGGGCTTCATGAGCGCGCTGGTACGATCTTCTCGACCCACGTTGTGTAGGCGGCGATGAACTTGCCGAGAAATTCGCGCGTCGAGTCGTTGACGAGCCGACCGCTCTCGTCGAAGAGCTTGGCAGCACCGCCGATGTACGCCTCGGGCTGCGGCAGCGTCGGCACGTTGACGAACACCAGCGACTGGCGCAGGTGATGATTCGAGCCGAAGCCGCCGATCGCGCCGATGGAAACGGTGACCACGCCGCCCGGCTTGCCGTCCCACGCGTTCTCGCTATAGGGCCGCGAGGCGACGTCGATCGCGTTCTTGAGCACACCAGGCATCGAGCGGTTGTATTCCGGCGTGACGAAGAGCACGCCGTCGGCGCGTCGTATGCGCTCTCGAAAGCTCGTCCACTCACGCGGCGGCGCGCGCTCCAGATCCTCGTTGAACAGCGGAAGAGCGCCGATCTCGACGATTTCCAGCCTGAGTGACGGCGGCGCCAGCTCGATCAGTGTCCTGGCGGTCTTGTGGTTGAACGATTCCTTGCGCAGGCTGCCGACGATGACGGCGATGTCGCGAGACGTGCCCATGTGAGCCTCCGGATCTTTCCGGGCTAGCATACGTCTTTGTCGCGTGAGCGGAGCTTGAATTCCACGCGCCCCGGCCTGATTGGATGAGCTCACTGCCCGGCCTGCCCGGATCCCGCATGCGCGAACCGCGTTATCTGCAGCTCGACGTGTTTCCGGCACGCACCGGCGGCGGCAACTCGGTGGGAGTCGTCGTCGACACGGCATCCTGGCCCGGCGAGCGCATGCAGGCGTTCGCACGATGGACCGGGCTCGTCGAGACGACCTTCGTGCTGCCTCCCTCGTCGCCTGCAGCGAGCTACCGGCTGCGCATCTTCACGCCGGATCGCGAGATTCCGTTTGCCGGCCACCCGACGATCGGCAGCGCGCACGCCGTGCTGGAGACGCGTTTCGCCGCGCCCGAGGGCGGCCGGCTGATCCAGGAATGCGGCGCGGGGCTCCTGCCGATCCGCATCGACGGCGAGGGTGAATCGCGCCGCCTCTATGTGCAGGCGCCCGCTGCGCGCGTGCTGCGCGAGGACCCGCGCGACGAGCCGCTCCTGCGCGCCGCGCTCGCGGGCACCTCGCCCGGCGCCCTGCCGCCGGTCTTCGTCGAGGGCGGGCGACGCTGGTGGATCGCCGAGCTTGCCGATGAAGCGCAGCTGCGTGCGTGGCGTCCCGACCACGCGGCGATCGGCGCGCTGGCGAAATCGACCGGAAGCCTCGGGCTCTGCGCTTTCGCGCGCAGCGCGGCAGCGGATTACGAGCTCGTCGTGCGCGCGTTCCCCGCCGGCGTCGGCATCGTCGAAGATCCCGCTTCGGGCGCCGCGAACGGGCTCATCGCAGCGTGGATCGCGCAGGCCGAGCCGCACAGCGCGCTGGCACGAGGCTATCGCGTCAGCCAGGGCCGCGAGATCGGGCACGACGCCGCAATCGACGTGCGCATCGAACCCGACGGCGTCTGGGTCGGGGGCCGCACGCACACGATCGTCGAAGGCCGCGTGCGCTGGCCCGGATGACGCCTTCAGACCTTGCCGGCCACGACATTGACGCTGAGCGCGAGGATGAAGACGTCGAAGAAGAACGCGATGATGCCGTGCGCGAGCGCGACGCGCCTGAGGCTGCGCCGCGCGATCGCGACGTCGGACACCTGGAAGGTCATGCCCAGCACGAAGGCGAAATAGGCGAAATCCCAGTAGTCGGGCTCCTCCGAGCCGGGAAACGTCAGGGCCTTGCCCTTGCCGCCGTAGTATTCGTGCGCGTAGTGCAATGCGAACGTCGTGTTGAGAAAGCACCAGGACAGCACGAGGCTGGCCGCGGCGAGGACGATTTCCGTCGCCTCGCCGCTGCGCTGCGAAGCGTGCAGCTCGACGCCGAGCGCCACCACCGCGACCGACGACACGACGACGCTGCCCCACAGCACGCCCCAGCGCCCGGCGTCCTGCTGCGCGACGTGGGCGCGGATCGCCGCCGGCGGCGAATGCGCGAACACCCACGCCATCGTCGCGAGAAAGATCACCGCCGCCGCATCGAACGCGAGCAGCATGCCGCGGGCGAGTCCGGCACCAGCCCCGAGCAGGGTCGCCAGCAGCACCAGGAACAACGCAGCGGCCGTGCTGAAATGCGGACGTCGACGCATGACGCGCCAGCGGCGGCGCAACCAGCCGTCACGGCTTCGCGGCGTGTTCGTCATGGGAAGCGTCTCCGAGGCTGCGTGATGGCGATTCTGCCTCGAATACGCGGGAAGCCATGCAACGCACCCACCTTCGTGTGGAAGGGTGCGCCGACGAAAGGAAATGGGGAAAACTGAGCAGCCGCTTCCGCGGCCCCGCCCTGCCGTTCACGGGCGATGCGGAGCGTGCCTTTCAAAGCCGCACGGACTGGTTGCGCCCAAGCATCTTCGCGCGGTACAGCGCGGCGTCGGCCTGCGAGATCCAGGCGTGCACGTCTTCCATGCCGCGCGAGGCCAGCGCGATGCCGATGCTGAGCGTGCAGCGCACGCCGGGCGCACGTTCGAACTCGGTATCGGCGACGCGCTGACGGATCCGCTCGGCCGCGGCCAGCGCTGCGTGCATGCCGGTGTGCGCGAGCAGCACGCCGAACTCGTCGCCGCCGTAGCGGCCCGACACGTCAAGGTCGCGAATGCAGCCCTGGATGGTCGCCGCAGTCGTGCGGATCACCTCGTCGCCGGCAAGGTGGCCGTAGCGATCGTTGACATCCTTGAAGTTGTCGATGTCGATCATCAAGAGCGCGGACGCGGCGCCGCCGCGCTTGAAGCGCCGGAGCTCGTCGTCGACCGCGGACTCCCAGCTGGTCCGGTTGAGAAGCCCCGTCGGCGCGTCGACCCGCGTCTGCCGCGCCAGCAGGCGGTTGTGGTGGCTGGCGCGCCGCGCGAGCGCGAACATCGCGGCGCTGATCGCGAGCGGATAGCCGGCCAGGAACGGCAGCGAAAACAGGACCGTGCGTGTCGAGCTTTCGGGCTGGAATGCGAAACCGTTGGCCGCGGCGGTCAGCACGCAGGCCGCGACCTGGAGCGCGAAGGCGCGGCCGAGCAGGCGCCAGCCGCCCACGCTGATCTTGTCGATGGCGAGCATGACCACGAGCAGCATGCTCGGCACGAGGTTGAAGCGCATCATCGCGATCCACACGCCGCCCATCGCCGAATCCATCAGAAGGTTCCTGATCTCCGCGCGTTCGGGATCGGCGCCGTGCAACGCGAACTGGCGCGCCATGTGCGGCCATAGAAAGCCGTTGATCGCGAGCAGCGCCCACACCCAGGGCGAGGCGCCGTTTTCGTAGAGAACGCCGGCGACCACGAAGAACCCGAGTCCGAGACCGAGCATGCGCAGCCGGAAAATGCGCTCCACGAAGCGCGTTTGCGTCGTTTCGGGTTCCATCACCAATGTCTGAAGGACGAGCATGGCGGCTTGCCACCTGCACGCGAAGGCGGTAAGGCCGCTTTTCAGCGCGTGCGGAAGGTTCGTAGCAAGCGGCGTGCCACAGGCGCGATCCGGGCCGCACCCGCGCGAAACCCGCGGTTTTACACGGAATTCGCACTTCCAGGCTGAACGGGCGGCGCGAGATGACGGTGGTTGTCGCAGTTCGCACCTGATGCCGGACCGGCGGCGAAGCGCGATGCCCCGGTTTCGGCCATTCGTGCGAGCCGAACGCGTCCGTTAACTTCGTCTGCATTCCACGCGCGGTATGGTTTCGCGGCAGCGCGGCGGACGCGCAAACCGGAACGTTTCAGGAGGTATCCCATGAAGAAGAGCGGATCGGCGGAATGGAAAGGCGGCCTCAAGGACGGCAGCGGCACGGTGTCCACGCAGACCGGCGTGCTCAAGAACGCGCCTTACGGCTTCCGCTCGCGCTTCGAAGACGGCCCCGGCACGAATCCCGAGGAGCTGATCGGCGCGGCGCACGCCGGCTGTTTCTCGATGGCGCTGTCGCTGATGCTGGAGAGCAACCAGCTGAAGGCCGATTACATCCGGACGCGCGCGGACATCACGCTCGAGAAGGTCGGCGACGGCTTCGCGATCACGAACTCGCACCTCGTCGTCAACGTCAAGGTGCCCGGCGCCGACGCGGCCACGTTCGAGCGCATCGCAAACGAGGCCAAGGCCGGCTGCCCGGTCTCGAAGCTGATGAACGCCAAGATCAGCATGGAGGCAACGCTCGACACCTGAGCCTCAGCGCGCCATCGTCGCCTCGCCCGCCTCGAGCTTCGCGAACTCGCGCTCGACGATGGGCGCAAACGCGGCGGTGAAGCGCCCCGCTTCCGGTGCCGAGAGGTGCGACCACTCCGGCAGCTCGTAGCCCTGCAGCTCGGGATAGTCCTCGAAGTGGATGCCGGGCGCGCCCGTGCGCTGCAACAGGAGATCCCAGGTCTTCGCGCGTGGCAGGTATCGCTGCTCGTAGGCGTAGTACTCGCCCGCGCTCGGCAGCCGCACGAACAGGACGCGCACGCCGCGCTTGCGCATCGTCTCGACCGCGGCGGCAGCTCTGGCGATCTCGCCGTCGATGACCTTCTGCGCCTTCTCCGGCGTTTCCATTTCCGGCGGCGGCTCGCCGAAATCCTCGGCCCAGATTGCGCGCGCCATCGCGCGGTACTCGGGATCGGACACGACCTTGTCCCACATGCGCGTGTTGCGGTCGAGATCATGGACGGCGAGCTTGCGCACCATCGTGCGCGGCTTCATGCCCGGGCGGAGCGGCCAGGCCTGGCGCCGCATGACCGTCGCCAGCGTATAGTCGGGATCGTAGAAGGCGAACACCGGCTCCAGGAACGTCATCGACAGCCAGTCGCCGATGCGCTGCGAGGGCGTCTGATCGCGCAGGTACGGCAGCACCGATTTCCGGTAGGAAAAACCCGTGAAGATGATGTCGGGCGAGACGTCGACGACGAGCCTGCCGGTAAAGTTCGGATCGGCGGCGAGGTTTTCCATGATCGGCACCGGCGAGGTGCCTTCGAGCGCGAGCTGGATCGGGCGGCGGCCGGTCGTCTTCTCCCACACCGGCAGCGAGGTGTCGAACAGAATGCGCGACGCGCCGATCAGCACGGTCGCGCGACCCTCGCCGGCATCGATGCGACGGCGCTGCACGAGCCACTGGCCGTCGCTGTTGCGATAGCCCGGCGTCACCCCGTAGGCGCGCCAGTAAAGCTCCCAGCCGGCGATCATCACTGCGAACAGCACGGCGGCGCCGGCGAAGATCGCACGCCACGGCTGCGCCGGAATGTCGCGCACCGGCACAGGCTGCGCGACGCCAGGACGATCGGCCGCGGTCTGCCGCACCGGCACGAAGGCGGCCGGCGCGGTAGACAGCGCGGCCTCAGAACTGGAAATAGATGAAGGCATTGCCGGCTCCCTGCGCGATCACGATCGCGAACGCCATCACCGCCCAGACCACCGACACGACCGGCGCAGGCGCCCGCGCGACGGCCGCTTCCAGCGTGCGGCCGCGCATCAGCCAGTGCGCGAGCACGATGCCGCCGACGATGGCGCACACGCAGACGAGATGCACCGTCGGCAGGATCGGCCCGGCGTCCCCGTTGAAACCGAACATGCCGCTCAGCACCGTCCACGCCTTGCCGAAAGTCTTCGCGCGGAAGAACACCCAGGTCACGTTGATCAGCGCGTACGTCAGCAGCCCGAGCGCGATCAGAGCGAGCGGTCCCGGCCGGTAGCCCGCGAAGCGCTTCTTCAGCACGCGCTCCGCGGAAAGATAGAGGCCGTGCAGGCCGCCCCAGACCACGAAGGCCCAGCTCGCGCCGTGCCAGAGGCCGCCGAGCAGCATCGTCGCCATCAGCGCGAGATAGGTGCGCGCCTCGCCGTGCCGGTTGCCGCCGAGCGGAATGTAGAGGTAATCGCGCAGCCAGGACGACAGCGTGATGTGCCAGCGCCGCCAGAAATCCGAGAAGCCGACCGCCGCGTACGGAAAACGGAAGTTGTCCGGCATCGCGAAGCCGAGGCACATGGCGACGCCGATCGCCGTGGTCGAATAGCCGGCGAAGTCGCAGAAGATCTGTCCCGAGAAGGCGAGCGTTCCGATCCAGGCATCGAGCATGCCGGGAGCCTTCGCCCCGTCATAGACCATTTCCGCCGGCCGCGAAAGAAAGCTGTCGGCGAGCACGACTTTCTGGAACAGCCCGAGCGTGACCAGCGCGAGGCCGAAACGCAACTGCTCGCCCGTCGCGCGGCGCGGCTCGGCGAACTGCGGCACCAGCTCGGTCGGACGCATGATCGGACCCGCGACCAGGTGCGGGAAGAACGTCACGAACAACGCGTAATCGAGGAAATTGCGGGCCGGTTGCGCGCGGCGCAGGTATATGTCCAGCGTGTACGACAAGGTCGCAAACGTGTAGAACGAAATGCCGACCGGCAGCACGATGCTGAACGAGGGCGGCTGGTAATCGACGCCGAACGCAAGCATCAGCGCGCGGAAATTGTCGAGCAGGAACGAGCCGTACTTGAAATAGCCGAGCATGCCGAGGTTGACGACGACCGACAGCAGCATCCAGGCGCGCCGGGGTGCCGGGCGCTCGGACCTGACCAGGCCCTGCGCGGCGTACCAGTCCACCACCGTCGAGATCCAGAGCAGGATCACGAACGGAGGATTCCACGCGGCGTAGAAGAGATAGCTCGCGATCAGGAGATTGATCTTGCGCGTCGTCCAGCCGAACGGCATCGCGTGCAGGGCGAGCACGAGCGCGAAGAACACGACGAATGTCAGCGAGTTGAAGACCATCCCGTACCCTCCCGGCACGAAACGGCGACCCCGGAATGCGGGACCCTCTACTCAACTAACGGAAAACGGCGCGCCCGAGCGACATCGCGCCGCAACCCCCCGGCGGCGATTGTGGCACGGTCGAACCGACCCCGCGAGCGGAATTTCGCGTTGACGATGCGCCGAAAGGGTCTAGGATTGCGCCATACGTGCCGGTCCGGCGCGAAACCGCACGCGCGAGGAGGTTCCCGTGAAAGGCCTCAATCAGAAGAAGAACGAGAAGAAGAAGCCGGCGAAGACGATGAAGGAGAAGCGCGCGGAAAAGCAGGCCAAGAAGGCCGCGAAGGGGCGCTGAGCTCCTCTATCGCTCGGCAGCGGCCGACTCGCCGAACACGGCGAACATGGCGGCGTACGGTTTGACCATGACCGGTGGCGCGCCCGCGTAGCCTTCCTGCGCCGTGTAGATCCGCGACAACGTGCCGTCGAGATACAGCGCGTCACGGCAGCCGAGCGCGTCGCGGAAGAGACGCGCGAACGCGTGAAACGTCACGGGCACCTCGCTGACCGCGAACACGACCTGTCCAGGATCCGGCGCACAGACGCCGCTGCGCCACTTGCGGCTGTCGGAATTCTCGATGAAGGCGGGATTGATCGCGCCATCGACCAGCAGCATCGGCCCGGACTGCGTCGCGAGCCGGGCGTCGATGCCGCGTTCCCGCCACTCCCGCGTCGGCACGACCCCGGCCCGTCCCTGCGTGTCCACATAGAACACGCCGTTCGGCTGCATGCCGAAGTTGCCCTTGCCGCCGCCGCGCGCGGTGTTCAACGGCCGCAGCACCTCACCGTCCGCGATGGTGAGGCCGAGCGGCCGGTATTCACGATCGTAGATGCCTGCGTTGGTCGCGAACAGGAGCCTGCGCTGCCGCTTTTCGCCCCATTCACGCAGCCGATCGATCGTCTCGAATGCCTGGCCCGCATCGTCCTTCCAGACGATCTCGAGCGCGTCGCGCCCGAGATCGATCTCGACGACGCGGTAGGCGGCGCCGGCCGTCTCGACGCGACGGCCGACCGGTGCGGCCCACGCGACGCACGCGACGGCGAGGCCGGCTGCCAACAGGATCATCGGGAATTGCATCCGCAGATTGTCGCTCCATCGCAATGACCATGGCGTTGCGGATTCCGGCAAGCCGATGCCGGCACGGCTAGAATGGCGCGGTCTCCGTCAGCACTGCGCCGCCGCCGCCATGCCCTCGTTCGACGTCGTATCCGAAGTGGACAAGCACGAGCTGACCAACGCGGTCGACCAGGCAAGTCGCGAGCTCGGCAACCGCTTCGACTTCAAGGGCGTCGATGCCCGTTTCGAGCTCGACGGCTTCGTCATCACGCTGTCTGCGCCGAGCGATTTCCAGCTCAAGCAGATGCTCGACATTCTCCGGGCGCGCCTCACGGCGCGCAAGATCGATGTGCGCGCGCTCGATGTCGCCGAGCCCGAAATCAATCTCGCCAGCGCAAAACAGCGCGTCACCGTCAAGCAGGGCATCGAGCAGCCCGTCGCCAGGAAGATCATCGCGGCGATCAAGGCGGCCAAGCTCAAGGTGGACACGCAGATCAACGGGGACAAGCTGCGCGTCAGCGGCAAGAAGAAGGACGATCTGCAGGTTGCAATCGCGCTCCTGCGCAGGAGCGACATCGAAGTGCCGCTCCAGTTCGACAACTTCCGCGACTAGCGTTCCGCCGTGAGCGCCGCTCCCCGGCACTGGCCGTGCCGGTCGCGGCGTCATATCGTCGATTCATCGCATGTTGCCGCACGACGCCATGACAGCATCGCATCCGCTCGACAATCCGGTGTGGGCCTCGCTCGCCAGCCGGCACGCCGCGCTCGCGCTCCGCAGCGGCAACGCCGTGCGCTATCCGGCCGATGTCGCGCCGTTCGTCGCGGTCCCGGTGGGCGACGCGTCGACCGCACGCGATGCGGCCGCGTTCGTGCAACCCGGCGAGCTCGTGTGCTTCGTCGGCTTCGCGCCGCCGCTCGGCGCCGGCTGGCGGATCGAGGAATCCGTGCGGATCGCGCAGATGGTCCGCCCGGCACCGCTGCGCGCGGTCGACGGACCCGACGTCATCGAGCTGACGACGGCGCACCTCGCCGACATGCTCGCGCTGACCGCGCTGGTCTATCCCCACTATTTCCGGACGCGCACGATCGAGATGGGCCGCTATTTCGGCATCTACGACGGTAACCGCCTTGCGGCCATGGCCGGCGAGCGCATGGGCTTCGAGGGCCATCGCGAGATCAGCGCGGTCTGCACGCATCCCGACTACGCCCGGCGCGGCTACGCGCGCCGGCTCATCGCGCAGCTCTGCAACGACATCATCGAGGCGGGCGAGCTGCCGTTCCTGCACTTCAGCCACGAGAACGTGCGCGCGAAGGCGCTCTACGAGCGCATGGGATTCGCGTTCCGCACCGACATTCCGCTGCTGGTCGCGACACGCCTCGCGTCCGCTCCGGATTCGGCCGGCTGAAGGAACAGCTTCCTGCCGCGCGATCGCGCGCGCAAATCGCAATCACACTGACGTCAGCGCTTCGCGTTCCTGCGGTGCTTTCCGTCATGCCTCGCCGCTTTCGGCGCCGGTGCCTTCGCCTTGTCGGCCTGTTTCCTGCCCTGCTCCACGGCACCGCCCGAGCTCCGCGAGCGCAGCCAGGCTGCGTACTCGTCGAGATCGCCGTCGAAAGGCTCGACCTTGCCGTCGGCGACGCGCCAGAACGTGTCGCAGACGAGGCCGGTCAGGTGGCGATCGTGCGACACCAGCACGATGGCGCCGGCGAAATCGGCCAGCGCCTCGGCCAGCGCCTCGCGCATGTCGAGATCGAGATGGTTGGTCGGCTCGTCGAGCAGGAGCACATTCGGCTTCTTCCACGCGATCAGCGCGAGAGCGAGGCGCGCGCGCTCGCCGCCGGAAAAACCGTCGACGACCTCGAAGGCGCGATCGCCCGGAAAATTCCATTTGCCGAGGAAGTCGCGGAATTCCTGCGTCGCGATGCCCGGCGCGACCTCGCGCAGGTGATCGATCGGCGTCTGCCCCGCCTGCAGCGACTCGACCGTGTGCTGCGCGAAGTAGCCGAGCACCAGATCCGGATGCGCGGTGCGCTCGCCCGAGAGCAGCGGAATCTCGCCGACCAGTGTCTTGACCAGTGTCGACTTGCCGGCACCGTTCGGGCCGAGCAGGCCGATGCGGTCGCCTGCTTCGAGGCCGAACTTGACCTTGCGCAGTACGACGAGATGACTGCCCTCCTCCACTTCCAGCGCATGGTCGGAAGGACCCGCCGTCGCGGCTCCGTGCGCCGACGGATCGATGATGTATCCGGCCTCGACGTGCGCCAGGCGCAGCAGCGAGTGCGGCAGCTTCGCCGGCTCGGCGAAATCGATGTGGATCTGCCGCTCGGCGCGCACGGCCTCCGTGCCGGGCAGCTTGGCCAGTCGCTTCATGCGTGACTGCGCCTGCCGGGCCTTGCTCGCCTTGGCCTTGAAGCGATCGATGAACGCCTGCAGGCGCGTGCGCTCAGCCTGCTCCTTCTCGTACGCGATCTGCTGCTGGTGCAGCTGCTCCGAGCGCTGATGCTCGAAGCTGGTGTAGTCGCCCGTGTAAAGCTTCGCGCGCCCGTCGTGAATGTGCAGGATGTGCGTGGCGACGCCGTCGAGGAACTCGCGATCGTGCGAGATCATCATCAGCATGCCGGGATACTTCTGCAGCCACTGCTCGAGCCAGAGCACGGCGTCGAGATCGAGGTGGTTGGTCGGCTCGTCGAGCAGCAGCAGGTCCGAGGGCGTCATCAACGCCCGCGCGAGATTCAGCCGCACGCGCCAGCCGCCCGAGAAGGCGGACACCGGCATGCGGTGTGTCTCCGAGCGGAAGCCGAGCCCGTGCAGCAGCTTTCCCGCGCGCGCCTCGGCGTCGTAGCCGTTGATCTCGGCCATCTTCTGGTGCGCAACCGCGACCGCGTCCCAGTCTCCCGCCGCGGTCGCCGCGGCTTCGGCCTCGAGGATGGCGTGCACTTCGGCGTCGCCGGAAATGACGAAATCGATCGCCGCGTCGGGCAGCGCCGGCGTTTCCTGCGCGACGCTCGCGATGCGCACGCGTGTTGGAAGGTCGAGATCGCCCTGGTCCGGTTCGATCTCTCCCTGGATGGCGGCGAACAGGCTCGACTTGCCGCAGCCGTTGCGGCCGACCACGCCGACGCGCGCGCCGGCGTGCAGCGCGAGATCGACGTTGGACAGCAGCAGGCGTTCGCCGCGCCGCAGGGCGAAATTCCTGAACGCAATCATGGGAGTAAACCGGATTCGGGAACCTGAGATTGTACCCGATCACCCATCCCGCCAGCGGTGTCCGGGGCGTACGGCAGCGACGGCAACGCATGCAAGCGACCGCGCCGCGAGACGCACCGACAAAAAAAATCCGCGACGGCGCACCTTGATCGCGGCAGAATCCGCAGCCGGCTTCGCTCATTCCCGAGGCGATCACCATGCACGACATGACTCGCGGGTCCATCGCCGGACATCTGCTGCGGATGTCGGCGCCGATCGCGATCGGCATGCTGTTCCAGACGCTGTACGTGCTGGTCGACCTCTACTTCGTCGCGCAGCTCGGCGATGTTGCGATCGCGGGTGTCAGCACGGCCGCGAACCTTCAATTCATCGTCATGGCCGCGACGCAGGTGCTCGGTGTGGGCACGATGGCGCTGATCGCGCAGGCGAGCGGGCGCAAGGATCAGGCCGACGCGAATCTCGTCTTCAACCAGAGCCTGCTGCTGGCGCTGATCGCGATCATCGCGACACTGGCCGGCGGCTATGCCATCGGCGGGCTCTACATGGGCGCCGTCGGCGCCGATGCGGACACTGCGGCAGCCGGCACGGTGTATCTCGCCTGGTTCCTGCCGGGACTCGCGCTTCAGTTCCTGCTGGTCTCGATGGGTTCGGCGCTGCGCGGCACGGGCATCAACAAGCCGACGCTCGTCGTGCAGATGCTGACCGTCATTGTCAACGCCCTGCTCGCGCCGGTCCTGATCGCCGGCTGGCTCACGCACGTTCCGCTCGGCATCGCGGGCGCCGGCCTCGCGACCTCGATCTCGGTGGGCTTCGGCGTGCTGCTGATGGGGCTCTACTTCCACAAGCTCGAGAGATACGTCGGCTTCGATGCGCAGCTGTTCCGCGCCAGGCCGGCAGTGTGGAAGCGCATCCTGCACATCGGCCTACCGCCCGGTGGCGAGTTCGCGCTGATGTTCCTCTACCTCGGCGTGATCTACTGGGTCATCCGCCACTTCGGCGCGGAGGCGCAGGCGGGATTCGGCGTCGGCTCGCGCGTCATGCAGGCGATCTTCCTGCCGGCGATGGCGGTCGCATTCGCGACGGCGCCGATCGCGGGCCAGAACGTCGGCGGCGGCCGCCACGATCGCGTGCGCGAAACGTTCCGCGCCTCCGCCATTCTCGGCAGCACGATCATGCTGGTGTTGACGCTGGTCTGCCAGTTCAGGCCCGAGTGGTTCGTGCATTTCTTCACGAAGGACCAGGCCGTGCTCGCCGTCGCGGCGACGTTCCTGCACATCATCTCGTGGAATTTTGTCGCACAGGGCCTGATCTTCACCTGCTCCGGCATGTTCCAGGCACTCGGCAACACGCTGCCGGCGCTCGGCAGCAGCGCGACCCGCCTGGTCACGTTCGCGGTACCGGCGCTCTGGCTCTCGACACGACCGGGCTTCGAGCTGAAGCAGCTCTGGTTCCTCTCCGTCGCCACGGTCACGCTGCAGGCCTTGACCAGCCTCTGGCTGCTGCGCGGCGAGCTCCGTCGGCGGCTGATCGCTGCACCCACGACAGCGGCCGCGTGACCGGCGTACCGCGACGGCGCCCGGCGTAGTATTCCGCGTGGTATCCGCAGGGAGGCAATCCATGCCGTGTGACGCCCGCACGCTCGCGGAGGCCGGTCTCTTCGAGCACCTGAACGACACCGAGCGCGCGAGCCTCGCCGCGGTCATCGACCTGCGCCGGGTCGCGGCCGGCGAGACGCTGTTCCAGGTGGGCGAGCCCGGATCGCGGTGAACACGCTGCCGCTCGGCGTGCCGGCGTTCGATCCGTATCCTTTCGGAACGCTGACGATGATCGTCTCGCTGGAGGCGATCTTGCTGTCCTGCTTCGTGCTGATCAGCCAGAACCGCCAGGCCGAGAAGGATCGCGTGCGCCCGAACATCGAATACGAGGTCAACATCAAGGC
The DNA here is from genome assembly GCA_966248875.1 of uncultured Rhodanobacteraceae bacterium. Lineage (GTDB taxonomy): Bacteria > Pseudomonadota > Gammaproteobacteria > Xanthomonadales > Rhodanobacteraceae > Dokdonella_A. Next base: position 17,604 of record CBINBI010000008.1, read on the forward strand.
CGAGCTCGAGGTCGCACACCTGCACGAGAAGGCCGATCGCATCCACGCCGAGATGCTCGGGCATTTCGCCCGCGTCGAGAAACGGCTCGCGTCGCGCGACGCGACGACGGCATAATCGCTTCGTTGCACCACACCACGAGCCGCTCCATGCGGCGGCATCGCACGACCCATGAGAGTCCTCGTCACCGGCAGCGCCGGCCATCTCGGCGAAGCGCTGATGCGCACGCTGCGCGAGTCGGAGCACGATCCGCTCGGGCTCGACGTGCTCGAATCCCCCTTCACCGACGTCGTCGCCTCCATCGTCGATCGCCACGCGGTGCGCCGCGCGATGCGCGGCGTGGACGCGGTCCTTCACGCGGCGACGCTGCACAAGCCGCACGTCGCGACACACTCCACCCAGGCGTTCATCGACGTCAACGTCACCGGCACGCTCAACCTCCTCGACGAGGCGGCCCGCGCCGGCGTCGGCGCGTTCGTGTTCACGAGCACGACGAGCGCGTTCGGCCGCGCGCTGACGCCACCGCCCGGCGCCCCGGCCGCATGGCTGACGGAGGACGTCGCACCGGTGCCGAAGAACATCTACGGCGTGACCAAGCTCGCGGCGGAGAACCTTTGCGAGCTGGCGCAGCGCGACACCGGCATGCCCTGCGTGATCCTGCGCACGTCGCGCTTCTTTCCCGAGGAGGACGACGTGCCAGCCGTGCGCGAAGCGCGCGAGGACGCCAACAACAAGGTCAACGAATTTCTCTACCGGCGCGTCGACATCGAGGACGTCGTCGATGCGCACCTGCTCGCGATCGAAAAGGCGTCCGCGCTCGGCTTCGGCCGCTACATCGTGAGCGCGACGACGCCGTTCACGCGCGACGATCTTGCCGAACTTCGCCGCGACGCGCCGGCCGTCGTGCGCCGCCACGTGCCGGAACACGTCGCCGAATACGAGCGCCGCGGCTGGACGATGTTCGAGAGCATCGACCGCGTCTACGACAACGCGCGCGCCCGTGCCGAGCTCGGCTGGCGGCCCAGACACGATTTTGCCAGCGTGATCGCGCGGCTGCGCGAGGGCGATGATCCGAGAAGCCCGCTGGCGCGCGCGGTCGGCTCGAAGGGGTATCACCGGCGAGCGTGAGGGCGTATGCGCCGGCGCCGCCGCCGAAGTATCCTTCGCACCCCGCGCTGCGGCGCGAACATTTCACTGGAATTCGTCACGGGTACAGATCATGGGCAGAGGCCCCAGCATTGAGAACCGCAAGAACGCCGAGGACGCTCGTCGCGGCAAGGTGTTCACGAAACTGATCCGCGAAATCACCATCGCGGCGCGCAACGGCGCCGATCCGGCCGGCAACGCGCGGCTCCGGCTCGGCATCGAGAAGGCGCTCGACGCCAACATGTCCAAGGACACGATCGAACGCGCCATCCGCCGCGGCTCCGGCGCCGAGGGCGCAGACAACATGCAGGAGATCCGCTATGAGGGCTACGGCCCCGGCGGTGTCGCGATGATCATCGACACGATGACCGACAACGCGCAGCGCACCGTGGCCGACGTCCGCCACGCCCTCGCCAAGCACGGCGGAAATCTCGGCACGTCGGGCTCGGTCGCGTTCCAGTTCAAGCGGATCGGCGAGATCGTCGTCGACACATCGGCGCCGGGCGCCGAGGACAAGGCGCTGGAAATCGCGCTGGAGGCCGGCGCGGACGACGTGCAAAGCAACGGCGGAGAAACGCTGGTGCTGTCGGCACCGGAGAATTTCGAAACCGTGAAGAAGGCGCTCACCGCCGCGGGCTTCGAGATCCGCCGTGCCGACGTCGTGATGCGCCCCGAGAACCGCGTCGCCGTCAGCGGCGAGACCGAAGAGACGCTGCGCGACCTGCTCGAATGGATGGAGGGGCTCGACGACGTGCAGGAGGTCTACCACAACGCGGAGCTGTCGGGCTGATGACGCTGACTCGCCGCTCGCGCGTGCGGCTCAGTCCCCTCCGCGGCCAGACGCCGCGGCGCCGCTTTCAGCTCAGCCGCTGGGCCAGCCACAGGCGCGCCGCCTGCCAGTCGCGCTGCACCGTACGCGGCGCGAGGCCGAGCGTCTCCGCGCACTCCTCGTTGCTGAGGCCCCCGAAGTAGCGGCACTCGAACACGCGCGCCATGCGCTCGTTCGTATCCTCGAGCGCGCGCAGCAGGTCGTCGATGTGGACGAGCTGCTCGCTGTCGGCCCACTCTTCGCGGTCGAGCGCGGAGAGATCCTCGCGCTGCCGCGCGCCGCCGCGCTTCTCGCAAAGCTGCTGGCGCGCGTAGTCGCACAGGACCTGGCGCATCACGCGGCTGGCCAGATTGAGGAAATGCCGACGGTTCTCCACCGTCGCCTGCGCGGGACCGACCAGGCGCAGATAGCACTCGTTGACGAGGCCCGTGGTGCCGAGCGTGTCCGCCTCCGATGACGAGGGCGCGTGACGCTTCGCCAGCCGGCGCAGGTCGTTGTAGACCATGCGCACGAGATCGCTCCAGGCCGCGCCGTCGCCTTCACGCGTCGCGACCAGGAGCTGCGTGAACTCGCCGGGTCTGATCTGCTCGAATTCCACTGTGTCCCGCCGGCATCGCCCGAAACGCGACGCTGAAGCGCCACGCTTTCGTGCCAGGCTGCATCCGGAGCCGCCGGCCTCCTCCCGCGATCAGGATAGCATCCCGGCCGCAGCCGTTCCGCAGCCGCGGCGAACGTCGCCGTCAGTCCGCGACGTCCGGCTCGAAGAACGACCAGCGGATCTCGGGAAAGCGCGCGCGCAGGTCACGCTCGACCGCATTGATCGAGCGCACGACGTCCCCGCCCGGCACGCCGGGCCGCATCTCGGCCTTGACCGCCACCATCACGTCCGGCCCGAGCTGGAGCGTGATCACATTGTAGACGCGCGCGACTTCCGGACGCTGCTCGATGAAGGCGCGGATCTCGTTGCGGAGGGCCGGATCGACACTCTGTCCGATCAGGAGCGCCTTCACCTCCACCGCGATGAACACCGCGATGACCACCAGCAGCACGCCGATCGCGAGCGTGCCGATGGCGTCGCAGGCCGGATTGTCGGTCGCCATCGTCATCAGCACGGCGCACAGCGCGAACACGAGTCCGAGCAGTGCGGCGAGATCCTCGCCGAAGATCACGATGAGCTCGCTCTGGCGGCTTTCGCGGAACCACTCCAGGAGGTTGCGGTTGCCGCGCGCCTTGTTCACTTCGCGCAGGCAGCCCCACATCGAGAAGCTTTCCGCGACGATGCCGAACGCGAGCACCGCGATCGCGATCAGCGGCCACTTGAGCGGCTCGGGATGCTGCAGCTTGTGCACGCCTTCGTAGATCGAGAACGCGCCGCCGACGCTGAACAGCAGCAGCGCGACGAGGAACGACCAGAAGTAGATCGCCTTGCCGTGACCGAGCGGATAGTCGGGCGAGGGCGGCTCTTTCGCCCGTTTGATGCCGAGCAGCAGCAGGCCCTGGTTGCCGCAGTCGGCCAGCGAGTGCACTGCTTCGGCGGCCATCGCGCCGGAACCGGTGACGAGCGCCGCTGCGAGCTTGGCGACGAAGATCGCGAAGTTGGCGCCGAGAGCGTAGAAGATCGTCCTCAGCGAGTCCGCCTTGCCGGCCATGTCGCGTGCGTTCCTCTTCACCTTTTCCGGGGGATGGCCGAGCGATCACGTCGCGCTTTTTTCGGCCGGCCGGAGTCTAGCAGCCGTGCCCGCCCCGCCGCCGCGAGGCCGTTTGCCGCGCCCGCCTGCCGCTGGCAGTATCCGGACGTCGGAACGCAAGCGGGGAGGCGGCGTGAGCGGCATACCGATGTATCACGAAGGCTCGCGCGAGCTCCAGGACCGGTTCCTGACCCGGCCGCTGGCGGACCGCCTGGTCGAGCGGCTCGCGCGTGACAGCTTCACCGATGAGGACCGCGCCTTCATCGACAGCCGACCGATGTTTTTCCTTGCAACGGCTGACGCTGGCGGGCGGCCGGATTGCTCGTACAAGGGCGGCCTGCCGGGCTTCGTGCGCGTGATCGAACCGCGCCTGCTTGCGTTTCCGAGCTACGACGGCAACGGCATGTTCAAGAGCCTGGGCAACCTGCTCGTCAATCCGCAGGTCGGCCTGCTCTTCATCGATTTCGAAAGCCCGAAGCGGCTGCGCGTCAACGGCCGCGCGAGCGTGCACGCGGACGATCCGCTGCTCGCGCAGTTCACCGGCGCGCAGCTCGTCGTGCGCGTCGTGCCGGAGGCGATCTTTCCGAACTGCCCGCGCTACATCCACACGATGAAGCTGGTCGAGACGAGCGTCTACGCTCCGTGCGACGACCATGTGCCGCCCGTGCCGAAATGGAAGGAGCGGCCCGAATTCAGGGAAGTGCTGCCGCCGGAGAAAGTGCGCTGACGAACAAAGCGCGCGAGCAGGAGATGGGAAGCGCGCGGGAGGGCGGGAGAAAGGCCATGATCATGGAAGCAGGCCGGACGGTGGCCGCCTGCCTTCGCGCACCCATCCCAGCAGCTCGCCGAACGCGCGATCGATCTCGTCCGGCGTGAAGACACAATGTCCGTTCCGGTTGACGAACTGCTGTACGAAGCGGTCGCCGTTGCCCGCGCGCTGCACGGCGAGCGCGTACTCGAAGGCATTCGACGCCGGCACCAGCGGATCGCCTGAATCGTGCAGCGCCAGCAGCGGCTTCGCCAGCTTTCCGGTCGGCGTGTAGAAGCGTCCCATGCGCTGCGCAGCCGCGCTGTCGGCGCGGTAGCGAGCGACGCCGGCGTTGAGCGCGAAATCATCGCCGGAGCCCGTGTACACGAAATCCGCGTTGCCGAACGGATTGCCGCGCACGCGCCGCTGCATTTCCCCGATCTCGTACGTGTCGAACGCGAGGACGTCGGCCAGCGTCTTCGCATCGCCGACGCCGTAGAACGACAGCAGCGCGCGCGTGCCGGCGGGATTCGCGCGCAGCGCGGCGGCAATCCTTTCGACGACCGCGCGGCTCGGCACGAAATCCACAGGCACGGGCACGAGAGGCCCGAGCACATCGGGAAAATAGTGGTCGAAGGCGGCGCGCAGGGCGAAATCGCGCTGCATGAAGCGGTCGCTCGGCTCCAGCACGCCGCACAGCGCGAGCGCGCCGGCATAGACCTCGGGCTTCGTCTCCATCGCCATGGCCGCCAGCGTGCCGCCCATCGACATGCCGACCACGTAGGTCTCGCGCGGCGCGCCGTGCTTGTCGACGAAATGCCTGCGCAGGCGCTCGGTGTCGGCGGCGCCCTCCTCCACCGCCCACCCCGTCGCCGAGTACGCCGACTGGATCACCGCGAAGCCGCGCGCGAGCATGCCTTCGAACATCGGTGAGATCCGCTCGCCTTCCTCGAGCGTGACCGGCGTGATCGCGTAACCGTGGAAGAACACGACGAGACTGCGATTCCAGTCCGCCGGCACATCGATGCGGTATGCGACCTCCCGCAGGCGGCCGATCTCGGTGGCGGCCGTCACTGGTGCCTCGCCGGAAATCCGCGCCGCTGCGCGAGGCAGCGACGCCGCCTGCAGCAGGAGCATCGCGAGCGTGAGCGCGAAGCGCGCGCTCATGCGTGCAGCCCGCCTTCGATGCGGGATTTCAGCTCGGCGAGCTCGCTCCTGAGGGCGGCGACTTCGGACTCGAGCTCCGCGACGCGCGCTTCGAGATCGCTCTGGCGCGCGGGCGCGCGTGCCGGCGCGGCCGCATGCGCGGTGACGTCGACGGGCCCGTTGAGCAGGTGCATGTAGCGGTCCTCGCGCTGGCCGGGTGCGTGCGGCACGCGCACGACGAGCGCGGGTTCGCGCTGGATCAGACGATCGAGCGTGTCGCGCACGTCGTCGATCGACGGAAAATCGGCGAGGCGCTCGGTGCGCGTGAAGATCTCGCCGAGCGTCTGCGCCCCGCGCAGCAGCAGCACGCAGAGCGCGGCACGCTGGCGCGCGGTGACGCCGTAGATCGCGTCGAAGCGATGCTCGTAGCGGATCGCGCGCTGCGACGAGGGCGCAACCTTGACCAGCGCACGCTCCTCCATGCGCCGCAGCGCGTGCGCGACTTCACCGGTTTCGAGCTGCATGATCGGGTCGCGGCTGGTCTTCTGGTTGCAGGCCGCGACCAGCGCGTTGACGGTGAGCGGATAGGCCTCCGGCGTGATCGCCGCCTTCTCGATCAGGCAGCCGAGGATGCGTGCCTCGGTCGTGTCGAGCTGTGGAAATGCGCCGCCGGACGGGGCGACGGGATCGGCTTCGGATTCCACGATGGCACAGGCCTGCGGTCGAAAGCGCCGAGTGTAACGCCCGCCGCGACCATCGGGGAGACAAAAAAACGGACGGCGGGCATGAGCCCGACCGTCCGCGTGCGCGAAATTTGTGCTCCGGGCGGCGCACGCACGCCGCCCGGCTGCGGCGCTCAGAACTCGTAGGAGGCGCCGACGTAGTACGTGCGTCCCATCGCGGGATCGATACCGTTCGAGAACACGCGATTGTAATACTTGCGGTCGAACATGTTCTGCACGCCGCCGAGGAGGCGCAGCTGCGGCAGCACCCACCAGTCGCCCGAGAAATCGGCGACCGTGTACGACGGCACCTTTGCCGGAATCAGTATCGAGCCGTCGCCTGCCGTGGAGGGCTTGTTCGAATCCTGGAAGTACTGATCCGCCACCGAGACGACCGACAGCGCGAGCTTGAGCTTCCTGTCCTCGTGATAGGAGACGCCGACGCGTGCGAGGTAGTCCGGCGAGAACGCCGGGTGATTGCCGGCGCTCACGGCCGGGTTGTGCGTCGAAGTGAACTCCGCGTTGAGAAGGCTGATGTTGGCGAACACCGAGAAATGCCGCTTCGTCTTCGGATCGCGCGCGGCGATGAAGTCGTAGTCGATCTGGCCTTCGAAGCCGCGGTGCCGCGTGTTGCCGGTGTTGACGTTGATCGTGTTGTTCGGCGGCGCGTCGGGGCCGGCCGGCTGGCTCTCGATGCGATCCTTGACGTCGACCCAGAACAGGCTCACGTCATAGAAGAGCCCGTCGAGCGGCGTGCCGTGCACGCCGGCCTCCCACGACAGCACGTGAGTCGGATCGGGATCGTTGATGCTGCCCGCGGCCGTGTTGCCGAACGGCGAGCCGATGTCGAAGTAGCGCACCGGGCGCCAGCCCTGCGACACGTTGAAATACGTCTCGTTGCCGCGGCCGAAGTCGTTGCCGAAGCCGAGCCCGAACAGCGGCACGTAGTGCGTGACCGTGCGGTCGACGAGATCGCGCGTCAGGTTCGGCGGCTTGACCGACTCGTCGATGTCGACTTCCTCACGCTCGAGGCGCACCGATGGCACGAAATGCCAGCCGCCTTCGAAGCGGAACACGTTCTCGGCGAACAGCGCGTCGTAGTCGGTGGAGCGCTGCTGGCGCAGGCGGGGCGTGCCGTTGCGGTCGTGTCGGCCTGGCGTCAGCGTGTCCATCGTGAACTGGCGGAACGGCGCGTCCGAGTGGTACAGCGTCGTGCCGATCGTGAACGCGTTGCCGCGGCCCCAGTGATGCACGGCACGCGCGTCCACGCCCCAGAAGCGGAACTGGTCGTCCTGCAGCGTCGAGGTCGTCGGCGGATTGCCGCGGTCCTGCGAGCGCGAGGCGTTGTCCTGATAGCCGATCCAGGCCTTGGCGACCAGCTCGGTGTCCTGATCGAATTTGCGCTGGTGCAGGAAGCTCAGGAGATAGCGGTCGGTCCAGAGCCGGTTGTGCGGCGTCGTCGTCTGGTCCTCGTTTTCCTGGAACTGCGGATAGTTCAGCTTGCCGGGGTCGCCGGTCTCCAGCAGGTAGGCGTGGAAGTCGGCCGCGTAGTACGCGTCCTCGTCCGGGCGGTAGCCGACGTGCAGGTCGGCGCCCTTCAGCGTCGAATCGCCGTTGTCGCGCTCACCGTCGCTCTTGCGGTAGTGCGCGTCGACGAGGTAATCCCAGACGCCGGATGTGCCGGAAAGCTGGTTGAACGTGCCGAACAGTCCGTTGCTGCCAACGACGTTCTCGGTGTAGCCCGCGAGCGGGCGGTCGGCCACCGGTTTCTTGCTGACGAGATTGATCGAGGGCGGCGGCTCCGGTCCGTACAGCAGCGAGCTGCCGCCGCGGATCTCCTGGATCTCCGCCAGAGTCTGCGGCAGCGGGAAGGTGTAGATCGTCGGATAGCCGATCCAGTCCGACTCGAGCGGAATGCCGTCGAGCAGCACGGTCACGAACTCCGATTCCTGCGGATTGCCGATGCCGCGATAGGAGAGGTTCATTTGACCCGGCGACTGCTGCTCCGAGTAGAACAGGCCCGGCGTCTGCGCGAAGAGGTTGCGGTAGTTGTTGTCGACGATGGTCGGAATCGTGTCGACCTTGGTGATCGAGGTCTTCTTGGTGACCGTGATCAGAGGGCCGTCGACCTCCCTCATGATGTGCCGCAGCTTGGGCCACGTGTCGTCCTGCGAGCGCTCGCGCACCTCGACGCGCGGCAGCTCGGTCGTGTTCTGGTCGGATGGCGCCGGGGCGTCCTCTGCGGCGAAGGCAAGAGCGTGTGCGATGGCGAGCGCGAGCGCGCCCGGCACGATGGCGATCGTTGTTTTCATGGAATCCTCGGGAGCAGCGCGCCGTTCCCCCCGTGGGCGCGGCGCAGCCGCCTTGTGCCACCAGCGCGAACGGCGTGGTAGCGTCTTTCGTATTAGGTCTTTCGACCGATTAACATCGGCCTGGAGGGGGATCGCTTCTGCAACCCCGCGTCGCACGACGGGAAACGGTGCACGCGACGCCTGAGGCAGCGGCCTGGATCGTGCACTCGTTGCGAGGCTTTACACAAGTAAACACCCGCAGCGCGCACGCGGGCGCGCAGCGGGCGACGGCGCCTGATGGTTCGACCGTTACGGGTCGAAGCCGTTCTCGAACACGACATCGGTGTCGCCGGCGCGATCGATGAACACGTTGTCGAAGCGCGCGTCGAAGATCGTGAAGCCGTAGAACCAGCCGGGCTCGAAGGTCGTGAAGGCGAGCTCGTCGGTGGTCGCCATGACATCGGCGAAGGTCACGCCGGGCGGCAGGATCGGCTCGAAGGTTTCCGGGTCTTCGGCGCCGTATCCACCCCAGCCTTCGGGCAGCTCCGTCGAGGCGGGCGTGAACGTGACGGCGTAGGTGCCCCACTCCGGGCTCGCCTGGAGGATACCGAGGTTGTACCAGACCGACGCGTATTCATAGCCGTCCTGCGCGAGAGCGTGGCTGCGGAACTCGACGATCAGGTTGCGCGACACCTCGTTGCCTTTGAACGTGATCGAGTTGGCCAGCGCATCGATGCCGACGGTGACTTCGCCGAAGCGGGTGAAGTCGCCGGTGAAGTCGGGATTGCTGCTGTTCCGGATCTCGATGCCGAAGGTCTCGAGCAGGAAGCGGAAGTTGGCCCCGGGATTGCCGCCGTCGGATTCGACCAGGCCGTTGCCGTCCCAGCCTTCGCCGCCGTTGTCGAAGGTGACCACCGTGGTCTGTGCCGCCAGCGGGGCGGCGGCGAGAAATCCGATCGAAAGAATCGCGTGCTTCACCTTCGTCATGATGCTCTCTCTGATGTCTGCGGGGATCGGCCGCCGGCAAGGACGACGGCCGGCCGCGCATTGTGTCCGGCGCTGCGGCGGCGACGCATGCGTGTTCGATGCGCGAGCGATGTAAAAACCATGTGCAGACAGGCGGTTAGCGATGCTCCGCCGCATCCGCCACCTCGCCCGGGAGCCTGGCCTCGCCCGACAGCCGCACCGCCACCGAACGCGCATCGCGCTCGGCCTCGGCCCGGCCCAGCGCGCGGAACACTCGCACCTCGGTCCACGCCGCGCGCGGATCGCGGTCCGCCCACGGCGCGATGCGGCCGGCGATCGAGCGCGCCTCGTCGATGTGGCCGACTTCGATCAGCGCTTCGGCATAGGCGGCGCCCACGTCAGCGAGATCCTCCGGGATCGCGAGCCGTTCGGCCGTCCGCATCGCGTCCGCGAACGTCTGGAGCCCCGCGTCGCGACGGTCCTCGGCCCAGGCTTGAGACGCCGCGCCGAGCATCGCCTGAAGCTTCGTCCACTCCTCGCCCGAGCCATCCGCCCAGGCCTGGAGCTTCTGCTGCGATGCGGCCGCGGCCGCGACGTCGCCGGCTTCGCGCAGGGCGTCGCCTTCGAGCCTGAGGCTGCGCGTGTACAGCGCCCGGTCGCTGTCGCGCAGCGCCGGCGTCAGCGCGGCGGCGACGAGGCGCGCCGCTTCCGGCGCATCGCCCCGCAGGAGCGCGACGCGCGCGGCGACCGCTTCGATCTGCGTCCGCAGCGCGGCATCGCGCCGTGGATCGGATCCGCGGCGAATGCGCTCGATCAGCGCCTGGGCTTCGCGCAGCCGCCCGTTCGCGGCAAGCGCTTCGATGCGCGCGCGCGTCGCGTTCCACTGCATGCGCGGGTTGCTCGTGTGCGCCTCCGGCGGCCAGAAACGCTCGGTCGTCGCGAGCGCGGCGGCGGGTTCGAGCAATTCGCGCTCGGCGGCGGCGACCTGAATCAATGCATACACCTGGCCCTCGCGCGCGCCGAGCTCGGCAAAGCGCCCGGCGGCTTTACGCAGCAGCGGCAGCGCCGCAGCGGGACGGTGCCGCATGGCCTGGAAATCGCCGAGATTGACGTCGACCTGGGCGACGCCGAGCGGATCGCCCGCGGTGGCAAGCTCGATGCGCGCGCGGCCGAGCTCGGCGGCGGCATCATCGAAGCGCCCGCGTTCGGCGAGCACGATGCCGCGACCGACATAGGCGATGCCGAGCGCTTCGGGGTCTTTCGCATCGCCGCGCAGGGCGATCGCCTCGGCATAAGCCTCGTCCGCCTTGTCGAACCGGCCTCGGCGCACGTATGCGCTCGCGAGCGTGATCAGTGCGCGAGCGCGCAGCGCGGCATCGTTTTTCGCGTCGAGCCGGTCGAGCAGCGCAAGCAGGCGCCGCTCGACGGCGTCGTACTCGCCGGCGCGAAGCTCGATCTGCGCCATGCGCTGCTGCACGGCCGGCGTTTCGCGCAGCGCCGGCGCGGCCTGTTCGATCAGCGCGCGCGCCTGATCCAGCTGATCGGCAAGCATCGCCGCGCCGCTGCGCTGAAGCAGCTCCTCGAGCTCGGGCGAAGTATCGGTGCTGCTCGTCGCACGCGGCGCATGACCGAGCTTCGCCAGAAGCCGGTTCGCAGCCTCGCGCGCGGCGGCGATCGGATCGGCGCCTTCGGCATCGGCGCTCAGCTCGCGCTGGATGCCGGAGGCGTCCAGTCGCACGGTCCATATCGAGTGGTCGAGCCGTACGCGCGGCAGCACGCGCAACGCGGCCACCCGCGCGAGCGAGGGATCGGCAAGCAGCGCGTCGCCCTCCGCCGTGCTCGCGCGCTGCTTCAGCAGCGCGACGACGCTTTCGCTCGGCACCGTGTGCAGCGCTCCCGCGCGCAGCCGCCGGGCGACGAGATCCATGACCCCCAGACGCAGCCAGGACCAGTCCTCGGGCGCTTCGATCTCCGCAGGCAACACCAGCGCCGGCAACGCGGGTTGCGTGGAGGGTGGCGTGGCATCGGCAACGTTCGTCGCCGGCGCAACGGATGGCGGCCGGAAGGCTGCCATCGCGATCACCACCAGAATGGCGAAGCCGATCGCGACCAGCGCGACCGCTGAAGCATGGCGCATCCGCATGGGATTGGGAGCGTTGCTCGGCGACAACGCAGTGACGTTGTCGGCGGTGCGCGCTGCGGAAGATCCGGCATCCGGCGTCATCGACGCCTCGTCGTCCATCGCGCCAACCCAGCGATACCCGAACCGCGGCACCGTGCGGATCAGCTCCTGGCCGCTGCCGAGCGCGCGCCGGATCCGGAGGATCGTGTGGTTCAGCAGCGCCTCGCTGACGTCGGCGCGTCCCCACACCGCCGCGATCAGCTCGTCGCGGCCCACCGCGCGATCGCGATGCTCGATGAGATACACCAGCGCGTCGAACGCCCGCGCCGGCAATTCGACCAGCAAATCGTTTTCGCGCAGCTCGCGCGTCGCCGCGTCCACGCGGAAACGCCCGAAGCGATAGCACCGTCCCGTCATGCGCATAGGTTACCCGTCGGCATGCACCTGCGACGGCGATGCAGGCACGGCCGTCGCGACGGTGCGCTCGCCGCTATGGATGCCCGGCAGCGGCTGGTCCGCGCTCGCGACGCAGCAGGTAGAGGCCGCAGACGACGATCACGCCGGCACCGAGCAGCATCCAGCGGTCCGGCAGCGTGCCCCAGATGAACCAGTCGAGCGCGAGCCCCCACGCGAGCGCCGTGTATTCCAGCGGCGCGATCAGCGACGCAGGAGCGCGGCGGAACGCTTCCGTGATCCCGTACTGCCCTATCGCACCGGTGCCTGCAAGCAGCGCGATCGGCTTCCAGTGCGCGGACTCGATCGGCACCCAGCCGGGCCAGGCGAGCGCGAGCGAGAACGCGCTCAGCATCGCCAGCATCCAGAACACCATGCTCTGCGTCGAATCGGTGCGGCCGAGCACGCGCACCGCGATCGCCGAAAGCGCGTAGCCCGTCGCCGCCACCAGCACGGCGAGGCCGCCGAGCGAGATCATGCCGCGGCCGGTGGGACGCAGCACGATCAGCGTTCCGCATAGGCCGACGGCAATCGCCGTCCAGCGCCGCCAGCCGACCCTCTCGCCGAGAATCGGCACCGCGAGCGCCGTGATCAGCAGCGGCGCGACGAAGAACAGCGAATACGCTTCCGAGAGCGGCAGCCGCTTCAGCGCGTAGACGAAAGCGGCCAGCATGACCACCGACAGCACGCCGCGCAGCAGATGCAGCGACCAGCGCACGCGCAGGAGCTGCGCCGGCCCGCCATCGACCAGCGCCCACAGCAGCACGAGGGGCAACGACGTGAGCCCGCGCAGCGCCGTCACCTGCATCGGCGGATAGTGCGGCGCCAGCATCTTCATGCTCGCATCCATGAGACAGAACGCGGCCACGGCGAGCAGCATGCAAAGCACGCCGCGCAGGTGGCCGGCTGACGACTCGGGCATGGTCCATCCTCGGGCGAGCGCGCAAGCGTACTCCATTCCTGGCGCATCCCTGCGTGTTCGCCGCCCGCAAGGCCGCCTGGGGTTACCATGTGACTGCAAAGCAGGTTCATTACGGAGCACGGCCGCATGGACATCCCGCAGACCGCCTTCCTGTTCGATCTCGACGGCACGCTGGTCGACAGCGTCTATCAGCACGTGCTCGCCTGGCAGGAAGCACTGGAGAGCGAGGGCATTCCGCTCTCGGTCTGGCGCATCCATCGGAAGATCGGCATGAGCGGCGGCCTCATGACCAACATCCTGCTGCGCGAAAGCGGTTTCGAGATCGACGCCGAGCGCGGCGAGCGCCTGCGGCGCCGGCACGCCGAAGCCTACAACAGCCGCTCGCGCTCGATCCGACCGCTGCCCGGCGCGCGCGAGCTGGTGGCGCACCTGACCGAGGCGCGTGTGCCGTGGGCGATCGCCACCAGCGGCCGCATGGAAACCGCGCGTCCGGTGCTCGAAACGCTCGGTATCGATTTCGGGCGAGTGCCGATCGTGACGCGCGACGAAGTGCGCTACGCCAAGCCCGATCCCGATCTCTTCCTGGCGGCGGCGAACAAGCTCGGCGTCGGCATCGACACCGCGACGGTCGTAGGCGACAGCGTCTGGGACATGCTGGCGGCGCGCCGCGGGCGCGCACTCGGCATCGGCCTGCTCTCGGGCGGCTACGCGACGGAAGAGCTCGAACGCGCAGGCGCGTACCGCGTATTCGAGGATCCCGCCGACATGCTGCGCCACATCGACGAGGTCGGCGGGCGACGCTGAATGCGGCGATCGCGCGTGCGCTGACCACGAACGTGTACGCTATCGGCGTCGTGCGACGCGCGAGCGTGCATGACTGCCGCCACCGCGAAGAGTTCGACTCGCGTGCCCGAGCTGCCCGACATCGAGGTCTACCTCGAAAGCCTGCGCGATCGCATCGAAGGCCGTGTGCTCGAGCGCGTGCGGCTGAAGAACCCGTTCCTGCTGCGCACGGCGCTGCCGCCTGTCGATACGGTCGCGGGCAGGCGCGTGGTCACGCTGCGCCGCATCGGCAAGCGCATCGCGATCGGCGTCGAGGGCGGCCTGTTCCTCGTGATCCACCTGATGATCGCCGGCCGGCTTCACTGGCGAGATGCCGGCGATCGACGCGAGCCACGCAACGTGCTCGCAAGCTTCGAGTTCGACGGCGGCAACCTGCACCTGACCGAAGCGGGCAGCAAGCGCCGCGCGTCGCTGCACGTGGTCGAAGGCGAAGCGGGCCTCGCCGCGCTCGATCCCGGCGGCCGCGACGTGTTCGCGATCGGTCCCGGCGAGTTCTCGCGCACCTTGCGCGAACGCAATCACACCCTGAAGCGCGCCCTCACCGATCCTCGCATCTTCAGCGGCATCGGCAATGCGTACTCCGACGAGATTCTGCACGCGGCGAAGCTGTCGCCGCTGGCGCTCACCTCGAAGCTGTCCGACGCCGAGATCGCGCGCCTGTTCGAAGCGACGCGCAGCACGCTGACCGCGTGGACGGAACGCCTCCGCACCGAGGCCGGCGGCAGGTTTCCGGAAAAGGTCACCGCCTTCCACGCCGGGATGGCCGTGCACGGCCGCTACGGCCAACCCTGCCCCGTCTGCGGCGCGCCGGTGCAGCGCATCGTCTATGCGGACAACGAGACGAACTACTGCGCACGCTGCCAGACCGGCGGCCGCATCCTCGCGGACCGCGCGCTGTCACGGCTGCTGCACGACGACTGGCCGCGCAGTCTCGACGAGCTCGGCTGAAGCGGCAGGCCAGCGCGGAAATCCCGTCCGGTGCGCATGCGGGTTACGATGTGCCGCCGCACATGAACCGTAGATCCGCATGAGTCTCGATCCCGATATTTCGCCGCCGAACGTCCTGCCGCTCGCCGGCCGCGAGCCGCTCGCGGTCGGCCACCTGCGCTATGTCTTCCAGCATCCGCTGCACAACGACGAGATCATCAAGGTGCTGCGCGCCGATGCCATCGAGGCGCGCGCGAAGATATGGCGCAAGCGCCTGGCCCGTACGCTGCATTACGTCGGTTACGTGCGCGAGATCAAGGAATACCTCGCCGCGCGTGCGCAGGCGGGCGCGACGAAGCCGCCGATCGCGCGCATGATCGGCCTCGTCGAAACCGATCTCGGACTGGGGCTGGTCTCGGAAAAGGTAGTGGCGCCCGACGGTTCGCTGGCGCCGACGCTCGCCGACGTCTACGCCGGGGCCGGCTTCACGCCCGAGCTTGAGCGCGCGCTCGACACGTTCCGCGAGGGGCTGCTCGCGGGCAACGTCATCGTCGGCGACCTGCACGCCTGGAACATCGTCTACGGCAGCGACTCACGCGGCGGCCCCCGGCTCGTCATGATCGACGGCTTCGGCGAGAAGCACGCGATTCCGATTTCCTCGATGAGCCGCGCGTTCAACCGCCACAACATCAAGCGGAAATACCGCCGCATGATCGCGCAGCTCCAGCGCCTCGTACCGGTCGGCGGCGAGCGCTGAGTCCGCGTTACGGCCGAGGCGCGTTCTCCCTTTCCTGCGCCTCGTCGACATCGGCGTCCGGTTCGCATCCCGGCACGACCGCGTCGCCGCGGAACAACCACCACTCGCGCCGGTTGGCGTGGCCCACCGGCGTCGCCTTGCCCTTGTCGATGCAGCGCCCCATCGCCTCCTCGAGAATGAAGACCGGCCGCCGCGCAGGATCGGCCGCCTGCCACGCGATCGCCTCGGCGAGCTGGTTGCGCCAGGGATTCAGGAAACCGAACTCGCGGACCGGGCCGTCGGCCATCAGCAGGTTCTGCTCCTTCCACGCGACGAGCCCGATCTCGACATCCGGACCCGCAAGCTCGCGCGCGCGCCGCATCACGCCGCGCGCCGAGCTCGAATCATTGAGCAGCGGATACGACCAGAAACTCCAGATCAGCCACAGCGCACCGATGCCTGCGAGCAGCGCGTGCAGGCCGCGCTTCGGCCGGAACCACGCGGCGGCGATCACGAACGCGGCCCCGATCGCGATGACCATGCCCCAGACGGCGTGGCCCATGTCGTCGAGCTCGCGCTGCTCGACGAAGCGCTCGGCGGCCTGCGAATGGCCAAGCAAGGCCCAGCACCCTGCGCCGATGATGATGACGCCGCCGATCGCCGCGAACGCGAACGCGGTATTGCGCAGCCAGCGCGACGCGGCGATCTCCTCGAGATACGGCGCCATCGCCAGCGCGACCATCGGAATCGCCGGCATCAGGTAGACGTCGCGCTTGCCCACCGGAATGCTGAAAAACACGAAGATCAGGAGCGCCCAGCCGAGCGGCAGCAGGATGCGCGCATCACCGGCCCTGAGATCGCGCCACCAGCGCGGCACCGCGCCGAAATACGCAAGCGACATCGGAAACCAGTTGAACAGCACGATCGGCAGGTAGTAGTAGAACGGTTGCGGATGCGACCACGAACCCGCGTAGCGGCCCGCCGTCTGCCGGAAGAAGAGATCGTCGACGTAGGCGGCGTATTCCGGAGAGCCGCGCGACTTCGCGACGACGAGCACGGCGATGCCCCAGGCGAGAACCGGCGCGAGAAACGCCAACAGGCCTCCAAGCCATCGCCATCCCGACCGGGTCGTGCGCGTCACGTCATCCCATCCGCGCAGGCGCGCGAAGAGATACGGCACGAACATCAGCAGCGCCAGGATGCCCACGCCCTTGGAGATCACGCCGATGCCGGCCGCGAAGCAGCCGAGCCAGTAGGCGCGCCAGTTCGGCCCGCGCAGGAAGTGCAGCAGCAGGCCCCAGTTCGCCAGCGTGATCCAGCCCATGACGAAGGGATCGATCTGCGCGCGCTTGACCTGGTACGTGAACTGGAAGGCGAACAGCACCGTTGCCGCGGCGAAGAGCCCCGCTCTCGGGTTCCACAAGCGCCGGCCGAGGTCATAGGTGAGCGCGAGCGTCGCAAGGCCCGCGAGCAGAGACGGCAGCAGGAACGCGATGCGCCAGCTGCGAATCACCTTGTAGACTGCTGCCTCGGACCACATCAGCATCGGCGGCTTGTCCGGATACAACTCGCGGCCCCGGTGCGGAAACAGCCAGTCGCCCGATTCCACGATCTGCTGCGCGGCCAGCGTGAAGCGCGGCTCATCCGACGGCCAGGGATCGCGCAGGCCGATGCCCGCACCCAGCAGGACGAACGCGAGCAGCATGAGCAGACCGAACGCGCGCCGGTCGCGCGTGGTATCGATCGACAGTAAAGGCATGAGCGGCGCGCCTGGAATCAGCGCTTATCGTAACAGACGAGCCCGCTGCAGCTTTGCAGGCAAGGCGAATCGGCACGGCACATCTCAGTGCACGCCATCGGCCTTCATCGCCCGCGCGTCGAGCCGGTCGACGAACTGAATGCGGCAGCGCTCGGCGCCGATCGCGACCGCCGCCGAGCCGGGGCGTACCGTGCCGTCTTCGGCGGCGAGAAAGATCGTGTGCGCATTCTCGAGCCCGAAGCACGCGCCGGACAACGTCAGCAGGTACGCCTCCGCGGGCGAAGTCCAGACGACGACGTGCGACGGATCGGGCGCGTTCCAGTCGTAGACGCGCGCGCTGCTGAACGCGTGCACGTTGCCGCGGATGTAGCGGCGGTAATCCGCAGCCGTCGCGGCGGGCCTCGCACTCGCCGAAGGCTCGCTGTCGTCCCCGCGCGGGTGCGCGCACGATGAAACAGCGGGCGTCAGCGCGAGGAGGCCGATGATGCCGGCAAGTCGCATGAAGAGCTTCGCGCTCTCACTCATCGATGACTGTTGCATCAGCATGAACCTCCGGCAAATGCGCGGCACGATCGACGGGCACGAGCGCGACGTGCTGCGATATCGTTCCGCCTCGGCGAAAGACGGGGCGGCGACACGGTCCGTCGCATCGCGACATTTATCGACGCGCTCCGCGTTAACCTGCCAGCAACGGCGGGTTAACCAGCCCGACATCCCCGTTGCGTAAGCTCCGCTCGCCGTAATCAATGAAACACGGAGAAGGAACGATGAGCACTTCGCGCCACACCGAAGTCAACGTGCTGGGATACAGGATCGATCATGTCCGCGCGCACCCGATCGTAGCGGATATCGCCGGAACGGAACCGGCGCACGCGAGCGGCCTCGACAGCTGGCGCGAAGTCCTGTGTCCGGTCAGCGGCAACGTGCTGGCACGCTTCTCGTCGCGGGCCGAGGCGGAGCGTTACATCGTCGATCGCGAGCTCACCAGCGCGCGCCGGGCGCTGAACCGGGACGCGGCATAGACGGCCGGATCGTCCGCGGCTGTAACGCCGTATCGCAGCAATCCCGCCGGCGGTTCCTGACGGCGCGGCGGCGCTTCTGGCTGAGTGTTGTTCCGCCGCGCTTCTGGGTGCACACCGCAACTGGATTGCCTCGCCGTCGTGAAAGCGGCAAAGTCTGTCGGACAGAACAGGTTCGACAGCACATGCGACAACCGACGATCTACCACAATCCGCGTTGCTCCAAGTCGCGCGCGACGCTCGATCTCCTGACCGCGCGCGGCTATTCGCCGCGCATCGTCCAGTACCTCGAGACGCCGCCGTCTGCGGCGGAAATCGAGAACCTGCTCGCGATGCTCGGCATGGAACCGCGTGAGCTGATGCGCAGGGACGAGGACGAATACGCCGCGCTCGGCCTCGACGACCCGAAGCTCTCGCGCAGCCAGCTCGTCGCCGCGATCGCCGAGCATCCGCGCCTGCTCCAGCGCCCCGTCGTCGTCATGGACGGCAAGGCGGCGATCGGACGTCCACCCGAGGCCGTGCTCGCCATCCTCGGCTAGGAATGCCCGGCCATGGACAAGCTGCAAGCGATGCACTTGTTCACTCGCGTCGTCGACACCGGCAGCTTCACCGCCGCGGCCGAGCAGATGGGCATATCACGCGCGCTCGCCAGCAAGCTGATCCAGAACCTCGAAGACAACCTCGGCGTGCGCCTCCTCAACCGCACCACGCGAAGGCTGAGTCTCACCGAATCCGGGCAGAACTATTACCAGCGCGTCAGCGACGTGCTGGCGCGCCTCGCCGAAGCGGAAGCCGAGGCGACCGAGCTGCAGGTCGATCCGCGCGGGCGGCTGCGCGTCAGTGCGCCGATTCCGTTTTCGACCGTGCATCTCGCGCCCGCGCTGGCCGAGTTCCAGCGGCTGCACCCGCGCGTGGAGCTCGATCTCAACCTCAACGACCGGCGCGTCGATCTGGTCGAAGAAGGCTTCGATCTCGCGATCCGCATCTCGCAGCTCGCCGATTCCACGCTGATGGCGCGCAAGCTCGCGCCGTGCCGCATGGTCGCGGTCGCCTCGCCCGCCTATCTCGCCGCGCATGGCGAGCCGGACGCGCCGACCGATCTCGCGCGCCACGAATGCCTGCGTTACACGCTGACGCCGAACAGCGAAACCTGGGAATTCGAGCGCGACGGCACGACGGCTTCGGTGCCCGCGCACGCGCGGCTCGCCGTCAACAACGGCGACTACATCGCCGCCGCGGCGGCCGCGGGCGTCGGCATTGCGCGGCTGCCGACGTTCATCGTCGCCGACCATCTGCGCGCCGGGCGCCTGCGCCGCATCCTGACGCAGTGGACGCTGCCGTCGCTCGCGGTCTACGCCGTCTATCCGCACACGCGCACGCTGCCGGCGAAGACGCGGCGGCTGATCGATTTTCTCGTGGAGAAGTTCGGCCCCGAGCCTTACTGGGATCGCGACCTGCCGTAGCGGGAAAGCCGGCGAGCTACGTGCGGATCTCGAACTCGTCCGCGTCCATCCATGCCGGAAAGCGCTCGCGGTGCGCAGCGAGCGCAGCGGGATCGAGCGTCACGGTGACGACCTGCTCCTGCGCGCCGAGCTCGACGAGCGGCTGGCCCAGGAAGTCGAAGGCGCCGCTGTCGCCGGCGTAGGGAAGATCGTTGCCGTCAACGCCGACGCGGTTGACGCCGACGCAATAGGCGAGATTCTCGATCGCGCGCGCGCGCAGCAGCGTGCGCCACGCGTCGCGGCGCGCGCTCGGCCAGTTCGCGACGACCACGAGAAGGTCGTAGTCGAACTGCTTCGCCCCGCGGTCGTAGCGATTGCGCAGCCAGACCGGAAACCGGAGGTCGTAGCAGACCTGCGGGCACACGCGCCAGCCCTGGAGCTCGACGATCAGGCGCGCATCGCCGCCGCCGTAGCGCTCGTGCTCCTTCGCCATGCGGAACAGATGGCGCTTGTCGTAGACCGCATGCCGGCCGTCGGGCGGCATCCAGACGAGTCGGTTGACGCAGCGATCGCCCTCGCGCATCACGAGGCTGCCGGTGATCGTGGCACCGACTTCGGCGGCCAGCGCGCGGAGCCACGCCATGCCCGTACCGTCCATCGTCTCGGCGTTGCCGAGCGTTTCGTTTGTGAAACCGGACAGGAACGTCTCGGGCAGGACGATGAGATCGCTCAGGCCCTTCACCGAGCGCACGAGTGCACCGTAATAGTAACGATTCGCGTCGGCGTCATGCCAGCGCGTGGCGCCCTGGATCAGCGAAACACGGAGCGGGTGCATCGTCATATCGTGTGCGTGCCGTTCACAGCGCGCGCAGGCGTCGCGCGGCCTCTTCGAGCGTTGCCTCGCTCTTGGCGAAGCAGAAGCGGATCAGGCGCTGGTCCGCCGGCGGCGACTCGTAGAACGCCGACAGCGGAATCGCCGCAACGCCGGCTTCCCTTGCCAGCCATTCGCAGAACGCGAGGTCGTCGCGTCCGTCGAGCGCCGAATAGTCGACCACCTGGAAATACGCCCCGCCGACGGGAAGCGGACGGAATTTCGAGCCGGCCAGAAGCTCGCGGAACCTGTCGCGCTTGGCCTGATAGAACGCGGGAAGATCGAGATAGTGCTGCGGGTCCTTCTCCAGGATCTCGGCGAACGCCCACTGCGCCGGCGTGAACGTGCAGAACGTGAGGTACTGGTGCACCTTGCGGAACTCGGCGGAGAGCGCACGCGGCGCGATCGCGTAGCCGACCTTCCAGCCGGTGCAGTGATAGGTCTTGCCGAACGAGGAGACGACGAAGCTCCGCTCGGCGAGCTCGGCGTGGCGCAGCACGCTCTGGTGCGGCTGGCCGTCGAACACGATGTGCTCGTAGACCTCGTCGGACAGCACGAAAATTCCCCGCTCGCGCGTGACCTCGGCCAGCGCCTCGAGATCGGCCGGCGTGAACACGGCCCCGCACGGATTGTGCGGCGAGTTGACCACGATCATGCGCGTCTTCGCCGTGACGGCATCGCGGACTCGCTGCCAGTCCGGCGAAAAGTCGCGTGGATCGAGCGGCACGTGCACCGCGCGGCCGCCGTTGAGCTCGATCGCCGGCTCGTAGCTGTCGTAGCAGGGATCCAGCACGATGACCTCGTCGCCGGGCCGCACGACGGCTGCGATCGCCGCGAACAGCGCCTCGGTGGCGCCGGAGGTCACCGTGATCTCGGTGTCCGGATTCACCTTGCGGCCGTACATGGCTTCGGTCTTGCGCGCGATCTGCTCGCGCAGCACGGGCAGGCCGGCCATCGGCGCGTATTGGTTGCGGCCGGCGTTCATCGCCGCCGCGAGCGCGTCTCGCATCGCCTGCGGGCCGTCGAAATCCGGGAACCCCTGGCCGAGGTTCACCGCCTTGTGCTCCAGCGCGAGTTGGCTCATGACGGTGAAGATCGTCGTGCCGACTTTCGGCAGCTTGGTTTCTATCTGCATGTCGGTTCTGTTTGGACGGCCAAAGCGCCGCACGGCGTTCGATGGTAGCACGCGCAACGCACAACCCGACCGTCATTCCGGCCCAAGGCGGAATCCATTTTTGCCTTCGTGCAACTGGAAAAAAGCGCCCCGCCTTTGCCGGGACGCCGGTCGATTATCATGCGTTGATCAGCCGATTGACGCGCGCGACGAACGCGGCAGGATCCTCGAGCTGGTCGCCGGCCGCCAGCCGCGCCTCGTCGAGCAGCAGCAGGCCGAGGTCCTCGCTGCGCGCCTTGTCGGCCTCGTTCTCGATGCGCTGCACGAGCGGGTGCCGCGGGTTGATTTCGAGCACCGGCGGCGAGGCAGGCACGTCGTGTCCGGCTTCGCGCAGCAGCCGCTGCATGTGCAGTGCCATGTCGTGCTCGCCGAGCACGAGACACGACGGCGAGTCGGTTAGGCGGTGGCTGACGCGCACATCGCCGACGCGCTTGCCGAGCAGCTCCTTGAGCTTGCCGACGACCGTGGCGGCGGCCTGTTCGACTTCCTTGCGCTGCTCGGCCTCGGCAGCATCTGGCGTGACATCGAGATCGCCCTTGGCCGCGTTGCGCAGCTTCTTGCCGGCGAACTCGCCGAGATAACCGATCATCCATTCGTCGATACGGTCGGAGAGCAGCAGGACTTCGATCCCGCGCGCCTTCAGCGCCTCGATCTGCGGGCTGGAGCGCGCCGCCGCGTGCGAATCGGCGGTGATGTACCAGATCACGTCCTGCCCCACCGCCATGCGCGAGACATAGTCGTCCAGCGAAACGGTCTTCGCCGCGTCCTCGGATTTCGTCGAGGCGAAGCGCAGCAGTCTGGCGATGCGCTCGCGGTTGGCGTGATCCTCCGCGATGCCTTCCTTCAGCACATTGCCGAACGCGTCGGTGAACTTGCGGAACTTCTCGGGCTCGTCGCGTGCGATCTTCTCCAAAAGGTCGAGCACGCGCTTGACGCAGGCGCTGCGGATCTGCCCGAGCAGGCGGTTTTCCTGCAGGATCTCGCGGCTGACGTTGAGCGGCAGGTCGTCCGAATCGACCACGCCGCGCACGAAACGGAGATACGCCGGCAGGAGCTGCTCGCTCGCGTCCATGATGAAGACGCGGCGGATGTAGAGCTTGAGGCCCTTGCGCTCGTCGCGGCCGGTGAACAGCGCGTCGAACGGCGGCTTCTCCGGCACGTAGAGCAGCAGCGTGTAGCTCTGCGCGCCCTCGACCCGGTTGTGCGTCCAGGCCAGCGCCTCGTTGAAGTCGTGCGAGATCGACTTGTAGAAGGACTGGTATTCCTCGTCCTTGAGCTCGCCCTTCGGGCGCGTCCACAAGGCGGATGCGTGATTGACCGTCTCCAGCTCGTCGCCCGGCTTGCCGTCCTTCTGTTTCGGCAGGCGGATCGGAAACGCGACGTGATCGGAGTAGCGCGTGACGAGCTCGCGCAGCTTCCAGAAATCGAGAAATTCCGTCTCGTCGTCCTTGAGGTGCAGCGTCACGGCGGTTCCGCGCGAAGGCACGTCGACGGCCTCGAGCGTGTACTCGCCCGCGCCGTCAGATTGCCAGCGCACGCCCTCGCCCGCCGCGGCGCCGGCCTTGCGCGTCACCAGGGTCACGCGGTCGGCGACGATGAACGCGGAATAGAACCCGACGCCGAACTGGCCGATCAGCTGCGTGTCCTTGCGCGCATCGCCGGACAGCGATTCGAGGAAGCGCCGCGTGCCGGAGCGCGCGATCGTGCCGATGTTCTCGACGACTGCGTCGCGGCTCATGCCGATGCCGTTGTCGCGCACGGTCAGCGTGCGCGCGTCCTTGTCGAACGTGATCTCGATGCGGAGCTCGGCGTCCTCGGTCGTGAGCGAAGGATCGGACAACGCGGCGAAGCGCAGCTTGTCGCAGGCGTCGGATGCGTTCGAGATCAGCTCGCGCAGGAAGATCTCCTTGTGCGAGTACAGCGAATGGGTGACCAGGTGCAGGACCTGAGCGACCTCGGCCTCGAAGGCGCGGGTTTCAGTGGACGTCATGAACACCTCCGCGATGCTGGAATTCCGCGCCGGATATCGGGTGTGTGGCGGCGAAATCCAACATCCCGCCCCTGCCGAACGGCACAAGGCCGGCGCGCGAAAACAGGTATCGTAGCGCAGGCCGGACAGGGGCCGGCGTGAGCTTGGGGATTGCAAATGGCATACGCGAGAGTTCGTCATTTCAGCAGCGCGCTGGCTGTCACGCTGCTCTTCGGCACGGCTGGGGCCGCTGACCTGCCTCTGCCGATGCAGGTCGACAAGTCGGGCGGCGAGGACGAGGCCATCCGCCAGCGCATCGAGTGGTTCGAGCGCACGCGCGGGCTCGACGAGCACCCGGAGGCGCGAGCGCAGCGCGCACGCGAGGTCACGCGCCTGCGCCGGCAGGTCGCGTCCGGCGTGCCGGCGCTGCTCGCCGAGAAATCCTGGCAGCCGCTCGGTCCCGAAGGTATGACGATGCTGGACTGGAACATGGGCCGGGTCATCGGCCGTGTCACGGCGCTTGCGGTCGATCCGAACGACGAGACGCACATGTTTCTCGGCGCCGCGGCCGGCGGCCTGTGGAAAACCACCGACGGCGGCGAGAGCTGGACGCAGTTGTTCGACACGATCGGCACCGAGAGCATCGGCTCGATCCTCATCGAAGACGGCAACCCCGACCACGTCTGGGTCGGCACGGGCGAGGCATTCGCCGGCTGCCTCGACTATTTCGGCATGGGACTCTTCTACTCGGCCGACGGCGGGCAGACCTTCGAGCCGCGCAACGGCAGCGGCGACACGGCCATGCCGCTGTCGTTCGTCACCGCGCTGGCGCAATCGCCCGCCGATCCGCAGGTGCTGCTCGCCGGCGGCCAGGGCCATTGCAACGAGAACGGGTCGTCCACCGGCGGCGGCCTCTATCGCACCGCCGACGGCGGGGCGACCTGGACAGAGGTGCTGAGCTCGAGCGGCGCGCGCGACATCCTCTTCGATCCCGCCGATCCGAACGTCGTGTATGCGCAGGCGCGCCTGAAAGGCATCTACAAGTCCACCGACGGCGGCGTCAACTGGACGCGCCTCGAGAACAACCTGCCGATCAATGCAGGGGCGGCCTATGGACGGCTCGCGATGGCGCCGAGCAATTCCTCGATCCTGTACGCGCTGCTAGGCCCGTCCAACGGCTCGTCGCTGAAGCTCTATCGCAGCGACAACGCCGGCGACGACTGGACGCTCGTCAACGGCAACGCCTGCGAAGGCCAGTGCTATTACAACCTGACGCTCGACGTGCACCCGACCGACCCTGACCGCCTGCTCGTCGGCACGATCCGTCCCGCGCTCTCGATCAACGGCGGCACCACGCTGACGATCCTCACCAACGGCTGGGGTCCGCAGCAGGCCGTGCACCAGGACACGCACATCGTGCGTTTCTCGCGCAACGACGGCAACCGGTTCTGGGTCGGCAGCGACGGCGGCCTGTGGCGCAGCGACGACGGCGGCGGCACGTTCGTCAATCTCAACGCGAACCTCGAGATCACGCAGTTCTACGACATCGCGCTCGATCCCACCGATCCCAGCCGCGTCTACGGCGGAGCGCAGGACAACTCATCCTCGCGCCGCGCGGGCGAGCAGCTCTGGGACGTCACCGAGGTCACTGGCGACGGCTTCATGAACGCCGTCGACGCGCACGACCCCAACCGCGTCTTCCAGACCAGCTATCCGAACAACGGCGCGATGGTCATCCTGTCGACGCACCGCGGAGAGCCGGACACGTTCGGCTGGGTCAGCCATGCGGGCCAGAACGCTTCCGAGCCGTTTCCGTGGGTGACGCCGCTCGTCACGGGAGCAGGCTCCGTCTTCGTCGGCTCCAACCGCGTCTATCGCGCGACGATCGTCGACAATCCCGGCGCCTACAGCTGGACGGCCGCGTCGGACAACCTCACCGGCAACGACTCGGCCTCGATCAGCGTCCTCAGCGTCGCCGAGAACGCCGAGGACGGCACGCTGCGCATGTACGCCGGAACCTCGAACGGCAAGATCGCGACCACCGCGGACGCGCTCGCGGCAACGCCGGAATGGATCGACCTCACCGGCAGCTATCCCGGCGGCAACGTTTCCGACATCGCCATTGATCCCGGCGATCTCACGCGCGTGTTCGTGACACGCAGCGTGTTCGCCGAGCCGCACCTGCTCCGCTCCACCGGCGGCGGCGACTGGGAACCCGTCGGCATCGGCCTCCCGATCATCCCTGCGAACAGCGTCGTGGTCGATCCGATCGACAGCCAGCGAATCTTCGTCGGCACCGACATCGGCGTTTACGAGAGCATCGACGGCGGCGAGACTTTTGCGCCGTTCATGACCGGCATGCCGCTCGGCATGGTCGTCACCGACCTCGAAATCGCCGCCGAGCCGCACACGCTCGTCGCTGCGACGTACGGACGCGGCGCGTGGACGATCGCGCTCGAAACTCCCGTGCTCGATCGGATCTTCGGCGACGGCTTCGAATTGCCGGAGACGCCGTAGCGCGGTGGTCGTACCCGGCGCCGCGTTCCGAGTGCCCTCACCCTGCCCTTTCCCGCAAGCAGGAGAGGGGAAACTCACGATCGCGCGAGTTCCGCCGCTCACGAGAACCCCATTTCGGAGCGTGCTTCATTTGAAAAATGCGGCCAGGATGGCCGCTTCTGGACCATCCGACGCTGCCACGCCCTCGGTAACAAACGCGACGAATACCGAAGCAGCGATTCAGGACGAATCGCAAAAATAACGAAGCGGCCGTCGTTGCCGACGGCCGCCCCGGACGAGGAGCAAAAGACGCGACTCGATTGCTCCAAGACGAATCTTTCGCCGGCGCCGCTCCGTGCAGGACGAAGCGACCCGGTTTTGAATCAACCCGCTTCGCTATCGGTGCTCGCGGCGCCGAGGTTTTCCTTGATGCGCGCCTTCTTGCCTTCGAGGCCGCGCAGGTAATAGAGCTTCGCGCCGCGCACCTTGCCGCGGCGCTTGACCACGACCGAATCGATCGCAGGGCTGTGCGACTGGAACACGCGCTCGACGCCGGTGCCGTGCGAGATCTTGCGCACGGTGAACGCCGAGTTGAGGCCCGCGTTCTTGCGCGCGATGACGACGCCTTCGTAGGCCTGCACGCGCTCGCGATTGCCTTCCTTGACCTTGACGTTGACGATCACCGTGTCGCCGGGGCTGAACTCCGGCAGCTTGCGGGTCATCTGCGCGGCTTCGAACTGCTGAATGAGATTGCTCATGACGCTCACCAATTAAGAATCCTGTGTCTTCGCTCGCAGGCCGCGCTAGCAAGCCTGATCCTTCCTGTCCGCCCGCAGAGCCTCGAAATACTCGCGGCGAAATTCATCCAGCAGCGCGCGCGCTTCCTTGTCTGCTTCGACGTGCGCCAGCAGGTCCGGCCGCCGCAGCCACGTCCTGCCCAGCGACTGCTTCCGGCGCCAGCGTCGGATCGCCGCGTGATCGCCCGAAAGCAGCACCGCCGGCACCTCGCCCCAGGCGTCGCGCTCGGGACGCGTGTAGTGCGGACAATCGAGCAGCCCGTCCGAGAACGAGTCCTGCTCGGCCGACTCCGCGTCGTTGAGCGCGCCTTCCTGCAGGCGCCCGACCGCGTCGATCACGATCGCCGCCGCCAGCTCGCCGCCGGAGATCACGTAGTCGCCGATCGAGATTTCCTCGTCGACCGCGTGCTCCAGGAAGCGCTCGTCGATGCCTTCGTACCGGCCGCACAGAAGGAGCAGCTTCTCCCTCCGTGCGAGCTCTTCCACTTTCCGTTGCGTGAGCCGCGCTCCCTGCGGGCTCAGGTAAATCGCTTTTTCCGGACCACCCGCCGCGCGCACCGCATCCAGCGCACGCCTGAGCGGGTCGATCATCATCACCATCCCGGGACCGCCGCCGTACGGCCGCTCGTCGGCCGACCGGTAGTTGTCCTGGTCGAAATCGCGCGGGTTCCACGTCGCGATCTCGATCAGTCCTCGCGCCTTCGCGCGTCCGACCACGCCGAGCTCGGCCGCGGTGCGGATGAAATCCGGAAACAGCGTGATGACGTCGATGCGCATCGCGCGGCTCCGTTGTTCGTGCATTCGTCCATGAACGCGAGGATCAAGCAGCGGGCGTCCTGCCCGCACTTCTCAATAACTTCAGAACTCGGGATCCCAGTCGACCGTGATGCGCCCCGACTCGAGATCCACGGTTTTCACGTAGTCGCCTGTCACGAACGGGATCAGCCGCTCGCGCTCACCGTCCTTCACCACCAGCACGTCGTTCGCACCGGTCGCGACGAGGTGCGAAACCCTGCCGAGCATCGCGCCTTCGACGGTGACGATCTCGAGTCCTTCGAGATCGGCCCAGTAGTACTCGCCTTCCTTCGATCGGGGCAGCGCCGAGCGCCGGACCCAGATCTCGCTGCCGACGAATCGCGCGGCCGCGTCGCGGTCCGCGATTCCCGGCAGCTTCGCGACAACGCCCTTGCCTTGGGCGCGTCCGCGGCAGCCGCCGATCTCGCTTTCGCCCGACACGGATTTCAGCAGCCAGGGCTGATAGCTGAAGATCCGCGTCCTCGGCTCGGTGTACGACTCGAGCTTGACCTCGCCCCGCACACCGGACAATCCGACGATCCTGCCCACGAGGACCCACTTCTCGCCCGCACCCGTGCGCGGCGGCGATGCGTCGGCCGACCCGCTCACGCGGATCAGGCGGCTTTGCGGGTCGCTTCCTTGTAAAGCGACTTCACCTTTTCCGTCATCTGTGCGCCCTTTTCGACCCAGGACTTGGCCTTGGCGGTGTCGAATTCCAGGCGCACGTCCTTGCCCGAGGCGATCGGGTTGAAATAGCCCAGGCGCTCGATGTTGCGGCCGTCGCGCGCATTGCGCTCGTCGGTCACGACGATGTGGTAGAACGGCCGCTTCTTGGCGCCGCCACGGGACAGGCGAATCTTGACCATTTGCAAGTCTCTGAACTAACTGGAAATTCTTGGGCGTCGCGCCGATGAGGCCGGGCGCCGCCGAGGGGAGCCGCGTATTGTAGCGGAACGCAACCGAAAATAAAGAGCTGTCGCGGACTTACGCCGCTGCCGGCTCGACGATGGAGGCGAAGCCCTCTGGATCGTCACCCACATAGCCACATAGGATGGGCTTCAACCCACCGGCGACCCGATGACGGAACGGCTGTGTCTCGCGAGAACAAAAAGCGGTGGGCTGAAGCCCACCCTATGTGCCGCTCGAGCTGACCGGCGAGCAGCCGAAGGCGTTGGTCTTGGTCAAACGCCGAGCCGCCGCTTCATGAAAATCGTGCCTTCGGGCGCGGCGTAGTAAGGCTCGCAGGACACAAATCCGAGTTTGCGATAAAGCCCGATCGCATCCTGCATCGACGGCAGCGTGTCGAGCCGAAGCTCCGCGTAGCCGAGCTTTCTGCCCTCGTCGATGATCGCCTCGGCCAGCGCACGCCCGAGGCCGAGCCCGCGGCCTTCCGGCGTGACGAAGAGACGCTTCATCTCGCAGCAGCCGGGCGCGTGCATCGCGCGCAGCGCGACGCAGCCGATCGCGGCAGCGTTTCCATCGCGGGCAATCAGCAGCTGTCCACCCGGCGGCGCGTACCTGCCGGGCAGCGAAGCGACTTCGCTCGCGAAATCCTGATACGAAAGATCGACGCCGATGTGCGATTCGTAGGCCCTGAACAGGCGCGCGATGTCCGGCATGTCGCGCGCCTCGGCGGGCGCGATCGTGAATCCGGCAAAGGCGATCATGGCGCGCGCGCCGGGCGGATCAGCGGGGCGGCATGCCTCCGCCCATCATGCGCATCGCGCCCTTCATCTGGCGCATGACGCCCTTGAGGCCGCCGGAGCCGAGCTTGGCCATCATCTTCTCGGTCTGCTGATACTGCTTCAGCAGACGGTTCACGTCGGCCGGCTGCGTGCCGGAGCCGCGCGCGATGCGCGCTCGGCGCGAGCCGTTGAGAAGGTCGGGGTGCCGGCGCTCCTTCTTCGTCATCGAGTTGATGATCGCGATCATGCGCTTCACCGCATCGTCGCCGGCCTGCGATTTCATGTTCTCCGGGATCGCCATGCCGCCCGGCAGCTTCTCCATGAGCGAGGCCATGCCGCCCATGTTGATCATCTGCTCGAGCTGGTCCTTCATGTCGTTGAGGTCGAATCGCTTGCCCTTTATGACCTTCTCGGCGAGCTTCTTCGCCTTTTCCTGATCAACCTTCTGCTCGACCTGCTCGACCAGCGAGAGCACGTCGCCCATGCCGAGGATGCGCTGCGCGATGCGATCCGGATGGAAAGGCTCCAGCCCCTCGGGCTTCTCGCTGACGCCGATGAACTTGATCGGCCGCCCGGTGATGTAGCGCACGGAGAGCGCGGCGCCGCCGCGCGCGTCGCCGTCGGTCTTGGTCAGGATCACGCCGGAGAGCGGCAGCGCCTCGGCGAACGCCTTCGCGGTGTTCGCCGCGTCCTGGCCCGTCATCGAGTCGACGACGAACAGCGTCTCCACCGGATTCAGCGCCGCGTGCAGCGCCTTGATCTCGTCCATCATCTCGGCGTCGACGTGCAGGCGGCCCGCCGTGTCGACGATCAGCACGTCGGCAAAGTTCTTCTTCGCCGCATCGAGCGCGCTGCGGGCGATCGCGACCGGATCCTGATCGCCGCTGGAAGGATGGAACAGCACATCGACCTGGCTCGCGAGCGTCCTGAGCTGCTCGATCGCCGCAGGACGATAGACGTCGGCGCTGACCACCATGACCTTCTTCTTGCGCCGCTCCTTGAGGAACCGCGCCAGCTTCGCAACCGTCGTCGTCTTGCCCGCGCCCTGAAGCCCCGCCATCAGCACCACGGCCGGCGGCGCGGCAGCGAGATTCAGATCGGTGTTCTGCGTGCCCATCACGGCCGTGAGCTCGTCGCGCACGACCTTCACCAGCGCCTGGCCCGGCGTCAGGCTCTTCAGCACTTCCTGCCCGAGCGCCTTCACCTGCACGCGCTGGATCAGCGCCTGCACGACCGGCAGCGCGACATCGGCTTCGAGCAGCGCGATGCGCACTTCGCGCAGCGACTCGCGGATATTCGCCTCGGTCAGGCGGCCGCGCCCACGCAGACGCTGGACGGTCGCCGAGAGGCGTTCACTCAGGGTTTCGAACATGGCCGGAAAAGTGCAGAAACGGACGCGAAGTATATCAGCGGCGCATCGGCGGCCCGCGCGCGGGATGTCCCGCTCGCCTGCGCCGCGATGCCGCGTCGTTCCGCGCCGCGGAGCGCCGTGCGACACTAACGGAATGGTCGCCGCATCCGCCCTGCTCGCCGTCGTCGCCTATCTCGCCGCGGCGGCCTGTCTCGTGCTGCCGCTGGTCGACCGGCCGGCGCCGCGGCGACCCGTCGCGCTCGGCCTCGCGGCCATCGCGGTGGCGCTGCACCTCGCGATGACGCTGGGCATGCATCAGGGCGGCGTCAGCCTGCATTTCTTCGCCGCGCTGTCGCTGGTCGCGCTGGTGGTTGCCGCGCTCACCCTGCTCGTCAACCTGTTCCGCCCGGTCGCGGGGCTCGGCGTGATCGTGTTTCCGCTGGCGGCGCTGCTGCTCGCCGTGGACACCTGGCTTGCGCCGTCCACCGCACCCTTGCCGATCGAATGGCAGATCAAGCTGCACGTCGCGTTCGCGCTGCTCGGCTACGGCATGCTCAGCATCGCGGCGCTGCTCGCGATCCTGCTCGCGCTGCAGGAGCGTGCGCTGCGCAAGCACCGGCTCGATTCCGGCCTGATCCGCGCGCTGCCGCCGCTCACGCTGACCGAAGCGCTGATGTTCCGCCTGATCGGCGCCGGCTTCGTGCTGCTGACGCTGACGCTGCTCTCGGGCGTGCTGTTCGTCGACAACCTGTTCGCGCAGCACCTGGTGCAGAAGACCGTGCTCTCGATCGCGGCGTGGCTCGTGTTCGGGGTTCTCCTGTTCGGGCGCTGGCGCTGGGGCTGGCGCGGCCGGCGCGCGGTGCGCCTCACGCTGGCCGGCATGGTCATTCTGCTGCTGGCCTTCTTCGGCTCGAAGTTCGTGTTCGAAGTGCTGCTGCACCGCACGCCATGACATCGACGATCCGGCTGAAGCGCGTCTACGAGAAGCCCGCCGCGGGCGACGGCTTCCGCATCCTCGTCGACCGGCTATGGCCGCGCGGCGTCGCCAAGGCGGAGGCGCACATCGACGCGTGGCTCAAATCGACGGCGCCGAGCACGGAGCTCAGGCAGTGGTTCGGCCACGATCCCGCGAAGTGGGACGAATTCCGGCGGCGCTACACGGCCGAGCTGAAGCAGCATCCGGATGCGGTCGCCGAGCTGCGCGCCCTCGTCGCAGGAAAGAAGAACGTCACCTTCGTCTTCAGCGAGCGCGACACGGAGCACACGCACGCCATCGTGCTGAAGGAATTCATCTCACGCGGCGCGCACGAGCCCGCGCCTGCGAAGAAGGCCGCGCGGACGGTCGCGAAGCAAGCCGACGCGAAAAAACCTAAGAAGCGGCCGCGCCCAGCGCCTCGGAAAGCCGCTCGACGCCGGTCACGCTGAGATCGCCGATCTGCCCGCGCTTGGGCGCATTCGCCTTCGGCACGATGGCGCGCACGAAGCCGTGCGTCGCCGCCTCGCGCAGACGTTCCTCGCCGTTCGGCACCGGCCGGATCTCACCCGAAAGGCCCACCTCACCGAACGCGACGAGCTTCTCGGGCAGCGGCCGGTCGCGGAAGCTCGATAGCACGGCGAGCAGCACCGGCAGATCGGCCGCCGTCTCCTGCACGCGGATGCCGCCGACCACGTTGACGAACACGTCCTGATCGTAAACGGCCGCGCCGCCGTGCCGGTGCAGCACCGCGAGCAGCATCGCCAGCCGGTTCTGCTCCAGGCCGAGCGCGACGCGCCGCGGATTGCCCAGCGAAGACTGGTCGACCAGCGCCTGCACCTCGACCAGCAGCGGACGGGTGCCTTCGCGCGTGACCATGACCGCGCTGCCCGCGGTCGGCTGCGCGTGCGCGGACAGGAAAATCGCCGAAGGATTCGGCACCTCGCGCAGGCCCTTGTCGCCCATCGCGAACACGCCGAGCTCGTTGACCGCGCCGAAGCGGTTCTTGAACGCGCGCAGCACGCGGAACCGGCTGCCGGCCTCGCCCTCGAAATAGAGCACCGCGTCGACCATGTGCTCCAGCACGCGGGGGCCCGCGATGCCGCCCTCCTTCGTCACATGCCCGACCAGGAAGACGCTCGTGCCGGTTTCCTTGGCGAAGCGCACCAGCCGCGCCGCGGATTCGCGCACCTGGCTCACCGATCCCGGCGCCGCGGTGAGAAGCTCGGTCCAGATGGTCTGGATCGAGTCGATGATCAGCACGTCGGGTTTCGCGTTCGCAGCCTCGGCGAGGATGCGCTCGATCGAGGTTTCGGCCAGCGCCTCCAGACCATCGAGCGCGATGCCGAGCCGCTTCCCGCGCGATGCGACCTGCGCAAGGCTTTCCTCGCCGGTGACGTAGAGCCCGCGCACGCGCCGGCCGATGGCGCCCAGCATCTGCAGCAGCAGCGTCGACTTGCCGATACCGGGATCGCCGCCGATCAGCACAACCGAGCCCGACACGAGCCCGCCGCCGAGCACGCGGTCCAGCTCGGCGATGCCCGTCGCCTCGCGCCGCTCCGCCTCGGCGGCCACGGTCGCGAGCTTGGTGATCTTCGCGGCGTCCGTATTGCCCGCGTAGCTCCCGCGCGGATTCGCCGCCGCCTTCGCCGGCAGCACGGTGATTTCGCTCAGCGTGTTCCACGCGCCGCACTCGACGCACTGCCCCTGCCACTTCGAGTGCTCGGCGCCGCAGTCGGCGCAGACGTAGGCGGTCTTGGCCTTAGCCATGGCGTCACACGACCGTGACGAGGTCGGAATACCTGCTCAGACCTTCATCGTGCGTCAGGAACCGCAACGGCTCACTGATGGCCTGGGCGATCAGCATGCGATCGAACGGGTCGCGATGGTGCATCGGCAGCTTGCGCACCTGGGTCGTGTGTTGCCACGTGATCGGCAACGCCTGAAGGCCCGCGGCCTCGAGTTCCTCCTCGAGCGCTTCGCTGTCGATCTCGAGCTTGCCCAGCGACGCCTTGATGTCAATTTCCCAGAGGCTTGCCGCGCTCACATAGCTCGCATCGGCCATCCGGATCTGCTTGCGCGCCGCGGCAGACAGCTTCCTGGAATCCTGCATCACCCAGAGCACGAGATGCGTGTCGAGCAGCAGCTTCACTTCGCATCGCCCTCGAACTCGCGCAGCACCGACTCCGGCAACGGCGCGTCGAAGTCGCTGCCGATCCTGATCCTGCCCTTCATGAGCCCGAAGCGCACCGGTTTGCGCGGGCCGCTGGCGGGTCCGAGCTTCGCAAGCGGACGGCCCGCCTTGGCGATCAAGATGGTCTCGCCCTCGCTTGCCGCTTCGACGAGCTCGGAAAGGCGTGTCTTTGCCTCGTAGAGATTCAGTTGCATGACCCGGCCTACTTGACCAACCTTGACCAATCATAGCACGAGGCGCTTCCACACGCGTCAGCTCTCGTCCTCGACAAAGCGTACGCGCCGGGTGACGCCGCATGTCAGCTCGTAGCCGATGGTGCCGGCGTGCGAGGCGATCTCCTCGACGGGCAATCCGCGGCCCCACAGCACGACAGGGTCGCCGACGCGGGCGCCGGGATGCCCGCGCAGGTCGATGGTCACGAGATCCATCGACACGCGCCCGATCAGGCTCGCGCGCGTGCCTTTGACGAGCACCGGCGTGCCGGCGGCGGCGTGGCGCGGATAGCCGTCGCCGTAGCCGATCGCGGCGACGCCGACGTCCATGTCCTCCGGGCATTCGAACGTCGCGGCGTAGCCGACGTGCTCGCCCTTGCGCACGCGATTGACGGCGATCAGCCGCGTCGAGAGCGTCATCGCCGGCTTGAAACCGAAATCGGCGCCGACCTTGCCGGCGACGACCGAGATGCCGTAGAGCGCGCCGCCGGCGCGCACCCAGTCGGCCCGCGCCCGCGGCCAGCCGAGGATGCCGGCCGAGTTCGAAAGCGAGCGCTCGCCTTCGACGCCGTCGAGCGCGCGCTCGAAGCGCTCGATCTGCGTCGCGGTCTGCGCATCGTCGAACACGTCGGAATTGGCGAAATGCGTCATCAGTCCGACGTCGCGATCGACGCTGGGCAGCTCGCGCAGGCGCGCGACGAGCTCGCGTGCACGCTCGGGCGCAAAGCCGAGGCGGTGCATGCCGGTATCGAGCTTGAGCCAGACGTGCAGCGGCCGCGGATCGGTGTCGGCGGCGAGCCAGCCGATCTGCGCGTCGTGATGGATCACCGAGTCGAGACGCAGGCGGCGCATCTCGGCGAGATCGGCAGCCTCGTCCGGCCCGGACAGCACGACGATGCGCTGCGACATCCCCGCCGCGCGCAGGCGCTGGCCGTCCGCAATGCCAGCGACGCCGAACGCATCCGCCGCCTGCAACGCGCGCGCGACGCGCTCGAGCCCGTGCCCGTAGCCGTCGGCCTTGACCACCGCCATGACCTTCGCGCCCGGCGCCAGCTCGCGGACGCGGCGCAGATTGTCGCGCAGCGCACCGAGATGGATCGTGGCGGCGGTGGCGCGGCTCATTGTTGGAGGCGGGGATCGGGGATTGGGGATTCGGGATTCGGAACAGCCGAACTCGAAACGACGCGCCCGTGGACGCGCGCTTTGCCGAATCCCGAATCCCTAATCTCCAATCCCGGCCCCATCACTCGAAACTCCCCGCGTAGCTGTCCGAGGCGAAGTTGGCGAACTTCGTGTACTGACCGAGGAACGTCAGGCGCACGGTGCCGGTGGGGCCGTTGCGCTGCTTGCCGATGATGATCTCGGCGGTGCCCTTGTCGCTGGAATCCGGGTTGTAGTACTCGTCGCGGTAGATGAACAGGATCACGTCGGCATCCTGCTCGATCGCACCCGACTCGCGCAGGTCGGCCATGACCGGGCGCTTGTCGGTGCGTTGTTCGAGCGAACGGTTGAGCTGCGACAGCGCCACGACGGGGATGTCCAGCTCCTTCGCGAGCGCCTTCAGGCTGCGCGAGATTTCTGAAATTTCGGTGGCGCGATTCTCCTTGTTGCCGGGCACCTGCATGAGCTGCAGGTAGTCGATGACGATCAGGCCGAGATCGTGCTCGCGCTTGAGGCGGCGCGAGCGGGCGCGCAGCTCGCCCGGCGACAGCGCCGGCGTGTCGTCGATGAAGATCTTCGCCTCGGAAAGGAAGGTGATCGCGTTGGTCACGCGCGGCCACTCCTCCTCGGCGAGATCGCCGGTGCGCAGGTGCTGCTGGTTGATGCTGCCCAGCGAGGAGATCAGGCGGAACGCAAGCTGCGAGGCCGACATCTCCATCGAGAACACGGCCACCGCCTTCTTCTTCTGGATCGCGGCGTACTCGGCGAAGTTGACCGCGAGCGCGGTCTTGCCCATCGAAGGCCGCGCCGCGACGATGATGAGATCGGAAGGCTGCAGCCCCGCCGTCATCTCGTCGAGATCGGCGAAGCCGGTCGCAAGCCCGGTCACCGAGCCCTTGCTCTCGTAGCGCTGGTGCAGGATCTGGAACGCTTCCTTGACCGCGGCGCGCATGGTCACGAAGCCCTTGCGCCCGCGCGCGCCGGCCTCGGCGATCTGGAACACCTTTTGCTCGGCCGTTTCCAGCAGCTCCTGGCTGGAGCGCCCTTCGGGCTGGAAGGCGTCGCCGGCGATCTCGGTGCCGGCGTCGATGAGCTGACGCAGCACCGACTTCTCGCGCACGATGTCGGCGTACGCGACGATGTTGGCCGCGCTCGGCGTCGAGTTCGCGAGCTCGACGACATAGCTGGTGCCGCCGACGAGATCGGCGAGGTTCTGCGACTGAAACCACTCGCCCAGCGTGACCGCGTCGTACGGCATGCCCTTCTCGGACAGCTCGCCGATCGCGCGGAAAATGATGCGGTGGTCGCGCCGGTAGAAATCGTTCTCGGTCAGCCGGTCGGCAACCCGATCCCATGAATCCGGCGCCAGCATCAGCCCGCCGAGCACGGCCTGCTCGGCCTCGATCGAGTGCGGAGGAACGCGCAGCGCTTCGACGTTGGAGACGGATTTGCGCTCGGTAAGGGCCGCCATCGCAGGAATTCTTGTCAGGAGACGGGCCGGTGATACTAGAGCACGTTCTCAGATCCTGCGATAGGACAGTCCGAGGAACATTCGGTGGGTAACTCCGGCCTTGCGGTGGATAAGTGCGGCGCCGCTGTCGATAAGCCTGTGCACAACTCTTGCGAGCCTGTGGAAGGCGCTGCGTGAACCCCAAGCCGGGCAGCGGCTTCGCCGACTGACCGACCTTCTCCACCACGCGCGTCCGGTTCGTTCGCGCGCGGCGAAAAAAAAAAAAAAATGATTCGCACTGAGCATCAGTGGGGCGGCACGGCGATCGCGCGTTCGGCTATTTGCTCGAATCGTTGCGCTCCCCGTCGGTCGATGCCGGCTCGTCCCGCCTGCGGAACCAGCGCTCGAACGGTCCGCCGCATGCGATGGCGCCGAGGCCAAGGATCAATGCGATCAGCGCGACGACATAGAAGCCGGCACCGCAGGCGACGCCGAGCAGCGCCGCGAGCCACACCGCGGCTGCCGTCGTCAATCCGCTCACGTGCCGGCTGACGGGGTCGCGCAGGATCACGCCGGCGCCGAGAAAGCCGATGCCGGTCAGCACGCCCTGGATCACACGGCTCAGCGCGTCGATGCGCTCTGCGTCGTCCTCGCCCGGCGGCACGACGATGAGCACGGCGAGCGCCGCGCCAAGACTGACCAGCGCGTTCGTGCGCACACCGGCCTGCTTGCCGTGGAGATCACGGTTGAGCCCGATCACCGCGCCCACGACGATGGACAACGCGAGCCGCGCGACGATGTCCAGCCAGGCATCCGGCATGAACGCTCCTGCCCGTCCGTTCGTACGGATGCGATCTTGCGCGGCAGCGCCGCCTCGGGCAAGCGCGGCCGATGACAGGATCGGCCTGCGAGCTAGCGGCTGCGCGGGCTTGCGCCGCGACGGCGCAACGCATCCAGCAGCGGCCGCTTGAACGCGCGCGGCGTGCAGCGTCCGATGTCGACGCCTGGTGTGCCGTGCCAGCTCGCGCACTCGCCGATCGCGAACGCGACGGCGTCGGCGAGCGCATCGCTGATCCCGACGCCGTCTTCGAGATACAGCGCCTTCACCTCGAAGCGTCCTTCCGCGCGATGCGCCTTGGCATCGAGCCGGCCGACCAGCCGGCCGCGATGCAGGATCGGCAGCACGTAGTAGCCCCAGATGCGCTTCGGCGCGGGCACGTAGCACTCGATGCGGTAGTCGAAGCCGAACAGCGTCGCCGCGCGCTCGCGGTCCCACACCACGGGATCGAACGGCGACAGCAGCGTCGTATGTGTCGCGCGCAGTCGGCCGCTTGCGGCCGCGAGCGCGATCTCGCGATGGTCGCGATGCACGTAGACCGGCGCGTCCCAGCCGGCGACCGGAATGCGCAGCAGCTCGCCGCTCTCGACATAGGCGTCGAGGTCGGCGTCCTTGAGGCGCCGTCCGCTGCGGAAGTAATCGTTGATCCAGCGCGCCTGCGTCGCGCCGAGCGCGCGGACCGCGCCGAGCGTGAACTCGCGCTGCATCGCGGCGACGTCGAGACCCGAATCCGGCCTCCATCGCAAAGGATCGCTTGCCTCCCGAATCCCGACTCCCGAATCCCCAATCCCCGCTCTCATCTTCGCCAGCACGCGCTCGGTGAGATCGTAGACGCGCTGGAAATTCTCGCGGCGCGCGATCATCAGCTCGCCGAGCGCGAACAGCGCTTCCAGCCAGCGCTTCTCGTCCTTCCAGCCCCACCAGCCACCGGTGCGCTTTTCGCGGCTCTCGAAATCGGCGGACTTAAGCGGGCCGGCCGCGCGGATGCGCGCGAGCACGGCATCCATCTCTGCCCTGCGCTCGCGGCGCATGCGCTCGGCGTTCTTCATCGACCAGTGGCCGAGCCGCTCCAGCGCATGGCGGCGGTGCAGCGGATAATCGGCCGACGGCGCGAAGCAGGCTTCGTGCGCCCAGCACTCGAAGATGCGGCCCTCGTCGAGCAGCTCGTCGAGCCAGGTGGGCCTGTACGCGCCGAGCCGCGAATACAGCACGAGGTACGGGCTGCGCGCGACGACGTGGATCGTGTCGATCTGCAGTACGCGCATGCGCTCGATCGCCGTCAGCACGTCCGTCTTGCGCGCGCGGCGGCGGGGCCTTGCGAGCAGTCCCTGTGCGGCAAGATGGACCAGCCGCGCCTGGTGCGCCGTGAGTCCCTGCATGCGCGCCATCATAGGGCGGGCGTCGGCCCGCCGGCATGCCTGCGAACGCGATGCGGCAGGCCGTTGCGTGCCCCGTGCGGCATCGTGCCTCAACGTTTCGGCGCGAGGATCGCGCCGAGCCGGTCCGGCGTGCCGTCGATGCGTTCGAGATGCGGATACCTGAGGCCGCCGCGGTAGTCGATGCGGAACGTGCGATAGATCTCGCCGTTCCGGACCAGCAGCTCCACCGGCGTGCCGTTCGCACTCGCGGCGATCGCGTCCTCGAGCCGTACCGGCGTGAACTCGCGGCCCTGCACGGCAACGAGCGTGCTGCTCGTCGTGATGCCGGCCTTGAACGCGGGGCCGTTCCACCGTACGTCGGTGATCCGCGCGTCCTTGGTCGAGACGGTGAGCCCGATCGAGGCCGCGTGATCGGCCGTTTTGTTATCCGCTTCGTTCGTCTTCTGGTAATTGCTCGGCTTGTCGGTGTAGACGAGCTTCCAGCCGCTGGCGGCGAGGCCGTCGAGCGGCGGCGCGTTGGCATCGATGCGCTCGCGCAGGAATGCGGCCCAGTCGTATGTCTGGATCCTGTTGAGCGCGGCGACGACGTCGTCGAATGTGTACGGCTCGACCGTCCAGTGCCCGTCATTCACACCAAAAAACGCACGCGCGAAATCGTCCAGCGAGCGCCGCTCTCGCGTCAGCTCGCGCAGCTTGGCATCGACGGCGAGCCAGACGAGCTGGCCGGCGCTGTAGTAGTCCTCGCTCATCTGGTAGTTGCGGAACGCGAGCGGACGGCGGTGCGCCGCGACGGGATCGTTGGTGGTGTCCTGCACGGTGCGCCAGCCGAGGCCGGGACGGTTGTCCGCGTAGCGCGAGGCGACCAGCGCCAGCGCGTCGCGCGTCTGTTCGGCGCTCCAGAGTCCCGAGCGTGCGGCGAGCACGAAGCCCCAGTACTGCGTCTGCCCTTCATACACCCAGAGCAGGCTGTCGCCCATCGGCACGTTGTAGTTCGGCGTCGCGAGTCCGGCGGGCCGCCGGAACTTGCCGTTCCACGAGTGCGTGAACTCGTGCGGCAGGAGATCGCGCGCCGCGACCTTCGCGTTCCACGACGTGAAATAGCCGGGCTTGGTGCCGTTCTCGCTGGAGCGGTGATGCTCCAGCCCAATGCGCGAGAGCTGATCGGACAGCGCGAGCAGGAAATCGTAGTGATCGTAATGCCGCGAGCCGTAGAGCTTGTACGCCTGGCGCACCAGCGCACGGTGCTTCTCGATCTGCTCGGACGTCATCTCGAGGTCCTTCGGCTCGTCTGCGAACACGTTGAGCCACACCGGCGCCTTCGCGCCGGGATCGAGATCGACGCGCTTGACGTAGCGCCCCGCGAACATCGGCGAATCGACCAGCGTTTCCAGGCTGACCGGCTTGAACGCGATGCTGCCCTCGCGCGCCTTGGCATCCAGCGGCTCAAGCGCGGTCGCGAACTGCCAGCCCGTCGGCAGCGTCGCGCTGGGCGCGACGGTGATGCGGCTGGCGTAGTGGCCGGCGGGATACAGCACCACCGTGTTCCACTGCAGGTTCAGAAGATCTGGCGTCATCACGACGCGGCCCTGACCCGTGTCCTGCGGCGAAAGAAACTGGAACTCCGCGACCAGCGTCGTCGCGCCTTCCGGCACGTCGACGCGGAACGCGTAGACGTCGGTCGAGTCGCGCGACCAGCGCAGCGGCTTGCCGTCGACCGTGAGCGTTAGGCCCGCGATCTTGTCGATCGGTCCGCGCGGCGCGTGATTGCCGGGCAGCCACGCGGGATAGAGCAATGTCAGCGGGCCGCCCTTGACGGGAATCGCCTCGTGCACGCGGAAGATGCGGTGATCGAGATCGGTCGCGTCGACGCTGAGCTTCAGCGTGCCGGGATAGTCCACGTCGGCGGGCGCCGGCGTCTCCGCGCCGGTCGCGGTGGCAAACAGTAGAAGCACGCCCATCGCGGCGCCCGGAATCGACTTCATGCGGAATCTCCACTCGGCCATCGGCGCCGCCGTTGAGATGCCGCGCCGGGCCCGCATTTTTGCGTTCCCGGATGCGCGATCGTCCCGTGCCGATCGGCACATGCGCCGAGGCGTCCGGACATTTCCGCCGTCTTTACATCCAGGCGCGGCGCCGATCGCCTAGAATCGGCGCTTTTGCAGCCGGCAACGTTCAGAATCCGAAGCCACCGGCACACTGCCCGCCGAACCGGAACGCCATGCTCTATCACCTGCACGAACTCAACCGCACGCTGCTCAATCCCTTCGTCGCCTGGTCCGGCGCGGCCGCGCAGGCGCTCGCGTCGCCCGACAACTGGCTCTCGCGCGTGCCGGGCATGGACCGCGTCGCGGCGGGCTACGAGCTGCTCTACCGGCTTGGCAAGGATTACGAGAAGCCCGCGTTCAACATCCGCTCCGTCGTCGCGCACGGCCGCGAGGCGCCGGTGGTCGAAGAGCGCGTCATCGAGCTGCCGTTCTGCAACCTGATCCGCTTCCGGCGCTGCAGCGACGATCCGGACGCGCTGAAGCAGTTGCGCAGCGATCCCGTCGTGCTCGTCGTCGCGCCGCTCTCGGGCCATCACGCCACGCTGCTGCGCGACACCGTGCGCAC
Organism: uncultured Rhodanobacteraceae bacterium; assembly: GCA_966248875.1. Lineage (GTDB taxonomy): Bacteria > Pseudomonadota > Gammaproteobacteria > Xanthomonadales > Rhodanobacteraceae > Dokdonella_A. The sequence continues at coordinate 59,316 of CBINBI010000008.1, forward strand.
GCTGCTGCGCGAGCACGAGGTGTACATCACCGACTGGGTCGATGCGCGCATGATTCCGGCGGAACGCGGCCCGTTCCATCTGGACGACTACGTCGACTACATGCGCTGCTTCATCGCGCACATCAGCGGCGCGAAGGCGCACGTGATCTCGGTGTGCCAGCCGACGGTTCCGGTGCTCGCCGCCGTCTCGCTGATGGCCGCCGCCGGCGAGCCGACGCCGAAGACGCTGACGCTGATGGGCGGGCCGATCGATCCGCGCAAATGCCCCACGCAGGTCAACGATCTCGCCCGCATCCACGACTACGCCTGGTTCGAGACCAACATGATCTTCGACGTGCCGCCGAACTACCCCGGCAGCGGTCGCAAGGTCTACCCCGGCTTTCTGCAGCACGCCGGCTTCGTCGCGATGAACCCCAGCCGGCACCTCACCGCGCACTGGGATTTTTATCAGGACCTCGTCCGCGGCGATCTCGAAGACGCCGAAGCGCACCGCCGCTTCTACGACGAGTACAACGCCGTGCAGGACCTGCCAGCCGAGTTCTACCTGGACACCATCCGCATCGTCTTCCAGGAGCACCTGCTGCCGCTCGGCAAGTGGAAGGTCCGCGGCGAACGCGTCGCACCGGAAGCCATTCGCAAGACCGCGCTGCTCACCATCGAAGGCGAGCTTGACGACATCTCCGGCCTGGGCCAGACCGCCGCCGCGCACGATCTCTGCACCGGCATCCCGAATGCGAAGCGCGCGCACATCCAGGTGGAAGGCGCGGGGCATTACGGCATCTTCAGCGGGCGGAGGTGGCGCGAGGTGGTTTATCCGGATGTGCGGGCGTTCATCCGGAGGTTTCACAAGGCGTAGGTGGGGATACTGCGAGCGTGCTCGAAACCCGGCACGCCCATCATCGGACGTAATATCCCGACACCTTCCAGGCGCCGCCATCCATCGTCGGCGTTACGGTTTCGATTGCGGCCTTGTGCTCGAATTTCGTTCGAAACTGCAGAACGACGTACTCGCCATCCGGCGCTCCCGGCAACGACCGTGTGTACTGCGCCGATTGAAAGTGCCGTTCGAGAACGGCACCCAATGGCTGCCTCGCCGACGAGATTGCGCCTGTCCACGATTCGGAAGTGATCTGCGACCGGAAAAGGAATGCGGCTTCCTTCCACGAAGCCTCGTAGTCGCCTCGGTCCACGAGTGACAGCCATTCGAGTGCGGATTGCTTTGCTGCAGATTCCCGATCTGCGTCAGCTTATGACCACCGCTGGGAGGGCCAAAGCGAGAAGTGCCAACCAAACGAGAATCTTCATTACTTTGCCCCCTCAACTGGGTAAGTGATGGTGAGGCTTAAGGTAAGCGGTTACCGTCGTAAAAAAAATGCTACTGCGAGCTCGCTGCGACAATCCGCGACAATCGCTGAGCCTGTGCCGGCTAGAAATTTGACTCCACGGTGTACTCGATTTGATTGTTGTCAGCATGGTAGATGGTTGCCGACACGTTGCGAAAGCGGATTGCCGTCTTTCCGACAACGGTCATGTGGAATCCTTCAACGGCCGTGTTCGCGAGGAGTGTCTCAACACGCACTGGTTCGGATCGATCGACGAAGCGCAGCGCGAAATCGACGCTTGGCGAAAGGACTACAATGAGACCCGGCCTCACCGGACTCTCGGTAGTCTGACGCCCAGCGAACATGCGGCGAAAGCCGCCAATGCAAGCCGAAAACTCGCCTAAAAGGCGGCCACAAAAACCGACGCCCTCATCGGGTAAAGAGAACTCACAGGCCAATTGGCTACAAGAAACGTCTCAGGTCACTCGCCGGTTGCCTAGTGCCCGGTCCGCCAAGCGCCGCGCGGTTCGCCAACCGCCGCGGCGCTACTGGTGACATTCGGAGGGAGTCACCCCATGCCTCGCAAAGCCCGCAGCTCGTCGTCCGCGGCTTCGCGCACGCGCACGAAGCGCTTGCGCTCGTTGGTTCCGGAGCCGTTCCAGCTCGTCACGGCCGCGACGGTCACATGCGGCGCGGCGAAGATCGAAGTGCCGATGCTGGTGCTTTACGGCGAGTGGCTGAAGGCGGTGGAGTTCCGATCGGCTCCGCGGCGTGCCTGACGACGGATCGCCGCCGCGAGCTGGCGCTGCATCGCATCGGGCTTGCGATGCAGCGAAGGTTACATTTCCAGGCAGTGCCGCGCTGATCACGCGGCCGTTTGCGTGAAATCTTGATGGCCCGCCGGCTTTCGCGGCGCGCCCGGCTCGCACTGCGAGCCGCCGGGGCGCGGCCGCGCTCAGCGGGTCACGTTGATGCCGATCACCACCGGCCGGCCGCTCAGGCACTCGGAGTTGTGAATCGTGACGACCACGGGCGTGTCCAGTGCGAACGCCGTCAGCGCCGCGGAAAGAAAGGTCTGATAACCCGGGCGGGTAATGGTGGAGACGTATCCGTCCGGAGTCTGGCAACCGGCCGGATTGATGATCGGCTGCGCGGTGACGATGCCGAACGAGTCGGTGTTCCAGCCGGTGCGCACCATCGTGATGTCGACCAATCCGGTCATCGTCTGCGCGCGGGCGCTGCAGGTGGCGCACAGGGCGAACAGGGCAAGGATCAGGCGTGGCATTTCATTCTCCCTCGTTGGCTTTCACTGCACCGTGTCGAACCCGTCCGTGAAGATCGCGTCGGGCTTCGGCCTCGTCGTGACAGGTACGATCGCGGCGATGCTGGCCTTTTTCGTGAATGTGACCCGCACCGTGCCGTTTTCCCTTGGCGAGAACGCGCACGAGTCCTGGCCGCGGCAGGCGCCGGAGATGGTCACGATCGAATCCTGATTCGGAAATGCGTTCACCGTCAGCGTGGAGAGCGGCGACACCAGGTAGCAATCGACGCCGCAGGTTTCGAGAAAGCCGGAGGCGAAGACCTGGCCGCTGCCATTGCCGCGACGCGACACTTCGATGCGGTATCCGTAGCGGAGCGCCATGCCCCAGTTGTCGCGGGCGGATATCGTGCTGGAGCCGATGATGGCCTGGCAGGCGGCGGCCGTAATGCAGACGTTGTCCGATCCCGGCGGGTCTCCCGCGGGCTCGCCGCCCAGCACCGTGATCTCGGCCCACACGTCCAAGCCGTTGCACGTGTAATGCGCCGGCGATGGGTAATGCATGATCGACGCGTAGTCGTACGCGGTGTTTGTGTCGGTGGAGACCGTGCCGTAGTTGGCGTCCCAGGTACCCTGCCCGCACTGCTGCACGATGCCGTGATCGGTGATCGTGACGAAGGAATTCCGGTCCGAGCGCTGCTGCTCGTGTACCGCATCCAGTGCATGGCCCAGCTCGTGCTGCACGACGCCGGACGACCAGCAGCCCGCGCCGGAGCCGATGACGAAATCCTGCACGCCGCCGATCATGCCGATGGCGGAATGCCCGCAACCGATGTCGGAGGCGATCTGCACGAGGATCCGGTTGGTGGCGCTGGAGTTTTCGACGAAGCGGACGCCCGAGCCGTTCTCCCACCCCGCGGCCCATTGCCGGAAGTCGGTCTGCTGCGACGCCGAGACCGAACCGTCGAACGTATAGAACAGCGTCGCGTTCGGCCAGCGCGTGCCGGTGAGAGCGCCCCGCAGGCCCGGCGGCGCCTCGACCGGAACGAGGATGTCGCCGTACACCCGATACGACCGCCCGGATTTCAGCGTGACGACCGGGTCGGCCGTGTCCGCGACGGCCGCGGGCGCGAACCCGCCGGCGACGAGGCATGCCAGTGCAGCGCTGCAGGAAATGGAGAGTCTCATCATGTCCCTACCAGCCAGCTCCGTCTGCGGTTCGACGAGGCAGGCGATGCCGTGCGGCACCGCCTGCACCCTTCCCGTTCGGCTGCGCGCAACGTCCCCTGACGAGCGTCGCCGGGTGTCGTCGCCGCACCCGGCCCGCGCGTAGCGCGACACCTTGCGGCGGACTCTGCTTGCGAAGCGGCTGGAGTACCATGGTCTTCGTGTGACCGGTGTCTGACCGGTGCGTGACCCGCGAACGCCATGCGTCGCACGCACCGCCGGGGGAAACGCCATGACGCAAGCAAGGGAATTCCGGTTCGATGGGTGGACGCTGAAGTGCGATTCCGGCGACCTCGTCCGGGAAGGCCGCACGGTGCGCCTGCGCAGGCAATCGCAGCAGGTGCTGGAAGCGCTGCTGGAACGGCCGGGGGAAGTCGTGACGCGCGAGGAGCTGATTGCACGGCTGTGGCCGCGCGGCGTCGTCGATTTCGAAACGGGCCTCAATAGCGCGATCCGTCGGCTGCGCCGCGCCCTCGCCGACGACGCAGAAACGCCGCGCTACATCGAGACGCTGCCCCGCCGTGGCTATCGGTTCATCGGACACGTCACGGTGGTTCGCGAAGCCGGGCCGGGAGTCCCAGCACCCGCCGCTCGCATTCATCCGGGTGACGCACCAGCTCCGCGCCGGCGCTTCGCCGTCGCGGCGATCGGCGCCGCCATCGCCGTGGCCGTCGCGGGCAGCGTGCCCGTTGCGATCCGGCACGCGCCGGCGTCGAACGCAGCAATGACGGCGACACCACGGAACGTCCAGGCGAACGAGCACTACCATCTCGCGCGGTACTTCCTCGGACGCCGCGGCGCAGGCGATCTCGGACGCGCGCAGAAGAATTTCGAAGCCGCCATCGCGCTCGACCCCGATTTCGCGGAGGCGTACGCGGGCCTTGCGAGCGTGTATTGGCTGCTCACGGTCGAAGGTCTCGCCCCTGCCGACGTCGCCCTGGCTCGGATGCGTGCGGCTGCGACGCGCGCGCTGGCGCTCGATCCACGCCTTGCCGAAGCACACCTGCGCCTCGCCCTCGATGCAAGAAGGAGCGGACAGCGCGATCTCTACGAGGCGCACTTCGAGCGTGCACAGCAGGCGGAACCGGGTAACGCATTGCTGCTGAGCATCGCATCGAGCGATGCGCTGGCGCGGGGCCGCCTCGCCGAGGGCGTGGAGCTGGCGCAACGCGCCGTCGCCTCAGAGCCGCTGACGCTGTATTACCGCTACAACCTCGCTTCCGCGCTTTTCCTCGCCGGCCGCTACGAGGAGGCCGAGCGCGCGAATCTGGAGCTGCTCGAACTGGATTCTTCAGCGGGCGCGGACATCGCGGCCCAGGTGCTGGTGCTCGAAGGCCGCTTCGCGCAGGCGCTCGAACTGGCGAAAGACTGGCCCGACGGCATCGCGAAATTCCATATCGAAGCCCTCGCCTATCACGGCCTGCGGCAGCGGGCCGAAGCCGACGCCGCCCTCGCTGCGCTCATCAGCGCCGCGCGCGAACGCGACCCGCTGCGCATCGTCGAGGTCTATGCCTACCGCGGCGACACGGACGCCGCATTCGGCTGGCTCGCCGCCGAAGCCGACTGGTACCGGGACGACGAGAGCCGCGCCCCCTTGAATCTCGTGCCGTGGGCACTGCGCATGTCACCGTTCGTCGCTTCGCTGAGGGGGAGCCCGCGGTGGAGAGAGGTGGCGGGGAAGCTGGGGGACATCTAGAGCAAAAGCGGCGGCGCAGAGTGCCCGGTTGAGGTTAAACCAGAACGGAACCATAATGGTTGCGGAGATGCAGCCATGCCGACGACACTCACCCTGAAGAACATTCCGGACAACGTGTACGAGCGCCTGAAGGCTTCGGCAGCGGTACATCGCCGCAGCCTCAATAGTGAAGCCATCGTTTGCCTGGAAACCGTGCTGATGCCGGGGAGCATGAAGCCGAGCGAAAGGCTGGCTCGCGCGCGGGCGTTGCGCGCGGGCATGGGCCAAGGCAAAAGGTTCAATCCGAAACGCATCGACGCCTTGAAGCGCGCAGGCCGTCCATGATCGTCGTGGACACGAACGTGCTGGCCTATTTCTATCTGCCTGGAGACTACACGGAAGTGGCGGAGCGCTTGCTCGAGCGCGATCCTGACTGGAACGCGCCGCTCCTGTGGCGCAGTGAATTCCGTAACATTCTTGCCGGATATCTGCGCCGCGGCTTGCTGACATTCGAGCAGGCGTGCGCCGTGCAGCTCGAAGCAGAGTCCTTGCTCAGTGGCGCCGAGCACGAACCCGACTCCAAACGTGTGCTCGAACTCGCGCGAGAAGGCGACTGTTCGGCCTACGACTGCGAGTTTATTGCGGTAGCGGAACAGCTTGGGTCGACACTGGTGACGATGGACTCAAAGCTCCTGAAGGCATTCCCGCGGATTGCGAAGTCGCTGACCGCAGCGTGACGATCGACATCGGCGCCACGGCCGCAACGGACAGGTGCGGCAGCTCTCGGCCGGTGCCGTCGCCCTGCGACTTCGCGCACGCCACGCGGCTTCGCTTCGTCCTAGGCTGCCTCTGTCTCGCAGCCTGGACCTTCACACCCTTTGCGGTCGACGTGCCGATCTACACGACCTCACCGGATTCGTCGGTGCTGCACAACACGGCGCTGACGATGGGCCGCTATCCGAACGCGATCGAAGTGCGCTTCGCCGGCGCAACCGGCATCGCGGTGCGCAACAACCTGCTCGACGCGGCGATCCAGCCGCGCGACGACGCGAATCCGGATGTTTCGGGTCATCTTCTCGACGCGGAGCCCGCCTGGTTCGCCGATATCACAGCGGGCGACCTGCACCTCAACGCGAACGCCACGCCCGCGATCGATCAGGTGACGCGCCTTGCCGACGTGCCCGATGATTTTGATGCGCAGATGCGGCCCGCCGGCGGGGGCCTTGCCGACATCGCGCCGACGAGCGCATCACGACGGATGCGATCTTCGCCGACGGCTTCGACTGACGCTATCGCCCGGACACGAGTCCCGCTATGTTTCCGTTTGCTTGCGGAGGGACTGCGATGCTTCCGGCCGGAGAGCAACATGGATTCCGGCCTTCGCCGGAATGACGGGCTTGGGCGGTTTTCGCAGGGCGAATTGCGCTGTCGTTTGCTTTCCTCGCGGCGAGTTCCGCTATCGTTCGCTTTTCCACGCGGAGGAATGGCGATGCACACCACGCTCCGTCATCCCGGCGGAAGCCGGGACCCATTTTCGGTCTTGGCCGGACGATCAACGTGGATTCCGGCTTTCGCCGGAATGACGCGTGGAGGCGGCTTCCGCAGGATCGCCGCAATGCGCTTCGCAGCAACGCTTTTCACGGCGGTGCTGATGGCGGCGGGCACCGCCTCGGCGGCCGAAGCGACGCCGCCGAAGCCAAAAACGATGGCCGATGTGCTCGCCGCATCGAAACCATCCGACTGGCGCGCGCTGGATCCCGAGAACACGCTGTATCTCGACCTACCCGCCGGGCGCGTGGTCATCGAGCTGGCGCCGGCGTTCGCGCCGCTGCACGCGAAGAACATCCGCGCGCTGGCGCATGAGCACTACTTCGACGGGCTCGCGATCCTGCGCGTACAGGACAACTTCGTCACGCAATGGGGCGATCCGGATGCGGACAAACCGGACAAGGCGCACGAGCTCGGCAGCGCATCGAAGACACTGGCGCCGGAGTTCGAGCACGCGATCGGCGACGATCTGCCGTTCACGGTGCTGCCGGACGGCGACGTCTACGCGCCGGAGGTCGGCTTCTCGAACGGCATGCCGGCGGCGCGCGATCCGAATTCCGGCAAGGCCTGGCTCGCGCACTGCTACGGCATGGTCGGCGCGGGACGCGACGTCGGCGAGGAGACCGGGCCCGGCACGGAGCTCTACGTCGTGATCGGCCACGCGCCGCGCCAGCTCGATCGCAACATCGCGCTGGTCGGCCGCGTCGTGCAGGGCATGGAGCTCCTTTCTGCGCTGCCGCGCGGTACCGGCCCGCTCGGCTTCTACGAGAAGCCCGAGCAGCGGCTGCCGGTCAAGTCGGTGCGCCTCGCCGCCGACGTGCCCGCCGCCGAACGCACGAACCTCGAAGTGCTGCGCACCGACACGCCGACCTTCGCCGCGCTGGTCGAATCGCGACGCAACCGCCGCGACGACTGGTACAAGGTGCCGGCAGGAAAGATCGACGTGTGCAACGTGCCGATTCCCTTGCGCGTGGCGGACACGGCAGCAAAAAAATGAGCCGTCACGAGCGCGGCAGCCGTCACTCTCCCGCTTGCGGGAGAGGTCGCGCCGAAGGCGCGGGTGAAAGAGTTTGCGAGAGATCAGAGCGCAGCCTGCGGCGGATAGATCAGGCGCCGGATGCCGGCGTGATCGTAGCGGCGCGCGGAGATCGGGTGCGTGCGCTGCAGAAGATGGCCGGCTTTCTCGATGGACGCATCGTCGGGCGCGTGTATGAACAGAAATCCAGCCCCGCGCTGCGCCAGCTTGCGGTCGTCGTCGATATAGCCGAGCTCGGTGCCGAGGAAGCTCGCGAAGCCGATCTTGAAGCGCTCGAGCCAGGTCGAGCCGCTCATCGACTCGAGCTTGTACGCCACGAACGGGCCGGTCGCGCTGGCGACTTCGCTGTCGTCGAACCCGGCATCCACGAAGGTCCCACGCACTTCCTCGGCGCGTTCGGGCGTGTCGTACGCCGCGACGATGTAGTGCAGCGGATAGAAGACGCCGAACGAATGATCCTTCTCCTTGAAGAATTCCCAGTGCTCGCGCATGGCGGTCTCCCGCAACCGATGGCGGGTTCAGCGTAGTCCCGCGACGCGAACTCGCGGATGAATGCGGGCGGCGCCGGATCGAAGCCGCGCGAAGCATGCGACGTGGAGATGAATGTGCGGAGAGGCGAATGGAACGTCTTGCAGTTTTCCCTCACCTGCGCCCACGGCGCGACCTCTCCCGCAGGCGGGAGAGGCGACAGCGAGTCAATGATCGAACTATCGGCCTTCACCTTCCCTCTCCCGCTTGCGGGAGAGGGTCAGGGTGAGGGTCGACCGGGTTCGACACCTCGGCATCAAACGCCATCCTTCGGCAGCAGCGCGATCGCCCTGCGCGCATAGGCCATCAGCGCGGGATCGATGCCCGTCTTCTCGCGCATCGCGTCCGCGTTCTCGCGGTACATCGTGTCGAGCGAGCGCTGGATGCCCGGATCGCCGCCGGTGAACTCGCGCACGAGCGCGCGCCAGCGCCGCGCGAGCGACTGCACTTCCTCGCTGGCGGGATCCTTGTCGAGCCGCATCGCGGCCTGCATGCCGGCGATGACGCCCGGCCATTCCTCTTCGACGGCGCGGATGCGCTCGGCGCCCAGCGCCTCGCCGCGTGCGCGGATCGCCTGCTGCTGTTCGGGTGTGAAGTACTTTTCCATGAGTGTCGTGACCTCGATGCTGGAGAGAAGTGTCTCGGCATCGATCGCCTCGCCTTCCGCGGCGCGCCGTGCGATGGGCTCGAGGCGGCGCAGCAGATCCTGCTGGCGGACGATGCCTTCCCGCAGACGGGCCACCTGGCGCGCGAGCGCTTCGGCGAGCGGAGGCGTGCCGGCCTCCAGGCAGGCGCGGATTTCCGGCAGGGAAAACCCGAGCGCCTTCAGCGACACGATGTGCTGCAGCCTCGAAAGCTCGGCGCGGCCGTAAAGCCGGTAGCCCGCACCGCTGCGGCGCGCCGGCACAAGCAGGCCCAGCGCTTCGTAGTGTTGCAGCGTGCGCACCGTGATGCCGGTGCGGCGCGCGATCTGGCTGACGGTGAACAGCGCCATCGTGTGTTCCGTATGCGGTACTCGCATCGTGCGGCCTCACGTTGCGTGAGGGTCAAGCGGTCACCCGGCGCGGGATGATACGGAGGCCGGCGCCGGCTTCAATCGGCCCGGCCACGCCGGAGTCGATGATGCCCGACGGCCCCTTGTAGTAGTGCCCGTAGCCGAACAGGATCGAGACGGCGACGACGGCGATCCACCACGCCAGCGTCGTGCGACCGCCGACGTCGGCGGCGCGGTTCATCAGATAGCCGCGATAGCTGATCTCTTCCCCGAACGCAGCGAAGCTCCAGACGATGCCGAGATACATCAGCGCTGTGCCGGCATCGCCCGCGATGGATTCCACGCCTTCCGGCGCGGCTGCCGGCGGCCAGGCCAGCGCGGTCAGCGGATCGATCACGAAATCCCCGAGCACGATGCGCAGCGCGGCGGCGGCAATCGCGATCAGCAGGATGCGTGTCCACGAATCGGCCCGCCGGAAGCCGAGCGCCGCGAAGCTGCCGTTGCGAAGGAGCATCGAGGCGAGGCCGAGCACCGTCAGGATCGGCACCTCGTTCGGCAGCACGCCAAGACGTTGTGCCCGAGCACGACGCCGGCGCCGATCGCGAATTCGAGCGCGCTCAGACCGCGTGACGATGCAAGCCGCGCGCGCCAGCCGTCTTGCGTCGCCACGCGCGCGCCCGATCAGTCCGCCGTCTTCACCAGCAGGCTCTTCGCCAGCGCGCTCTGGAACCGGCCGACGCCGCGCGCGAGATGCAGCATCGCGAACAGCAGGAACACGCCGATCACGAACGCGAGCGGCAGCGCGATGAACGGCGGCATGAACATCTCGCCGTCGATGTTGATGCC
>CBINBI010000009.1:0-68596 GCA_966248875.1 uncultured Rhodanobacteraceae bacterium
CGGCGATGTTGGCGATCTCGTTCATGAAGCTGATCTTGGTCGCCAGCATCGCGTTCGCCGCGTACTTGGTCAGCTCGGCCGAGCGCACGTCCATCTGCACGATGCGCTCGTGGTTGCGGTTGAACGGCGCGTACAGCGTCTTCAGCGCGTCCACCGCGTGCTGGCTGTCGGCGCCGATGATGATGCGGTCGGGGCGCATGCAGTCCTGCACCGCATCGCCTTCCTTGAGGAATTCGGGATTGGAGACGACGTCGAACGCGATGTCGACGCCGCGTACCGCGAGCTCGCCCGCGACCGCCGCGCGCACGGAATCGGCGGTGCCGACCGGAACGGTGGACTTGTTGACGATGACGACGGGTTTCGTCATCGCGCGCCCGATCGTGCGGGCGACTTCGAGCACGTGCGTCAGATCGGCGCTGCCATCCTCGTCGGGCGGCGTGCCCACCGCGATGAAGACGATCTGCGCGTGCGCCATCGCTGCCGCGGCATCGGTGGTGAACCTGAGGCGGCCGCTGCGGCGGTTCGCCTTGACGAGCGGCTCGAGGCCGGGTTCGTAGATCGGAATCTCGCCGCGCTCGAGGCGCGCGATCTTGTCGGCGTCGACATCGACGCAGACGACGTCATTGCCGACTTCGGCGAGGCAGGTTCCGGTCACGAGGCCGACATAGCCGGTGCCGAAGATCGTCACGCGCATTCGCGACATTCTCCGTCAGACGCGGCCGCCGCGGCCGCTCGGTGATTTCGGTGAAACGCATAAACGAAAGGCGCGCCGGAACCCGGCGCGCCTCGTTTCGTTGCCGCGCCGGATTACTTCTTCTTGCTGGCGTCGGCGTCCTTCTTGCCCGTCGCCGCCGCGGGCTTGGCGGCAGCCTTCGCCGCCGCGTCCTCGATGCCGAGCAGCTCGACCTCGAAGATCAGCGTCGCGTTCGGGCCGATCGGGCCCGGCGCGTTCTCGCCGTAGGCGAGCTCGGCCGGCACGTAGAACTTGTACTTCGAGCCGACTGGCATCAGCTGCAGGCCTTCGCTCCAGCCCTTGATCACGCCGTTCAGCGGGAACGTCGCCGGCTGGCCGCGATCGTAGGAGCTGTCGAACTTGGTGCCGTCGATCTTCGTGCCGAGGTAGTTGACCTTGACCGTGTCGGTCGCCTTCGGCTTCGGGCCGGTGCCTTCCTTCTCGACTTCGTACTGGAGCCCGGAAGCAGTCGTCTTCACGCCCGGCTTCGTCTTGTTCTTGGCGAGGAACGCGGCGCCTTCGGTCTTGTTCTTCTCGGCGGCCTCCTTCTGCTCGGCGACGCGCTTGGCCTGCATCTGCTGCATGTAGGCCTGGCGCACCTGCAGGGCTTCTTCCTGCGTCATCGTGGTCTTCTCGCCCTTCAGCGTCGCCTCGAGCGCCTGCTCGACCACCTTGATGTCGATGTCGTCCTTGATCTGCATCAGGCCGCGGCCGATATCCATGCCGACCATGTAGCTGACCTTGTTCTTGTCGATCGGCACGGCCGGCTTGTCGCTGGACGCGGCGGCTGCCGCCGGCTTCTTGGCCGGTTCGTCAGCGGCGCTGGCGACACCGAACACGGCTGCGAGCGCGGCCGCAAGAAGAGTCTGTTGCACGAAACGTGTCATGGTGGCTCCTGGGGGATCGAATGATTTTGGGTCACGTTGCCCATCGGCGCGGCCGCGCCGAGCGGACCCGACCTGATGCGGGGCGGCGTATTTTGGACGTGGCGAAACGCATTGGCAAACGGTGTCGCGGCCCTGGCTGCGGCCGGTCGCGATTGGACCGCGCGAGGCCGGATTTGATTCCCGTCGGTCGTGGCGGCAAAACGAAGGACGATTTTTCGAGCTGCCCACGCTGGCGCAGGATAGATGCAAACCCCTGACGAGTCCGGCTTTCAGCCCGGCCCAGGGCTTCCCCGACAAAAAAATCCGGCGGACCGCTTGACAAGCTCAGATATAGTGTTATAGTTAACTACAACACTACTTCATCGAGCACCTCCGTGGAGGCTGTCATGTCGAGTCGGCTGGTTCCCCTGATGCTTTCCCTGGCCATGCTGTATGCGCTCGGCGCCGGCATCGCAGGCCTGCCCCGCCACCCGGCGGCGGCCCACCCGGCGGAGGTCTCGTCGGCCGAGAGGCATATCCCCGTGCTGCCGACCGTCGTGGTCCGGCCGGACGACGCCGGCGAGCCCGGGCAGCGGCTCGCGACGACGCTGCTGCCGACCGTCGTCGTGCATCCGACGGTGGACGAGATCGCTACCATCCGCGCGCTCGACGCGCGCACCGGGACCGCCGTCGCCGTGTACACGCTCGGCGGCCTCGCGCCGAAGTCGGGTCTGGACATGCCCTACTATTCTTTCGGCAAGTCGGCGTATCGCCTCCGCAAGGAATGACGATGACCATCGCTTGGAACGATTCGACGCCGATCTATCGCCAGCTGCGCGACCGCGTGGTGGCGATGATCCTCGACGGCGTCCTGAAGCAGGGCGACCCCCTGCCGTCCGTGCGCCAGGTCGCCGCGGACTTCCAGATCAACCCGATCACGGTATCCAAGGCGTACCAGGAACTGGTCGACGAGAATCTCGTGGAAAAACGACGGGGGCTTGGCATGTACGTCACCGAAGGCGCACGCAGCGCGCTGCTGAAATCCGAGCGCGACCGGTTTCTTTCCGAGGAGTGGCCGGCGCTCCACGCGCGTCTGACCCGGCTCGGCCTTTCGCTGAAGGAGCTCATGGAGCACAGCCGTCATGACGAGGAAGTGAAATGAGCGACGCCAGCCAGCCCATCGTCCGCGCACGGAACCTGTCCAAGAGCTACGGGACGACTCGCGCGCTCGATCATGTCAGCTTCGACATCGAGGCCGGCCGCATCGTCGGCCTGATCGGACCGAACGGCGCGGGCAAGACCACCGCGCTGAAGGCGATCCTCGGCCTCACCGACTTCGAAGGCGAGCTCTCGGTGCTCGGTTTCGACCCGCGCAGGGAGCGTGCCCGGTTGATGGAGCACGTCTGCTTCATCGCGGACGTCGCCGTGCTGCCGCGCTGGATCCGCGTCAGCGAGGCGATCGAGTTCGTCGCGGGCGTCCACCCGCGCTTCTCGCGCGAGAAGTGCGAGGCGTTTCTCCGCCACACCAAGATCCAGCCAGGCATGCGCGTGCGCGAGCTCTCGAAGGGCATGATCGTGCAGCTCCATCTCGCGCTCGTCATGGCCATCGATGCGCGCCTGCTCGTGCTGGACGAGCCGACACTCGGCCTCGACATCCTCTACCGCAAGTCGTTCTACGAGAGCCTGCTCTCGGATTACTTCGACGAGAACAAGACGATCATCGTGACGACGCACCAGGTCGAGGAAGTCGAGCACATCCTGACCGACCTCGTCTTCATCCGCGAGGGCAGGATCGCGCTCGCCGCGACGATGGACGAAGTCGGCGAGCGCTACGCCGAGGTCATGGTCAATCCCGACAAGGCGGAGGCCGCGCGCGCGCTCAAGCCGCTCAACGAGCGCCAGGTCTTCGGCAAGTCGATCTTCCTCTTCGACGGCATCGAACGCGCGCGACTCGCCGCGCTCGGCGAGCTGCACAAACCGAGCGTCGCCGACCTGTTCGTCGCGACGATGAAGGGAACCTACGCATGAACCATCAGGATTCCGCCACCACGCAGCGCGCCCTGCCGAGATTCGATTCGCGGCTCGGGCGCACTCTTCCGCTGATGCTCAAGCGCGAGTACTGGGAACACCGCGGCGGCTTCTTCTGGGTGCCGGTGTGGATCTGCGTTGCGATCCTGGTCGTGACCGCGCTCGGCATTCTCACCGCCGAGGTGTTCAACGCGCGAGCGAACGTGCACATGGGGTTCTCGCTGCAGGACCTGCACGAGCACATGACGGCAAACGACCTCGCCCAGGCCGGCAACGCGCTCGACATGGCGCAGCTCATGTTCGGCGCGCTCACCTGCGTCAGCCTGTTCTTCGTGCTGTTCTTCTATCTGCTGGGCGCGCTCTACGACGACCGCCGCGACCGCAGCGTGCTGTTCTGGAAATCGCTGCCGATCACCGACACCGAGACGGTCGGCTCGAAGGTGCTGAGCGCGATGTTCGTGGCGCCGCTGATCGCGTTCGTCGTCTCGACCGCCGCCTACGTCGTGTTCCTCGTGCTCGTCTGCCTGTGGGCCGGTATCCACGGCGTGAACGCGCTGCCGGCCGTGCTCGCCGCGCATCCGTTCGGCATGTTCTGGCGGCTGCTGCTGACGATTCCGGTCGACGCGCTGTGGGCGCTGCCGACGATCGGCTGGCTGCTCTTCTGGTCGGCTTACGCGCGCAGCAAGCCGTTCCTGTGGGCGGTGATCCTGCCGATCGTCGCGGTTGCGGTGAACGGCTGGTTCTCTATGCTCGGCCTGCCGCACGTCGGCGGCGAGGTCGCGCTGAAGAGCGTCGTGGGCCGCCTGCTGCTCAGCGTGATGCCGGGCTCCTGGATCGGCAATGGAGCCGGCATGTTCGGCGCCCACCGCTTCTCGTTCGGCGACGACGAGCACGTGCTGACGATCTTCGACCCCGGCCGCGTCTACGCGCTGCTCGCCACGCCCGGCCTCTGGCTCGGCGTCGTCGCGGGCCTGGCGCTGATCGCCGCCGCGATCTGGTCGCGACAGCGGCGCATCGAGACCGCGACCTGACGCGGAACTGCGCAGGATACGAAGAGGGCCGCTTTCGCGGCCCTCTTCGTTCACGCGTACTGCGACCGACGGCGTCAACGCACCGTGTCGCTGATCACCTTGTACTTGTTCGCACCGTCCTTCTGCAGTCCGGTCTGGCCGAGATCGAGCGTGCCCTCGAGCCAGTAGCGTGACAGCGACGGTCCTTCGCGGCGCACGACGACGGCCATGCCCTTGCCGGTGTAAACCGCATCGCCCGCGCGCAGCTTCTCGACCGTGATGCTGTTGCCGATCGGACGGCCGTCGTTGTAGTCGCGCTCGAGCGCCGCCCGGCCCGGCGAATTTTCCGCAGGCACCGACGCCGTCAGCGTCATGGCCTGATCGCTGCGATCGGCGCGCAGCGAATAGTTGTCGCCGCGCAGCGGCTCGATCACCTGGTAGCGGTTCGGTCCGAGCTCCTTGAGCTCGGTGCGGCGCAGATCGAGCTCGCCTTCGAGCCAGAACATACGCGGCCGCAGGCTTTCGCGGCGCACAACCGCGCGCACCGGCCCGTCGACGAAGATGAAATCGCCCGATTGCAGCCCGCCCGGCGAAAGCGGGCCTTCCGCCTCGCGACCGTTGTTGAGCGATTGCTCCATGCGCTGCCGGATCTTCGCAACGTCCGGCTTGGCCGGCGCAGCCGGCTCGGGTTTCGTGGCCGTCGCCACGGACGCGGCCTTCGGCGGTGCCGACGCGGACGCGGGCGGCGGCGCGGACGCGGTGGCGGTGGCGGGTGCCGAAGCAGGCGCCGTGGCCGGCGCTGCGACCGGTGCAGCCGCGGCCGGCGCGACCGGCGCCGGCGACGTCTTCACCACCGGCGCCTGTTCCGGTTCGGGCGGCGGCAATGTCGGCTTGGGGCCCGGCACGGCAACCGGGACGTGGTCGGCCGTGGCGCGCGGAACGGGCTTTGGCTCCGGCCGCGGCTCCGCCTTCGCCGTTTCCTGCTTCGGCGGCTCGGCCGGCTTGTCCTCGATGCGCACCAGCACGTTTTCGTAGAAACCGTCCTTCAGCACGATGTCGGCCGCGCCGCCGGCGCGGATCTTCGCCGCGATCTTCGCGTGCCAGTCCTGCGGCGCGGTCACCACGATGCGCTTGCCCGATTTCGCCGCGTCGCGCCCGAGCGCGGCGAACTTCGCATCGCCCGCGCCGGACTGGAAATCCTTTCCGGAAATGTCGACGTTCTGCTGCGCGAACGCGGGAGCCGCGGCGAGCGCCGCGGCCAGCAACAACCTTCCTGCTTTCATTTCGATAGACCCCATTCTCGATCGTCAAGACTCGCGACGGGCGATTGTCGTCGCAGCCTCTGCACCGGCATGTGCCATTGGCCACGCCGAACGCGGCAACGCGTGCCGCCGCACGGTTCTGCGTTCAGGTGGAACGGAGGCGCGGCGACACCGCCTAGCCTCCGGCTGAACCGCCGTGGATGCCGCCCTTCGTGAGTGCCTCGGGATCGAGCAGCCGCGCGAGCTGCTTGCGCGGGAGTCCCGTCGTCTCGAGCGCGACATCGAGGATGGGCCGGCCTTCCTTGTACGCCTTCTTCGCGGTCGCCGCGCCCTTTTCATAACCGATCACCGGATTCAGCGCCGTGACGAGGATCGGATTCCTGTCCAGCGCCTCGCGTACGCGATCCTCGCGCACCTTGAAGCCCGCGATCGCCTTGTCGGCCAGGAGCCGCGACGCGTTCGCGAGAATTCCGATCGATTGCAGCAGGTTCAGCGCGATCACCGGCAGCATCACGTTGAGCTGGAAGTTGCCGCTCTGCCCCGCGATCGTGATCGTCGTGTCGTTGCCGATCACCTGCGCCGCGACCATGGCCACGGCTTCGGGAATCACCGGATTCACCTTGCCCGGCATGATCGAGGATCCCGGCTGCAGCGGCGGCAGCTCGATCTCGCCGAGGCCGGCAAGCGGGCCCGAGTTCATCCAGCGCAGATCGTTGGCGATCTTCATGAGGCTGCACGCCAGCGTCTTCAGCTGGCCGGAAAGCTCGACCGCTGCGTCCTGCGAGCTGATGCCCTCGAAATAGTTCGCGGCGGATTCGAATTTCACCCCCGTCATGCGCGACAGCTCGGCGCAGATCGCGGGGCCGAGCTTGGCGTCGGCGTTGATGCCGGTGCCCACGGCGGTGCCGCCCTGCGGCAGCCGACGCACGCGCTTCAGCGCGTCGGTGATGCGCTCGATGTCCGAGCGGATCTGCGCGGCCCAGCCGCCCAGCTCCTGGCCGAACGTCACCGGCATGGCGTCCATGAGGTGCGTGCGCCCGGTCTTCGCGACCTTGCGCAGCTCGCGCGCGCGCCGCTCCAGCGTCTTTCTGAGATGTTCGAGCGCGGGCAGCAGCTGCTCGCTCGCCATCAGCGCGGCGCTGACCTGGATCGCCGTCGGGATCACGTCGTTCGATGACTGCCCGTTGTTGACGTCATCGTTCGGGTGCACCTTCACACCGCTCATCGCGGCGACGTGCGCGATCACCTCGTTCGCGTTCATGTTCGACGACGTGCCGGAACCGGTCTGGAACACGTCGATCGGGAAATGCGCATCGAACTCGCCGGCGGCGACGCGCTCGGCGGCCTTGCGGATCGCCTTCGCGTGAGTCTTCCTGAGGTGCCCGAGATCCGCGTTGGCCTGCGCCGCCGCGGACTTGATCAGCCCGAGCGCGCGGATGAATTCACGAGGCATCGTCAGCCCGGAAATCGGGAAATTCTCGACCGCGCGCTGGGTCTGCGCGCCGTACAGCGCGCGTGCGGGCACCTTGAGCTCGCCCATGCTGTCGCGCTCGATCCGGTAGTCGCTCATCGTTGCCTCGGGGAAGGAAAAGAGGTCGGTAATTATAGCCGTCCGTTGTAGACTGTCCGGATTGCAGTCGCCTCGCCGTTCCGTGCGACCGCAGGCGGATCGAAGGGCTCGAAATTCCGCGCCCCGGCTTGCCGTCGCCGCCGGCGCGGCCTGTCCCGCAAGCAGGGCGACGGAAACGGCTTTTTCTTCACGCAGGATCACGATGCCGCACAGCGCGCTCACCGCCTTGTCTCCGCTCGACGGCCGCTACGCGGCCAAGGTCGCGAACCTGCGCCCGATCTTCAGCGAATACGGACTGATGAAGCGGCGCGTGCAGGTCGAAGTACGCTGGCTGCTCGCGCTCGCCGAGGCGCCGGACATCCCCGAAGTCGCGCCGTTCTCGCCGGCCGCACGCGCCGCCCTGGCCGCGATTGCCGAAGGTTTCTCCGAAGACGATGCCGCGCGCATCAAGTCCATCGAGCGCACCACGAACCACGACGTCAAGGCCGTCGAGTATTTCATCAAGGAGCGCGTCGCCGGCAACGGCGAGCTTGCGAAGGCCTCCGAGTTCGTCCACTTTGCCTGCACCAGCGAGGACATCAACAATCTCGCCTACGCGCTGATGCTGCGCGACGCGCGTGCCGGTGTGCTGCTGCCGACGCTGGACGCGGTGATCGCAAAGCTGCGCGATCTTGCGCACGCGCTGGCCGCGCAGCCCATGTTGTCGCGCACGCACGGCCAGACCGCTTCGCCGACCACGCTCGGCAAGGAGATCGCGAACGTCGTCGCGCGCCTCGCGCGCCAGCGAGCGCAGATCGCCGGCGTCGAGCTCACCGGCAAGATCAACGGCGCGGTCGGCAACTACAACGCGCACATCGCCGCATATCCCGAAGTCGACTGGCCGGCGTTCTCGCGCCGCTTCGTCGAATCGCTCGGTCTCGCCTGGACCGCGTACACGACGCAGATCGAGCCGCACGACGTGATCGCCGAGCTCGGCGACGCGACCCGCCGTGCCAACACGATCCTGATCGATTTCGCGCGCGACGTCTGGGGCTACATCTCGCTCGGCTACTTCCGGCAGGCGCTCAAAGCCGGCGAGGTCGGCTCGTCGACGATGCCGCACAAGGTGAACCCGATCGACTTCGAGAACGCGGAGGGCAACCTCGGCATCGCGAATGCGCTGTTCGCTCACTTTTCGGAAAAGCTGCCGATTTCGCGCTGGCAGCGCGACCTCACCGATTCGACCGTGCTGCGCGCTCTCGGCACCGCGTTCGGACACACCGAGATCGCCCTCGAATCGCTGCTGCGCGGGCTCGGCAAGCTGAATCCCGATCCGGCGCGCATCGCGGCCGATCTCGAAGCGAGCTTCGAAGTGCTTGCCGAAGCCGTGCAGACGGTGATGCGGCGGTACGGTCTGCCCGAGCCCTACGAGCAGCTGAAGGCTCTGACGCGCGGCGAGCGCATCACGCGCGAAGCGATGCAGGCCTTCATCGGCTCGCTGGCGCTGCCGCACGAGGCAAAGGAGCGCCTGCTCGCATTGACGCCGGCGAGCTACATCGGGCTCGCCCGCGAATTGGCAGAAAAAATCTAGCGCGGGGTCGCATCGGGCACGAACACTCGCGGCGCTCTTGCCAACCGGAGTTTCCGATGCGCTTTCCTGCACTTTTCTGTCTCGCACTCGCCTCTGCCGCGCCCGCGGCAGCGCAGGCTGCGGATGCCTGCCCGCCCGATGCGAAGTGGACCGATCCCGCGCTGCCGCGGAAGATCCAAGGCAACACCTGGTACGTGGGGACCTGCGGCCTCGGCTCGATCCTCATCACTTCGGAACAGGGCCACGTGCTGATCGACGGCGGCGTCGAAGCGGCGGCACCGCTGATCGAAGCCGGCATCCGGCAGCTCGGGTTCCGCGTCGAAGACGTGCGCTACATACTCGGCTCGCACGAGCACTACGATCACGCCGGCGGCATCGCGAAACTGCAGCAGGATTCGCATGCGACCGTGCTCGCGCGCGAGCCGGCCGCGACTGCCCTCGAGCACGGCCGCGGCGGCCGTGGCGACCCGCAGTTCCTGTCGGCGCGATCGTTTCCGCCGGTCGCGAATGTGCGGCGCATCGCTGATGGCGAGACCGTCGCGCTCGGACCGATCCGGCTCACCGCTCATGCAACGCCGGGCCACACACCCGGCAGCACGACGTGGACCTGGCGCTCGTGCGAGGACGGGCGCTGCCTCGACATCGTCTATGCGGACAGCCTCACTGCCGTGTCCGACGACGCGTTCCGGTTTTCCGACGACGCGGCCCATCCCGGCGTGCTGAATGCGTTCCGACGCAGCATCGCGACGATCGGCGCACTGCCTTGCGACATTCTGCTGACGCCGCACCCGGGCGCCAGCGATCTCTTAAGCCGTCTCGGCCCGCACGCCGACGCGCCGCTGATCGACGGCAGCGCCTGTCGCCGCTATGCCGCGAAGGCGAGCGAACATCTCGACCAGCGCATTGCCCGCGAGAAGGCGACCCCTGCACCGTGATCGAAATCCGCGCCACCCGGAACCGGCCGCTCGGCATGCCGCCGACGCGCTTCCTCAGCGAGTACTGGCAGAAGAAGCCGCTGCTGATCCGCGGCGCGTTTCCGGATTTCTACGATCCGCTGACACCGAACGATCTTGCCGGCCTCGCCTGCGAGGAGCTCGCGCTCGCCCGCCTCGTCGTCCACGATCCGCGCCGCGACCGCTGGACGCTGCGTTCGGGCCCGTTCGCCGAGTCGGACTTCGCGCGGCTGCCGCGACGCGACTGGACCGTGCTCGTGCAGGACGTCGACAAATGGGACGCGGACGTCGCGGCGCTGCTCTCGCATTTCGATTTCCTGCCGGCCTGGCGCATCGACGACGTCATGGTGAGCTACGCGGCCGATGGCGGCTCGGTCGGCGCGCACGTCGATCAGTACGACGTGTTTCTCCTGCAGGGCCTCGGCCGGCGGCGCTGGCGCATCAGCGCCGACGCCGACGCGCCGCGCGATTTCCGTGACGATGCCGAGCTGAAGCTGCTGCGCGCGTTCGCGCCGACGCACGAATGGATGCTCGAACGAGGCGACATGCTGTACCTCCCGCCCGGCGTGCCGCACCACGGCGTCGCCGTCGGCGAGTGCCTGACCTACTCGATCGGCATGCGCGCGCCGTCGATGGCCGATCTCCTCGTCGATTTCGCCGATGCGTTCGCCGACGCGCTGCCGGAGACATCGCGCTATGCCGACCCCGATCTACGGCCGGCCGGCAACGACGGCGAAATCGACGCGGCGGCATTTGCGCGCGCGAGGCGCGCCATGCCCTGGCTGAACGTCGCCGAGGACGCGCGCGCGTCGGCGGCGGACCGCCCGGGCACCGTCGATTCCGCCGCGTTCCGCCGGTTTTTCGGCCGATTCATCACGCGCTATCGCATCGCGCACGCGGCGATGCCGCGCCCACGCCAGATCTCGGACGCCGAGTTCGCTCGCGCCTTCGCCCGCGACGCCGAGGCCGTGCGCAACCCGTGGTCGCGCGCGGCCTGGATGCGCGTCGCCGGCGGCGCCGTCCTGTTCGTGGGCGGCACCGAGCACGACTGCTCGATTGCGTTCGCGCGCGCGCTCTCGGCGCGGACGCCGGTCGCGCTTTCGAAAATCCGCGCCCGCCGCGACTGCGATGCGCTGCGCAGCCTCGTCGATCTCGGCCATGTCACGCTGCGCGCACCGAGAAGCCGGAGCCGCCGATGATTCGCGAGGATTTCCGCGTCGAGCCCGCCGACTGGACTGCCGACCACGCCGAGCTGCGCGCCGTCCGCGATGCGGTGTTCGTCGACGAGCAGAAGGTGCCGATCGAGGACGAGATCGACGCGTTCGATCCGATCTCCCGGCACGTGCTCGCGCGCGATGCGGAGGATCGCCCGATCGGCACCGGCCGGCTTTCCCCGCAACGGCTGATCGGACGCATGGCCGTATTGCGGGAATGGCGCCGGCGCGGCGTGGGCGAGGCACTCCTGAAAGCGCTGCTCGACGAAGCGCGCGCGCTCGGCTATCCGCACGTCGAGCTGCACGCGCAGACGCACGCGATTCCGTTCTACGAGAAGTTCGGCTTCCGCGCCTACGGCGAGGAATTCGACGAATGCGGGATCCTGCATCGCATGATGAGGCTCGATCTCGCGCCGCTCGAAGGCCGCATCGCCCCGCCGCTGCCGCCGAAGGCCGAGCCGCGCGTGCTGGTCGCCGACAGCCGCGAGGAAGCCGTGGCGGCCATCGCGACGCTCCTCGCCGACGCGGCCCACGAGATCGCGATCTACACGCGCGATCTCGATCCCGCGCTGCTCGACATTCCCGCCATCCTCGACGAGATCAAGCGCATCGCGCTCTCCGGCCGGCGCGCGCGCATCCGCATCCTCATCCAGGAGCCGCGCAAGCCGCTCGTCGACGGCCACCGCCTGATCGCGCTGGCGCAACGGCTGCCCAGCCTGATCGAGCTGCGCACGCCCGAGGACGAGCAGGACCGCCAGTACGCCTCCGCATTTCTGATCAACGACCGGGCCGGCTACCTCTTCCGCACGCTCGCGAGCCGCAACGAGGGCGAAGGCTCCACCTACGCGCCCGGACGGCATGCGCAGCTGCGCGAGTATTTCGATCAGGTGTGGGAGCGCTCGGTGCCGAGCGAAGAGCTAAGGCGGCTCGCGATCTGACGCACCTCATCACGTCCGCGAAAGCGAGGGACCAATGCCGCCTTCGGCGACTGGAGCGGAGGCGCTCGACTCCGCGTTCGCCGGCGCGGCCGATGGTCCGCGGCCGCCACCGCGAGTGCAGCCGGCAGCCATTGATAACCGCGCCGCAGCAACCAGATCAGCCGTTGCGGCAACGCAGCACACCGGCGCTTCGAGCGGCTATAATCCGGAAGTTTCCCCTGCCGCTCGGCAGGCCGGCTTGGCGTGTTGACGCGGCGCGCACTGGCGCGCCGCTTTGTCGACGACGTGACCGTCTCGATGGTGTGAGAGTGAGCGCGAACCTTCTCCAAGAGTTCCAGGCGACTTCCCCGTTCTCGGGCGGCAACGCTGCCTTCATCGAAGAGCTGTACGAAAAATACCTGCTCGATCCCGCTTCCGTCCCGCCCGGCTGGCGCTCCGTTTTCGATTCGCTGAAAGGCCGCGAGGCCGGCGACATCCCGCATTCGATCGTCATCGACCGCATCGAGCAGGCCCAGCGGCTCAACGGCCATGCCCATGCGGCTCCCGTCAGCGACGCGCAGGCGCAGAAGCAGGCCGGCGTGCTGAAACTGGTCACCGCCTACCGCTCGCGCGGGCACCTCGCGGCACGGCTGGATCCGCTCGATCTCGAGCACACGTTTCCGGCAACCGATCTCGAAGCGCTCGGCCTGCTGCCGCGTCCGGCCGCGCCGGACCTCGATCCTTCGTTCCACGGCCTGACCAACGCCGATCTCGACACCGAGTTCTCGACCGGCTCGCTGGCAGGTCCGCAGCGCCTGAAGCTGCGCGACCTCGTCGCGCTCCTCAAGGCGACCTACGCAGGTACGATCGGCGCAGAGTTCATGCACATCTCCGACGCCGAGCAGCGGCGCTGGGTGCACGAGCAGCTCGAGCGCGCCGGCGGCAGGTTCGGGTTCACCGCCGAGGAGAAGAAGCGCATCCTCGAGAAGCTGACGCAGGCCGACGGGCTCGAGCGTTACCTGCACACGAAGTACGTCGGCCAGAAGCGCTTCTCGCTCGAAGGCGGCGACAGCCTGATTCCGCTGCTCGACGAGCTCGTCAACCGCGGCGGCGCCGACGGCATGAACGACATGGTGCTCGGCATGGCGCACCGCGGGCGCCTCAACGTGCTCGTCAACATCCTCGGCAAGCCGCCGCAGAAGCTCTTCGCCGAGTTCGACGGCAAGTTCGACCATCCGGCCGATCCCGCGCACTCCGGCGACGTGAAGTACCACCTGGGCTTCAGCGCCAACGTGAAGACGCCGGGCCGCACCGTGCATCTCGCGCTCGCCTTCAATCCCTCACATCTCGAGATCGTCGATCCGGTCGTCGCGGGCTCGGTGCGCGCCCGCCAGGTGCACCGCCGCGACGAGACGCGCGAGCACGTCGTGCCGGTGCTGATCCATGGCGACGCCTCGTTCGCGGGCCAGGGCGTCGTGATGGAGCTCTTCAACATGTCGCAGGCGCGCGGCTTCTGCGTCGGCGGCACGATCCACGTCGTCGTCAACAATCAGGTCGGCTTCACCATTTCCAATCCGCACGACGCGCGCTCGACGCTTTACTGCACCGACGTCGCGAAAATGGTCAACGCGCCGGTGTTCCACGTGAACGGCGACGATCCCGAGGCGGTGCTGTTCGTGGCGCGGCTCGCCTTCGACTTCCGTCAGAAGTTCAAGCGTGACGTCGTCATCGACCTCGTCTGCTACCGCCGCCACGGCCATAACGAGGCGGACGAGCCGGCCGCGACGCAGCCGCTCATGTACCAGGTGATCCGCGCACGGCCGACCGCCCGCGAGCTGTACGCCAGGAAGCTGATCGCCGAGGGCGTGATCACCGAAGCCGAGGCGCAGGCCCTCGTCGACGATTACCGCAACAAGCTCGACGCCGGCACGCCGATCGCCGATCTCGATCCGGATTTCAGGGACGAGTTCGCGGTCGACTGGTCGAAGCACCTGCAGGGCCGCCTCGACGAAGTGGTCGAAACCGCCGTATCTCGCGAGAAGCTGGCCGAGCTCAGCCGCAGGATCCTCACGCTGCCGGCCGGCATCACTCCGCATCCGCGCGTCGCGAAGATCTACGAGGACCGCCTGAAGATGGCCGCCGGCGAGCAGCCGATGGACTGGGGCTTCGCCGAGAACCTCGCCTACGCGACGGTCATCGACGATGGCTACGACCTTCGCCTCGTCGGCCAGGATTCCGGTCGCGGCACGTTCTTCCACCGCCATGCGGTCGTCCACGACCAGAAGAGCGGCGGCGACTACGTGCCGCTGGCGACGGTGCGCGAATCGGCGAACGTCTCGATCATCGATTCGCTGCTCAGCGAGGAAGCGGTGATGGCGTTCGAATACGGCTATTCGACCGCGGAGCCGCGCACGCTGAACATCTGGGAAGCACAGTTCGGCGATTTCGCGAACGGCGCACAGGTCGTCATCGACCAGTTCATCTCCTCGGGCGAGGCGAAGTGGGGACGCATGTCCGGCCTCGTGCTGCTGCTGCCGCACGGCTACGAAGGCCAGGGACCCGAGCATAGCTCGGCGCGACTCGAGCGCTATCTCCAGCTCTGCGCGCTCGAGAACATGCAGGTCTGCGTGCCGACGACGCCCGCGCAGATGTTCCACATGCTGCGCCGGCAGATGCTGCGCAACGTGCGCAAGCCGCTGATCGTGATGACACCGAAATCGCTGCTGCGCCACAAGCTCGCGGTGTCGACGCTCGACGAACTCGCGCAGGGATCGTTCCAGCTCGTGATTCCCGACGCCACCGCGAAGAATCCGAAAAAGGTGCGCCGCGTCGTGCTGTGCGCGGGCAAGGTCTACTACGATCTGGTCGAGGAAGCCGCCAAGCGCGGCATCGAGGACGTCGCGATCGTGCGCGTCGAGCAGCTATATCCGTTCCCTCGCAAGGAAGTCCGCGCGGAGCTGGAACGCTTCCCCGGCGCGAAGGAAGTCGTCTGGTGCCAGGAAGAGCCGATGAATCAGGGCGCCTGGTACCAGATCACGCACCATCTGCAGGCGTGCATACTGCCGAAGCAGTCGCTGGCCTATGCCGGTCGCGTGCGCTCTCCGGCGCCGGCCTGCGGGCACCTCGCCACGCACCTCGTCGAGCAGGCCGCGCTCATCGAGCGCGCGCTCGTCGCGGCGCCCGCCGGCGCGACGGCGACGGCGGAATGAGGGAGAGTACGACGCCACCCTATTCGTCATTCCGGCGGCGAAAGCCGGAATCCATTTTTGCTTTCGAGTAGAAGATCAAAATGGGTTCCGGCTTTCGCCGGAACGACGGGATCGAGAACAATCGAGCGCTTGCCAAAGGATTTCCCATGACGATCGAAGTCAAAGTGCCGGTCCTGCCGGAATCCGTCTCCGACGCCACGATCGCGAGCTGGCACAAGAAGCCCGGTGATGCGGTCAAACGCGACGAGAACCTCGTCGACCTCGAAACCGACAAGGTCGTGCTCGAAGTTCCGGCGCCGGCCGATGGCGTGCTGAAGGAGATCAAGCAGGACACCGGCGCCACGGTGACGAGCCAGCAGCTTCTGGCCATCATCGAGGAAGGTGCCGCGGCAGCCGCACCGGCGAAAGCCGAGGCGCCGAAAGCGCCCGCGAAGGCCGAGCCCGCGAAGAGCGAGGCGAAGACGGCGGCACCCCCCTCGCCCTCGAAGGCTTCGTCGAACGAAGGCGACGACGTGCCGAAGGGCGTCGAGAATCTTTCGCCCGCGGCGCGCCGCGTCGCCACCGAGAACAGGATCGATCCTTCACAGGTGCCCGGCACCGGCCGCGACAACCGCGTGACCAAGGAAGACCTCGTCAATTTCATGCGCAATCCTCAGGCGCCAGCGACGCCGTCGGCCACGAAGCCCGCACCGGCGGGCGCGCGCCCGGAAGAGCGCGTCGCGATGACCCGGATGCGCGCAAAGATCGCAGAAAGACTGATGCAGTCGAAGAACTCGATCGCGATGCTGACCTCGTTCAACGAGATCAACCTTTCCAGGGTGGTCGCGATGCGCAAGGAACTCGGCGAAGCCTTCGAGAAGGCCAACGGCATCAAGCTCGGCTTCATGAGCTTCTTCGTCAAGGCCGCCTGCGAGGCGCTGAAGCGCCATCCGATCATCAACGCGTCGGTCGACGGCAACGACATCATCTATCACGGCTACCAGGACATCTCGGTCGCAGTCTCGACCGACAAGGGCCTCGTCACGCCGGTGCTGCGCGACGCGCAGTCCATGAGCTTCGCCGAGATCGAGAAGGCGATCGCGAGCTTTGCAAAAAAAGCGCGCGAGGGCGGCCTCACGCTCGACGATCTCCAGGGCGGCACGTTCACGATCACGAACGGCGGCACGTTCGGCTCGCTGTTCTCGACGCCGATCGTCAATCCGCCGCAGTCGGCCATTCTCGGCATGCACGCGATCAAGGAGCGCGCCATCGTCGAGAACGGCCAAGTGGTCGCCGCGCCGATGATGTACGTCGCGATCAGCTACGACCATCGCATCATCGACGGCAAGGACGCAGTGCTGTTCCTGGTCGACATCAAGAACCAGCTCGAGAATCCGAACCGGATGCTGGTGGGAATCTAAGCCACGTCGTCCCGGCGCACGCCGGGACCCATTGCTGCCCTCATCTCGAGATCAAAATGGATCCCGGCCTGCGCCGGGATGACGGCCAAGAAGGAATGTCATCGTGAGCGACAAGTTCGACGTTGTAGTCATCGGTGCCGGCCCCGCCGGCTATCACGCGGCCATTCGCGCGGCGCAGCTCGGCCTCAGGACGGCCTGCATCGACGAATGGACCGGCAAGGACGGCAAGCCGGCCCTCGGCGGCACCTGCCTCAACGTCGGCTGCATTCCCTCGAAGGCCGTGCTCGATTCGTCGAAGCAGTTCTGGAACATCCAGCACAATTTCGAGGTGCACGGCATCAAGGCGCCGGGCGCGACGATCGATGTCAAGGCGATGATCGCGCGCAAGGACAAGATCGTTAAGCAGTTCACCGGCGGCGTTGCGCTCTTGTTCAAGGGCAACAAGATCACGCCGTTCCACGGCAAGGGAAAGCTGCTCAAAGACCGCAAGGTCGAGATCACGGCGGCCGACGGAACGAAGCAGACGATCGAAGGCAGCAACGTCATCATTGCGACCGGCTCGGTGCCGATCGAGCTGCCGTTCGCGAAGTTCGACGGCAAGTTCATCGTAGACAACGCCGGCGCGCTCGATTTCGACGCAGTGCCGAAGCGGCTCGGCGTGATCGGCGCGGGCGTGATCGGCCTCGAGCTCGGCAGCGTCTGGAAGCGGCTCGGCAGCGACGTCACAATCATCGAGGCGATGCCCGAATTTCTCGGCGCGGCCGACGCCGATATCGCGAAAGCCGCCGCGCGCGAATTCGCCAAGCAGGGCCTCAAGATCGAGCTCGGCGCCAAGCTTTCGAAGGCCGAGATCAAGGGCAAGGAAGTCAACCTGACCTATTCGACGAAGGACGGCGAAAAGAAACTCGCCGTCGACAAGCTCCTCGTCGCCGTCGGCCGCCGCGCCTACACGGCCGGCGCGCTCGGCGAAGGCACGGGCGTGAAGCTGGATGATCGCGGCCGCATCGAAGTCGACGAGCACTGCTGGACCGGCGTCGAAGGCGTCTGGGCAGTGGGCGACTGCGTGCGCGGCCCGATGCTCGCGCACAAGGGCTTCGAGGAAGGCATCGCCGTCGCCGAGATCATCGCCGGCAAGCCGGGACACGTGAATCTCGAGACAATCCCGTGGGTCATCTACACCGAGCCCGAGATCGCGTGGGTCGGCAAGACCGAAAAGCAGTGCAAGGACGAAGGCATTCCGTACAAGACTGGATCGTTCCCCTTCGCCGCCGTCGGCCGCGCCGTCGCGATGAACGAGCCCGCCGGGCTCGTCAAGGTGATCGCGCACGCCGAAACCGATCGCATCCTCGGCTGTCACCTCGTCGGCGCGAACGTCTCCGAGCTCGTCGCCGAGTGCGTCGTAGCAATGGAATTCAAGGGATCCAGCGAGGATCTCGCCCGCATCGTGCACGCGCATCCGACGCTGAGCGAGGCCGTGCACGAGGCAGCGATGTCGGTGGACAAGCGGGCGATTCACAAGATGAATTGAGCGAGGATACGCTGACGCATCCCTCGACGTTACCGGGATGTACGGCGATCGGGGGCTTGAGCTTCTTGGCCGATGCCAGCGTGGCGAATTCCTACAAAGCCGCTGGACTCCCCCGCGGGAACGACGGACTTTTTGATTCGTCGCAAACGAAGCGACCGGTATCATGAACTCGGTACACTTCGTCGTCCCCGCGAAGGCGGGGACCCAGCGCCTTGACTCGCGAAGAGAAGCAACCCTGCGTTTACATCCTGACCAGCCAGCGCAACGGCACGCTCCATTGGTGTAACCTCGAATCTCGTCCAGCGCGTCTGGCAGCACAAGATCGCTGGATTCGCGCGCGACAACAACGTGCATCGGCTGGTGTGGTTCGAGCGGCACTTCACGATGGAGGCGGCGATCGCGCGCGAGAAGGTGCTCAAGCGATGGAACCGTGCATGGAAGATTCGTCTTATCGAAGCACACAATCCGTATTGGCGCGATCTTTACGACGAGCTCATTTGATTGCGAACATGTGCGCCGGAAGGCGCTGGATGCCGGCCTTCGCGGAGACGACGAGAAAGGGGTTTCGAACATGACCACCACCTTCCGCGCCTTCCGCATTCGCAACGACGCTCCGGGCTACCGCGCCGCGCTGGAGGAAATGCGGACGGACGAGCTCACACCCGGCGAAGTCTTCGTCAAGGTCGCTTACTCGTCCGTCAACTACAAGGACGCGCTCGCCGGTACCGGCAAAGGCAAGATCCTGCGGAAATTCCCGCTCAACGGCGGTATCGACGTCGCGGGCTACGTCGTCGAGTCCAGCGACCCGGCGTTCAAGGAAGGCGACCAGGTGCTCTGCACCGGCTGCGGGCTCAGCGAAACGCGTGATGGTGGCTTTGCTGAATATGCGCGGCTCGAATCGAAATGGACGATTCCGCTGCCGGCCGGGCTGACGCTGCGCGAGTCGATGGCACTCGGCACGGCAGGGTTCACGGCGGCGCTCGCGCTGTTTCAGATGATCCGCAACGGACAGACGCCGGAGATGGGTCCCGTCGTCGTGACCGGCGCGACAGGCGGCGTCGGCTCGTTCGCGATCGACATCCTGACGCGCGCCGGCTTCGAGGCGCACGCGATCACGGGCAAGGTCGACCACTTCGACTACCTGCAGGCGCTCGGCGCACAGCAGTGCATCGCGCGCACCGAGCTCTACTGGGGCCAGCGCCCGCTCGAAACCGCGCATTGGGCGGGGGCGATCGACAACGTCGGCGGCGACATGCTCGCGGGCCTCTCGCGTGTGATCAAGCCATACGGGAACCTCGCGATCTGCGGCAACGCGGGCGGCATCGAGCTTGCGACGACCGTGATGCCGTTCATCATCCGCGGTGTCAGTCTGCTCGGCGTCGCGTCCGCAGGCACGGCGCGCGCGATCCGCGATCGCGTCTGGGAGCATCTCGCAGGCGACTGGAAGCCGGCGCATCTCGACCGGATCGCCACGCGGGAGATCGCGCTCGACGAATTGCCCGGCGTGTTCGCGACGATGCTCGAAGGTGGATCGCTCGGCCGCACGGTGGTTCGCGTCGGCTGAGGCAGCCAGCGCGCCGTGATGCCCTAGCCGCTGGCCGGGGCCCGTGTTTAGAATGCGGAGCGCAATTGGTCCGGGGGTAAGACGTTCACATGGCACGCATACTGATCGTCGATGATTCGCCGTCGCAGCTGATCGGCATGCGACGCACCGTCGAGAAGCTCGGCCATCAGGTCGTCACCGCCGAAGACGGCGCGGCCGGCGTCGAGACGGCCAAGCGCGAGCTGCCGGATCTCATCCTCATGGACGTCGTCATGCCGAACCTCAACGGCTTCCAGGCGACGCGCACGATCGCGAAAGACCCGAAGACGAGCCACATCCCGATCATCCTCGTGACGACGAAGGATCAGGACACCGATCGCGTGTGGGGGCTTCGGCAGGGCGCGAAGGCGTATGTCACGAAGCCCATCGACGAGGCGGAGCTGACGCGGACGATCAACGAGTATCTGCCGGCGTGAAGACGGGTCCGCGATCCGGATCGTCATTTCCGCGACAGCAAAAACGCAACCTCTGACTTCCGGTGTCCGCTTGGTCGTTCCTGGCGGTCGTTACGCCCGCGGATCGAAATCGAATTCGTTCGCCATCTTCTCGTAGAGCGCTTTCTGCCCGGCCGTTTCCGCCTTCGGCGTGCGCACCTGCAGCGTGACGATCTGGTCGCCCGGCGTGGCGCCGGGCCAGCCGCGTCCTCGCAGGCGCAGCTTGCGACCGGTGTCGGAGCCGGGCGGAATGCGCAGCTCGACGGTTCCGCCGAGCGTAGGCACCGGCACAGTCGCGCCCAGCGCAGCCTCCCAGGGTGACACGGGCAGCGTCAGCAGCACGTTGCGGCCGTCGAGCGTGAAGCGGCCGTCGTCGCGGAAATGGATCTCCAGCAGAAGATCGCCGGCCGGCCCCCCGTTCGCGCCCGCATAGCCCTGCCCTACCAGCCGGATCTGCTGCCCGGGGCGGATGCCTGCCGGAATGCGGACGTCGAGCGTGCGATCGCCGCCGCCGTCGCGCAGGCTGATGCGTTCGCTCCCGCCGTGATATGCCGTCTCGAGCGGAATGGCGATCTCCGCGTGCAGGTCGCGTCCGCGACGCGGACCGCGGGCCGCGCGCGCGCCCATGCGGCCGAACAGCGATTCGAAGAAATCGCTGAAATCCTCGTGGCCGCCCACGTCGCCGAAGTCGAAATCGGCGGCGCCGCCCTGCCAGTTCGGCGGCGGGCCGCGGAATTCGTCGCCGGCGCGATAGCCGCCCGCACGCAGCTGATCGTAGGCCCTGCGCCGGGAGGGATCCTTGAGCGCTTCATAGGCCTCGTTGACCGCCTTGAATTTCTCCTCCGCGCTGCTTTCCTTGCTGACGTCGGGATGGTACTTGCGCGCGAGCCGGCGATACGCCGACTTGATTTCGGCGTCCGACGCGTCCGGCTTCACGCCCAGTATTTCGTAGTAGTCCTTGAACTGCATCGGCTTCCTCATCTGCTTCGCTGATCGCCGTGCGGCCGTTCGACTCCGCCGCATCGGTTCGCACGGAGACACGCCTGAGGCCGCTGCGACGCGGTGCCTGCACGCATTGTAGAACCCGTCCGGCGCCGCAAAGAAAATGGCCCGCGGAGGTCGCCCGCCGCAGGCCATCGAGGTCACTTCCGTTTGCGGCGTCCCGGCTCGCCTTTCCCTTCGGCGTCGCAGGACGCCGCATCAACGCACGATGGTGCGCACTCCCGGATCAGCGCCGCGCCGAAGGAGGCGGTCCGGATCGCGCGTCACCGCGCTGTCCGGGAAGAGCCCGCTTCGCGCGGGGATCCGGATCGGCACACGTTCCTGTGCTGTCCGGGATGAGCGCCTCCTGCGCTCAGTTGACGCTGATGCGCCGGGGCGCCGTCTCGGGCCGCTTCGGAATCGACACTTCGAGCACGCCGTTCCGGCCGGTTGCCTTGATGCCCTCGGCATCGGCGCTGTCCGGCAGCGCGAAGCGGCGGTAGAACAGACCGTGCGAGCGCTCGATGCGCGTCATCTTGCCGTTCTGCTCGGTCGTCTCGGCCTTGCGCTCGCCCTTGATCGACAGGATGCCCTTCTCCATCGTCACTTCAATGTCCTTCGGGTCCACGCCGGGAATGTCGGCGAAGATCACGAAGCGGGTGTCCTCCTCCTTGATGTCGACGCGCGGCGTCCACTGGCTCGTGACGACGTTCGACTGGTCCGTCTCGTCGCCGTTGAAGAACCGGTCGAAGACGTTCCGAAGCTCTTCCTGGATGTTGGTGCCGTGGACGTGCCACGGGTTGTAACGCGTGATGGCCATGGTTTTCCTCTCCGCAAGATGGTCGGCGGGTCGCCGTGTGAGCGCAAAAGTAGGGCCGGGCGCACCGGTTTCAAGAGTTTTTTCGCGGTCACCGCGGCGCTCGCCGCCATCCCGCCCGCCGCCTCACGTATCATCACCGTTCCCGGATTCCCCAAGTCGACAAGGAGCACCCGATGGCGATCAAGGTAGGCGACCGCATCCCGAACGCAACGCTCAACGTGCTCAAGGACGGCGTGCAGTCGGTCTCGACGGACGACATCTTCAAAGGCAGAAAGGTGGTGATGTTCTCGCTGCCCGGCGCGTTCACGCCGACCTGCTCCGCCAAGCACCTGCCGGGCTATGTGGAAAAGTTCGCAGAATTCCAGCAGCGCGGCGTCGACGTCGCCTGCCTCGCCGTGAACGATGCCTACGTCATGGGCGCGTGGGCGAAGGACCAGCACGTCCCCGAAGGCCTCATGATGCTGGCCGACGGCAACGGCACGTTCACCAAAGCGCTCGGCATGGAGATGGACGGCACGCCCTTCGGCCTCGGCATCCGCGGCAAGCGCTTCGGTCTCTACGCCGAGGACGGCGTGGTCAAGGTGCTGAACGTCGAGGCGCCGGGCGAGTTCAAAGTGTCGGACGCGAACACGATGCTCGAAGCGGTCAAATAGCCGCGGACCGTATCGTCCTCGCTCTGGTCGTCGCCGCGATTGCGTTTTCGGACGTGCTGCCGGCGGTGCTCGTGCTGATATCCGGGCGCGTGCAGGGTCGGGATCCGGCGCTCCGGTTCTTCGCGGCGCTGCTCGCGTCCTGGCTCGGGTTCGTCGCGTTCATGGTGGTGACCACGCTCGAGCGACAGCGGAGAGCCGAGACGCTGCGGCGGGCACGAGCCCTGCCCGCGCGCAGAATCTCCGACCACTCGCCCGCCTGATGCGGCACCCGTCCCGGCGCCGCCCCGGGACGGCGGCGAGTCACTGCATCGTCGGCGGCTCGTCCGGCGGCGTCGATGCCGGCGCCGCGCCGTTCTCGTCCGCCTCGGCATCGGCTCCGTTTCCGTCGTCGCCGAGCGTCTCCACGCGCACGACGCCCACGAGCTGCTCGTCGGGCGGCAGGCGGATCAGCGTCACGCCCTGCGCATTGCGACCGACGCGCGCGACCTCCGCCGCGCGCGTGCGCACGAGCGTGCCGAGATTCGAGATCAGCATCAGCTCGTGGCTTTCGCCGAGCTGGACCGCGCCGACCAGCCCGCCGTTGCGTTCGGAGCACTGGATCGCGATGACGCCCTGCGTGCCGCGGCCCTTGCGGGGATATTCGGCGAGCTGCGTGCGCTTGCCGTAGCCGCGCTCGGTCGCCGTCAGGATGTCGTCGTCGCCGTCGACCACCACGAGGCTCATGACATGCTCGCCGGCCGCGAGCTTCATGCCGCGCACACCGGTGGCCGTGCGGCCCATCGAGCGGACCTCGTCCTCGGCGAAGCGGACGGCCTTGCCGTTCGAGGCGAACAGCATGATGTCGCGCGAGCCGTCGGTGATCTGCACATCGACGAGCGCATCGCCCTCATCGAGGCCGATGGCGATCTTGCCGCGCTGGAGCTGGTATTCGAACTCCTTGAGCGGCGTCTTCTTGACGGTGCCGTTGCGCGTCGCGAAGAAGACGTAACGGTCGTCGGCGAACTCGCGGACCGGCTGCACGGCCTGCACCTTCTCGTCTGGCTCGAGCGGCAGCAGGTTCACGATCGGCTTGCCGCGCGCATTCGGGCCCGCATCCGGCAGCTGATGCACCTTGAGCCAGAACACGCGGCCCGCGCTGGTGAACGTCAGCAGCGTGTCGTGCGTGTTCGCGATCCAGAGCTTCTCGACGAAATCCTCTTCCTTCATCGCGGTCGCCGAGCGTCCCTTGCCGCCGCGACGTTGCGCGCGGTAGATGCTGACCGGCTGCCGCTTCGCGTAGCCCGCGTGCGAAAGCGTGACGACGACATCTTCCGGCGTGATCAGGTCGAGGATGTCGAGATCTTCCTGGCTCGTCTGGATCACCGTGCGGCGCGCGTCGCCGTACTGATCGCGAAGCTCGATGAGCTCGTCGCGGATCACCTTGAGAAGCTTGTCGGGATCCTCGAGGATCGCGATCAGGCCGCCGATCGTCGTGAGCAGGTCCTTGTATTCGCCGCTCAGCTTTTCCTGCTCGAGCCCGGTCAGGCGGTTCAGGCGCATCTCGAGGATCTGCTGCGCCTGGGTGGCCGTAAGCTGGTAGCCGTCCGGACGCAGCCCGGCCTCGGCCGGCATGTCCTCCGGTCGCGAAGCCTCGGCACCCGCCGCGGCGAGCAGCGCTGCGACCTGCCCCGGCGCCCAGCGCCGCGCCAGCATACGCTCGCGCGCGGTCTCGGCGTCCGGCGAGCTCTTGATCAGCTCGATCATCTCGTCGATGTTCGCCAGCGCGACCGTGAGCCCCTCCAGCACGTGCGCGCGGGCGCGCGCCTGGCGCAGGTCGTAGATCGTGCGCCGCGTGACGACTTCGCGCCGGTGACGCAGGAACGCATCGAGCATCTCGCGCAGCGAGAGCGTGCGCGGCTGCCCGTCGACCAGCGCGACCATGTTGATGCCGAACGTGACCTGCAGCTGCGTCTGCTGGAACAGGTTGTTGAGCAGCACCTCCGCGGAAGTATCGCGGCGCACCTCGATGACGATGCGCAGGCCATCCTTGTCCGATTCGTCGCGCAGACCGTCCTGCGTGATGCCTTCGATCTTCTTTTCCTTGACCAGCTCGGCGATCTTCTCGATCAGGCGCGCCTTGTTCACCTGGTACGGAATTTCGCTGACGATGATCGTCTCGCGCCCGTTCTCGTCGGTCTCGATCGCCGTCTTCGCGCGCACGAGGATGCGCCCGCGGCCGGTCTTGTAGGCCTCGACGATGCCGGCCGAGCCGTTGATGATGCCGGCGGTCGGGAAGTCAGGGCCGGGCACGATATGCAGGAGCTGGTCGAAGCCGAGGTCCGGATCGTCGATCAGCGCGATGCAGGCCGAGACGATCTCGCCGAGATTGTGCGGCGGCACGTTGGTCGCCATGCCGACTGCGATGCCGGCCGAGCCGTTCACGAGCAGGTTAGGCACGCGCGTCGGCAGCACCGACGGCTCCAGCTCCTTCTCGTCGTAGTTCGGGACGAAGTCGACCGTTTCCTTGTCGAGGTCCGCGAGAAGTTCGGACGCCAGGCGCTCGAGCCGGCATTCCGTGTAACGCATCGCCGCGGCGTTGTCGCCGTCGATCGAGCCGAAATTGCCCTGCCCGTCGATCAGCGGATACCGCAGCGAGAAATCCTGCGCCATGCGCACCAGCGTGTCGTAGATCGACGCGTCGCCGTGCGGGTGGTACTTACCCATGACGTCGCCGACGATGCGCGCGCACTTCACGTACGGCCGGTTCCAGACGTTGTTCGCTTCCTGCATGCCGAACAGCACGCGGCGGTGCACCGGCTTGAGCCCGTCGCGCACGTCGGGCAGCGCGCGCCCGACGATCACGCTCATCGCGTAGTCGAGATAGCTCTGCCGGACTTCGTCCTCGATGTTGACGCGAATGACTTCTTTGGCCAGCTCCGCCATCAGACGATTCTTCCTGGAATACCGCTAGTTACGGGGCGCGTTCCGCCACGGGCTACGGGAAACTCCATCGAGCCGGGCGCCCGCGAGCACGGGGATCCGCATCGTTTTTCGATGGATTGCCCGGCCGCGCAGGCAGGACGCCGAGTTCTTTTTTCGAGCTTCCCGGCGGCCGTTTCGGGAGCCGCGAAGGGAATGCGAAATCATACCATATCCGGCCGGGCAAAGTCGCCGGATTTTCCTGATTTCTGACGGACTTAGCCCCGCTTTCGCGCTCCGCGCGGAGGCGCCGGACGGCGCCCCGGCCGGATCAGGCGCATTCACCCTTCGGCGCGCGGAAAATCCAGTACTTGGACGATAGGAAGTTGAGCACCGCGCCGGCGACCGATCCGACGGCGACGCCGATCGCCGGCCATGCCCGCACCAGCGGCCACGCCGCGACGCACGCCGCGTAGGCGCCGTAATTGAACGCGAAGCCGCCGGCCATCGCGATGATGTAGCGCGCGAGCTCGCGGCGGCGGCTGCCGCTGCTTCGGCCCGCAAAGGTATAAGTGCGGTTGAAGCTCCAGGTCGTCGTCGCCGCGGCGAGGAACGAAGCGATGCGCGCCTCGTAGGGGTTCACCGCCCACTCGCGGACGAGAAACTGCACGATGGCCGCATCGACGACGAAGCCGAGCACGCCGCTGATCGCGAACAGCAGGATTTCCTTGCGCAGCGCCATGCCTTGTGCGCCGCGGCTCAGCTATCGGCGGCCGCGGGCGCGGCGCCGAACAGCGCTCGCATGCGCTCGGCGTCCGGCTTCTCGACGATGCCGCGCTCGGTCACGATGACGTCGATCAGCTCGGCCGGCGTCACGTCGAACACGGGATTCCACGCCTGCGCGCCCTCGACGACGGTCGGTTGGCCGCCGAACGAGAGCATCTCGCCCGGCGAGCGCAGCTCGATCTCGATCGCGGCGCCGTCCGGCGTCGCCATGTCTATCGTCGACGACGGCGCGACCACCATGAAGCGCACACTATGGTGCCGCGCCACGATCGCGAGCTGGTACGTGCCGATCTTGTTCGCCGTGTCGCCGTTGGCGG
The DNA here is from genome assembly GCA_966248875.1 of uncultured Rhodanobacteraceae bacterium. GTDB lineage: Bacteria > Pseudomonadota > Gammaproteobacteria > Xanthomonadales > Rhodanobacteraceae > Dokdonella_A. The sequence goes on from CBINBI010000009.1 coordinate 26,753, forward strand.
CGATGCGGTCGGCGCCGACAACGACCCATTGCACGTCGCCCGACTTCATGAGGTGCGCGGCCGCCGAATCGGCGATCAGGTGCGCAGGAATGCCGTCGCGCCCGAGCTCCCACATCGTCAGCCGCGCCCCCTGCAGCCACGGACGCGTCTCGCCCACGTACACGCGTGCGATGCGGCCCTCACCGTAGCCGGCGCGGATCACGCCGAGCGCCGTGCCGTAGCCCGACGTCGCGAGCGAGCCGGTGTTGCAGTGGGTCAGCACGCCGACGCCTTCTCCGAGGAGCTCTGCGCCGAGCTGGCCCATGCGCCGGTTCGCCGCCAGGTCCTCGTCCTGGATCGCCTCGGCCTCGCGCGCCAGCGCCTCGGCGCCGCCGCCGCGCGCGCCGGCCATGCGGTCCAGCGCCCACATGAGGTTCACCGCCGTCGGGCGGGCCGCCCGCAAGAGCGCGAACGCCTGGTCCAGGCGCGCCGGTTCCTGCCGCGCCGCGAGCACGACACCCCAGGCAGCCGCTATGCCGATGGCCGGCGCGCCGCGCACGGCGAGATCGTGGATCGCCGTCGCGACTTCGGCCGCCGAGCGGCATTCGATGTAGGTTTCCTCGAACGGCAGGCGGCGCTGATCGAGCAGGCGCAAGCGATCGCCCTGCCAGAGCACGGCCCTGATCGTGTCGTGATCCCGGGTCGAACTCACGGCCGGCGCGTGCCGTCGTTTCGACGGCGTGCCGGTGCGGCCGTCGGCATGATCGAGCGTTTCATGGGGCGGGCAGGTTAGCAGCGCCGTCACGCAGCGGCCAGTCCGCCGCTGTCGTGCCTGATGTCGTCCGCGTGACGCGCCGCCCCGGATACGGGCAAAATCCCGCGATCATGCCGAATCTCACCCATCTGCAGCGCCTCGAGGCCGAGAGCATCGACATCCTGCGCGAAGCGGTGGCCGAGGCCGAGCATCCGGTCATGCTCTATTCGATCGGCAAGGACAGCTCGGTGATGCTGCACCTCGCACGCAAGGCGTTCTTTCCTTCACGCCCACCGTTTCCGCTGCTGCACGTCGACACCACCTGGAAGTTCCGCGCGATGTACGAGTTCCGCGACCGCATGGCCGCGGAATCGGGCGTGCAGTTGATCGTGCACAGGAATCCCGAGGCCGAGCGGCTCGGCATCAACCCGTTCACGCACGGCTCCGCCCTGCACACGGATGTGTGGAAGACGCAGGGGCTCAAGCAGGCGCTCGACAAGTACGGCTTCGACCTCGCCTTCGGCGGCGCGCGCCGCGACGAGGAAAAGTCGCGCGCGAAGGAACGCGTGTTCTCGTTCCGCAGCGCGCAGCACCAGTGGGATCCGAAAAACCAGCGGCCCGAGCTCTGGCGGCTGTACAACGCGCGCAAGAATCGCGGCGAAAGCATCCGCGTGTTTCCGCTCTCGAACTGGACCGAGCTGGACATCTGGCAGTACATCGAAAGCGAGAACATCCCGATCGTGCCGCTCTATTTCGCCGCCGAGCGCCCGGTCGTCGAGCGTGACGGCGTCCTGATCATGGTCGACGACGAGCGCATGCCGCTCAACGACGGCGAGCAGCCGGCACTGCGCCGTGTGCGCTTCCGCACGCTCGGCTGCTGGCCGCTGACTGGCGCGATCGAATCGGACGCCGACACGCTGCCCGCGATCATCCGCGAAATGCTCGCCGCGCGGACCACGGAGCGGCAGGGTCGCGTAATCGACCGCGACTCGATCGGGTCCATGGAGAAGAAGAAGAAGGAGGGGTATTTTTGAAAGCCGGGATTGGGGATTTGAGATTCGCGATAAGCGAAACGCGCCGCGCGTCTGTCCATGCGCGCGTCGCCATTCGTCCGGTTTCCGCAACGCAGCTTTCCCCAATCCCCAATCCCGAATCCCCAATCCCGGCTCCGCCATGAAAGACCTGCTGCGCTTCATCACCTGCGGCAGCGTCGACGACGGCAAGTCGACGCTGATCGGGCGGCTGCTGTACGAATCGAAGGTGCTGCTGGATGATCAGCTCGAAGCGCTCGGTGCGGAGTCGCGGAAATTCGGCACGCAAGGCGACGAGCTCGACTTCGCGTTGCTGGTCGACGGCCTCTCCGCGGAGCGCGAGCAGGGCATCACGATCGACGTCGCCTACCGCTTCTTCGCGACCGAAAAGCGCAAGTTCATCGTCGCCGACACGCCGGGCCACGAACAGTACACGCGCAACATGGTCACCGGCGCCTCGACCGCCGATCTTGCCGTGATCCTCGTCGACGCGCGCAAGGGCGTGCTGACGCAGACGCGGCGGCACAGCTATCTCGTCTCGCTGATCGGCATCAGGCACGTCGTGCTCGCCGTCAACAAGCTCGACCTGGTCAGCTATTCGCGTGACGTGTTCGAGCAGATCGACAGCGACTACCGCGAGCTCGCCGCCAGGCTCGGCTTCGAGGACGTCGTCAGCATCCCGCTCTCGGCGCTGCGCGGCGACAACATGACCGCGCGCAGCAAGAACACGCCCTGGTACGGGGGCCCGAGCCTCATGGAGCATCTCGAATCGGTCGAGATCGTGCCGCCGGCGGACAACCCGCCGCTGCGCATGCCGGTGCAGTGGGTGAATCGCCCGAACCATGAATTCCGCGGCTTTTCGGGCCGCATCCTCGGCGGCGCCGTGCGCCCCGGAGACAGCGTGCGCGTACTGCCGTCGGGCCGCCAGTCGAAGGTCGCGCGCATCGTCACCTTCGACGGCGATCTCGACGAAGCCGTCGCGGGCCAGTCAGTGACGCTGACGCTGACGGACGAGATCGACATCAGCCGCGGCGACGTGATCGCCGCGGCCGGCGATCCGCCGGGCCTCGCCGACCAGTTCGAGGCGAGCATCGTCTGGATGAGCGAGGACCCGATGCTGCCGGGGCGGCCCTACCTCGTGAAGCTCGGAGCGACCACGCTCGGCGCCTCGCTCGGGCAGCCGAAGTACGTCGTCGACGTCAACACGCTCGAGCACCTCGCGGCGCGAACGCTGCACCTCAACGAGATCGGCGTCGCCAACCTGACGCTCGACCGCGCCGTCCCGTTCGATCCGTACCGGGACAACCGCGACATGGGCAGCTTCATCGTCATCGACCGCTTCACGAACGCAACGGTCGGTGCCGGCATGCTGCACTTTGCGCTGCGCCGCTCGCAGAACATCCACTGGCAAGCCACCGAAGTGGACAAGGACGCGCGCGCGCGCCTGAACGGCCATCGGCCGTGCGTGCTGTGGATGACGGGCCTCTCCGGCAGCGGCAAGTCGACGATCGCCAACATCGTCGAACGCGAGCTGCACGCGCTGGGCGCGCGCACCTACCTGCTCGACGGAGACAACGTGCGCCACGGGCTCAACAAGGACCTCGGCTTCACCGCGGCTGACCGCGTCGAGAACATCCGGCGCGTCGGCGAGGTTGCGAGGCTGATGGTCGATGCGGGCCTGATCGTCATCACGGCGTTCATCTCGCCGTTCCGCTCCGAGCGCCGGCTCGCGCGCAGCATGGTTGACGACCGTGAGTTCATCGAGATCTTCGTCGACGCGCCGCTCGCGGTGGCCGAGGCGCGCGATCCGAAGGGCCTCTACAGGAAAGCGCGGCGTGGCGAGCTCAAGAACTTCACCGGCATCGACTCGCCGTACGAAGTGCCCGAGACGCCGGAGCTGCACATCCGCACCGAACAGCACAGCGCCGAGGAGGCCGCCGCGCTCATCATCGAGTACCTGCGCAGCTGCGGCGTGCTCGGCCGCGATGCACACGCGCACGATCGCTGACAGATGGAGGACTTCCGATGAATCTCGAAGGCAAACGCGTCGCCGTCACCGGCGGATTCGGTGCTCTCGGCGCCGCCACGGTGAACGCGCTGCAGGCCGCCGGCGCACGCGTGGCGGCCCTCGACCGCGCCGAGGCTCCGCCCTCCTCCGTGCCGCTCGGCGGCGCCGCGCTGTTCGGCGGTGTCGATCTCGGCGACCTCGATGCGGCACGCGCTGCGCTGGCGAACGCCGCAGGATCGCTCGGAGGGCTCGACGCGCTCGTCAACATCGCCGGCACGTTCCGCTTCGAGAAAGTGGCCGACAGCGGGCTCGACACATGGGACTTCCTCTACCGCACGAACCTGCGCACCGCGATTGCCGCGAGCAAGGCCGCGTTGCCGTTCCTGCTCGAAGGCACGCGCGCAAGCATCGTCAACATCGGCGCGATGGGCGCGGTCAGGGCCGGCGCCGGCATGGGCGCCTACGCGGCATCGAAGGCCGGCGTCTTCAAACTGACCGAGTCGCTTGCGGAAGAGCTCAAGGACAGGGACATCACGGTCAACGCGATCCTGCCGAGCATCATCGACACGCCGCCGAACCGCAAGGACATGCCGAATGCCGACTTCGCTCGCTGGGTCAAGCCGGAGCAGCTCGCCGACGTGATCGTGTTCCTGCTGTCCGATCGCGCGCGCGCGATCACGGGTGCGCTGATTCCGGTGGTCGGGCGCGTGTAGCGGACGGATCAGTTTCCGGGAGGATCTCGACGTAGCCTTCCGTTCCGTGCACGCGGATCCGCTGCCCGTCCCTGATCCGGCGGGTGGCGTCGACGACGCCGACGACAGCCGGCAGGCCGTACTCGCGAGCGATCACAGCGCCGTGCGTCATGGCGCCGCCGACTTCGGTGACGAGTCCGCGGATGGCGACGAAGAGCGGCGTCCAGCTCGGATCGGTCCAGGGCGTGACAAGAATGTCGCCCGGCTCGAGCGCGGCCGCGACGGGATCGAAGACGACGCGCGCGCGGCCCTCGACGAGCCCTCCGGAAACCGCAAGGCCGGGCAGCGCGCCCGCAGGCAGTCGGCCGCTCCGGTATGCGCCGTCCAGCATCTCGCCTTCGGAGGTGATAACTCGCGGTGGCTTCAGCGCCTGGTTCGCGCTGAACGCATCCTTGCGCTGCTGGATCAGACCGTGATCGGCCTTCTTCGTGCGGACGACGTCGTGCAGCTCATCGAAGGTGAGGAAATAGATGTCTTCCCTGTCTTCGAGCACGCCCGACTCCACGAGCCGATCTGCTTCCCGCAGCAAGGCAAGCCTGTAGGCGAAGTAGCGGCCGACCATGAAGTATTTCGGATACTCGCGGAATCCGCTGAACGTGCGCAGCCGGTCGATCATCGACTTTGCTTCCTCGGCCTTCCTGGTGCCGTCGGGCAAGGCGCGCACGCGTTCCAGCACTTCCCGCTCCTTCCTGCGCGCGGCGTTCAGCCCCTGCTCGAGCCTGCGCTCGCCTTCGCCCGGCTCGAAGTTCCTGACATTGCTCAGGATCAGCGGTACGAGTGCAGACGGGCGTTCGCTCCAGCGCGGCCGCGTGATGTCGATCTCGCCCGCGCAGCGCATGCCGTACCTGGCAAGCCACGTCTCGATCGCGTCCTTCGCCTCGGTGCCGCCGTCGATGGCGGTCAACACGTCCAGGAAGTCGTCGCGATCGACATGTTCGAGAAAAGCCGTGACGGACGGATGCGGCCGGATCACGTCGGCGACGTGCAGGAGATCGAGACCCATCTGCGATGTGACATTGCCGGGAGCGGATTGCACCAGCACGTCGGCCGCGTTCTTCTCGCCGATCCATTCTTCGAGGCGCTCGTTGAGCCACCACGCCGCCTCCATGCCCGCCATGATGGCCCGATGGCTGACGGGATCGAACATGATGCGCTTCAGCTCGAGCAGATCCGCACGGATGAACTCGAACAGCGCCGGCCCCGATTTAGTCCGGATCTCGCGCATGAGGCTCGCGTTGGACCCCTGCCCATGCGCGACGAGCTCCGCGACGATCGCGGAATTGTCTTCGAGCAGCGTCGGCGCACCGCCAGTGCGGCTTCGGCCCGGATCGGCGTCCGGCTGCAGCGCAATGAAATCGCCACGATCGAGAATCGCCTGCAATGCATCGCCGATCAGCGGATCCGATTTCGCCAGCATCGCAAGGATGCCCGCGCGTCCTGCGGGCGAAGCCAGCGACGACGTGATATCGACGAAAAGCCGTCCGGCCGCCTCGTACATCGGCCTCGCGGCCGTCAGTTGCCACATGGAAATGCCGAGCGGCTTCATCGCGTCGGTCATCATCTGCTGATGTCCCGTCGAGACGTATACGCGATTGCCGCGCTCCGGTGCGACGGGTACCGGGAACAGAGTGGTGATCGGTCGGCTCTGCACGATCAGGACATCGTCATCGGCGAGACACCACTCGATATCCTGCGGGGCGCCGAAATGTGCTTCGATGCGTCGCCCGAGCGTGGCGAGTCGCATGACTTCGGAGTCCGACAAGGCGGGCTGCCGCCGGGATGCAGTGTCGACCGGCTCTTCGCGAACTCCACCTGCCGGCGATGCGATGACGGCGAGCGGCTTGTCGGCGATGGCCCGCGTGACGATTCCGCTCTCGCGCACGGTCCAGGCGTCGGCGTTCGCGCGACCGGAAACCAGTGCCTCTCCGAGGCCGAAGCAGGCCTGCACCGAAACCGTTTTGCGATGGCCCGTCAACGGATCGGCCGTGAACATGACACCGGACGCGCGCGGAAAAACCATGCGCTGCACGACCACGGCCATGCGAAGCCGGCGCTGATCGAGGCCCTTGCGCAAGCGATAGGTCACGGCCCGCTGAAGAGCGACGCCCAGCAACGTTTCACATGCCGGAGAACGGCCGCACGTCCCGAGACGTTGAGGTGTGTGTCGTGCTGGCCGGCGAATGACGCGCCCGGCGAGTCTTCCGCCATCGCGCTCGATCGCACGGCATACGCCGCGTCCTCGCCGCACAGCTCGAGCGCATGCGCGATCTCGTTCGCCAGATCATCGGGAACGGCGATGTCCTCGATGACGCGGCGGACTTCCGCGCCCAGCGCCCCGATCGCCTCGCGGTCGTTCGGTGCGAGCTTCGACAACGCGTCGAGCAGCCCTTCGATCGACGGTGCTCCGGCAATTGCCCGCGCGAACGCATCTGCCGTCACACAGAAACCCGGAGGCACACGGATGCCATCGATGCGGTTCAGCTCGCCGAGGTTCGCGGCCTTGCCGCCGACGATCGCGTGCTGAGTCTTGCTGATCTGCCGCAGATCGAGGATGTAGCTCGACCATTCCCATTCACCGCGACATCCGCGCGGAGGTGGCACCCGGTGCATGCGATTCCTCTTGCAGTCTCGTTGCGCCGGACGAAAGTCCGGACGAGGCCGCGGACTCTAGGTCGCGCGCTCGGGATTGCCGCAAGCCCCGGGGTGGTTTATAAAGTGAAAGCGGGGAGGAGCCGGACGGCTTCTCCCTTTTCATTTCTGCGCCACCATCGCCGCGAGCGGTCTTGCGCAGCGCGTGATCCGCGCGCTGCGGCCTTGGGGCGCGCATTCATCCCGTGTCAGTCGCGCGCACGCACACGATCGAGGCGCGAATGTTCGCGCCTCGATCCCGTTCTGTCGGAAGTGGTGGGCGGTACTGGGATCGAACCAGTGGCCCCTGCCGTGTGAAAGCAGTGCTCTACCGCTGAGCTAACCGCCCGGTTTCGGGGCGATGCGGGCCCCGAATCTGCCGCACGAAGCGGCCTGTGCGCTTTTGCGCCGGGATGTGTCCCGGCTCCAGCCGTACAGCCCCAAGCCAGACGTCAGGCCAACGCTCTTGCGGCATGGCCAGACGTGGTGCCGGAGAAGGGAATCGAACCCCCGACCCACGCATTACGAATGCGTTGCTCTACCAGCTGAGCTACTCCGGCGCGAGGGGCGCGGAGTATAGCCGCGCGCCGCGGGGATGGACAAGTTTCGGGGCTGCCTGACGCCCGCGCGCGTCGCGGCAACGGCGGAGCACTACCAGCAGGAGCCGTTCGATTCGTTCCCGGTCTGGCTCTTGTTGCCGAGATTGTCGAGCGTCAGCGCACCGCAGGCGTCGCTCGCCTGCGCCTGGCCCGACACTGGTGTCGCGGTGAGCACGTAGCTCTGCGCGTCGCCCGACGCGCCGTTGGCGGTCGTGATCGTGTAATAGCCGTGCTCGGAAGTGGCATCGGTGATGCCGAGCCCGGCCGGCGGCGCCGCGGTCACCGACGTGGCATAGGCGTTGAAGTTCGTGTAGTAGCGCTCCTGCGCCGCTGCGATGCGCATCAGCATCTCGCGCGCGTCGGCGCGCCGCGTCCTGAATGCGTAGCGGCCGTAGTTGTAATAGGCCAGCGAAGCCAGTATCGCGATGACCGCGACGACGATCATCAGCTCGATCAAGGTGAAGCCCTTGGCCACTCGCCTGAACATGGTGTCCCCCTGGCGGACGTGAAGGCGGGGAGGGTCGCGTGCGCCCTTCCCGCCGGTTTCGTTATAGCAAATCGAGAAGCTCGCGCCACGATCCGCGGTGCGGCGGCGGCGCGGGAATCGCGAACTCGGGCAGGCCCGGCAGCAGCAGCGGTCCGCCCTGCGAGCCGACCACCGCCGGAATGCCTGCGATCGGGATCGCGTTCGAATCGACGACCTTGCCGATCTCGTCGTTGCCGCCACCGGTCGGGCCGGCGCCGCCGCCGAGCGGCGATGCAGGCAGCGGACCGCCGAGCGCACCGTCGACCACCATGATTGCGCCGCGCCGGCCGGGATCGCAGGGATCGTCGCCCTTCGGAATCAGCGTGGTGAGGATCACGTAGTTCGCGCTGTAGAACGGCACTGCGGTGACGATGTTGCGCTCGCCGGGCTCGGCGGTGACGTTGAGCGGTATCGTCCAGCCGCGATTGACGCTGAGGCTCAGCGCAGGCGTCAGCGTGCGCACACCGCCCGAGTCTTGCGTGATAGTCCAGCGGTTCATCATGGCCGGCGTGAACGGATAGGTGACGCCCGCCGCCGCCGCTTCGGTGCCGTTGCCGTAGTCGCGCACGCCGTAGAACGCCTGGGTCGCCGTGTTCGAGTCGGCCCCACAGCCGGTCGGCGGCGTGGAAGCCGTGCGATCGCAGAGGCCGAGATACTTGCCCGTGCCGAATACCCAGATCGGCAGATTGGCCGCGCGATCGCGCATGCCGACCGGCATCACCGAGATCGGCATGCGGCCGATGTCGGCCGTGTTGTTGCCGTAGCTCTTGAACATCAGGTCGACGCGGAAGTTGCTGGTGTCGCGCAGGTCGAAGCGCCACAGGTTGCCCGCGAGGTCGCCTGCGACGGCGATGTCGTCGACGAGATCGGAATTGAGGTCGTACACCGCAGGCGACGACAGCCCGTACGTCTGCGGCGGAGCCGGCTGTGGAGCCGACGCCGTGCTGATCTCGGAAATCAGATTGCCCGTCTCGAGATCGATGACGAACAGCGAAGTCTGGTTCGCCGCGGGATCGTTGCTGGCGGGATCGACCGGCGTCTGGTTCGGCAGCGGGAAGTAGCCGCTCGCGACGAGCACGACCCACTTGCCGTTGCTGAGGCGCGCGATGTTCGGATACGAATACGTATAGCCGAGATGCGCGAACGGGGTCGAGCCGCCCTGCACCGTCGTGTTGCTGATCTCCCACAGCACCTTGGCCGGCGCGGTGGAATCGGTGAAGCCGTCCGGCGCGGTGATGTCGAGCGCGAAGATGCCGCGCCCGCCGAGCCGGAGCGAGCCGACCAGCACCGTATGCCAGGAGCCGTTGATGAAGACGTCCTGGATGACCGGCGTGTTGTCGACACCCGGCGCGGTCTTGAAATACGACTCGTCCGTGATCTTGTCGAGGTGTCCGTTCTTGAGCAGGAGCGAAGGCACGTAGGCCCAGCGCTCGGCTCCCGTCACGCCATCGAACGCGTGCAGCATGCCATCGTTGGATCCGACGTACACGGTCGGCGCGCGGTTGCGGTTGTCGTAGACGAACTGCGCATAGCTGCCCGCACCCGGCGCGCCGTTCGAGCCCGGCGTCGCCGCGATCGCCTCGGGCGACCCTGGGGGGAAGTTGTCGCTGAAGCCGCCGATCGGCGCCGAGACGTAGCGCGGCTGCGAGTTGATGATCGCGCCGAGTACCGAGCTGCGCTTGCGCAGCAGCGGCGCCACGGTCTCACTGGTGCGCACGCCGCGCAGCCAGTCGAGGCGGGCCTGGCCGTTGCCGTCGCAGCCCGGCGCGACACCGGTCGGTGTCGTGCAGACCAGCGATGACGCGGGATCCTGGTTCAGCGCCGCCTGCTGCGACGAGCTGAGATCGGCCCAGCGGAACAGCCTACCGCCCGTGCCGGCGTCGTTCGAGGTGAAGATCACGCGCGTGTTCGGATCGCGCGCGGCACCGCCGGTGGCGCCGCTGGTCACGCAGAATCCGCCGGTGAGGATGCAGCCCGCATCCCAGCGCAGCGTACCCGGCGTACCGGACACGGGATCGAGATCCTGCTTGGTCAGGAAGCCGGAGTAGTCGCTGGTGTCGTAACCCGCCGAATAGCCCTGCGTGCCCGAGGTCAGCGTCGACATCGTCGCCGACAGCGCGGTCGAAGAGCCGCGGCGCGACAGGATGTTGTTGATGATGTCGGTGAGGTGCTGCACCAGCGCGCTCGGATCCGACGCGCTGAAATAGGAGCCGCGGCTGTTGATGGCGGCGTGCCACGTGTCGTCGATCGCCTCGGGTCGGTTGCGTGCCGGGCGCGGCCAGCCGGTGATGCCGGACGAGTTCTGCTGGCCCTTGCGCAGCTTGCAGAGATCGTTGTTCGGATCGCTGCAGTCGATGTCGTCGGAGAACTGGAGGTTGCCGGCGATGCCGAGCGTCACCATGAACTGTACGACGTGCTGCCACTTGGCCGGATCGTTGACCGGGTTGAAGTAGATCTCCTTGTTGCTCAGCGGATCCTGGCCCGGTGTCAGCGGCGTCGACCCGGTGATACCGGTCGTCTTGTCGGGCACGTAGGGCGGCACGGTGTCGTCGAGGTCCGTGCGCAAATCCTTGGCCCAGTAGAAGAACGCGATATCGGCCAGCGAGGGATAGCAGTTCGTCGAGCCATCGCTGCCGCACGATCCGGTCGACGACGAAGGCACGTCCCAGAACACGCGCGACTCGGCGTCGCCGCGGGTGAACGCGGTGCTGTCGGGCAACGTGTGCGAGCTCTGCACGTCGAAGAATCCGGAAGGCACCGTCGGATTGCCTTCGTTCCAGTAGCCGTCCGTGACCAGCATGTGGAAGTTCTGCCGGCACGAAAGCTCGCGGCCCGGCGGATTGCGCGTGTCGGGCTGGAAGTACGGGTCCTTGAGGTCGTTCGACAACGGGCGCCGGAAGAACTCGCCGGCGCGGATCGTTGCCGCGCGGTCCGGCGTGTTGCCTCGAGCGCCGACCTGGAACAGGAAGTTGAAGAAGCTCTTGCGGTAGTTCGCCGCCGCGCCGGTCTGGGTATTGTTGAGGTTCGTGATGATCGTGCTGTTGTCGATCGCAACGCCCCACGAGCCGCCGTTGCTGCAGCTTCTGGAGCAGAATGGCCAGATCGTCTGCCACGCGACGCGGACGTTGTCGCCGAACTGGCCGAAGGTGCGGGACAGCGCCGAGCGCGTCATGATGTTGCGCGTGCGGTAATAGGCGTACCAGTTCGCGAAGTTCTGCCACTGGTTGACCGTGACGCCCTGGATCGTCGCATTGCTGTTCGGCACCGCGACGGCTTCCCAGTTCGACGCCGTGTACAGGCGCGAAATGCCGGTCGAAGTCGGGTTGCCGAACGCATCCACCGGGATCGTGACGGAGCTCTTCAGGCGGTAGTAGTACGGGCCTCCGTTCGGATATGCGGCGCCGGTCTCGGGGTCGGTATGAACGGTATCGAGCGGGCTGGTGCTCCATCCGCAGGTCCAGCGGTGATCGGTGCCGCTGCAGGTGCCGTCGCTGCGGAAGCGCGAGCAGTTGGCTCCGGATGCGGAGCTGATGCGCGTGCGTCCGCTGTCGCTCGCATCCGCGCCGCTGTTGGGGTTGTTGTTGTAGCCGATCGTGCCATTGGCGCCGACGCCGTTGACCGGCCGGTTGGCCGCGATGCCGTCGAGCCAGACCGCGGCGAGCGACGCGTCGGCGTTCGGGAACGACGTACCGTCCTCGTACACGGGCGGCACGTACAGCACGTTCGGGTTGTAGTAGACGCCGTTCATCGCGTGGTTGGCGATCGGGCTGCTGCCGCCGATGACGCCCGCGCAGCGCCACGGTCCGCTCCACGAGCCGTCGTCGAACGGCCGGTTGTCGCCCATGAAGTTGCTGGCCATCGATCCCGAGTCGTCGAACGAGACGACGATGTTCGGATCGACCGACGCGTCGAGATCCGGCGGCGTCGGGCTCAGATCGACATCGCCCGGCTGGACCGCGAACGCGCGCGCGGTGAACAAGGCCAGCGACGCGGCGACCAGCGCGATCCGCGCCGTTCCTCGAGCTCGATTGATTGGAGTACGCATGGCTCTTCCCCGCCCCGGCGTGTCAGTTGCCGGGATTGAAATTGGTGACGGAATAGGCGCCGAATGTCGTCTCGGCCATGCGCATCAGCGCAGGCGTCGCGCCTTGGCTGCGCGCGGTGATGCGATAGAGGTGAACGCTGGGAGCGCCCGTGCCGCTCGGCGCGCCGAGATTCGATCCGCTCATGTTGCCGATGCCGCCGCCGGTATCGAGGCCGAGATCCTCGATGATGTAGCGCGGCTGGCTGGCGAGCTCGGCCGACTCGTAACCGGTCGGGAGGCTGGTCACCGTGTGCGAATAGGATTTCGCGCCGTCGCTGCCGGCCGTGAGCCAGGCCTTCGACGAGCGGAACGCGAGCACGCGCTGGTCGGCGATGCCGTTCGTGCGCGTGTAGCGGCACGGTTGCACGCCGGTGCCCGCGCAGGGCGGCATGGCGAGGCCGCCGGTCGCGAACGAGGAGCGCGCCGCCGCGGCCCAGAGATCGACTTCGCCGCCACGCAGCGCGCTTTCCGTGCCCATCGCGGCGAGGTGTGCGTTGCGCATGCCGCCGGTCATGCGCTCCTGGAGTATCGACGTGCTCGAGGCCGTGAGGCCGAGCAGCGTCAAAAGCAGCAGGAACACCAGGGCGACGAACAACACCGCGCCGCGCTGGCGGTGCGCGCAACGGGGTGCGAAGGACGAAAGCGACATGTCGTTCTCCATGGATCAATGATTGCCGTTGCGTGTGGCGACCATCGAAACGAATTCGCGGCGCATCATGCGGCCGGCTTTCGAGCCGTTCGTGCCGGTGGAGCCGTAGACCATGTCCGCAGTCGGGCTGTCCGGCGGCAGCGTCATGTCCGCATCATCTACCGTGTAGCGATACGCGGTGTCGGCGAGCGCCAGGTCGTAGACGTTGTCTACGCTGTCGATCAGCATGTGGACCTCGACGGATTTCACCGAGCGCCAGAGGCAGTTCGGCTCGACGTTGCCGTAAAGCTGCGTGTCCCACTCGGGCGGCGGCGGCGGGCAGTTCGCGGGCAGCGGCGGCGGCGTGCCGAACTGCGGCACGTCGCTGTTGGCTTCGACCTCGTCGGCCGTGAGGTACCGGAACGAGCCGTCGCGGAACTGCACGCCGTAGAAGAAATCGAGCCGCTCCACGCCCTGCACGATCTCGTCCGGCGTCGCCGAGCCGTTGACCTTGCGCATCAGCACCGGCACCACGCGGCCGGGCTGATCGGGATTCGGATCGCTCTTCCAGGCGAGGTAATAGGTGATCGTGACGAAATCGCGGTCGAAGTTGAACGCGCGCACGTCGAAGCTGCCGCCGCCCTGCTGCGCGCTCGGCTGGAATGCGGCCTGGCTGAGCAGCGTGCCGGGCGCCGGCGTGATGACGTTGCCGGCCGCGTTCGCCTGGAACAGCATGCCGCCGCCGCAGGTGGTGAGCAGCACGCGATCGCCGTTGACGATGTTGACCGGATCGTCGGTCTGCGCGCCACCGACGATGGTCGGCTGCAGTGTGATGACGGCGCCCGCGCCGGTTCCCGTCACCGTGAACGGCCAGCCGGTGCCGCGCTGGTAGCGGATCGTCAGCACGTCCGCGCCACGGACGCGCGTGCCGTCGGTCGTGCCTTCGGCGGGCAGACCGTCGGCGCCGGCGCTGCTTGGCACGGCGGGCGTGCAGCCGCCGCCGAGGTCGCACTCGTAGCCGCGCATGAACGTCGCGGGGCTTACCGGATAGACGGTGCCCGCGGTCCAGCCCGTCGGAGGAAGTCCGGCGGTGCCGCCGCTGTCGGGAAACGCCTTGCTCGACGTGATGTTCGACACGCCGATGACGTTCGCGTAGATCGCCGCGCCCGGATACTGCGGGCCGTTGTCCGCCGACGACGTCCAGCCGACGCTGCTGATGCTGTTGCAGTACTCGCCTCCCAGCATGCGCAGGTCGGCGTTGATGCGCGTGATCGCGTAGCGGCCGTTCTCCTGGAGGCGGGCCAGCGAATCCTGCACCTTGTTCGTCTTGCTGGTCGCGCCGAACAACGTGACGATGCCGACACTGAGCAAGAGGCCGAGCGCGAGCGCGACCATCAGCTCGATCAGGCTGAAGCCCATGTGGGCGCGGGCGTTTCGTGCTGCGCGAAGCATGTCGTGCGTCCTCATGGCTGGAACGCCCACGCGAAGGTCTGCACTGCCGCTCCGGCGGCGTCGCGGTCGAGGCTGGATTCGCTCCACTGGAGCTGGATCATGCACAGCCCCGTGTACGGCGCGCCGCCGGCCGCCTCGGCTGCCGTGACCGACACCGTGCCGTCCGGCGTGCAGGCGATCGTCGCAGTCGCGTTCGGCAACTGATCCTGCAGCTGCGTGCTCCACTGCGCCTTGTCGCGCGTGGCGATGTCGGCGCGCGAGCACGAAGTCGCGCTTCCGACTGGGCACGGATCGGTGTCGCCGGTGGGGTACGAGCCGTCGTAGTCGCCGGTCCACACGCGCGGCACATTGGCGCGCATGCGGTCCGCCATCGACTGCGCGAGGAACGAGGCCTGCGTGCGCAGGTATGCGCTGTGGTTGGTCTTGACCGAGACGACGAGCAGCCCCGCCATGCCAAGCAGCCCCAGGCTGAACACGAGCAGCGCGATCAGCACTTCGAGCAGCGTGAAGCCCCGTCGTGCAACATTGATATGCATATCCGACCTCAGCATCCCGGCGCGGGCGACGACGACGTGTCCCGCTGAGAAGAGATTTCGCCGCTCGACTGGACGCGGATCCAGCGCGATTGCGCAGCCTGGTGATCCGGGCGGCACACGTTGATGTCGGCCGAGACCACGGCACCGCCGGCGGAGTCGACGAGGTTGCCGCTCGGCCCGAACACAATGCGCGTGTCGCCGCCGTTGCCGTTGGTCACCTTGGTCTTGACGGCGTAGCCCGCGCCGGTATCGACACCCTCGTAGCGCTGCAGCACGAGATCGGTCGGATCGCCGAAGGCCTGGTTCGGCGGAGTCGCCCCGGCCCCGACGTCCGCCTCGACGCGCCAGCCGCCGCTCCAGTCGTTGCTGGGGCCGATGACGGCGACCCAGGAGCCGCGCTTGGCTGCCTCGGCGCGGGCCATGTTCAGCGCCCCGACGAGGTCGTTAGTCGTGCTGGTGACGGTCATGCGCCGGCCGAGCTCGCGAAAGCTTGGCATCGCGGCGGCGACGAGGATGGCGAGGACCGCGAGCGCGATCACAAGCTCGATCAGGCCGAACCCGCGGGCCGGGCGGCGGCGCGGAAGGCAGTTTTCCACACGTGACATCGCTCCCCCTGGCTGGAGCGTGGAAGACAGCGCGAACGTTAGAGCGCCGCCCGCGCGCGCGACAAGACGGGCTTGAATGCGAGGTAGGATTTGGCGGACGAGCGGCGAGCCCGCCGCAGCGGCTCAGGCCACCACGCGCAGGCGCAGCTCCTTCGGCAGCGCGAACGTGATGTTCTCGGGCTCGCCGTCGAGCTCGCGCACGCTTGCCGCGCCCCACTCGCGCAGGCGAGCGAGCACTTCGCGCACGAGGCTTTCCGGCGCCGAGGCCCCGGCCGTGACGCCGATCTGGCTACGCCCCTCGATCCACTCGCGGCGGATGTCGCCCGCGCCGTCGATGAGGTACGCCGGCACGCCCTGCTTCTCGGCCAGCTCGCGCAGCCGGTTCGAGTTGGAGCTGTTCGGCGAGCCGACGACGAGCACGAGATCGCACTGCTGCCCGAGCCGGCGCACCGCGTCCTGGCGGTTCTGAGTGGCGTAGCAGATGTCGTCATGACGCGGGCCGACGATGGCCGGAAAGCGCCGGCGCAGCGCCTCGATGACGGCTCTCGTGTCGTCCACCGAGAGCGTCGTCTGCGTGACATAGGCGAGCTGCTCCGGATTACGCGGCGCGAGCTTCTCGACGCATTCCGGCGTCTCGACCAGGTGGATCGCGCCGGCATTCGTCGCGTCCCACTGCCCCATCGTGCCCTCGACCTCGGGATGCCCCGCGTGGCCGATCAGCACGACGTCCCGCCCGGCCTTGCCATGCCGCGCGACTTCCATGTGCACCTTCGTGACCAGCGGACAGGTTGCGTCGAACACGCGCAGGCCACGCGCGGCCGCCTCGCTGCGCACCGCCTGCGAGACGCCGTGCGCGCTGAAGATCACCGTGGCACCGTCGGGCACTTCCTCGAGCTCGTCGACGAACACCGCGCCTTCGCCGCGAAGCTTGTCGACGACGTAGCGGTTGTGCACGACCTCGTGGCGCACGTAGATCGGCGCACCAAACGTCTCGAGCGCGCGCTCGACGATCTCGATCGCACGGTCGACGCCCGCGCAGAAGCCGCGCGGATTGGCGAGAAGGACGTCCATGCGTGGATTATGGGGCGTCGCCGGCCGCTTTTCGACCCATGACTCCGAACATGATCAGCAGCACCGCTCCCACGCTGATCGCCGAATCGGCGACGTTGAACGCCGGCCACGACCATTGGCCGTAGTAGACCTCGATGAAATCGGTCACATGGCCGAGGCGCACGCGGTCAATGAGGTTGCCCAGCGCGCCGCCGATGATGAGCGACAGCGGCAGCGCCGTGCGCCACTCGTCGCGCGGGAGGCGCCGCAGCCAGACCACCAGCACCGAGCACACGACGACGGCAAGCGCGGTGAACAGCCAGCGCTGCCAGCCGCCGGCATCGTGCAGGAAGCTGAACGCGGCGCCCGTGTTGAACGCGAGCGTCCAGTTCAGGAAGCCCGGGATGACAGGATGCGGTGCGTACGGCTCCAGCGTTGCGACGGCGATGTGCTTGGTCAGCTGATCGAGCGCGATGACGAGCGCCGACAGCGCCAGCCAGGGGAGTGCGTTCGGTTTCGCGCTCACGCGAGCTCCCCGGCCCGGCGCCGCCGCGAAAGCGGGTACCGCGCGAACTGACGCCGAAGGCCCTTGCTCCCCGCTTTCGCGGTGACGACGGGTCTTTTTCGCATCGTCGATGTCATCAAAACCACCGCCGCTCCTCGCCCGGCCCTTCGACGTTCGCGACGCAGCGTCCGCAGATTTCGGGATGCGCCGCGATCGCGCCGACATCGGCCCGATAGTGCCAGCAGCGGATGCACTTCGCGTGCTGCGTCTTGCGCACCATGACGCTCGCGAAGCGCTTCTCCGCGTGCAGCGAATCGACCGGCGCGGCCTCGGCCGGCGCGTCCGCCTCACTGTCGAGAGAAAGCTCCGAGGTGATGAAGAAGAACCGCAGCTCGTCCGCGAACGGCTCGAGCTCGGCTTTCGTCTCCGCGTCGAGATGCAGCGTCACCTCGGCTTCGAGCGAGGCGCCGATCTCGCGGTTCGCGCGCATGATCTCCATCTGCTTCGCGGCCACTTCGCGGATCGCGAGGAGATCGCTCCAGAACCGGCGCTGCGCGGGCGAGCCCTGCAATGCGGAAAGCCCGTCGTACCAGGTCTCGAACAGCACCGACTCGCCGCGCGCGCCCGGCATGTGCTGCCAGATTTCCTCTGCCGTGAACGACAGGATCGGCGCGAGCCACCGCACCATCGCCTCGAGGATGCGGTACATCGCGCTCTGCGCGCTGCGCCGGCCGCGGCTTCCGGTCGGCATCGTGTAGAGGCGGTCCTTGGTGATGTCGAGATAGAGCGCGCCCATCTCGTTCGTGCAGAAGTTCTGGATGCGCTGCACTATCTCCGGGAAATCATGGCGCGCGTACGCGGCGACCACGGCCTGCTGGACGTCGTGCGCCTGCTGCTCGGCCCACTGGTCGAGCATGAGGCATTCGGCGGCCAACACCATGTGCTTCGCAGGATCGAAACCGTCGAGATTGCCGAGCAGGAAGCGCGCCGTGTTGCGGATGCGCCGGTACGCATCGGACACGCGCTTCAGGATCTCGTCCGAGACCGCGATCTCGTTGCGGTAGTCGGTCGACGCGACCCAGAGCCTCAGCACGTCCGCGCCCAGCGTGTCGACAACCTTCTGCGGCGCGACCACGTTGCCCAGCGACTTCGACATCTTGCGGCCCTGCGCGTCGACGGTGAATCCGTGCGTCAGCACCTCGTCGTACGGCGCGCGGCCCTTCATCGCGGTCGAGGTCAGCAGCGAGGACTGAAACCAGCCGCGGTGCTGATCCGAGCCTTCGAGATACATGACCTTGTCGCCCGGAGCGCGCGCGAGATTCGGCCGCTGGTCGAGCACGCAGAAGTGCGTCACGCCCGAATCGAACCACACGTCGAGGATGTCCGTGACCTTTTCATAGCGCTCGGCTTCGCTGCCGAGCAGCTCCGCCGGATCGAGCGCGTACCAGGCATCGGCGCCCTCCTTTTCGACGCGCTGCGCGACCTGCTCCATCAGCTCGACGCTGCGCGGGTGCGGCTCGTGGTTCACCTTGTCGACGAACAGCGCGATCGGCACGCCCCAGGTGCGCTGGCGCGAGATGCACCAGTCCGGCCTTCCCGCCACCATTCCCGCGATGCGCTCCTCGCCCCATGCCGGAAACCAGTCGACGTCGTCGCGGATCGAGGTCAGCGCAGACTCGCGCAGCCGCTCCTTTTCCATGCTGATGAACCACTGCGGCGTCGTGCGGAACGCAACCGGCGTCTTGTGGCGCCAGCAGTGCGGATAGCTATGCGTGATCTTCGCGTCGGCGAGCAGCACGCCACGCTCGCGGAGCAGCGCGACGATCGCGCCGTTCGCCTTCCAGATGAATTGACCGCCGAAAATCGGCGTCGACGGCAGATAGACGCCGTTGCCGCCGACCGGATTCAGCTCGCCCGCGGGGTACTTCTGCACGAGCCCGTATTTCTGGCCGACCGTGAAGTCCTCCATGCCGTGGCCGGGCGCCGTGTGCACCGCGCCGGTGCCCTCCTCGGCCGAGACGTGATCGCCGAGGATCAGCGGGATCTCGCGCTCGTAGAACGGATGGCGGAGCGTCATCAGTTCGAGATCGCCGCCTTTCACGCGGCCGAGCACCTTCATGTCTTCCACGCCGTAGCGCTTGAGCGCTTTCGCCGCGAGCGCTTCGGCAAGCACAAGCAGGACGCGCTTGCCATTGCGCGACGGGCCTTCGACGAGCACATACTCGAGATCGGGGCCGAGCGTCACGGCGACGCTGGCCGGCAGCGTCCAAGGCGTCGTCGTCCAGATCGGCACAGCGACGATGTCGCCCGCGCCGATCGTCACGCCGAACTTCGCCGCGAGCGCTTCCGGATCGATCGCATCGTAGGCGACGTCGATCGCCGGCGACTCCTTGTCGTGATACTCGATCTCTGCCTCGGCCAGCGCCGAGCCACAGTCGAAGCACCAGTACACCGGCTTGAAGCCGCGCACGACGTGGCCGTTCGCGTGGATCTTCGCGAGCGCACGGATCATGTCCGCCTCGTAGCGGAAATCCATCGTGCGATACGGATTGTCCCAGTCGCCGAGCACCCCCAGGCGCTTGAAATCGGCGCGCTGCAGGTCGATCTGCCGCGCCGCGTACTCGCGGCACTGCCTGCGGAATGTCGCCGCGTCGACCTTCTGCCCCACCTTGCCGACGACCTTCTCGACCGCGATCTCGATCGGCAGCCCGTGGCAGTCCCAGCCCGGCACGTAGGGCGAGCGGTAGCCGGCCAGCAACGCCGCCTTCACCACCACGTCCTTCAGTATCTTGTTGACCGCGTGCCCGATGTGGATGACGCCGTTCGCATACGGCGGCCCGTCGTGCAGGATGAACGCCTGCTCGCGGTCCGACGTGTGCTGCTGGACCGCGTAGTAGCGCCGCTTCGCCTCCCATTCGGCGAGCATCGCCGGCTCGCGCCGGGCGAGATCCGCCTTCATCGGGAAATCGGTCTTCGGGAGGTTGATCGTGGTCTTGTAGTCGGTGGGCATGTGACGCCGCGATTCGGGATTTGAAGAATTGGGATCGGGATTCGTATTTCGTCGTTCTCGCGGAGGCGGGAACCTAGTGCCTCTGATCCACGGCGAAGGCGCTGGGTCCCCGCTTTCTCGGGGACGACGATGGAGCGGATGCCGCGTCGAGCATCGCACGCGCCTCGGCCGCATCGCGATCGATCTGCCGCACCATCGCGTCGAGATCGGGAAACTTCGCCTCCTCGCGCAGCTTCGCGACGAACTCGACGTCGATGCGCCTTCCGTAGAGGTCGCCTTCGAAGTCGAACAGGTGCGCTTCGAGCAGCGGCTCGGTGCCGTTGATGGTCGGACGTACGCCGAGGCTTGCGACGCCGGGCACCGGCTGCGCTTCGACGCCGCGCACGTGCACGGCGAAGATGCCGCCGACCGGCGACACGCGCCGGCCGAGCGGGATGTTCGCCGTGGGATAACCCAGCTTGCGGCCGAGCTTCTCCCCGTGCACGACGTGCCCGCCGATCGAGAACGGTCTTCCCAGCAGCCGCGCCGCCGCGGCGAACTCGCCGGCGGCGAGGTGCGCGCGGATCGAGCTGCTCGAGACGCGCTCGCCATGGATGGTGACGTCGGGCAGCGTCTGCACGGAAAATCCCGAACGCGAACCGATCCGCTTCAGAAGCGCGATGTCACCGCGTCGCGCGCGTCCGAAACGGAAATCCGCTCCGGCCCAGATCTCGCGCACGCCGCAGCGCGCAACGAGCACGCGCTCGACGAAATCCTCCGCCTCCATGGCCGCGAGCCGCGCGTCGAAACGCAGCAGCAGCAGCGTCCCGATGCCGGCGCCGCGAATGAGCTCGATCTTCTCGCGCACGCTGGCCAGCCGCGGCACCGGCGCGCCGCGTGCGAAGAACTCGCGCGGAATCGGCTCGAAGCTGATCGCGCACGCGGCCAGGTTTTCGGATCGCGCGCGTGCGGCCACACGTTCGAGCAGCGCGCGATGGCCGACGTGAACGCCGTCCAGCGCGCCCACACACGCGACGCTGCCGCCCGGTGCCAGGCTCGGCCCCGCGGCATCCCGGAAAAGCAGGCTCATGGCCGGAGTATAGCCGCTGCATTGCAGCATGCGGGCCTCGCGCCTGCACTCCTCCAATTCGAGCTGGCCTAGTGCGCCTTGAGATCGCGCAGCCGGAACCCTGCCGCAAACAGTACCGCGACGAATGTGCTGCCTGCCGCCGCGATGACGGCACCAAGCCGCCAGATGCGCGTCGTCGTGCCCCACGCGCTCCAGTCGGACCAGGCGGTGAGACAGGCGAGGATGACCGCCGTCATCGCCGTGCACGCAAGGCCGAGCCGCGCGAGATGCGCCGCCCAGCCCGGCTGCCGCGCATAGATGCCGTCGCGGCGGAGCGCGACCCAGAGCTGCGCGAGATTGAGATAGCTCGCGAGCGCGCTGGCAAGCGCGAGGCCCATGTGCAGCCCAGGCACGCTCGCGATCGCCGCGAGCCAGCCCTCGCCCGTCTGCTCCGGCGCGTGCCAGAGCACGAACAGCACCGCGACGAAGACGACGTTCATCACCATGTTCGCGATCATCGCGACGACGCCGGCGCGCACCGGCGTCTCCGTGTCCTGCCGTGCGTAGAACGCCGGCGCGACGACCTTGACCAGCGCGAATGCCGGCAGGCCGAACGAGAGCGCCGACAGCGAAAGCGCGGCCATGTCGACGTCATGCGCCGTGAAGCGGCCGTGCTGCAGCAGCGTCGCGAGGATCGGCTTGGCGAGCAGCACGAGCGCGAGCATCGCCGGCACCGAGATCAGGAGCGCCGTGCGCAGGCCCCAGTCCAGCGCTTTCGCGAAGCCTTCGCGATCGGTCGAAACGTGGTGCCGCGACAGCGACGGCAGGATCACGGTGCCGAGCGCGACGCCGAACACGCCGAGCGGAAATTCCAGCAGCCGATCGCTCTGCGCGAGCCAGGTCTGCGAGCCCGAAATCAGGAACGACGCGATCAGCGTGTCCAGCAGGAGATTGATCTGCGCGACGGACGAGCCGAACAGCGTCGGCACCATGAGCCGCATCACGCGGCGCACGTCCGGGTGCCGCCAGCCCCAGCGCGGCAGCGCGAGCAGGTCGAGCGAACGGAGCGCCGGCAGCTGCACGAGCAGCTGCAGGATGCCCGCCGCGAGGATCGCCCAGCCAAGCGCCATGATCGGCGTCGAGAGATGCGGCGCCAGCCAGAGCGCGCCCGCGATCATGCAGAGATTGAGGATCACCGGCGTCAGCGCCGGCAGGCCGAACTTGTGGAAACTGTTGAGCACGCCGCCGGCAAGCGCGGTCAGCGAGACGAACAGGAGAAACGGAAACGTGACCCGCAGGAGGTCGGTCGTCAGCGCGAACTTGACCGGCTCGTCGATCGAGCCGGGCGCGAAAGCGCGCGTCACCCAACCGGCGCCGATCACGCCGAGCGCGGTGACGACGAGCAGCACGCCCCCGAGCGTGCCCGCCGTGCGCGCGACGAGCTGCTTCAGCTCTTCGTGGCTGCGCTTCTCCTTGACTTCGGTGAACACCGGCACGAAGGCGACGGAGAACGAGCCCTCGGCGAACAGGCGGCGCAGGAAATTCGGGATGCGGAAGGCGACCCAGAAGGCGTCGGTCGCTGCATTCGCGCCGAACGCGTACGCGATCGCCTGCTCGCGCACGAGGCCCAGGATGCGCGAAACGAACGTCGCTCCGCTGAAGGTCAGCGTGGAGCGAAGCAGGCTCGGGCGCGGGCTCATGCCCGTTTCCTTCGTCGTCCCCGCGAAAGCGGGGACCCAGCGCCTTGCCCACGTGCCTGAGGCACGCCTTCGCGGGGACGACGGACCCGGGAGCAATTGACGCTCCTCTCTCCGCCCACTAGAATCCCGCGTCTTTTTTGCAGCAACCCCTTTTCCGGAGTCGTCCCTTGGCCAACATCAAGTCCGCGAAGAAGCGCGCCCGCCAGTCCGAGAAAGCGCGCCAGCGCAATGCCAGTGCCCGCTCGATGGTCCGCACTGCGATCAAGCGCGTCGTGAAAGCGATCGAAGCGAAGGACAAGGCCGGCGCGGAAGCCGCGTTCGCCGCCGCCCAGCCCGTGATGGATCGCTACGCCGCGCGCGGCCTGATCCACAAGAACAAGGCGGCGCGCCACAAGAGCCGCCTCACCGCGCATATCCGCGCGCTGGGCTGAAACCACTCGACATGCGACGAAAGAGCCGGCGCAAGCCGGCTTTTTCATGCCTGCGCCCTGCGCGGAGCTCACCCGAGCACGCGGCAGACTCGTCTCCCGCGGGTGAAGAGGCTCGGGGCGAACGCGGCCTGCGTATCGTCCTGCCATGCCCGCAACAGCGGTCGCACAGCTCCGCGTCACGCGTCCGCCTCGGCTGCCGCACGCCTTTCTTCCTCGAAGAAGCGCTGGATGTCCAACATCAGCGGCCAGGTGCCCTCGCGCGCGATCGCCGAGACGACGTACCACGGCTGCTTCCACCTGAGCTTCCTCACGATCGCCTTCGCGGTCTGCTCGCGCTCGTCTTCCGGCACGAGGTCCGCCTTGTTGAACACGAGCCAGCGCGGCCGCTTCAGCAGCTTGGGATCGAAGCGCTTCAGCTCGCTCTCGATGGCGCGGACCTGCGCTGCCGGGTCGGAGCCGTCGAACGGCGCGAGATCGACCACGTGCAGCAGCAGCCGCGTGCGGGCGACGTGCTTGAGGAACTGGACGCCGAGCCCCGCGCCCTCGGCCGCCCCCTCGATCAGGCCCGGGATGTCGGCGATGACGAAGCTCCGGTCGGCCTCGATGCGCACGACGCCGAGATGCGGCTGCAGCGTCGTGAACGGATAGTCGGCCACCTTCGGCGTCGCGGCCGAAACCGCGCGGATCAGCGTCGACTTGCCGGCGTTCGGAAAGCCGAGGAGGCCGACATCGGCCAGCACCTTGAGCTCGAGCTTGAGCTCGCGTTCCTCGCCGGGGCTGCCGGGGGTGGCGCGCCGCGGTGCGCGGTTCGTCGAGCTCTTGAAGTGGATGTTGCCCTTGCCGCCATGGCCGCCCTGCGCGACGAGCAGGCGCGCGCCGTTCTCGGTGAGATCGCCGATCTCTTCGTCGGTGTCGACGTTGATGACGACGGTGCCGACCGGCACCCGGATCACGAGATCCTCGCCGCCCTTGCCGGACATCTGCCGGCCCATGCCGTTCTCGCCGCGCTTGGCGCGGAAGACACGCTGGTGGCGGAAGTCGACCAGCGTGTTGAGCCCTTCGTCCGCCAGCAGCCAGACGCTGCCGCCGTCTCCGCCGTCGCCGCCGTCCGGCCCGCCGAACGGAATGAATTTCTCGCGTCGGAAGCTGACGCAGCCATTGCCGCCGTCGCCCGCATGCACGTGGATCGTGGCCTCGTCGACGAATTTCATGGGGGAGCCGGGATTCGGGATTCGGGGTTCGGGATTGGCGAAAGCTTACAAGCTCGTCGTCCCGGCGAGAGCCGGGACCTATTTCGGCCTTGTATCGAGCATCGAAATGAATTCCGGCTTGCGCCGGAATGACTGCGATGTGGCGTTACGACGCTGGTCCGGTTTATCGCCCGCAAAACGAAAAGCCCCGCGCGAAGCGGGGCTTTCTCGTTCGATCCGGCGCCGCGGTCAGCCCGGAATCACGCTCACGGTCCTGCGCGCCTTCGGGCCGCGGGTCTTGAACTCGACCGTGCCGTCGACCAGCGCGAACAGCGTGTGGTCACGCCCCAGCCCGACGCCGGTGCCCGGATGGAAGCGCGTGCCGCGCTGGCGGACGATGATGTTGCCGGCTTCGACCGTCTGGCCGCCGTAGACCTTGACGCCGAGGTACTTCGGGTTCGAGTCGCGGCCGTTGCGGGTGGAGCCGCCTGCCTTTTTGTGTGCCATGACGAATTACTCCTGCTCGGCCTTCTTCGCATCGGCTTTCGCCGCGCGCTTCTTCTCCGAGGCGCCGCTGATGCCGGTGATCTCGATCTCGGTGTAGTGCTGCCGGTGGCCCATCTCCTTGCGATGGTGCTTGCGGCGGCGGAATTTGATGATGCGGATCTTGTCGGCGCGGCCGTGCTTCACGACCTTCGCCGTGACCGACGCGCCGGCGACGAGCGGCGTGCCGAGCGTGATGCCCTCGCCTTCGCCCACCATCAAAACCTGGTCCAGCTTGATTTCGCTGCCGACTTCGCCGGGAAGCTTGTCGACGCGGAGGGTCTCGCCCTCCGCCACGCGGTATTGCCTACCGCCGCTGACGATGACTGCGTACATGGCCATGCCTCTGTAGTTATTCTGAAAACAGCCTGCGCCGACAGCGTGCCATCGGCGAGCCGGTCATTGTATCCGGCCTCGCATCCTCGCGGCAAGTCATTGTTATTGCTCCGGCTCCGCGCCGGCGGGCGTTCAGCCGGCGCTCGCGCGCGCGACCTTGCTGGACGTCTCGCGGCCCAGCCGGGCGCTGAGCCACAGGCCCGTCTCGATGAGGCGCCCGAGATCGACGCCCGTCGCGATGCCCATGCCTTCGAGCATGTACACGACGTCCTCGGTGGCCACGTTGCCGGTCGCGCCCTTCGCATACGGGCAGCCGCCGGTGCCGGAGACCGAGCTGTCGACCACCGCGACGCCCTCCTCGAGGCAGGCCAGGATGTTCGCGAGCGCCTGGCCGCGGGTATCGTGGAAGTGGACTGCGAGGGCGCTCATCGGCACTTCGCCCGCAACCGCGCGCAGCATGGCGCGCGCCTTCGCCGGCGTGCCGATGCCGATCGTGTCGCCCAGCGAGATTTCGTAGCAGCCGAGCGCGTGCATGCGCCGCGCGACGCGGACGACGTCCCCGACCGGCACCTCGCCCTGGTAAGGGCAGCCGAGCACGGTCGATACGTATCCGCGTACTTTCACGCCGTCGGCACGCGCGCGCTCGAGCACCGGCGCGAAGCGCTCGATCGACTCGTCGATCGAGGTGTTGATGTTTTTGCGGTTGAATGCCTCGCTCGCCGCAGTGAACACGGCGACTTCGGTCGCACCGACGGCGCGCGCGCGCTCGTAGCCCTGGAGATTCGGCACCAGCACCGGATAGCTCACGCCCGGCCGCTTCTCGATCGCGGCGTAGACCTCCGCCGCGTCGGCGAGCTGCGGCACCCATTTCGGGCTGACGAAGCTGGTGGCTTCGATGGTGCGCAGGCCCGTCGCCGACAACCGGTCGATCAGCTCTACCTTGGTCGCCGTCGGCACGATCGCCTTTTCGTTCTGGAGGCCGTCGCGCGCACCGACTTCTACGATGCGGACGGCGGACGGCATGGCGCTCACCGCGCGCCTCCCGTCGAAGCGCCCGCGCGCAGCGACTGCTCGAACTCCTCGGGCGTCTGGCGGGTCCGCACCAGCTTCACCGCATTCTTCCTGTCGAAGATGTCCTGGGTGCGCACGAGATCCAGCATCTGCGCGCGCGTGCCGCGCACGTAGACGTGCAGCTCGTTCTGCGTCTTGTCGACGGTGCCGCCGATCTTGCCTTCGATGACGAGCTTCGCCGTGCGCTCGCTGTCGACCGGATACAGCTCCATGCGATCGCCGCGCAGGCGATAACGCGCGAAGAAATAAGATTTCCCGGGTGCCGGCGTCACGCCGTGCGGCGGCTTGACCTCGGCCAGCCATCCGACGGCCGTATCGGCGACGACGACGTAATCCTTGCCGGCCGCGTGCACGTAGTTGACCGGCACGTGGATCTGCTTCACCGGGCCGTTCTTCTCCGGCTGGTCGAGCACGATGAAACGACACGCGTCGTCGACATAGAACGCCGGCGCTTCCGGCGCTTCGCCGCGATCCTTCGCGTCCGCACCGATCCAGAGTCCTTTCCAGCCGGTGTCGCAGGTTTCGATGTTGTCGCCGATGGGTGACTCGAAGCGCGTCTCGACGCAGCCGGCGAGCGCCAGCAGCGACAGCATGACGAGAATGCGCAAAGGGTTCATCCGTTCAGTCGAGAACCGTGCAGAGGCCGAGCCACGTTTCCTCCGATGTGTAGGCTTCGCAGCGGCGATCAAGCGCAGCGTAGTCATGCTCCAGCGTCCGTTTGGCATTCTCGAAATCGGTTTCGGAAACCCAGCGGTCGATCGTGAGATAGACGCCGCTCTCGCCGTGGACCTTCAAAAGCTCAGTGCCGCGATAGCCCGGCGCACGCGAAAAGAGCCGCGCCCAGTCCCCCTCCGGCCCGTATGTGCGCTCGAACGCTTCGACAGACTCCGGAGAAACACGGAAGCGCCAGATCGTCGCGACCATGCGCGTCTCACGCGCCAGCCAGCCGCACGAGCACGGCGTCGGCCTCGACGAAATCGCCGGCGGACGCCTGCACGGCATCGATCCGGCCCGCCCGCGGCGCGCGCAGCGTCAGCTCCATCTTCATCGCTTCCATGACGACGACGTCCTCGCCTTCGGCCACCTCGTCGCCCTCGGCCGCCTTGACCAGCACGATGCGGCCCGGCATCGGCGCGACGATGCGGTCGCCGCGCTCGGCCTGGCCGCTTTCATAAGCGAACGCGGGCGCGTGCACGAAGACGTGACGCCGTGTGCCGTCATGGAGCGCGACCCGATCGCCGTCGATGACCGCCTGCCAGCGCCCCGCGATGCCGTCGATGATCGCGTCGAGCGTGCCGTCGGCGAGCACCGCGCCGGTGACGGTGGGTTCGCCTTGATCGAGTTTCAGCGCGTACGTGCCATCCGCGCCGTGAGCCGCGATCTCGCAGCGCTCGCCGCGATCGGCGAGCGCGACGATACGCTTGCCTGGATGGCCGAGCCGCCAGCCATCGACGCGTGCCCACGGCGAATGCGGATCGGCCGACGACCGTGCCGTGCGCAGCGCCGCCTGCTCCTCGTACAGCAGCCAGGCCGTTGCCGCCGCGAGCAGCGCGCGCTCGTGTTCCGCGTCCGTCTCGTCCACACGCAGGAACTCGTCGAGATGACGATCGAGATAGCCGGTATCGATCGTGCCCTCGACGATTGCCGGATGGCGTACCAGCCGTTCCAAAAAGGCGATATTCGATTTCGGCCCGACGACGTCGCAGGCCGCGAGCGCCTCGCGCATGCGCGCGAGCGCGAGCGGACGCGTCGTGTCCCACGCGATCAGCTTGGCGATCATCGGATCATAGAAGATCGTCACCGTGTCGCCCTCGACGACCCCGGAATCGACGCGCACGTGCCGCGACGGCGACGGCAGCCGCAGGCGCTCGAGCCGGCCCGAGCCCGGCAGGAAATTCTGGTCCGGATCCTCGGCATAGAGGCGCAGCTCGATGGCGTGGCCATTCTGCGCAAGCGTCGCGCCGGACGGCGTGGCGCGCTCGCCTTTTCCAACGCGACAAGACGACGGTTGCAGGATTTCCTGCGGCAAGGCCTCGCCGGCCGCGACGCGAAGCTGCAGCTCGACGAGGTCGAGCCCGAGCGTCATCTCCGTCACTGGATGCTCGACCTGGAGGCGCGTGTTGATCTCCATGAAATAGAAATCGCCGCCCTGGCCGACGATGAACTCGACCGTGCCCGCATTGACATAATCGAGCGCGCGCGCGGCCTTGATCGCGGCCTCGCCCATCTCGGCGCGCAGCTCCGGCGTCAGGAACGGCGACGGCGTTTCCTCCAGCACCTTCTGGTAGCGGCGCTGCGCCGAGCACTCGCGCTCGTTGAGGTGCACGACGTGACCGTGCCGGTCGCCGAAGATCTGGAACTCGATATGGCGCGGCTTCTCGATGTAACGCTCGAGCAGCACGCGCTCGCGGCCGAACGCATTCTTCGCCTCGCGCTGGCAGCTCTCGAGATTCGCGCCGAACGCGTCCGCCGAGCGCACGATGCGCATGCCCTTGCCGCCGCCGCCGTGCGCGGCCTTGATCATCAGCGGATAGCCGATGCGGCCGGCCTCGCGCGCGAGCAGCGCGGGATCCTGGTCCTCGCCGGTGTAGCCGGGCACGACGGGCACGCCTCGGCTCGCCATGAGCTCCTTCGCGCCGGCTTTCGAGCCCATGCGGCGCATCGAATCCGCGGACGGCCCGATGAAGCACAGGCCCGCGCGCTCGACCGCTTCGGCGAAATCCGCGTTCTCGGAAAGGAAGCCGTAGCCTGGATGGATCGCCTCCGCGCCGGCGCGCAGCGCGGCTTCCACGATGGCGTCGCCGCGCAGGTAGCTCTCCTGCGGCCGCGGCCCACCGATCGGCAGCGCGATGTCGGCAAGCCGCATGTGCTGCGCGCCGACATCGGCTTGCGAGTAGACCGCGACGGTCTCGATGCCGAGGCGGCGGCAGGTGCGGATGACGCGGCAGGCGATCTCGCCGCGGTTCGCGATCAGTATGCGTTTGAACAGGCTCATGCCGATCCGTTGCGCGGCGCGCGCTGCCAGGCCGAGCGCGATTATCGCCTGCCCTCGCGCGACTGTCGCCATGCGGTGCGCGTTCGAGCGTGCGGTAACATGGATGATCGGCAACACCGGAGTCGACGACATCGTGGAACCCCGCGCACCGGCAGGTCTTTCGCTCGCGCCGGATGCGACGGCGCCGCTCGTGGCTGACTACGTGCGCCGGCTCGCGACCGGCGATGCCGCCGCCGCGCGGCAAGGACTGCTCGACGCGCTCGCGGCGCGCGAAGAGCGCGACTGGCTCGAATGCGGGCGCGCGCTGGTGCTGCGGCGCGATCTCGACGGCGCTGCCGCGGTGTTCGCGGCCGCATCGGATCGCTTTCCGGATTCGGCCGACGCGCAGCAGGCGCTGGCCGGCGTCCATTGGCAGACCGGGCAGCCCGCGCGGGCCGAGCCCATCCTGCGCGCGCTGCTCGCCGCGCATCCCGGTCACGTCGCGGCGACGTTCCTGCTTGCGAAAATCCTGAAGGAGCAAGGCCGCACCGGCGCGGCAGAAGCGGTGGTGCGCGCGCTGTTTGCGTACGCGCCGCAGCCGATCGGCACGACGATCCAGGCGATCGAGCTGCTCGACGACGCCGGCCGCAAGCAGGCCGCCGCCGAGCTCTGCGAAAGCGAGATCGCGCGCGGATCGACGGATGCCAGGCTGCACGCGTATTCCGCCATGCTGCACCTTCAGCTCGGCGACTTCGCGCGCGTGCGCGAGCGTTACACGTACGCGCTCGCGCACGACGAGCGCGCGCTCGACTGGCAGGCCGCGAACGGGCTGGCAGCGGCGCAGCGCTACAAGGAGGCGAGCCATCCCGATTTCGCGCTGTTCCAGCGCTGCCTGGAACGGCCAGGGCTCGGCGACAGGGCGCGCGCCTCGCTGCTGTTCGCGCTCGGCAAGGCGCACGACGACATCGGCGATTTCGCACAGGCGGCGGGCTATTTCCGCGAAGCCAACCGCGTCGTCGCCAGTTTCGCCGAGTGGCCGCGCAAGAATTTCCGGCGCATGGTCGCGGCGCGGCTGGACGCGAAGCCGCTTGCCGGGCGCAGCGCGCTGGCGCCGGACTTTGTGCCCGTCTTCATCGTCGGCATGCCGCGCTCGGGCAGCACGCTGGTCGCCGAGCTGCTGTCGCGCCATCCGGACGTGCGCCAGCGCGGCGAGCTGCCCTGGTTGCCGGTCGTCGCGGAGCGCCTATCGGCCAACGCCAGGCCGACCGCAGAGGCGCTCGGCCGGCTCGCTTCGACGTATCTCGCGCAACTCCGGCTCGACGACGCGCTGGCGCGCTTCTATCTCGACAAACAGCCCCTCAACTTCCTGCACCTCGACGCGATCGCGGCGCTCCTTCCGAATGCACGCGTGATCTACTGCGAGCGCGGCGAGCGGGACACCGCGCTTTCGATCTGGACGCAGTATTTCGCCGGCGCGGAGCACAATTTCGCCTATGACTTCGCCGACATCGCCACCGTCATGCAGGCCTGCCCCCGCCTGATCGCGAGCGCGCGCAAGCGCGGCGCGCCGCCGATTCACACGGTTCGCTACGAGCGCCTCGTCACCGCGACGGACGAGTGCCTGGGCGAGCTTGCGGACTGGCTCGGCCTCGGCGAGCTGGACGCGACGGCGCGCGACGGCAGCACCCGCGCGATCAGCACGGCCAGCCTCTGGCAGGTGCGGCAGCCGATCTACACGCGATCCGTCGGGCGCTGGCGCGCCTACGCGCCGCACGTGCCCGAGCTGATGCGGTTTCCGGAGTAGACGGCACGCGTTTCGGCTCTCCTGCCGGTCGAGAGAGGCACGGCCGGTCCTGATCACTCGCGCACCCATTCGGGCGCGTGCTTTTCCAGAAACGCCGCGAGTCCGCGCTGGCCTTCCTCCGAAACGCGCAGATGCGCGATCAGCCGCGCGTTCTCGGCATCGATGCGCTCGGCGGCTTCGCGCGTGAGGCCGGCCACGCGCAGCGCGAGCTGCTTGGCCTCTCCTTGTGCGAGCGGGCCGCCCTTGCCCAGGAAGTGCACGGCGCGATCGACCGCCGCGTCGAGCTGATCGGAAGCGACACTCTCGTGCAGCAGGCCGACGCGCAGGGCCATCGCGGCGTCGAACACTTCGCCGCTGACGAACAAGCGGCGCGCCTGGCGCAGGCCGATCGCCGCGACGACATACGGCGAGATCACCGCCGGCACGAGGCCGAGCTTGACCTCGCTCAACGAGAATTTCGCGCTCTCGACACCGATCGCGATGTCGCAGCATGCGACCAGGCCGACGCCGCCGCCGTAGGCCGCGCCGTTGACGCGCGCGATGGTCGGCTTGGAGAGAAAATTCAGCGTGCGCATCAGCGCGGCGAGCCGGAGCGCATCGTCGCGATTGTCCGCCTCGCTCGCCTTGGCCATGCCGCGCATCCAGTGGAGATCCGCGCCGGCGGAGAACGACGTGCCGGCTCCGGTCAGCACGACGCAGCGCACGTTCGCGTCGAGCTCGCAATCGGCAAGCGCGGTGGTGAGATCGGCGACCAGCGCGTCGTCGAACGCGTTGTGCACCTGCGGACGGTTGAGCCGGATCTCGGCGACACTGCCGCTGCGGGTGACCAGGACGGATTCGCTCATGTTCGTTGCTTTCGCGCGTTGTGGCGCAGGCTGCCGGGCAGAGAGATGCGACTGCCGATTCCGCATGGATCGAGCGCAGATGATAGCGGCTCGGCGAGCGCGATGGCCGCGCCTATAATTCCGCCGTCGCCCGCCAGGACCCTGCGCATGCCCGCCCGACTCGCGCCCGACCGCACGCGCGGACTGATCATCGCCTGCGGCGTCATCGGCGACGAAGAGCGCGGCAGCACGCTGCTGCAACGGCTGATCGCGCTCGTCAGCGCACAGCCGCGCGTGGTCGTGGTCGCGGCAAGCGAAACCGTCGAGGAGACCGGAGCCGACATCGAGACCGCGCTGTATTCCGCCGGCGCGGCAGACGTGCACCGCCAGCTCGTCGTGACGCGAGCCGACTGCGAGAAGCGGAATCTGCTCGACGCCTGCGAGCACGCGCATCTCGTCATGCTGCAGGCCGACCAGCCGCTGCGGCTCTCGACCCTGATCGGCGGCACGGTGCTCGCGCGCACGATCCGCCGCCGCAACGCGGACGGTTTGGCGGTCGTCGGCGCGGGCGCCGGCGCCGCGCTGCTCTGCGAGCACATGCTTGCGCACGGTACCGAAGGGCCGACGCCACGCCTCGGTGGTGCGAGCCTCGCTCCGGGACTCGGGCTCACCAATCGCGTCGTCATCGACCAGGGCGGCCACGCGAGCGACCGGCTGGGCCGGCTGCTCGCCGCGCTGGCGCTGAATCCGTTCGCGCTCGGGCTCGGCATCGATCCCGATACGGCGGCAGTGATCGGGCCCGACAACGCGCTGGAAGTCATCGGCTCCGGCGGCGTCACCGTCATCGATCCCGCCGAGATGGCCGAATCGAACGCGGCAGATCTCGCGCCGGGCGCGCCGATCCGCATCACCAACCTGCGCCTGCATTCGCTGACCGGCGGCACGCGCTACGATCTGGATTTCCGTCGCGGCCTGTAGCGCGATGACAGCGTCCTTCACGATCCGCCCGATCGAGCCGCGCGATGACAGTGCAGTCGCGGCGATCATCCGCACCGTTATGCCGGAATTCGGGGCCGACGGCCCCGGTTTCGCGATCCATGACGCCGAAGTCGATGGGATGAGCGCGGCCTACGCGAAGCCGCGCTCGGCCTACTTCGTCATCGAGGCCGGCGGCGCGGTCCAGGGCGGCGCCGGCGTCGCGCCACTGGACGGTGGCGAGGCGGACGTGTGCGAGCTGCGCAAGATGTATTTCCTGCCGGCGCTGCGCGGCCGCGGCGCTGGCCGGGCCGTTATGGAGCGCTGCCTGGCCGCCGCGCGCGGCTTCGGGTTCACGCGCTGCTATCTCGAAACCCTGAACGGCATGGAGGCGGCGCAGGGCCTCTATCTCGCCAGCGGCTTCGGTCGCATCGACCGGCCGATGGGGAGCACCGGTCATCATGGCTGCAACCGGTTCTACCTGCTCGATCTCTGAGCCGTTGCCGCACGTGAAAGGCGGCCGCAGCAGGCCCGGTCCCCTTGCGCGGATACGCGCCCGGCGGAGGCGTAGTTGGACCCCGCTGAGCGCGTGTCCCGGAGGAGATGGCCAACGACGCGCCCGTCGTTTCATCGAGAACCCGAGGGAGGCACTCATGCACGCAATCCACTTGATGCACCGTCACCTTGCAGCCGCGCTGATGGCGCTCGCCGCGATTCCTGCGCTCGCTGCGAACGAGACAACCGCCGCGAAGGCGCCGAGCGATGCCGACCTGATCGCGAGCGCGATGCACGCCGCACCGGCCGCCGTGGCCAAGGCCGCGACCGTCGCGATCATGGACGGCAACGGCATGCGCACGCTGCGCAAGGGCACCAACGGTTTCACCTGCATGCCCGACAATCCGGCGACGCCCGGCCCCGACCCGATGTGCATGGACAAAAACGCGATGGCATGGGTCGAGGCGTGGATCGCGCACAAGGCGCCGCCGCCGAACAAGGTCGGCTTCATGTACATGCTCGCGGGCGGCACCGATGGCAGCAACACCGATCCGTATGCGACCAAGCCCGAAGCCGGCAATCACTGGATCGAAACCGGCCCGCACATCATGATCGTCGGCGGCGACGAGACGTTCTACGAGTCATACCCGAAAGGCGCCGATCCCGACACCTCGCAGCCTTACGTGATGTGGGCCGGCACGCCCTATCAGCACCTGATGGCGCCGGTGCGCTGATGCGCGTTGTCCCTCTCCCGCTCCGGCGGGAGAGGCCGGGACGAGGGCAAGCAGTCGAGCCGGTGCGCTTGTCCTCGTCCGGCGCCGGCTTTTTCGCGCTGGGGAGAAGTGACGGCGCGCACTGCTAGAATCCGCGCCCTCGCAATTCCGAGGATGGATTCATGCAGCTCCAGCAGGTCAAGGCCGTCGTCACCGGCGGCGCATCCGGTCTCGGCTTCGCGGTCGCGAAGCATCTCGTCGCGCATGGCGGCAAGGTCGCATTAATCGACGTCAACGACGAGAAGGGCGCCGCGGCCGCCGCCGAACTCGGCAGCACGGCGAGCTATTTCCGCGCCGACGTGACGAGCGAAGACGGCGTCGTGTCGACGATGAAGCAGGCACAGGACAGGCTCGGCGGACTCACCGTGGCCGTCAACTGCGCCGGCATCCTCGGCGCCGGCCGCGTGCTCGGCAAGGAAGGCCCGATGCCGCTCAAGACGTTCGCGACGACGGTGATGGTCAACCTGATCGGCAGCTTCAACGTGGCCAAGGCCGCTGCGGATCTGATGCAGCACAACGCGCCGGGCGAGGACGGCGAGCGCGGCGTCATCGTCAACACGGCGTCGGTCGCGGCGTTCGAAGGGCAGATCGGGCAGGCCGCCTATTCGGCTTCGAAGGGCGGCGTGGTCGGCATGACCTTGCCGATGGCCCGCGAGTTCGCGCGCATCGGCGTGCGCGTGATGACGATCGCGCCCGGCGTCTTCCACACGCCGATGGTGGACGGCATGCCGGAGCAGGTCTATCAATCGCTGTGCGCGCAGGTCCCCTACCCGTCGCGGCTCGGCAAGCCCGAGGAATTCGCCGAGACCGTCGCGTTCATCATCGGGAACCGCTATCTCAACGGCGGCACGATCCGCATCGACGGCGCGATCCGCCTCGCGCCGAAGTGAGATCAGGATGACCTCACCCCGGACAGCACACTAGGCGTCCTTTTCGACGAGACACCGGAATGCGAGCTTACGAAGCCAAACGCGGCAATGTCGTCGAGCACGACGGCAAGGTCTGGCAGATCCGCGACATCGAGCGCAGCGCGCCGCAGGGACGCGGCGGCAACGTGACGTTCCGCTTCATCATGTACAGCGTGCCGGGAGGCCAGAAGCTCGATCTTTCGCTGCGCGCCGAAGACGAGCTGCGCGAAACGGAGCTGACGCGCCGGGCCGTGACTTACTCGTACCGCGACGGCGACGCCTACGTATTCATGGACAGCGAAGATTTCACGCAGTACACGCTCGATGCGGCCGTGGTCGGCGACGCGGCGGGCTACATCACGGACGGAATCGAAGGCTGCTACGTGCAACTGATCGACGACGCGCCGGTCGCGCTGCAGCTGCCGCCGACCGTCGCGCTCGAAGTCGTCGACACGGCACCCGAGCTCAAGGGCGCGACGGCGACCAAGCGACCGAAACCCGCGAAGCTCGCGACGGGGATCGAGATCCAGGTGCCGGAATACATCACGACGGGCGAAAAGGTGTTCGTCAATACCGCGACCGGCGAATTCTCCGGCCGGGCCTGACGTCGCGCCGCTCGCGGCGGCGCGACTCGCAATGCACTACTCCGGATCAAATCCGCCTTCGAAGATCGTGTCGCCGACGAGCTTGGCGAGACCTACATAGCTGCCCGTCGGCGAGGCGCTGTTGCTCGCGATGCTGCCGATGAGGATGCCGCCGTCCGGAGTGAACGCAACACTCATCCCAAGGTCGCCTTCGTCGAGCATCGGCGGCGGCGCGCTTGCGAGCGTAAGCTTGCCGCCGACGCCGAAGGTCGGATCGAACGTACCGTCCGGCTTCAACCGCGCCATCGTCGTTGTAGTCGGCACCGCCGTCGCGTTGCTGAAGCCGACGACGAGCAGGCGTCCTTGGGGGTCCTGCACGATTTCGATGCCGAGATCGCTCTGTGCGCCGCCGAGATCGAACGGCACGATCAGCACGCCGCCATTGGCGAAGCTCGTGTCCAGCGTGCCGTTCGCGGTGAACTTCGCGACGCCGTAGTCGTAGTTCATGAGATCCGGCTCGAGCGCCATGACGCCCGTAGCGACGAACGATCCATCGGCGAGCACCACGACGTCCAGCGCCTCGACAGGCAGGTAGCTCGGCACGCCCGAATTGAACAGCACGATGCCGGCATTGCCGAACGTCGGATCGAGCTGGCCGCTTGCATCGAGCCGCGCGAAAGCCCACGACGAGTAGCTGTAGATACCGGCGTCTCCCGCGCCGCCGATCAGTAGCGTGCCGCCGTTGGCGAGCGACTTGACGCCGAAGGCGATCGAATCCGGATACGCGGGCCCGAAATCCACGGTGGCCGTACCCGAGCCGTTGAAGCCGACGTCACGCGACCCGTCGACGTTGAGCCGCGCCACCGCCATGCGCCCCGCGTCCATGCCTGTCATCGCCTGTCCGGCCGCGACGATCTTGCCGTCCGCCTGCAGACTGCAGCGCACGGCGAAATCGTCGCGGAACCCGGCGGGGCCGAGGTCGAAGCCGACCGTGGCCCTGCCGTCACCGCTGAACTGCGCGTCCGGCGCGCCGCTCGAAGTGAGGCGCACGATGCCGAAGTCACTGCCGTTGCCGATGCTGTTACCGGACGCCTGGCCGCACACGATGATGCGTCCGTTCGGCTGCAGCAGAACACTCGAAGCCTCGTCCATGTTCGTGCCGCCGCCGTCGAACGCCACAATGGTCTGGCCTTGCGTGCCGAAGTTCGTGTCCAGCGTGCCGTTCGAGTTGAGGCGCAGCACGCCGAAGTCGTCGGAGCTCCCGTTCGCGACCGTGGCCGATACGACGATCTTGCCGTCGCTCTGCACGGCGAGATCGACGAAGCTGACGAAGCCGAGCGAAATTCCCAACGACGGTGCGAAGCCAAGCTGCTCGCGCCCCTGGACGCCGAACGAACCGACGAACCCTCCGTCGTGCGCCTGTGCCGCGCCCACGGCGAGTCCCAGCGCTGCGAGCGCCAAGCGTGTCTTGTCCACGATGTATCCCTCCCGTTGTTAGGTGCCGCCGAAGTAGGCCGGCCCCTTCCCGGATCGATAATACCGCGAGATTCCGCGGCCAGATGCGTCCTCCGTCGTTCCCGCGCAAGCAAGAACCCGACGCCTCGCTCCAGCCGGACGCCCTCGCGTTCCGGCTCTTGCGGGGACGAAGATCGCCCGAACGCGGATTATGTGCGGCGGGGCAGCCACCCTTCGACATCCGGGAGTACGGCCGAGCGCATCAGCCACTTGCGCGCCATACGGCGCACCGAAGCGTCGATGGTCTCGTCGTCGACCAGCTCGTCGATGCGGCGCCACGCGAGAGCGTGCGATTCGTCGCCGACGACGAAGTCTTCGCCGCGTGTCGCGCGCACGACATGGCGCACATCGTAGTGCCAATGCTCGGGTTCGCCCGGCCGTGCCGGAATGCGGTGCCGGTCGATGTCGAAGATCGCGCGCTCGACGACGAGGTCGGTCAGCCCCGATTCCTCCTCCGCTTCGCGCAGGGCGACGCGGGCGAGATCGGCGTCACCGTCGGCGTGGCCGCCGAGTTGGAGCCACGCATCCAGCTTGCGGTGATGCGTCATCAGCACGCGCGTGCCGTCGGCGCTGACGAGCCAGGCGGATCCGGTGAAATGGCCGATCGCGTGCGAGCGCTCGAACACGGTCCGCGCTGAGCGGAGGAAGCACGTGAACTCGTCGGCGAGCGCGGCGGCGTCGGGGTATGCGGCGCGGTATCTGGCCAGCGCGCCTTCCAGGCTGAGACTCGGGTCGTCCATGGCGCACGCAAGCATAGAGAGCGGACCGCCATGGCGGCAACGCCGCTTGTGCCCGCCGGGGCCGTGGGTTAACTTGCCCGCGCCCGTGCCGCGGCCTCGGCTGCGGCGCGGGCGACGAGCCTCCTTCCACCGGGTCGAGAGGCCAGCGGTCCGCGGAACGGGCCGCGCCGGAACGGACGCTCTCCGCTCCGGTAGACATCGGGACCGGCTTTGCCCGACCCGGCGAATCCGACGCGTTCCGGGACGGACCCCCGCTCGGAGATTTTTTGCAGCGGCTCGCAACCGCTGAAATGGCGCGGCCCGGCCGCGCGTTTGCCTGCAGGCCAGGGCGGGATGCGCGGCCTGCGGACGGATCCGGAAGGGGAGCTCGATGTTCAAAGACCTATTCATCGTCCAGCCCGTGCATCCGACGCCGCACGTCGACGCCGGCGAGCACGACCAGGGCCCGATCAGCGGCGAAGTCCCCCTGAAGCGGGCGCTGACCGCCAAGCACCTCGTCATGCTCGGCATCGGCGCGATCATCGGCGCGGGCATCTTCGTGCTGACCGGCCAGGCGGCCGCGATGCACGCCGGCCCCGCCGTCGTGCTGAGCTTCGTCTTCGCCGGCATCGCCTGCGCGTTCGCGGGCCTCTGCTACGCCGAGTTCGCCTCGATGCTGCCGGTTTCGGGCAGCGCGTACTCGTATTCGTACGCGACGCTCGGCGAGCTCGTCGCCTGGTTCATCGGCTGGATGCTGATCCTCGAATACCTCTTCGCCGCCTCGACGGTCGCGGTCGGCTGGTCGGGTTATTTCAACAGCCTGCTGGGATCGATCGGCGAGGTCACCGGCATGCCGCTCTCGCTTCCACCCGCGCTGGTCAACGCTCCGCTGACCGTCACCGACGGCCACATCTCGACGACCGGCGCGCTGATCAACCTGCCCGCGGTGCTCATCGTCGGCGCGATCAGCTGGGTCTGCTACGTCGGCATCACGCAGTCGGCGTCGCTCAACGCGGTCATCGTCGCGATCAAGCTCGCCGTGATCCTCCTCTTCGTCGCGTTCTCGCTGCAGTACGTCGACACCTCGAACTGGCACCCGTTCGTGCCGCCCGAAGACTCGGCCGGCCACTTCGGCTGGCCCGGCGTGTTCCGCGCGGCGTCGATCGTGTTCTTCTCGTACATCGGCTTCGACGCGGTCTCGACAGCGGCGCAGGAAGCGAAGAATCCGCAGCGTGACATGCCGATCGGCATTCTGGGCTCGCTGGTAATCTGCACGCTGCTCTACATCATCGTGTCGGCCGTGCTGACGGGCATCACACCGTACACGCTGCTCGGCACGGCGCATCCGGTGTCGACGGCGATCGAGGGCTATCCCAGCCTGCGCTGGCTGCGCATCGTCATCGAGATCGGCGCGATCGCCGGCCTCTCCTCGGTCATACTCGTCATGCTGATGGGCCAGCCGCGCATCTTCTACACGATGGCGAAAGACGGCCTCATCCCTGCGCCGTTCGGCAGGGTCCATCCGAAATACCAGACGCCCTACGTCGGCCAGGTCATCGTCGGCATCATCGCCGCCGTGCTCGCCGGTCTTCTGCCGATCAACGTGCTCGGCGATCTCGTCTCGATGGGCACTCTGCTCGCATTCACGACGGTCTGCATCGGCGTGCTCGTGCTGCGCAGGACGCGCCCGGACCTCGAGCGCGCGTTCCGCGTGCCGGCCGCGCCGATCGTCTGCGTCCTCGGCGCGCTCAGCTGTTTCGCCCTCTTCTTCATCGCGTTCATGGACAACTGGCTCTGGATGAGCTGCTGGATCATCGCCGGCCTGCTGGTTTATTTCCTCTACGGCTACCGGCGCAGCAAGCTGCGCAGCAAGAAATAACAGAGGCGCTGGCTAGCGGACGCAAGGCGCCGCGGTTTGCGGCGCCGGCGCACCGACCAGCGCTTCGACAACGGCTCACTGTCGCCCCGCTCCGATGCTCGAACGACTCCTCGTCAAGAAGACCGACTTCTCCGACGCCGACGCCAGCGAAGGCCCTTGCCTCAAGCGCACGCTCGGGCCCTGGGGCCTGACCGCACTCGGCATCGGCGCCGTGATCGGCGGCGGCATCTTCGTGATCACCGGCCAGGCGGCTGCCGAACACGCGGGACCGGCGATCGTGCTCTGCTTCGTCATCGCCGCGTTCTGCTGCAGCTTCACGGCGCTCTGCTATGCCGAGTTCGCGACGCTGATTCCGATGTCCGGCAGCTCGTACTCGTACGCCTACGCGACGCTCGGCGAGCTCGTCGCCTGGTTCATCGGCTGGAACATGGTGCTCGAATACGGCGTCTCCGCGTCTGCCGTCGCAGTCAGCTGGACCGGTTACTTCACCAGCCTGCTCGAT
Source organism: uncultured Rhodanobacteraceae bacterium (assembly GCA_966248875.1). Lineage (GTDB taxonomy): Bacteria > Pseudomonadota > Gammaproteobacteria > Xanthomonadales > Rhodanobacteraceae > Dokdonella_A. The sequence continues at coordinate 67,171 of CBINBI010000009.1, forward strand.
CACCTCGGCATCCACCTGCCGGAGACGCTGACGATGGCGCCGCTCGCGTTTACCGACGGCCGCTTCGTCGTCACCGGCGCGCTGTTCAACCTGCCTGCCGTCGCGATCGTGCTCGCGCTCACCTGGGTCTGCTATCTCGGCATCCGCGAGTCGAGCGGCGCCAACCTCGCGATGGTCATTCTCAAGGTGGCGCTGATCCTGATCGTGATCATCGTCGGCGCGAGCTACGTCGACACCAGCTACTGGCACCCGTTCATTCCCGAAAACCAGGGTCCGGAGAAATACGGCTGGTCCGGCATCATCCGCGGCGCGGCGCTGGTGTTCTTTGCCTATATCGGCTTCGAGGCGACTTCGACGGCGGCGCAGGAAGCGCGCAATCCGCAGCGCGACCTGCCGATCGGCACGATCGCCTCGCTCGCGATCTGCACTGTGCTCTACATCGGCATGGCGGCGGTGCTGACCGGCCTGCTGCCTTACGACCAGCTCGGCACCAGCGAGCCGGTCGTCACGGCGATCAAGGCGCACGCCGAGCTCGACTGGTTGCGCTGGCTCGTCGAGCTGGGCGCGGTGATCGGGCTTTCGTCGGTGATTCTGGTCATGATCATCGCGCAGCCGCGCATCTTCATGATCATGGGCCGCGACGGCCTGCTGCCACCGGTGTTCGCAAAGATCCACCCGAAATACTGCACGCCGCACATCAACACGGTCATCACCGGCAGCGGCATCGCGCTGCTCGCCGCGGTGTTTCCGCTCGACGTGCTCGGCGACCTGGTTTCCATGGGCACGCTGATCGCATTCGTTGCGGTCTGCACGGGCGTGCTCGTGCTGCGCCGGACCGCACCCGATCTCAAGCGCACGTTCCGCGTGCCGTGGGCGCCCGTCACCTGCACGCTCGGCGTGCTGAGCTGCCTGTTCCTGCTGATCTTCGGCGAGAACTGGTACAACTGGACGATGATGGGCATCTGGACCGTGATCGGATTTGCGATCTACTTTCTGTACGGATTCAAGCACAGCCGCCTGCGGGATGAGGGTGCGTCGCGAGCCGTTCCCGGCTCTTGAGGAGCGCCGGCGTCGCGCTCGCGAAAGCGGAACCCTGCGCTTTCCTGCTTTCCTGATTTGTAGCGCCCTGCGAAACCGACTCGCCTCCCTGCGGGTCTTGCCGGCCATCCTGGCCGGCGCGTGACCGACAGGCCCTCCCTGGCCTGCGGCAAACGCGGCGCGATCCCTCGCGCCGCCCGCGCTGAGCGCGGCCCTCTTCCGTCCGCCCTCCGCCGCGGAGGGAACCCCAGAGCAAAAGAATGAGGGGCTTCTGCGGCAGGGACTGCCGCGCTTTTGCTCGCGGGTCCCCTCTCGGCCGCGGCGAGCGGGCGAAGGATCAGCCCGAAGGGGCACGCGCAGGAGGCGCGTGCGTTCGCTGTCAGTACAC
>CBINBI010000010.1:0-68147 GCA_966248875.1 uncultured Rhodanobacteraceae bacterium
CTGGCCGAGATCGGCTACGAGCGCATGTTCAACCTGTTCGAGGGGCCGCTGCGCGACGAGTGCCCGAAGATCCTGTTCGCGATCGGCTCTCAGCTCACGAACCGCCTGCTGCACACGAGCCGCAAGGTGAGCCGCCTCGCGTTCATGGACGTGACCGGCCGCGTCGCCAAGACACTGATCGACCTCACCGACGAGCCCGATGCGATGACGCACCCGCACGGCACGCAGATCCGCATCTCGCGCCAGGAGATCAGCCGCATCGTCGGCTGCTCGCGCGAGATGGTCGGCCGCGTGCTGAAGCAGCTCGAGGAGCAGGGAATGATCACGGTGTCCGGCAAGACGATCGTCGTGCTCGGCACGCGCGGACCGTAACCCCCTCCTCAGCCGCGCTCGGGGACCCTGAGCGCCGGCTCCTTCGCACGCGATGCCGTGCGCGCCGGCTTCTTCCGCGGCTCGTAGACCATGTAGACGTCCGCCCGCGCGTAGTGGCTGCCCGGCCTTGGCGCGGGGTGATGCACGAAGCCCGCGCTTTCGTAGAGCCGCAGCGCCGGCGTGAGGCGCTTGCTTGATTCGAGGAACAGGGTCTTGCCGCCCAGCCGCTCGAACTCGGCGATCGCCGCATCGAGCAGGCGGCGTCCCGCACCGAGCCCGCGAAAGCCGGTCTCGACCGCCATTTTCGAAAGCTCGTAGACGTCCGGCGCTTCCTTGGCCAGCGCGCAGGTGCCGATGACCTCGCCGTCCAGCACCGCGAACAGGATTGCGCCGCCGCGATCCAGGATGAGACTTTTTGGATTCGTCAGCACCTCGCGGTCGACCGGCTCGACCACGAACCAGCGTTCGAGCCATTCGGTGTTGATGCGCTCGAAATGCGGCGCCCATTCGGGCCGGAACGGACGGATCTCGACTTCCGCCGCGACGATGCGCTCGCGCTCGCGCGCGATGTCGGCGGCGAGGCGGCCGCTGGCGATGTCGTTCTCGAAGCTCGTCAGCGCATCGATCAGGGAGCCCTGCCCACGCAATGCCGCCGCGCGCGCGCCGCGCCGAATCGCGCACCACACCGGCCCCAGCCGGTCGAGCTTGCGCTCGGCCTCGGCCGTCAGCTCGAGCATGCCGCGCCGGCCATCGGTCTTGTCCGCGCGCCGCGTCAGCCAGCCGGTCCTGCGCAATTTCGCGGCGAGCTGGCTCACCGCCGGATGCGTCTGCCCGATGGCCGCGGCGATCTCGGTGACGGTCGCGGGCCCTTTGACGTGCAGGTAGCGGAGCACGGGGAACCAGTGCGCGTCGATGTCGATGCCCGCCTCGCGGTATGCGGTGTTGGCTGCGGTATAGAGGCTTTCGCTGATGGCCTTGAAGCGGCTGGCGAGGGCGAGTTCGCCCTGGGAGTGCAGAAAGGACATGAACCCGATATCCGTAAGTAGTTACGTAAATACTAACGTAACTCGGAAACAGCGGCTTGGGAAGATGCCGATGCGGAAGGTTGCTGAATCACCCGGTGGCGAGGAGATTTCCGCGCCTACTCCTCTTCCTCGGCGAACAGCTTCGCGAGGGCGGCGCCGGGATCCGCTGCGCGCATGAAGGCCTCGCCGACGAGGAACGCCTCGATGCCCTCGGCGCGGAGGCGCGCGACATCGTCGGGCGTGCGGATGCCGCTTTCGGTCACCAGCAGGCGGTCGTACGGAACCTGCGCCGCGAGCCGGAGCGTCGTCTCGATCGAGGTCTCGAAGGTGCGCAGGTCGCGGTTGTTGACGCCGATCAGCGGTGCCGGGATCGCGAGCGCGCGCTCGAGCTCTTCTTCGTCATGCACTTCGACGAGCACGTCGAGGTCGAGCTCCGCCGCGAGCAGCGCAAGCTCCAGCAGCGCCGCGTCGCCGAGCGCGGCGACGATCAGGAGCACGCAGTCGGCACCGATCGCGCGTGCCTCGTACACCTGGTACGGATCGAGCACGAAATCCTTGCGCAGCACGGGCAGCTTGCACGCGTTGCGCGCGGCATCGAGGAAGGCGTCGCTGCCCTGGAAGAAATCGGCGTCGGTGAGCACGGAGAGGCACGCCGCTCCGTTCGCTTCGTAGCTTCGCGCGATCGCGGCCGGATCGAAATCGGGGCGCATCACGCCCTTGCTCGGGCTCGCCTTCTTGATCTCGGCGATGATCGCCGGCTGGCCGTCCTCGATCTTGTGTTCGAGCGCGGCGGCAAAGCCGCGCGTCGGCGGCGCATCGGCCGCGCGCGCGGAAAGCTCGGCGAACGGAATGCGTGCGCTGCGGTCACGGATCTCCTCGATCTTGCGCGCGAGGATCTTCTTCAGGATGTCGCTCATGGCTCCATGCCCTGCCCGTCAGTTCGTGCTCAACGCCCCTGACCCGCAGCCAGTCGCCGCGTGGTTTCCGCGAACATGTCGAGTTTCGCGCGTGCCGCGCCGCTCGCCAAGACCTCGCGTGCGAGGCCGACGCCGGCTGCAGTCGAGGCGACCCGCCCGGCTACGTAGAGGGCGGCGCCCGCGTTGAGCGCGACGATCTCCCGTGCGGGTCCCGCTCGGTTCTCCAGCGCTTCGAGCACCCGCGAGCGCGATTCCTGCGCATCGGCCACCGCGAGCTCGCGGGTCGGCACGCGCGCGAAGCCCAGTTCGGTCGGATCGAACGAATATTCCTCGACGCGGCCGTCGCGGAGCTCAGCGACCCGGGTCGGTGCACCGAGCGAGATCTCGTCGATGCCGTCCTCGCCCCAGACGATCATCGCGCGGCTCGCGCCGAGCCGCTGCAGCACGCGCGCCTGGATTCCGACGAGATCGGGATGGAACACGCCCATCAGGATGTTCGGCGCGCCGGCCGGATTGGTCAGCGGACCGAGGATGTTGAACAGCGTGCGCACGCCGAGCTCGCGGCGGACCGGCGCAACGGCCTTCATCGCCGGATGGTGATTCGGCGCGAACATGAAGCCGATACCGGTTTCTGCGAGGCAGCGCGCGACGTTGCCGGGCGAGAGATCGATCGCCGCGCCCAGCGCTTCGAGCACATCCGCGCTGCCCGACCGGGACGACACGCTGCGATTGCCGTGCTTGGCCACGCGCACACCCGCCGCCGCGACGACGAACATCGCGGCGGTGGAGATGTTGAAGCTGTTCGCTCCGTCGCCGCCCGTGCCGACGATGTCGATGAAGTGCTCGCCGACCGGCGCCTCGACGCGCGCGGCAAGCTCGCGCATCACCGCCGCGGCCGCCGCGATTTCGCCGACCGTTTCCTTCTTGACGCGCAGGCCCGCGATGATCGCCGCAATCAGCGTCGGCGAAACCTCGCCGCGCATGATCTGGCGCATCAGGTCGATCATCTCGTCGTGGAAGATCTCGCGATGCTCGATCGTGCGCTGCAGCGCTTCCTGCGGAGTGATCGGCATGTGGAAGTACCCGCGTCTCGGTTTTCGTATGTGTGTTTCGGTGCGCCGACGTGGTGGTGGGCCAAGGCCCACCCTGTCGCGCGGCGCGGGCTTCAGCCGGCTCCCGTAATTACGCTTTTCATAGGGTTGGCTTCAGCCCACCGATCTTTTTGAATCGCGGCCCCGCCCTGTCGCATGAGAAAGTTCCTCAGCAGCGCATGGCCGTGCTGCGTCAGGATCGACTCGGGATGAAACTGCACGCCCTCGACCGCGAGCGTGCGGTGCCGCAGGCCCATGATCTCGTCGCGCTCGCCGTTTGCATCGACCGTCCACGCCGAGATTTCCAGGCATGCCGGCAGCGAGGCTTCCTCGACGATCAGCGAATGGTAGCGTGTCGCCTCGAACGGATTCGGCACGCCGCGGAACACGCCCTTCCCGTCGTGATGGATCATCGACGTCTTGCCGTGCATGATCTCGCGCGCCCGCACGACCTTGCCGCCGAATGCCTGCCCGATCGCCTGATGGCCGAGGCACACGCCGAGGATCGGCAACTGGCCCGCCAGCTCTCCGATGACGTCGAGCGAAATCCCCGCCACGTTCTGCGTGCACGGCCCCGGCGAAATCACGATCGCGTCCGGCGCCAGCGCGCGCAGCTCCGGCAGCGTCAGCGCATCGTTGCGCACAACGCGGACGTCTTCGCCGAGCTCGCCGAGGTACTGCACGAGGTTGTAGGTGAAGCTGTCGTAGTTGTCGATCACCAGGACCATCGGCCAGGCTGCCTTCGAGAGTTGCGCGTCGGTCTCGAAAAAACCGCCGCGACGCGAACGCGCTTCGTCGCGACAGGCATCAGGCGTTCGTGCAGTCAGATCCTCACGTGACGCCCGCCGCTCCGATTCGGGCGAAATACACGTCCAGCTGCTGCACCGACTCCACCATGCTGCGCGCGATCTCACGCTCGCCCATGATCGCGGCGTCCGCGCCCTGCTTCAGCAGGTACTCGACGTCGTGATCGGAGTGCGCGCGGGCGAGGATCGCGATGGAGGGATTGAGCGCGCGGGCGCGGCGGACGATCTGCCCCGCTTCGAGCGTCTGCGGAATCGCGATCAGCACGGCGCGCGCCGTGGCGGCCCGCGCGGCGGTGAGTGCTTCCTCACCCGCGGCGTTGCCGGACACGACGGCGATGCCGAGCGCCCGCGCCTCGTCGATGCGCTCGCGGTCGGATTCGATCAGCGCGATCCGGCTGCCGCGCTCACTCAGCGACCGGCCGACGCGTGAGCCCACGCGGCCGAAGCCGACCAGCACGATATGCCCGCTGTCCGGCACCGGCGGGCCGGGCGGCATGTCCACCGGCACCGGCTTGGTCTCGGCGAGCGCTTCGCGCCGCGCCTGCCAGCGGTCGAGCGCGACGAACAGCAGCGGATTGGCGCAGATCGAGAGAATCGCGCCGGCGAGGATCAGATCGCGGGCGTCCTTGGAGAGCAAACCGAGATCGACGCCGAGCCCGGCGAGGATGAATGAAAACTCGCCGATCTGCGCGAGGCTGGCGGCGATCGTCAGTCCGACTTCGATCGGCCGTCCGAAGGCGCGCACGATCAGGAGCGCGCCGAGCGACTTGCCGAGCACGATGATGACGAGCACGCCGAGTACGGGCAGCGGCTCGCGCAGCACGATGGCGGGATCGAACAGCATGCCGACCGAGACGAAGAACAGCACCGCGAAGGCGTCGCGGAACGGCAGCGAATCCTGCGCGGCCTGATGGCTCAGCTTCGATTCGTTGAGCACCATGCCGGCGAAGAACGCGCCGAGCGCGAACGAGACATCGAACAGGCGCGCCGATGCGAACGCGACGCCGAGCGCGATCGCGAGCACCGCCAGCGTGAACAGCTCGCGCGATCCCGCGCCGGCCGCGCGCTCGAGCAGCCACGGGATGACGCGCCGCCCCACCAGCAGCATCAGCGCGATGAAAGCCGCGACCTTGCCGAAGGTGAGGCCGAGAGCGCCGAGCACGCTTTCGTTCTCGTGCGAGGCCAGCACCTTGCCGCCGAGCAGTCCGGCCAGCGCGGGCAGCAGCACGAGCACGAGAACCGTCGCGAGGTCCTCGACGATCAGCCAGCCGATCGCGATGCGTCCGCGCTGCGAGTCCAGGAGATTGCGATCCTCGAGCGCGCGCAGCAGCACGACCGTGCTCGCGACCGACAGCGTGAGCCCGAACACCAGTCCCGAGCCCGGCGGCCAGCCGAGCAGCCAAGCAAGCACCATGCCGAGCAGCGTCGCGATCGCGATCTGCACCGCGGCGCCCGGGATCGCGATCGCCTTCACCGCGAGCAGGTCGCCGAGCGAGAAGTGCAGGCCCACGCCGAACATCAGCAGGATGACACCGAGCTCGGAGAGCTCCGCCGCGAGCGGCATGTCGGCGACGAAGCCCGGCGTGAACGGGCCCGCGATCACGCCCGCGAGCAGATAGCCGACGATCGGCGACAGCCGCAAGCGCAGCGCGAGCGCGCCCATGACATAGGCCAGCACAAGCGCCCCGACAAGGGTTGCAATCAGCGGCGTGTGATGCGGCATTCACTCTCCCGGTGAAATAACTTGCTTCGTTTTCTCCGCGGCGGCCGCGCTCGTCACAACCCGCTCGCGGCCTGCGCGACGGCACGGAACAGCGCGCGTCCCTTGTTCATCGTTTCCTCCCACTCCTTCGCGGGATCGGAATCAAACACGATGCCGCCGCCGGCCTGCACGTGCAGCATACCGTCCTGGATCACGGCCGTGCGGATCGCGATCGCGGTGTCGGCATCGCCCCACCAGCCGATGTAGCCGATCGCGCCGGCGTAGATGTTGCGCTTCATCGGCTCGAGCTCGCGGATGATCTCGATCGCGCGGATCTTCGGCGCGCCGGAGACGGTGCCGGCAGGGAACGTCGCCTTCAGCACGTCCATGTACGAGAGGCCGTCCCTGAGCTCACCTTCGACCTGGCTGACGATGTGCATCACGTGCGAGTAGCGCTCCACCACGAAGCTTTCGGTCAGCTCGACGCTGCCGGTTTTAGAGACACGTCCGACGTCATTGCGACCGAGATCGATCAGCATCAGGTGCTCGGCGCGTTCCTTGGCGTCGGCGAGCAGCTCGCGCTCGAGCGCGAGATCCTCCTCGGGCGTCCTGCCGCGCGGCCGCGTGCCCGCGATCGGCCGCACGACGACCCGGCCGCCCTTGAGACGCACCAGGATCTCCGGCGACGAGCCGACGATCTTTGTCGCGCCGAGGTCGAGGAAGTACATGTACGGCGACGGGTTCTGCGCGCGCAGCGCGCGGTAGACGTCGACCGGCCGCGCGCGGAACGGGACCGACAGCCGCTGCGAAGGCACCACCTGGAAGATGTCGCCGGCGCGGATGTACGCCTTCGCCTTCTCGACCAGCGCCTCGTAGGCCTCGCGCGTGAAGCTCGAGACGAAATCCGTTTCCTCGAGCGCTTTCGGATCGAGCACGTCGGGATAGCCCGAGCCCGAATGGCGCAGGCGGAACGCGAGCTCGTCCAGCCTGCGCCGCGCGCGCGCATACGCCTGCGGCTCGGCGGGATCGGCGTGCACGATCAGGTAGAGCCGGCCCTTGAGATTGTCGAAGACTGCGACTTCCTCGCTCAGCATCAGGAGCGCATCGGGCGTGCCGAGGCGATCGGGCTTGTCGGTCGAGGCGAGGCGCGGCTCGATCCACGCGACCGTCTCGAAGCCGAAATACCCGACGAGGCCGCCTGTGAACGCGGGCAGCCCGGCGGTTTCCGGAACACGGTATGTCGCGCGGATCTTCTCGATTTCGGCGAGCGGGTCGGCGAGCTCGCGCGTCTCTACGATCTCGCCGAGATCCTCGACCGTCAGCGTATGGCCGCGCAACACGTAGACGCGGCGGCACGGCAGACCGATGATCGAGTGGCGGCCCCAGTTCTCGCCGCCCTCCACCGATTCGAAGAGATAGGCATACGGCGCGTCGGCGAGCTTGAGGTACACCGAGAGCGGTGTATCCAGATCCGACAGCACTTCGCGCGCGATCGGAATGCGATTCCAGCCTTGCGCCGCGAGCGCGTTGAACTCGTCCTGTGAAATCATCGGAGCCCTACCGGGACAGGGCGACCGAAGATAGCAAGGCCGCCGCGCGTGCGACAGTCTCGCCGGCGGATCAATCTTCGAACGAATCGAAAAAAATGATGTCGTTCACCGGCACGACGGGCTCGCGCACGATGTCATAGGTGAAGCTGCCGGCGGGCTCGTCGCGGCTCCAGTAGAGCTCCACGCTGTCGGGCGAGCTTCCGACCAGCGGATGCGGCTCGACGTCGTCCGCGTTGGGCGAGCTGGTGACCGCGATCGCGGGCGACCAGGTGCTGCCGTCGGTCGAGCGGCGGAATGCGATGTCGAACGTCCCGCCTGTCGCGCGGATCCAGAACAGCACGAACGCGCCGTCCGGCATCACCACCGGCAGCGAATCATGGTTGTTGCCGGTGACAGCGAAGTTCTGCGGCGCGCCGCTCCAGTCGCGCACGTCCGTGGTCGTCTTGACGAACATGCGCAGCACGCTGCCTCCGGTCTGATAGGAGGCGAGATAAAGCCCGTCGCTCTCGCGGAAGGCGATGCGCGGCAGTTGCGCGCCGCCCGCAATCTCAGCCTGCAGCTGATCCCAGGTCACGCCGTCGTCGGTCGATTCCGCGACATAGCAGTTGTAGCCGCCTCCGACGAAACGCTGGTAGGTCATCGTCAGCGTGCCGTCGGCGTGGCGGATCACGTGCGGATTGATCTCGCCGCCGGTCGCCCAGCCGAGATCGAGTTCGTTCTGCTCGGTGAATCCGATGCCGTCCGCGCTGGTCGCGCGCCAGAGGCGGTAGGTCACGATCTGACCTACCGTGCCCTTCATGTAGAAAAGCGTGTAGGCAGACGGCGCCGTTTGAACGAGCGCGGGCGAACGCTCGTCCGCGTCCGTGCCGATGATCGGGACCGGCTCGGACCAGGTTTCGCCATCGCTCGATCGCGTGAGCCAGAGGTCGCCCTCGAGCGTCGAATCGTCGAGACGCTCGAACACGAGCATGCGCGTGCCGTCGTCGGCCGATTGCAGGATCGCGGGCTGGTAATCGAGCTCGGGCCCGGTCGTGACATGCTGCTCGGCGCTGGCCACGCACGGAAGCATCGCGGCCAGCGCGACCGCAAGCGAACGTTCACGCATCGGAAGACACCTCGGACAGTCGACGGCGCGGCATGCCGGTGAGCCGCAGCACGAATTCTACGCCGGAGCCGCCGGCGAGATTGTGCGCTGCGGCCGACCCGCGGTGCAGTTCGGCGACCAGGCGCACGACATAGAGGCCGAGGCCGAGATGCGGTGTCTCGCCGCCGACGCGCGCGGCCGCGTCGCGCACGCTGACCAGCGAATCGAACAGGCGATCCTGCATCGTAGCCGGCAGCGGCGGGCCCGAATTGGCGACGCGGATCTCGGCACCCGTGCCGGACGCAGCCAGCGTCAGTGCGATCCAGCCGTTCTCCGGCGCGAACGAGCGCGCGTTGTCGAAGAGCTTGTCCAGCGCCTGCGCGACGAGATCCGGCGCGCCGTGGAACGGCAGCGGCGTGGCGGGCAGGCGCACGCGCAGCTCTCGCGAGCCGGCGAGAGCGCGATAGCTTTCCGCGCAGCCGGCCACGAGCGAGGCGAGGTCGAAATCCTCGGCGTCCGCTGCGGCGATCGCGCGCTCGATGCGCCCTGCCTCGCTCATCGCGCGCACGATCTTGCCGAGCCGCTCGGCACCGTCGCGCGCACGCGAGGCATAGGCGCGCGCATCCTCGGGCAGCGCCTGATGGTCGAGATTGTCGAGCGAGGACTTGACGATCGCGAGCGGCGTGTTGAGCTCGTGCGAGAGCTTGGACGCGAGCGTGCGCAGGTAGTCGGTGTACGCACCGATCTCGTCGAACAGCTTGGCGAAGCTGCGCGCGAGATCGCCGAGCTCATCCTCGGCGTCGGCGAGCGGCATCGGGCCGGAAAGACGTCCGGACGTCCGCACCGCGCGCTCGGCCGCATTGCGCAGACGGCGGATGCGGAATGAGAGCGAGGCGCCGAACAGGAGCAGGATCAGCACAGCTATCGCGAGCGCCGCCAGCGTCGCGCCGGCGAGGCCGGACAGCGCCCGATTGGCGAGCAGCGGCAACGCGCGGTTCGCCTGCTCGAGCACGAGCGCGCCGCGCACGTCGGCCGCGGCGCGCAGCGGCACGGCGGCGGTCAGGACGACGTCGTCGCCCGCGTCGCCGGCGCGCCAGCTCGTCGCGGCGACGCCGGACAGGGCCTGCCACACCTCGGGCGCGTCGAGCCGCGGCTTTGCGCCGCGAAGCTCCGCGGAGCCGGTCAGCGTCGGTGCAATCAGGCTCCGATAGACGATGCGATCGAGCACGCCCTCCTCCGCATGCGCGGTGGAAGGCGCGCGCAGCTCGCCCGCGTCCGCGATCAGCCAGCCGTCCACGTCGATCACGCGGGCGCGCGAAAGGTCGGGCGCAAGCGCGGCGAGCGCCTGCGCGGCGCGTGCATCGTAAGCGAGCAGCGCGCGCGGCACCGCGGTGTCGTCGCTCGGCTCCGCCGCGTCGAACATGGCGATGCCGATGCGGTCGGGACGTTGCAGGTCCGGGATGCGAAGCTCCACGCGATAACCCGAGCCGTCTTCCTGCCACGCTCCGGCGAGGCGTTCCGGCAGCGTGCCTCCCGCGGTGTCGGCGCGCGCCTCGAACGGCCCGGGCGCACCGCTCGCCAGCAGATAGCGTCGCGTCTCGGCGCCGCGCACGAGCACCAGCACGAGATGGTCGCTCACCGTCGCGCGCGGATCGCGGGCATCGGTGCGCGTGCGCGTCGCGTCGCGCACTTCGGCGAGGAGATAGAGGCCCGCCGCATTTTCGCCGAGCAGCACGCGCAGCTTCTGCGCATCTTTTGCGGGCCCGAGCGGCTGAGCGTACTCGTGCAGGCCCGGCCAGTCGTCCGCGTATCCGTCCACCGCGATGGCCTGCGCGAGGCGATGCACGTACAGCACCGGCGTCGCCGGCCACTCGGCGCCCGCCGCCGCGAACGCCTTGGCCAGCGTTTCCGCGGACGCGAGCAGGGCCTGCTCCTGGCCCCGCCGCAGCAGGGCTTCCGTCTGGCGCACGAACTGCCAGCCCGCCCAGGGCAGCGCCAGCGTCGAAAGCGCGACGAGGAGGAGTTTGACGCGCAGGGACACGGAGTGGAGAGCCGGGATTGGGGATTAGGGATTTGGTCGACAGGCTACGCTGTCATGCCGGTGCGTGTCGCGCCGCCGCTTTCCGAATCCCGAATCCCCAAACCCGAATCCCGGCCTTCAAGCCTTCCACCGGTAGCCCGCGCCGTGCACGGTGTCGATGGCGTCGAAGCCCGGGTCCACGGCGATGAACTTCTTGCGGATGCGCTTGATGTGCGAAGTGATGGTCGCGTCGTCGACGACGACCTGCGCGTCGCGCATGAGCTGGTCGCGGTTCTTCACGTGGCCGGGGAAGCGCGCCAGCGTGTGCACCATCCAGAACTCGGTGACCGTCAGCGGCACGTCGGCGCCGTTCCAGGTGACGCGCATGCGCTCGGTCTCGATCTTGAGCGGGCCGTGCTCGATCACGTTGTCGGCGGCCACGGGCTTGCGCAGCGCCTCCATGCGGCGGAACAGCGCGCTGATCCGCGCCGCGAGCTGATGCAGCGAGACGTCCTTGGCGAGGTAATCGTCGGCGCCGAGCCGCAGGCCCGAAATCACGTCGAAATCCGAGTCGCGCGCGGTGAGGAAGATGATCGGCAGCGTCGGAGACTTCGCGCGCAGGCTGCGGCAAAGCTCGAAGCCGCCCTCGGGTTCGTCGCCGAGGCCGACATCGATGATGACGAGCTCGGGCAGCTTCTGCGCGAACGCCGCCTCGGCTTCGGCGCGCGAGCCGTAGCCACGCACCTCGTAGCCGAGCCGCGCCAGCGCCTCGACGTAGTTGGCTCGGATCAACGGTTCGTCTTCGACGATGGCGATGCTGCGCGGCATTGTCGGGCTCCTCGACTCTGCGGGCAGCTTACCCGTGCCGCGCGCATGCGCAATGCCTCACGCCGCGTGGCCAGCAAATTGCCAGAACTCGCCGGCGCGATGGCCGCATCGCGGCGCCGCCCCTCCCCACCGCGGCGGTGCAATGCATCCCAGCCGAAGTCCGAGGACATTCCGATGATGACCGATCGCCCCGACCCGAACGCCGAGCTCGCGACGCGCGAACCACTGCGCATCGCTTTCGCCGTGGCCGCGCTGCTGCTCGGGGTGCTGGCGATGCTGCACTGAAGGAGAACGCGATGGACCTCTACCTGCCCGACGAATTTCACCAGCTTTGCGAAGCCGCGAACACGCGTCGCGATTCCGCCGATGCGCACGCCGACGCGCCCTGGCTCGGTGGCGAAGCCTTCGTCTCGCCGCGCGAGTGCGCGACGACGAGCTCTCGCCTCTGCGAGCCCGATCCGATCTGGCAAGTCATCTGATGCAACGCGGCGCAGCGGACGCGCGTCCGCTGCCATCGATTGCCTCCTCCGCACCGGGCTCGCCCCTCTCCCCGCTCCTCCGTCGCCCGGTGCGGATTTTTATCGGAGACGGAGAAGGATCTCAGGCCGCGGCACGCCGAGTGCCTTTCCACGGCGCGCAGGATCGCGTTCAGCGTTCCGAGGCGGAGCGGATGATGATCCGGAATCGCGATGCGGTGATGTCGCGGCTCGTCGCACTGTAAGACGATGTGGGTTCCGACCTGATGAACCTCGCGATATCCGAAACGTCGACACAGGGCATCCGCGAGTACCGAGCCATCGACATTGCGGCAGCTTCATGCGACAGCCAGCACCTCATCGCGCATGAAGTGGAGCCGAATGCGGCCGGGCTTGCCCTGGTCGAAGAAATAGGCGTTGACCGCTTCCTGCACGTTGTCGCGCAGCGAGTCCCAGTCGCCGGCCTCTGTGACGATGTCGTGGCTGAGTCATTCGGCGACGTAGCCGCCGTCATCCTCCTGTGTAATGCAACCGGCTCAGACGGCCGCAACGCTCGCGTGCATGGCCCCGATCACCGCGCGATAGTCCTTCTCGCCGAAGATCGCAGAGCCCGCGACGAACGTATCCGCGCCGGCGCGGGCGATCTCGGCGATGTTGTCGCGCTTCACGCCGCCGTCGATCTCGAGGCGGATGTCGCGCCCGCTGGCGTCGATGCGCTCGCGCGCGGCGCGCAGCTTGGCAAGCGCGGACGGGATGAAGCTCTGGCCGCCGAACCCAGGGTTGACCGACATGATCAGCACGAGATCGAGCTTGTCGAGCACGTAGTCGAGATACGAGAGAGGCGTCGCCGGATTGAAGACGAGCCCGGCCTTGCAGCCCGAGGCCTTGATCAGCTGGATCGTGCGGTCGATGTGCTCGCTCGCTTCGGGATGGAAGCTGATGACGCTGGCGCCCGCCTTGGCGAAGTCGGGCACGATGCGATCGACCGGCTTCACCATCAGGTGGACGTCGATCGGCACCTCGACGCCATGCTTGCGCAGGGCCTCGCAGACCAGCGGTCCGATGGTGAGGTTCGGCACGTAATGGTTGTCCATCACGTCGAAATGAATCCATTCGGCGCCGGCGGCGACCACGGCGTCGACTTCCTCGCCGAGGCGCGCGAAGTCGGCCGAGAGGATCGAAGGTGCGATGACGGTCGATTGCCTGGCCACGGTTCATCTCCCAGCGGACTTGCGTGCGCTCGCCAGCAGCGTCATTCCCGCGCAAGCCGGAATCCGGCTTTGGTCTGGCGTGCTGATCAAAGCGGGTTCCGGCCTTCGCCGGAACGACGGAAACTAGCGTAAGCCATCGCCGGCAGCCTGTCTTATGGCTGCCGACAACCGATTGCTATTTGAAGCCGCGTTCGGCCTTGATGCGCTCGTAAGCCGCATTGATCTCCCGCGCGCGTTCCTCGGCGCGGTGCTTGAGCTCATCCGGCACGTCGCCGAGCTTGTCCGGGTGGTGCTGGCTCATCAGCTTGCGATAGGCGCGCTTGATCTCGCGTTCGCTGGCGCTGCGATCGAGACCGAGCACGGTGTACGGGTCGGCGCGCGGCGTGCCTTGCGGCGGCGGCCGTGCGCCGGGACCGCGCGACGGGCCCGGCGGGGCGTAGCCTTTCATCGCGGAAAGCGCGGCGAGCTCGTGCTCGCTGACGCCGAGCCCGAAGCACAGCCTGCGCACGAGCGCGAGCTTGGCGTCGGCCAGCGCGCCCTCGGCATGAACGAGGTCGAGCAGGAGGTCGAGCACGAGAAACGCGAGGTCGCGCCGCCCGCCGCACCAGCGCCTGAGTTCGGCGATGGCGAGCTGCACGTCGAAGCCCGGCTGCTTGCCGGCGTTGAAACGGTCGATCGCGGCGCGCCGCTGCGCCGCATCGAGGCGCAGGCGCGCCATCAGCGATTCGGCCGCGGCGATCTCGACTTCGGAGACGCGCCCGTCAGACTTCGACAGCGCGCCGGCGAACGCGAACAAGGGCTCGATGAAGCCGCTGCCCATCGACGGCGGCCGGAGCTGCGTCATCGCGATATCGAAGAAATGGCCGACGAGCACGCCGATCAGAAGGCCGAGCGGGCTGTGGAACAGGACGAGGCCGACGAGCGCGCCGATCAGCTTGCCGCCGATTCTCACCGCGAATCTCCGCCGTCGCGCCTCTGCGCGGCATACCAGTCGGCGAGCGCGGCGATATCGGCATCGGACAGCGCGCCCGATGCGGCGCGCATCGCGGCAGCCCGACGCTCACCGCTCCGGTACTGGCGCAAAGCCGCGACGAGATAGTCGCGGTCCTGACCGGCGAGGTGCGGAATGCCCTTGGCTGTCGCGACGCCGCTCTCGCCGTGGCAGGCCGCGCACAGCCCGAGCCGTGCCGGCTTCGGCGGCTGGGCATGAACGGCGGTCGCGGACAGCAGCGCCGCCAGGATGGCCGGGAGCGGGGACATCGGAAGCCTTCCGGGAAGATGCCCGCGATTTTACCAAGACGCCTCTTCGCGAAACGCGGGCCGGGAAGCGACTCGCCACCGCCGGTGACCCTCGCGAATGCACGCGCCGCACCGCTACAATGCACCGCTCGCCCCTGCCGAGCGACGCGCGTGCCGACCACTCTTTCCGAATCGAGCCTGCCGGGCCTGGATCTCATCCATCGCGGCAAGGTGCGCGACGTCTACGCCCTGTCGAACGACAAGCTGCTCATCGTCGCGAGCGACCGGCTGAGCGCGTTCGACGTCGTGCTGCCCGATCCGATTCCCGGCAAGGGAGAGATGCTGACGCAGATCTCGAACTTCTGGTTCTCGCGCACGGCCGGGCTGATGCCGAATCACCTCACCGGTACGCCGGTCTCGAGCGTGCTGCCGCCCGGCACCGACCTCGCGCTTTACGCCAAGCGCAGCGTGGTCGCGAAGCGGCTGAAGCCGGTGCCGATCGAGGCGATCGCACGCGGCTATCTGATCGGATCGGGCTGGAAGGACTATCAGGCCACGGGCTCGCTCTGCGGCATCAGGCTGCCGGCCGGGCTGCGCCTCGCGGAGAAGCTTCCCGAACCGATCTTCACGCCTTCGACCAAGGCCGCCCCGGGATCGCACGACGAGAACATCGGCTTCGACCGCGTCGTCGCGACCATCGGCGCCGATCTCGCCGAGCAGGTGCGCGCGGCGACGCTCGCGATCTACCGCTTCGCGGCGGAGCACGCCGCCGATCGCGGCATCCTGATAGCCGACACGAAACTCGAGTTCGGCACGGACGCGGCCGGCACGCTGTACGTCATGGACGAGATGCTGACGCCGGATTCCTCGCGCTTCTGGCCGGCCGACGAATACCGCGTTGGCACCAGCCCGCCGAGCTACGACAAGCAGTTCGTGCGCGACTATCTCGAAACGCTGGACTGGAACAAGACCGCGTCGGGCCCGCGGCTGCCACGCGAAGTCATCGAAGGCACGGCGATGAAGTACGCCGAAGCGCTGCGGCGGCTGGCGGGCATTGTGCTGGACTGATGCGAATTTCCTTCTCCCGCACCCCGCACCGGAGAGGAGAACGACTTGTGCGCCGCGTATTTGCGTGAGCGCGAGCGCAGCGTAGATTCGCGACATGCGCAGTATTCACGACTGGTTCGAAAGCTACAGCGGGGATCACCAGAACCCCGTCAATCGCGCGATTCACTGGGTGTGCGTGCCGGCGATCCTCTGGTCCGTAATCGCGGCGCTCTGGGTGCTGCCGGTGCCCGCGTCGCTCGGTAAGCCCGGCCTCTGGTGCGGACTGCTGATGGTCGCGGTGCTGACGTTCTACTGGCACCTGTCGCGTCCGCTCGGCGCGGCGATGATCATGCTGTTCATCGCGCTTGCGCTGCTCGCGCACGTCCTGCACGGCGTGCTCGGCCCCGCAGGACTGCTCGAGCTTGCGATCGGCATCTTCGTCGCCGCATGGATCGGGCAGTTCATCGGTCACCTGATCGAAGGGCGGCGGCCGTCGTTCTTCACCGATCTCGCCTATCTTCTGATCGGGCCGGCCTGGCTGATGGCCAAGCTGATGCGGCGGATCGGCGTGGCGTATTGATCGCCAGCCGTCGTCGCGGCTCGCGCACACGGCACGAGCGCGACAGCCAATCGTTCTCCTTGCCGAGAAGGCGCGCGCGGCAGCGAAAGCCGCGCTTGCGTGGTGTTACTGTCCCGAGGGATCGGGCGCGATGACCGCGGGATTGCCGACGAGAACCGCCGTGCCGCCGCTCGCGACCATGCTGGCCATCTCGCCCTGCATCTCCGCCGTCGCCGCCGGAAAGTCGGTGGGATCGAGGAGTGATCCGTGCTCGCCCTGGAGGAAACGCACGGCGCCGCGGATGTCCTCGCCCGACTGCACCGAGTGCGTGATCGCACCGAGGCCGTAGGCGGCGATCAAGGGCTCGGTGCCCGACAGCGGAGCACCCGGCACGCTGTTGGGAATCACCTGGTCGGACGGGATGTCGCCGCTGCCGACGACTTCCTGCATCAGCAGCCGCTTGCCTGCCGCCGAAGCGATGTTGAAGTTGATCGGATCGCCGGAGTCGACCACCGTCTGCGCCGCGACCATGAACGCATCATAGTCCGGCGTCCCGGCTTCGACGCCCGCCGCCGCGAGGCCGGCGCGGATGCGCGGCCCGAACGTGGGCGAGCCGTCGAGCAGGCGCGCGATGCCGCCGCCCGGTACGTTCAGCACGCCGACGTTCACGTGCGGATCGATCGAGACGAACATCGTGCCGACGATGCTGCCGAGCGACTGGCCGACGAAATGGATGCGATCCGGATCGAAATCGGTACCCGCGGAGTAGTGCATCGAAGGAATCGCGTGCGCGAGCTGCATCAGGTCCGCAACGCCCTGGCGCAGGTTGTCACGCGAGGTGAGCAAGCTGGAAAGGTTGATGAACCACGCTCCGGACGGATCGATGGCGCCGTCCGGCCCCGGCTCGCCGGTGCCGTTGTTCTCGAGATCGAGATCGAACGTGCGCTCCTTCGCGCCGAGCTGCGCGAACGGCGTGTTGCCGATGTAGAACGGGTTCGCGGTGTCGGTAAGGCCGTGCAGCGGCAGATCGATCGCGACGGCGGCGAAGCCCTGCGACGCGAGCGTTGCCGCGATCGCGAAGATATCGGTGCGGTTGCGCGTGATGCCGTGCTGGAAGATCACGATCGGCCATCCGGACACCGGCTTGCTCCGTCCCGAGCGCGAATTCGGAACCGTCACGATCATCGGCACGCTCTGCATCGACGTCGCGACCGGCAGCGGATTGCAGTATGTGATGTTGGTCGAGGCGGGATCGAGACCGAAGCCCGCGCACTGCGGGATGTACGCGCCGGCGCCGGCGTGCCAGAACTGGTTGAGCGGCGCGATCGGATTCGCCTCGCTCGGTGCCGAGAGGTAGTACGGCAGGTCGATCGTGCCGATGTAGATGTCGGCCACGGGCGGCAGGCCGAGGCCGAGGTCGGCGAGCGTGCTGCCGGTCGGCGCGAGATGCGTGGTCGCCGACGGCGACTGCTCGACGACGGCCGCGAGCGCCTGCAACGAGACGGTCGTCGACTGCGTCGTCATGACCCACGACAGCGCGATCGAGCCGGCCGGAATGCCGGCGGCAACGGCGGCGGCTTCCTGCGCGTTCGTGAGCTGGCGCAGCGGCTCGAGCGCGCAGGCCTGCGAGGCCGGCAGCGCCGCGACGGTGGACTGCCCGCCGTCGCAGAGCGGCGTCGTGCGCTGCGCCAGCAGATACGGCAGCGAGGCGCGGATCGGCTCGCCGTTGGCGGCCTGCACGCCGGTCGTGATCACCGCCATGTACGAGGTCATCTGCTGCAGTGGACGCGTCGGAACGATCGCGAGCGTGCGCCCGTCCGCGCCGGCCGGGACGGCGACGTACTCGTCGAGCGGCGCGAGCTCGCGCACGACGCCGGTGACCGCGCCGCCAGGGCCGCTGAGCTCCACTTCGAACACGTGCACATTCGGTGCGACCGAAGCGGGAAGCAGCGGCATGTTGAACGTGGTCGTCCACGGCGCCGTCGTGCTGAAGCCGTCGAGCGCGCTCATTGCGACCTTGGGGTCGCCGAAATCGGCGGGGTCCTCAGCCGGGATGTTGAGCGTCAGGTCCGTGCTGCCGAGCAGCAGCAGGTTGCTTGGAAACGGCACGATGCCGTTGGCGGGATCGAATGTCGCGACCGGGTGCAGCGGCACCGGCGCGGTGTAATCGAACGCGCGGGCCTCGCGAACGGTGCACACGGACAGAAGCGACGACGCGACGACCGCGGCCGTGATCAAGCGGATCTGCATGACTGCACCTTCGGAGAACCCCAAGTCGAGGGCATCTTAGGCGGTTCAAACGCGCGTTGGCAACGCTGCACCGCGGCGAGGAAGCCGCGTTCTCGGCGATTGCCGCGCAGCACCACCGCCGCCGGCGATCGGCGTTGTTCAGGGCAGCGCCGGCGTCGTCCAGTCCGCTGGCGTCGGGCGGAAATCGCGCGGCGCCCAGCCGAAATCGGCGGCCGCAGCCGCATCGTCGACCACAAGATCTTCGCGCAGTCGTTCCAGCGCCGCGCGGCTGGCCGCGCGAAACGCCGCCGGACGGAACGGCAGCGCGGCGCCGATGCGCGCCAGCGCGACCGGCAGCGGCAGTGCGATCGTCGCGAACGGCAGCGACTCGCGCACGCGTGCCAGCATCACGCCGAACGCGACGCGCTCGCCGCCGCCGACCTCGTACACACGTTGCCGCAACCGGCTCGCATGCGCGAGCGCGACGCAAGCGCCCGCGAGATCGTCCGCGTGCACCGGCTGGCGCAAGCCACGCGCCGGCGCCACATACGGAAACACGCGTGTGCGACGGGCGAAGCGCGTGATCGGCGTCAGGCTCCGGTCGAGGCCGGCGCCATAGATCAGCGTGGGCCGCAGCACGACCGATGCGACGCCGCGCGCATCGGCCGCGGCGGCGAGCCTGCGCTCGGCTTCGCGGAGGCGCTCGGCCAGCGCCCGCTCCGCGGGATCCACCGACGCCTTTTTCGTCTCGGCGCTCGATGATCCGATCGCCACCACGCGCGCAGCTTGGGCATCAGCGCTTACCGCGAACCAGGCCGCGAAGGCTTCGAGCGGTCCCAGGCTGAAGATGGTATCGGCAGCCGGCAGCGCGGGCACGCGCGACGGAAGCTCTCCGAGCACCCAGCGCAGCGCCGGGTGCGTGCTGGTGCGCACCTCACGGCTGAGCGCGACGACCTCGTGTCCCTCAGCGAGCAGGCGCGGCAGCAGGAAGCGCCCGACCGCGCCGCTGGCGCCGAAGACGACCGAGACCGGCATCGCGGATGCGCTCGCGCGCGCCCCTAGTGCGCGGCTGCGCCGGGTTGCACCGGCAGCAGCACCGTGAACACCGAACCGGTGCCCGGCTTCGAGCGCACGCGGATCGATCCGCCTAGCCGCCCGACGATCTGACGCACGACGGTGAGCCCGATGCCGCCGGCCCCGTCGGCGGATTTCGTGGTCACGAACGGCTCGAAGATCACCGGCAGCATCTCCTCGGAAATCCCCGGGCCGGTGTCGGCGACGTCGATCTCGACCTGGTGCCCCGCCGCGCGCGTCGCGACGCTGAGGCGTCCGCTGCCGTTCATCGCCTCGCTCGCGTTGTTGATGAGATGCAGGAACACCTGCGCGAGCGCGCCGGGCTCCGCGGTGACCTTCGGCAGCTCGCGGTAGTCGCGCACGATCTCGACGCGGCCGCGCAGGCGCCGCTCGGCGAGGCGCAGCGCGTGATCGATACTGAGATTGACGTCGACCGGCTGCGCGCCGGCAGGATCGGCGGGCGCGAACTGCGACAGGCTCTGCGTCAGCGCGCCGATGTCGCGCAGGCTTTCAGCGGCCGTTTCCAGCATGTGCCGCGATTCGTCGAGCGCGGAGCTCTTCTCGAGATTCGCACGGGCCTCGAACAGCGCGCGCCGTGCGCCTTCGACGTGCAGCACCAGCTTGTCCAGGCTCGCCTTGTCGGCGCCGAAGATCAGCTCGACCGGCTGCAGGCAGTACTGCACGGCCTCGTCATAACGCTTGACCAGCGTGCGGTAGTCGACGAGTTGGCGCGCGGCGTGGTCAACCTGGCTGCGCACCGACGCGAGCGGCGCATCGAGCTCGTGCGCCGTCGCGCTCAGAAGGCGTCCCAGCGGCGCGAGGCCGGCCGATCCCACCGCCTGCTCCTGATTCGCGCGCATCGCCTCGGTCGCGTTCTCGGCCTCGATCCTGGCGAAACGGAGCTGCGTCGCGAGCGCGCGCTCGGCCGCGAGCTGGCGCGCGAGCCAGACGGCGACGCCGATCGCGACGATTGCGATGATCCAGCCGAGCCACATCATGCCTCACCCCCCTTCGCACGCGGCGCAAGTCCTCGCACCGCTCATGCTCCGCGCGTCCACCACGCCTCGCCGATCAGGAACAACGCATAGGCCGCCAGCAGGATCACGCCTTCGCGGCGCGAAAGCTCGCCGTCGCTCTTCATCATCGGATAGATCGCGACGGCGAGCACGATCAGCGCCGGAATCTCGACGTGCTGGAGCGAACGCGCCGCGCCGGGCGCCTGCCAGAGCGCGAGCACGCCGGCGAGCAGCAGCACGCCGCCGATCACGGCGCCGAACGCGTGGCCGATCGCGAAATCGCCCTGCCCGCGCCGCGCCGCGATCAGCGTCGACGGCACGCTGGACAGCGCAGTCGCCGCGCCGAGCGCGGTCAGGCCGATCACCACCGGCGAAACCGCGCACCAGGCCGCGATCGCCACGGCACCCTCGACCAGCCACACCGCCGCGAACGGCAGGATCACGACGCCGACGACGACACGCGCCGTGTCGCGCCAGACCAGCATTGCGGTGCCGGTCGCCGAGGCGACCTCGTTGCGCATGTCCTCGTTCTCGCCGCGCGCAGCGCGGATCACGAGCACGGCGACGATGGCATAGCCGACGACGAGGACCGCGCCGTCGATGGTGCCGAACTTCGCGTCCAGCGAAAGCAGCCAGAACAGCACGGCCGACGCGATCAGCGCCGGATTGGCGATTCCGAACAGCCTGAGCCGCGCACGCAGCGGCGCCGCCAGCGCGCAGATCCCAAGCACCAGGCCGATCTCGGCGATGCCGGCGCCGACGAGGTTGCCGAGCGCGAGCTCCGGCTGGCGCGCGAAGGCCGCCGCCAGCGTCACCGCCAGCGCCGGCACGACGGCGCCGAGCGCGGTCGCGGCGAGGCCGACG
Organism: uncultured Rhodanobacteraceae bacterium; assembly: GCA_966248875.1. Taxonomy (GTDB): domain Bacteria; phylum Pseudomonadota; class Gammaproteobacteria; order Xanthomonadales; family Rhodanobacteraceae; genus Dokdonella_A. The sequence continues at coordinate 21,111 of CBINBI010000010.1, forward strand.
GCATAGCCGGACATACCGCTGCGCAGCGCAAGCCCGCTCGCGCCGCGCGCGAAACTGTCGGTTCCGAGCAGAAGCAGCACGGCACCCAACACGAAACTTCCGACCTGTGCGAGCATGTCCCCTCTCCTCCGGATCGGTCGCGTCCGGCGCAGTCTAGCCGGATGAGCGCGCCGGGCGATAACTTCAGCGCAATGGCCGGTGTGAGAGGATCGGCATCGGGCAGGGACGAGCTGGAACCGCCGGTGCGCGGCATGCGCGGCGCGGTTCGAAAAAACGCTGGCTGCTCTCGCAACTCGACGCGGAGGCACGATGATCGCTCGCATCTGGCGCGGTATCACGCTCGCCGAAAAGGCGGACGCCTACATCGACTACCTGAACGAAACCGGCCTCAAGGATTACGCCAAGACGCCCGGCAACCAGGGCGTGACCGTGCTGCGCCGCCTTCAGGGCGAGCACTGCGAGATCGTGCTGATCTCGCTCTGGGACTCTATGGCCGCCGTGCGCGCGTTCGCCGGCGAGAACCCGGAGCGGTCGGTGTACTACCCCGAGGACGAGCAGTACCTGCTCGAGATGGAGCCGCTCGTGCGGCACTACGAAGTCGCCCATCGGATCATGCCCGGCGACATCGACACCGAGAACATGCCGCCGATTTCGCGCGCGGAGCGGTAGCGGGCTCAACCGGCGAGCGCCCAGTCGGCCGCGTCCTCCGCGTGAATGCGGGCAGTGTCGAACACGGGCACGTTCGTGTCGTCGGCGCCGACCAGAAGGCCGATCTCGGTGCAGCCGAGGATGAGCCCTTCGGCGCCACAAGCGACGAGCCGGGCCATGATCTCGCGGTACGTCGCGGCCGACGATTCGCGGATCGCGCCGAGGCAGAGCTCTTCGTAGATGATGCGATGGATCTCGGCGCGCTCGCTGGCGTCGGGCACGAGCACCGTCAGGCCGTTTTGTTCGAGCCGGCCGCGGTAGAAGTCCTGTTCCATCGTGAAGCGTGTAGCGAGGAGGCCGACCTTCTCGCGGCCGCTCGCGCGGATGCGCCGCGCGGTCGCGTCGGCGATGTGCAGCGCCGGAATGCCGATCGCGGCCTCGATCGCGTCGAGGACGCGGTGCATCGTGTTGGTGCAGAGCACGAGCGCTTCGGCACCGGCGCGCTCGAGCGCCTGCGCCGCATCGGCGAGCACGCGCCCCGCCGTCGCCCAGTCACCGACATGCTGCAGCCGCTCGATCTCGGCGAAATCGACGCTGTAGAGCACTAGCTTCGCCGAGTGCAATCCGCCGAGCTTTTCGCGCACGCGCTCGTTGACGATGCGGTAGTACGGCAGCGTCGATTCGAAGCTCATCCCGCCGAGGAGTCCGAGGGTGCGCATGCGCGTCCATCACTCCGCTTCGACGACGATGCCGAGCTTGCGGGCGAGACCGGCCAGTGTCCTGTCGAACGTCAACAGCGTCGATCCGGTGCGCCGCGCCGTGACGAGATACAGCGAATCGTAGACGGGGTGTCGCAACTGCGAAGCAAGCAGCATCGCTTCGGGAAAGAGATCCGCGCTGTCCACGGCACGGTCGACCAACGCCGATGCATCCCGATGCATCGCGATCGCGTCGGCTTCGGTGAGGTGATGGGTCCTGACGTACTTCCAGAGCGCGTTGGCTGTTTCGACGACGAAGAGCGACGGCGCATAGACCGCATCCGCGGCCGACAACCGATCGAGCAAGACCGCATGGGCGACTGCGTCCCGCACGATTCGTACGGCCACGGACGCGTCGATGGTCAACGCCGCCATCAGCGATCCCTGTCTTCGCGAACCAGGGCCTCGGGAGTCGGCACGCGCTTCTTGCGCATGGGCAGGATCGGCGGCGTCCTGCGCAATCGATCGATCGTTGCATGGCGGGCGCTGACGTCGAGACCTTGCGCCTTGCGCAGCTCGACGATCGCCTGCTGCGCGATGCTGCGGTGGCTGCGCTCGGCTTCACGCCGAAGCTCGGCGTAGAGGTCGTCCGGGAGATCTCGGATCTGAAGGATGGCCATGGCGGAGTTCGCATGCGTTATGCATGCATAATGCATGCGGCCATCCCGTCTTTCAAGCTATCCGCCGTCGCGCCCCCGTCGCAGAGAAATAAGGGACGTCAACCCGCCGCTTTTTCTGCCATCGAAGAATGGTGGGCCGAGGCCCACCCCTATTTTTTCTTCGGCACGTAAAGATCGGTCACCGTGCCTTCGTACACCTCGGCCGCCATGCCGACGGATTCGCTGAGCGTCGGATGCGGATGGATGGTGAGGCCGATGTCGGCGGCTTCGGCGCCCATTTCGATCGCGAGCGCGATTTCGGAGATCAGATCACCCGCGTTAGGCGCGACGATGCCGCCGCCGATGACGCGGTGCGTCGCCTCGTCGAAGATCAGCTTGGTGAAGCCTTCGGTGCGTCCGATGCCGACCGCGCGGCCGGACGCCGCGTGCGGGAACTTGCCGACGCCGTACGCGATGCCCTGCTTCTTCGCTTCGGACTCGGTGACGCCCACCCAGGCGATCTCGGGATCGGTGTACGCGACGCTCGGCACGACGCGCGCGACGAACTCGCTCTTCTGCCCGGCCGCGACTTCGGCGGCGACCTTGCCTTCGTGCGTCGCCTTGTGCGCGAGCATCGGCTGGCCGACGAGATCGCCGATCGCGAAGATGTGCGGCACGTTGGTGCGCATCTGCCGGTCGACGGGGATGAATCCGCGCTCGGTAACGACGACGCCGGCCTTGTCGGCGCCGATCGTGTTGCCGTTCGCACTCCGGCCCACCGCGACGAGCACGCGGTCGTAAAGCCGCGGCTCCGGTGCCTTCTCGCCTTCGAACGTCGCGCGCAAACCCTGTTTCGTGGCTTCGATCTTCGCGACCTTCACCTTGAGGTGGATGCCGGCATAACGTTTCGACAAACGCTGCTGCAGCGGACGCACGAGATCGGGATCGGCGCCCGGCATCAGCTGATCCAGGAGCTCGACGACGGTGACCTCGCTGCCGAGCGCGTCGAACACGCAGGCCATCTCGAGGCCGATGATGCCGCCGCCGACAACGAGCAGTTTCTTGGGGATTTCCGCAAGCTCGAGCGCGTCGGTCGAGTCCATCATGCGCTCGTCGTCCCACGGAAAGCCCGGCAGCTTCACTGGCTGCGAGCCGGCCGCGATGATTGCCTTCTCGAAGCGCACGAGCTTCGTGCCGTCCCTGGTCTCCACTTCGATCTCGTGCGGCGAAACGAACGTGCCGGTGCCGGTGACGACCGTGACCTTGCGCTGCTTCGACATCCCGGCGAGGCCGGAATTCATCTGCGCAACGACCTTGTCCTTGTAGGCGCGGAGCTTCGCGAGATCGATCTTCGGCTCGCCGTAGTCGATGCCGTACTCTTTCGCGTGCGCCGCTTCGTCGATGACGCGCGCAGCGTGCAGCAACGCCTTTGACGGGATGCAGCCGACGTTGAGGCAGACGCCGCCAAGCGCCGGGTAGCGTTCGATCAGGACGGTGTTCAGGCCGAGGTCGGCGGCGCGGAACGCCGCCGTATAGCCGCCGGGACCGGAGCCGAGCACGACGACCTGGCACTCGATATCGGCCTTTCCCCCTCTCGCGCTTGCGGGAGAGGGCTGGGGTGAGGGCGGCACTCGCAATGGCGCCGCACGATTGCCCTCAGCCGCCGCGCGTTGCGCGGCGGCCTCTCCCGCTTGAGGCAAAGGCGACGGCGATGCGCCCGCGTCGGATGTCTCGACGATCGCGACGACGTCGCCTTCCGACACCGTGTCGTTGAGCTTGACGCGCACTTCCTTCACGACGCCCGCGACGCTGGACGGTACCTCCATCGTCGCCTTGTCCGATTCGAGCGTGACGAGCCCCTGATCCTTCGCGACCGCGTCGCCCGGCTTCACCAGCACCTCGATGACCGGCACGTCGGAGTAATTGCCGATGTCCGGAACCTTGACCTCGATCGTGTTCGCCATCGTCGCCTCCCTGCGTTACAGCAGCACGCGCCGCATGTCGGCGAGCACTTCGGCGAGATACGCCGCGAAGCGGGCCGCCGCGGCGCCGTCGATGACGCGGTGATCGTAGGAAAGCGACAAGGGCAGGATCAGCCGCGGCTGGAACGCCTTGCCGTCCCAGACCGGCTTCATGTGCGAGCGCGACACGCCGAGTATCGCGACTTCGGGCGCGTTGACGATCGGTGTGAACGAGGTGCCGCCGATGCCTCCGAGCGAGGAAATCGAGAAGCAGCCGCCGGACATTTCGGCCGGGCCGAGCTTGCCTTCGCGCGCCTTCTTCGCGAGCGCGGCGGTTTCCTGCGCGATCTCGATGACGCCCTTCTTGTCCGCGTCGCGCAGCACCGGCACGACCAGGCCGTTGGGCGTGTCGGCGGCGAAGCCGATGTGGAAGTATTTCTTGAGGACGAGATTCTCGCCGCTCGCATCGAGCGAGGCGTTGAAATCCGGATACTTCCGGAGCGCGGCGACGACCGCCTTGATCAGGAACGCAAGCATCGTGAGCTTGATGCCGGCCTTCTCGTTCTCCTTGTTGAGCTGCACGCGCAGCGCTTCGAGCTCGGTGACGTCGGCGTCCTCGTGCTGCGTCACGTGCGGGATCATGGCCCAGTTGCGCGCGAGGTTCGCGCCGGAGATCTTCTTGATCTTCGACAGCGGCCGCGTTTCGATCTCGCCGAACTTGGCGAAATCGACGCTCGGCCACGGCAGCAGGTTGAGCCCGCCGCCGGCCGCGCCGCCCGCCGCGGATCGCGACGCCTGCCCGCTGAGCACGGATTTCACATAGGCCCGCACGTCCGCCTTGGTGATGCGGCCCTTGCGCTCGCTGCCCTTGACGAGATTGAGATCGACGCCGAGTTCGCGCGCGATCAGCCGCACGGCCGGGCTTGCGTACAGCACCTTGTCCGGCATCACCGTGCTCGCATCGAACGGCACGGGGGGCGTGCGCGGGCCGGCCGCTTCGGGATCGACGCCGGGACGCGTGTCGGTGATCGGCTGCGCGATCGCCGGCGGTGGTGCCGCGGCACCGGATTGCGCCGGAGGCGGCTCGGACGACGCACGCTCGCCTGCCGAAGCCTCCGTTCCGCTGGCGGGAGAGGGTTGCAGTGAAGACGGCACTCGAGGCGGCTCCTCTGCCGCGCTCGGGGCAGGCGCAGCCGTCGCTTCGCCGGCTTCGATCACCGCGACCACGGTGCCCTCGGACACCTCGTCGCCGACCTTGACCTTCACTTCCGTGACGACGCCGTCGAACGGCGACGGCACTTCCATCGTCGCCTTGTCCGATTCCAGGGTGACGAGCCCCTGGTCCTTGCTCACGGCGTCGCCCGCCTTCACCAGTACCTCGATGACCGGCACATTCGTGTAGTTGCCGATATCCGGCACCTTGGCTTCGCGCGTCGCCATGCAGCCTCCTGGGAAATCATCGGGTCGCGCGATGCGCGACGACCGTTGCGAGCTCCCGACGCGGCGCTGCTATCCGGCGCGGCACCGGGCCCGTAATGATCGCCGATTTGTGCGACGGCCGTCATGTCGGCGCTGCGCGCGCGCGGCTCGGCGCCGGCGCGGATGGCGCTTCCGGCGATGGCCACTTGCCTCGCCGCTGCGCGCAGTCTGTAATGCCGCCGGGGGAAATCTAATGAATCCAGCGGCTCCGAGAGACGACGACGCGACCGAGATCGCGGGCCTGCCCGATGCGGCGGCCGGCGGCGGCGCGTTCGCGCCGGGCACGCAGTTCGGCGTGTACACGATCCGGAGCCTCCTCGGCGAAGGCGGCATGGGCCGCGTCTATCTCGCCGAGCAGACGCGGCCGGTGCGCCGCGAAGTCGCGCTGAAGCTGATCCGCGAGCAGGTCGAGAGCCCGCTCGCGCGCGCCTACTTCGACGTGGAAAGCCAGGCGCTGGCGCAGATGCAGCACCCGGCCATCGCGCAGGTGTTCGATGCCGGGACGACGCCCGAGGGCCATCCGTACATCGCGATGGAAGTCGTCGAGGGCGTGCCGCTGACGCGCTTCTGCCGCGAGGAGAAGCTCCGCCTCGATGAGCGGCTCGCGTTGTTCACGCGCGTCTGCCACGGCGTACAGCACGCGCACCAGAAAGGCGTGATCCATCGCGACCTCAAGCCGGCCAACGTGCTGGTGCGCCGCGTCGACGGCGTGCCCGCGCCGAAGATCATCGATTTCGGCATCGCCGTCGGCGGGGTGCCGGGCGCGCAGGGCACCGTTGCTGACGCGGCCGGGGCGGATCGCGCCGGCACCGTGGTCTACATGAGCCCGGAGCAGCTCTCGCCGCGCACGCGCGATCTCGACACGCGCAGCGACGTCTACTCGCTCGGAGTCATGCTCTACGAAGTGCTGACCGATCGCGAAGCTTCGGCGCTGACGTCGGCTGCGCACCGCTCGGCGCGCGCATTGAAGAAGACGCTGCTCGGCGCCGACGACGACGATTTCAGCCGCTACGCACCGGCGGAGCTGCTCGAAACGGTGCGCAGCATGCCGGGCGAGCTGCGCGCGGTGCTGCGCAAGGCGCTCGCCACCGATCGCGCGGATCGTTACGACTCCGCGATCGCGCTCGCCGAGGATCTCGACCGCTACCGCGAGCACCGGCCGGTGAAGGCGATGCCGCAGAGCCGGGTCTACGTCGTGCGCACGTTCGTGCGCCGGCATGCGCTCAGCCTCGCCGCGGCGGCGGTCGTGGCCGTCGCGCTGGTCGCCGGCATCGCGATTGCGATCGCCGGCATGCGCGAGGCGCAACGCTCGGCGGCCATCGCGCGCACGGAGGCCGCGAAGGCCGAGCAGGTGGCCGACTTCGCGCGCGGCATGCTGGCCGGCATCGACCCCGACCGCGCGCGCAGCATGGATCGCAGCCTGATGCGGCTGATCCTCGATTCCGCCGCCCAGCGCGCAGGCCAGGAGCTCGCCGGCCAGCCGGCCGTGCGCGCGTCCGTCGAGCACACGATCGCCGACAGCTATGCCGCCATCGGCGAATACTCGCTGGCAGCCGAGCACTACGATGCCGCCCTCGCGGCGGCGAAGAGCGGCGGGGTCGGTGTCGACGTGCAGGCACGGCTCACGCTGCGCCGCGCGGAAATCATCGGCAACCAGGGACAGCTCGACAAAGCGGTCGCGGACGCCGGCAAGGCGTTCGCGCTCGTCGCGGACGAGCCCGAGACGAGCCGCACGCGGCTCTTCATCGAAAGCCGCCTCGCCGCGCTCGAGTGCGACGCCGGCAAGTACGAGCAGTGCCGCGACCGTTACGTTCGCATCCTTCCGATCCAGAAAAGGACGTTCGGCGACGAGGACAAGGACACGCTCGATTCCGTCGAAGGCCTCGCGCTCGCCGATTCGAGCGCGGCACGCTTCGACGAGGCGCGGCCGCTCTACGAAGGCCTGATCCGGAGCTACACCTCGATCTACGGCCCGGAACATTCGAAGACGCTCGGCGCGATCAACGGGCTCGCGATCGTGTACCTGGAGCAGAAGGATTTCGCGGCCGCCGAGAAGCTGCTCGCGCCGGTGTTGCCGATCGCAGAGCGCGTGTTCGGCCCCGAACATCCGTTCACGCTGGGCATCATCAACAATCTCGGCGGCGCGATCCGCCAGCAGGACCGCAACGAGGAAGCGCGGCCGTACTACGAGCGCGGCCTCGCACTGGCCTACAAGCTCTACGGCGCGGACAGCTATCGCACCGTCGTCGCGGAGAGCAACTTGAGTCTGCTGCTGCGCGACGCCGGCCAGCTCGACGAGGCCGAAAAGCACGCGCGCATCGCGGTCCGGCACGCGGCCAAGGCGTTCGGCGCCGACAACGCGTATCGCGGCATCATGCACGACGGGCTCGCGACGATCCTGACGCGCAAGCAGCACTACGCCGAGGCCGAGAAGGAGCTCGACACGGCCTGGAACATCCTGGCCAAGGCCAAGGACTTCGGCGCGCAGCATCCGCGCAGCCAGGACGTCGTCGATCACTACATCGACTTGTACATGGCGTGGAACAAGCCGGAACGCGCGGCCGCCTGGCGCGCGCGCAAGACCAGCGTCGCGACGTCCGGATGACGGAGACCCTTCTCCCGCGCGCGGGAGAGGCGATGCGCCGTCGCGCGTCGGCTCAGTGCACGCGCACGAGATCGAGCCGGCTGCCGTCGGCGAGGCGCAGGTCGAGGTCGGACTGCATGCGCTCGAGGGCGTGAAGTCTCGGACAGATGCCCGAGGCGCGGCGTTCGAGCGCGGTGGACTGCTTTTCGATCGCGTGCTCTACGCTTTTCTCGATGCTGTCTGCCCGCGCCTCGAGCTCGGCCGCCGCGGCCTCGTCGCCCGTGAAGGCGACCTTGAGCGCCGTTGCGGTGACGTTGCCGATGATCTCGGGCACGACTGCCTCGACCGTGCTGTCGACCAGGCGGTCGATGTCGGCGTCCTGCCAGTGATCGAAGCTGTCCGTCTCGGCGATCTTGCGGTCGATCTCACGGCCGAGCCGCGCGATCCGCTCGGCGCTTGCGCGCGCGGAGTCGCCGTCGCGCGCGAAGGTGGCAGCGACCTGGCCCACCGCGGTGAACGCGATGGCGACAGCGTCGTGCGCGATGCCCTTGACCTCCGGCACCAGCGAGCGCACATCGCGCTCGGCTTCGCGCAGGCGCTCCCTGTCCGCCTCGCTCGTCGCGACGAGCTTGCCGTCGATGCGCAGCGTGCCGTCGGCGATCTCGACTTCAGTCGGCGCGCCGTGCTCACGCTTGAACACGAGCCGATCGGGCTTGACCGAAAGCGAGTAATCGCTGTGCACGCTGCAGTCGCCGATGTGCGTGTGCGCAAGCGCCGGGACGGACACGGCGGCGCCGAGCGCGAGCGCGAGAAGCATCGTCTTCATGAGTCATCCTCCGGTCGTGGCCGAGATTCGATGCGGAAGATGCCGCGCGGGTTTAGACCCCGCGTGTGCCGGGCGTCGGGGTGACGCCCGGCACGGTGCCGCAAGTCATGCTGCGGCGGGCGCGCGTCAGCGGCCCTTGACCGGCGGCTCGTCGTCACCGAACAGGGTGCGGAATGCGAAGCCGCCGATCGCCCCGCCGACGATCGGCGCGAGCCAGAACAGCCACAGCTGCGACAGCGCCCAGCTGCCCTGGAAGATGGCGACACCGGTCGAGCGCGCCGGGTTCACGGACGTGTTCGTCACCGGGATGCTGATCAGGTGAATCAGCGTCAGCGCGAAGCCGATCGCGATCGGCGCGAAGCCGGCCGGCGCGCGGCCGTGCGTCGAGCCCATGATGACCATCACGAAGAAGAAGGTCATGACGAGCTCCGTGACCAGCGCCGCCTGGAACGAGTAGCCACCCGGCGAATGCTCGCCGTAACCGTTCGAGGCGAAGCCGGCCGAAGCGTCGAAGCCGCTTTTGCCGCTGGCGATGAGGTACAGCACGGCGCCGGCCGCGATCGCGCCGACGACCTGGGCGACGATGTAGGGAACGAGATCCTTCGCCGGGAAACGGCCGCCGGCGACGAGGCCGACCGACACAGCCGGATTGAAGTGGGCGCCCGAGACGTGGCCGACCGCATATGCCATGGTCAGCACGGTCAGGCCGAAGGCGAGCGCAACGCCCGCGTAGCCGATGCCGAGATCCGGCACCGCCGCCGCCAGCACGGCGCTGCCGCAGCCGCCCATGACCAGCCAGAACGTGCCGAAGAATTCCGCGCCCAGACGCTTGCCGATGCTCATCGTTCATTCCTCCGATTGGTGGATACGACGATTTCGATGCGGGCGCGTTCGGCGGACCGTGCCCGGAAATACGCGCGGGGCGGCCGCTCGCACAGCACGCCGCGCACGCGGATCATACGCGCGTGCCGCGACCGAGCGGCGTCACTCGGACGGAGCGGCGGCGGCCGCGGGCTGATGCTCCTTGAGCCAGATCATCGAGCGCCGTACGCGGTCGTAGCCGCTCGGATGGTCGTAGAACACGATCTCCTCGAGCGGGCCGGGACGCAGCTTGCGATACGTGCTGAGGCGCATGGCCGCCATCGCAAAACCCTGCGGTTCCCCGGCCGCGTTGAGACCGAATGCGTCCGCCTCGGCCTCGGCCTGCCGCACGATCGAATTCGTCAGCGGCGTCGCCAGCAGGAAGAACAGCGAGAAGATCGCAAGCGCGAGCGGCAGCGCGGCGGGATCGGTGCGCCCCTCAAGGCGAAGCCGCGAGCCCCAGCGCGCGAGCGCCCAGTTCATCGTGCGGTGGACGACCCAGAGCCCGAACGCGATGACGAGCGTCAGGTACACCGTCAGCCGGAGCCCGTGATTCAGCACGTAGTGGCCCATCTCGTGGCCCATGACCGCCTTGATCTCCGGGAGCGAGGTCTTGTCCAGCAGGTTGTCGTTGAGCGCGACGCGCGACGTACCGAGGAAGCCCGAGACGTTCGCGCTGATGCGCGTGGTCTGGCGCGAGGCGTCGAACTCGACGACGTTGTCGGTCGGAATCTGGTTCGCGCGGGCGAGCGAGAGCACGGCCTCGCGCACGGCGCCTTCGCGCAGCGGCTTGTAGTCGTTGAACAGCGGATCGATGAAGACGGGCGCCAGCATGAGCACGAACAGGATCAGCACGAACGCGCCGCCGCTTGCCCAGATCCACCAGCGCTCGCCGGCGCGCCGCACGGCTGCATAGACCAGCGCGATCACGACCGGCAGCAGGATCAGGCTGACCACAAGCCCCTTCAGCTGATCGCCGAACCAGCCGCCGAACGACTGCGTGGCCAGGCCGTACTGGTGCTCGCGCACGAAGCCCGCGTAGATCGAGAGCGGCAGCGACAGCACGAAGCCGGCGAGCACCCAGAGCGCCGCGTAGATCAGCGTCTGCAGCCACGGGCGACGGGAGACGCGGCGGCCGACGTCGCGCATCCAGCGCGAAAGGCCCGTGCAGAGGAACACGGCCGCGACGCCGAGGCCGTAGAGGAAGCCCCAGAGCTGCAGCCAGTAACCGCCTTCGAAATACGCATCGGACAGCGCGCGCTGTTCCGGCGAAAGCAGCGCGAGATACGCATCGGTCGCGCGATCGACATCGAAATCCGGGCCGGGCTGGGCGCCTTCCGGCACGTGCAGGCCGGGCGGCAGGTCGCGAACGATGGACGAGGCCGCGTGCGCGTGGTGGAACACGGCGAGCACGAGAACGAGACAGACGATACCGCGCACGATCGCATTCATGCGTTCCCCTCCGGTCATGAGCCCCTGCCGACGGCGGAGAGCTTCGCCCCCGCGCGGTGCCGGCGTCAATCCGTCAGCGATGGGCGTGATTGCGGCAGCGAGTAGCGGCGCAGCGCGAGAAAGGCGCGCATGAAAAAGGCCGCGGCGATGACGCTCCGCGGCCTTTTCCCATTCGAGCTGTTTTTATCTGGCCTCGCCGGCGCGCTCGATCGTGAAGCCGCCGACACTGATGCCGATGTCGATGCCCTCGCCGGCGCCGGCGAGCGCCAGTGACACGGTGCCCTTGGTCAGCACCTGCGCCGTGCCGGACTTGACCGCGCCGATGCTCGCGTCGCCCTGCACGTACGTGCCGAGCACGTCCTCGATGCGATGCACGTCGGTGAACTTGCCCGTGCCGTTGTCGATGTGCGACTTGCCCACCGTGAGCCCACCGCCCTTGGCGGAGATCCTGACGTTCATCGACTTGCCGTTCGCTCAGATCACGACGCCGCTGCCTTCCGCGTGCTTGTAGATGGCCGACCAGCCCGTCAGCGAAAACCGGAGCTTGCAATCGAGATCCGCCGCCGCGGCGCGCGCGGAACAGGGCACGACGGCAGCCACTGCCAGCGCCAGAACGGGTCCTGCCGTGTAGATGCGTGTCATGTCAGCACTCCCTTCGATCGTGAACGACTCGGAAGTGTCTGCCGGGAAAGCTGAACGACGCGCGACTTGTCAGCGGGACTGCGAGGCGCGCAGCCGGGTGACGCGTCCCCGCTCCGGCTGCGGCGCCGACCAGCGCAGCAGTGCGCGCCAGCGCTCCAGCTTGACCTCACGCGGTATCGAGGCGTTGGCAGGGCTGGTCGAAGGGAGCGCGAGAACCTCGATGCGCCCGAACCGTTCGGGATCGATGCCCGGCACGATGCGGCGCGCGAACACCTGCTGCGCCTTGCCGCCATTGAGGGCGATCGCCTCGATGGTCGGACAATCCTCGAGCAGGCCCGGAATGTCGTTGGCGATCTCGCTGTGCGGGAGGATGCTGCTGTCGAGGCTTCCCGGCCGCTCGCAGTGCTTCAGCACGTCCCAGATGCCGACGCCGGCACGGTGCAGGCGCGCGATGCGTTCCGCGTACGGGAGGTCCGGGCCCGCGCCATAAAGCACGCCCATGAACGGCCAGAAGAGATTGTGCGGATGCGCGTACGACTGGCGCATCTCGAGCGAGCGCAGGCTAGGCACCGTGCCGAGCACGAGAACGCGGCAGCCGGCGCCGACCTGCGGTGGAAAACTGGAAACCCTCACAGCGTTTCGAACCTCCGGGATGTCGCCTCGTGCGTGCGGATCGGCCGCTGCTGCAGCGCAACCTGGCATCGCCCTCCGTTCGCGAGCGAGCGGCAGCCGTTCGCGAGGGGGGCGAAAGGCGCCGGAGCCCGTTCCGGCGCCTCCGTGCGTGCCGCGTCAGCCCTGGCTCGAATGCTTCGTCAGCTCGGCGAGATCCGCCAGCACCTGCTTCGAGTTCTTTTCCGGATCGACATCGCGGTAGTGCTTGGCGACCTTTCCCTGCGGATCGATCAGGAACGTCTCGCGCTTGGCGAAAGTCATGCCCTTCATCGTGGTCAGCACGCCATAGGCCTTCGCGGTTTCCTGCTGCGCGTCGGAGAGCAGCGGAAACGGCACGTGGTACTTCTCGGCGAACTCGGCGTGCGACTTCACGTCGTCGAGGCTGACGCCGAGCACCTGCGCGCCGGCCTTGCGCAGCGCGATCACGTCGTCGCGGAACGTGCAGACCTGCTTGGTGCAGCCCGGCGTGAAGTCCTTCGGATAAAAGTACAGGACCACCCATTTGCCGCCGTGCTGCGCCAGCGTGTGCCACTTGCCGTGCTGGTCCTGCAGGTGGAATTCGGGCGCGGCCTGGCCGACCGCGGGACCGGACTCGGCGGGCGGTTCCTCGGCGGCGAGCGGCAGCGCGAATGCCGCCGCGAGCATGAGGAGAATCACTGGAATCAGGCGCTTCATCGGAAATCCTCTTCGGATACGGGAATGGGGAGACGGACGGCGACCGAAGAGAACGGCGCCGCCCGGAGGCAAGACCGGGACTTCGCGCGGTTTCATTCGGATTCTGCGCCGATCAGCCCAGGATGTGCAGCCGGCGGCGCACCGCATTCACGGATGATGGCGCAGAGCATGGCGGAACACGCCCCGATTCAGGCGGCGGACGGCATGCTGAGCGCGATGCGGAGGCGCGCCATGCTGGTGCTGAAACACGTCTTTCACGCGCACGGCAGCGACGGCGGTACCTATGAGGTGCACGTCTACGCCGAGTCGGCCGACGCCGCGGACGGCGGTGCGCCGATCGAAAGGCTGAAGTCCGTCAACCTCGCCGACGGACGCGAGCTGCACGTGACGGGCAAGGGCCGCTACGAGCTGCCGGACGGCAGCCTGACGCTCGAGTCGCACGACCCGGAAGCGATATGAGCCCGCGCGCTTCCGCCGGTCCATCCTCTGTTCGCGGGTTCCGCAACTCCGGCGGGATTCACTTTTTCCCCGGCGTGCCGAATTTTTCGGGATCGTAGCCGCCCGTTTCGAACACGTACGTCTGCTTGCCCTTGCCCTTGAGCTCGAGATCGAACCCGACCTTCTGCGCCTTGCTCATCTTCGCGATGAACGCGCCGTCGTCGGAAACGAAGATCGCGGGCTCGCCCGTCTCCGGGAGATACGCCTTCATGCGCTCTGGCTTCTCGTCGAACGTGACGTTCACGGTGCACGGCTTCCTGCACTCGAAGCCCTTGCCGCTGCCGAAGAGGTAGACGCTCTGACCCCAGTCCGAATGCCGGCGCAGGATCAGCCGCACGCGGTCCGAGCCGACGGGCTGGCTGCTGTAGATCGAAGCGGTGGTCTGATTTCCGCCGGACTCCCTGCCGGATTGGTAGATCCACAGGCGCTCCAGCCGCCGGCGCGTGCTGATCGCAGTGCCTTTCGCCACGGTGTCCGCGAGCGTCTGCTCGACTTCGTTCGCTTCGGGCGTGCCGGGATAGCGGGCGACGATTTCCTGGCCGATCGGTCCCGCCAGCTCATAGGACTCCGATTGCAGGAGCTGCCGATACATCTCGAGGCTCTTCGCGGCCTGCGTATTCGCCGCGGGTTGTGCCGGGGCAGGCGGCGGCGCGCTCTGGTCGGAACAGGCGATGAGGGCCAGGGTGAGGATGAGCGCAGGCGGCAACAATCGGTGCGCGTGCATGGAATCTTCCGTTCGGCGGAACCGCGCCCATCGTACCGCGGGGCGCACTCGCGTGCCGCTGCGAGTCGTCGAATCCGCGCTGCACGCGCACCGAATTCGCACGATCAGCGTCGCGGCGCGCCTTGCCCGCCGAATGCCGCGTCGGCGAAACGCCAAGCGGCCTTCGCCTCCGGGGAGCGGCGCGGCGTCAGAACCGGCGGCACGGATCGCGGCCGAGATTGCGGTCGTAAGTCGACACGCGCTCGTCGCGCTCATGACCCGCGCGGCCGACAGCGCCCGCGCGCGCGAGCTCGCGGCACACTTCGGCGCGCGGCCGCGCCCGCGCCGACACGGCGAACGCCTGCGCGCCCTTCCCCGCCCGCTTGCCCGATGCCTTTCCGGTCGTGCCGGCGGTGATCTGCTTCGGACAGCTGTCGTGCCGGTAGAACACTTCGCCGTTCGCGGCACGGCACTCGTAGGAAACGAGCTCGCGACGTTCGGGCACATGCGCCCGCGTCACGGCGTGCGAGCGGCGCTCCCCACGCGACGCGCGCCCGTAATCCGGCGAAGGCGCCGGCGGAGGCGGCGGCAGGATCTCGACGACGGATGCGCTCTGCGAAGCCGCGCACGGCCGGTCCTGGAACGCGATGCCGCCGTCGGCGCTGCGGCACTTGTAGACCGATTCCGCGCGGGCTGAAGACACGGACGCGCAAAGAGCGGCGGCGGCGAGCAACAGGGTGAAGGCGGCAACGCAGCGGCGGTGTGTCGTCGTGGGCATGGCGTTTTTCTCGCGAAAGGCGGATGGCGGCATCATCCGCATCCGCGATGCACGACACGACCTCGGCGCGGCGCGCGCGCGTGTGCGAAAACGCCGATCGCGCGCATGCGAAGCCGCCGGGATCCGGCACCGCGACGCATCGCACTCCTGTCTCGAGCCGAAGCCAGCGCCAGCGCACGTTGTAGCATCGCACCGGAACCGACGCCGCCCTCGCATGCGCAAGATCGTCCACATCGACATGGATGCGTTCTACGCATCGGTGGAGCAGCGCGACGATGCGTCGCTGCGCGGGCGCCCGGTCGTCGTGGCCTGGCGCGGCCGGCGCTCGGTTGTCTGCGCGGCGTCTTACGAAGCGAGAAAGTTCGGCGTGCGCTCGGCGATGCCGGCGGCGCGCGCCGAGCGCCTGTGCCCGGACGCGGTGTTCGTGCCGCCCGATTTCGCGCGCTATCGCGCCGTGTCGAAGCAGGTGCGCGAGATCCTGCTGCGGCACACCGATCTCGTCGAGCCGCTGTCGCTCGACGAGGCGTACCTGGACGTGACGGAGACGAAGACTGCGCTGCCGAGCGCGACCGCGGTCGCCAAGGCGATCCGCGCATCGATCCGCGAAGAGCTCGGCCTCACCGCGTCGGCCGGCGTCGCACCGAACAAGTTTCTCGCCAAGATCGCCTCGGATTGGCGCAAGCCGGACGGCCTGTTCGTGATCCGCCCGGAAGACGTCGAGGCGTTCCTGAAACCATTGCCGGTCAGCCGCATCCACGGCGTCGGCAAGGTCATGGACGGAAGGCTCGCCGCGCTGGGAATCCGCACCGTCGGCGAGCTGGCTGCGATCGACATCGCCGAGCTCGAGCAGCGCTTCGGCCGCTATGGCCGCCGCCTCTCCGAGCTCGCGCACGGCATCGACCGCGGCCAGGTGCGGCCCGACCGGCCGACGCAGTCGATCTCGGCCGAGGACACGTTCGAGCACGACGTCCCGCTGGATGCGATCGAGGGCAAGATCCGCGATCTTGCCGCCAAGGTGTGGGCCGCGACGCGCAGCACGCCGCGCATCGGCCGCACCGTCGTGCTGAAGCTGAAGACGCGGGAGTTCCGCATCCTCACGCGCAGTCACACGCCGCCGTCGCCGCCGCGCTCCGCTGTCGAGATCGCCGACATCGCCGCGTCGCTGCGCGCGCACGTGAACCTGCCGCCAGCGACGCTGTACCGGCTGGTCGGCGTCGGCCTCGCCAATTTCCGCGACGCCGACGAGCTGCTGCAGCCGGAGCTCTTCGACTGACGCCCGGCTACAGGCTCGCGCTCGCGCGGCGATCGAACTCGGACGGCAGCGGCATCGGCACGTGCAGCGGCGCGAGGTACTGCGACTTCAGCTTCACGTACTGCCGCGCGACGTAGTAGATCTGCTGGATCTCGTCCGAGTTCAGCAGGCGGACGCAGCGCGCGGGATTGCCGAGCCAGAGCTCGCCCTCGCCCACGATGCGCCCCTGCGCGACGACCGCGCCGGCGCCGATGAGCGCGTGGCGCTTGACCAGGGTGCCGTCGAGGATGGTCGCGCGCATGCCGATCAGGCAGGCGTCCTGCACGGTGCAACCGTGCAGCGCCGCACCGTGTCCGATGGTCACGTCCGAGCCGATCGTCAGCGCGAAGCCGCCGAGCGTGTACTGGCTGTCGTGCGTCACGTGCAGCAGCGCGCCGTCCTGGATGTTGGTGCGGTCGCCGATGCGGATGCGGTGCGCGTCGCCGCGCACGACGGCGGTCGGCCAGATCGAGGAATCGTCGCCTACCGTCACGTGGCCGATGACGTGGGCGGCCGGATCGATGTACGCAGACGGAGCCACCTCGGGGTGGAACCCGTGGAAGGAGCGGATGCTGCTCATGGCTTGGCAATCCCTGGCGCCTGCAGGCACAGCAATAGCGCGGAAGCCGCCAAGGCAAAACCTGTATTTATTTACAGGCTCGAGGCCGCTGCGGCTGCACGGCGCCTTCACGCCGGCTGGCGCAAAAAGGACAACTCGCCCTCGCCGGACTGTACCGCCCGGATCAGCCGTGCGTGCGGCCGCAGGGTGCCGCGATCGCCACGGCCACTTCCGGCTCGCGGCGCACGGGCACGCCGGTGCGCGCCGGCGCCACAGCCGCCCGCGACGAGCGCACCGTCAGCACGACGCCGCCGATTGCGAGCGCACCGCCGATCGCGGTGAGCACGGTCGGCACCTGGCCCAGCCAGAGCCACGCGATGGACGAAGCGACCAGCGGCTGCACGTAGAGAAAACTCGACACCTTCGCAGCCGGCGCGCGCGACAGCGCGAAATTCCAGCACAGATAACCGAAGACGGTGGGCCCGATGCCGAGGTAGACCGCCGACCAGAGCTGCGCCTGCGACACCGACACTAGCTTGGCCGGCAGATCGAGCCCGAACGGGACGAGACCCAGCGTGCCGGCAAAGATGCTGGCGACCGTGAACCCCATGCTGCTGGTCCGCGCGAGCAGCGGCTTCTGCCAGACGAAGTAGATGCTGGTCGCGAACATCGCGACCAGCGCGAGTAGCGTCATCGGCTCGAAGCCAAGCGCATGGCCCGCGCCGACCGTGATCAGCACGACGCCGCCGAACGCGACGCCGAGGCCCGCCATCGTGCTGCGCGAGATCGCCTCGCCGAGCCGGAGCGCCGCGAGAGCGGCCGTGACGCCCGGCGCAAGCGCGATGACTACGGTCACCGCGCCGACCGGCACGCGCGTCATCGCGTAACCCAGCGTCAGCTGGTACAGCGAGATGCCGATGAAGGAAAGCACGGCGATGGCCGGCCAGTCGCGCAGCGGCGGCAGCTTGATCAGGCCGCTCGCGACCGGCACGGCCAGCACCGCCGAAGCCACCAGGAAGCGCAGCAGCGAAAGCTCGGGCGGCGTGAAGGCCTCGAGACCGTACGCGATCGCGGCGAAGGCTGACGACCAGGTCAGGATCGCAAGTCCCACGGCGGCGAGAGTCACGCCGTCGAGCCGTTGCGCCAGGGCGGGCGTGCTCATCGCAGTCATGGCTGGAGCTCAGCGGATCTGGCCGACGATGAGCCGTGGCGATGTCGCGCAGCAGGCGGCAGCGAGCGCGAGGGCCCGCTGCGTGCGCTTGCGGCGAACGGGCTTCGCCGGGGTGGCCGGCGCGTCGGCGCGGTCGTGATCCGCCCAGTCGAGCGGGCGCGTCAGGTGGCCCTGCATGAACAGCATCTCGCGGGCAATTCGGCTAATTTCTTTCAACATGGCAGCGTCCTCCTCTGCTTGCACCATACGTTGTGAAGCGAGAAGATACGCGGCGTCCGCGGGCTCCGGTAGCGATTTGTTTGATAGCCTGCCTTGAGGTTTATTCAAGATGGAACGGCCGCCTCTCAATGCCCTGCAGGTCTTCGTCAGCGCCGCGCGCGCGAAGAACCTGACCCGCGCCGCCGAGCGCCTGCACCTCACCGTGAGCGCGCTGAGCCATCAGGTGCGCACGCTGGAGCAGCGTCTCGGCTACACGCTCTTCCGGCGCGGGCCGCGCGGGCTCGCGCTGACGCCCGAAGGCGCACGACTGCTCGATCGCGTCGCTCCGCATCTGGACGCGATCGACAACGCGCTGCGTCCAATGCGCACGCGCCGCGAGAATGTGCTGAGCCTTTCCGCCTTGCCGTCGATGGCATCGAGCTGGCTCATGCCGCGCCTGCCGCGCTTCGTCGCGCGCCATCCCGAGCTCGAGCTCAATCTCGATTCGTCGATCGAGCTCGTCGACTTCGCCGATTGCCGCTTCGACGCGGCGCTGCGCTACGGCCCGGGCCAGTGGGACGGCGTCGTGTCCGAGCTCCTGTTCGAGGAATGGCTGACACCCGTTGCGAGCCCTTCGCTTCTTGCCGGGCGCAAGCGACCGAAACTGGAAGAGCTCGCCGACTGGCCGCTGCTCTGCCCCGAAGATCCGTGGTCGCTCTGGTTCGAGAAATTCGGCGGCACGCCGCCGACGCGCTTCGTGGCCAGCTTCAGCGATTCCGAGACGCGCCAGCGGGCCGCCGTCGAAGGCATCGGCGTCGCGCTCGGCCGCATGACGATGGTGCGGCCGCTGCTGGAGAACGGCCTGCTGATCGCGCCGTTTCCCGAGCGTCTGCGTGCGCGCTTTGCGCATTACCTCGTGTATCCGCAGCGCGCGCGCGAGCACGGCGCGTTCCGCGTGTTCCGCGAGTGGCTGCTCGAAGAAGCGGCGAACTTCCGCGCGACAACCGATGCGGCGGACGTGCGCGGCGCGAAGACGCTCACGGCTGAAAAGCCTGTCATCGCGGTCGGGCGAAAGCGCCCCGCGGCGCGCGGTGTCGCGGCGAGGTGAGCGCGCCGGGATGACTGCTCGCTGGCGCACCGGATCTACCGGGCGCCACACACGGCATGACGATCGGGTTCGCCGCTTCGCCGCTCAGGCAGGGCCGACGCACGGCGCGTCCGCCTTCGCAGTATCGGCGCGAAGCTTCGTGTCGATGTAGTAGTCGAGGAGCGAGCGCGCTAGCGCGGCGTCGCCAGCAGGAATGAGCGTGCCGGCGTCCAGCATCCAGCCGTCCACGCAGTCCGCCTTGGCCTGCGCGCCCGCCGCGCAGTCGAGGAGCCGATCGAACGCCCGGCGGTACGTCGCGAACGCCTCGCGGCGCATCGGCGCGCCATGTCCGGGCACGAGCACGCGAAAATCGACGTCCGCGAGCCGATCCAGCGCGGCGCGCCAGCGCGGGGCACAGGCCGTGTCGAACAGCGGCGCAGGCAAGGTCACGAGGTCGCCCGCCGCGAGCACGCGCGTCGCGGGATCGAACAGCCAGACGTCGCCCGCGGTGACCGAGCGGCTTTCGTAGCCGATGCGGAACGTGCGCCCGCCGATCGTTCTCGTCGCGGCGGCTGTGATGCGCTCATCCGGAAACAGGGCGGGTCCCGCATCGATCAACGCGATCTCCGCGCGCCACGACGCTGCTTCGCCGCGTCGTCGCCGGTGCTCCGGATTGCTCCTTCGAGCTGCGCGCGATAGTTCGCGAGGAAACCGTGCATCGCGTCCTCGATCGCGGAGCTCGCGTAGACGCGCGCGGCAGGATAGGCCTTGCGCAACAGCACGTTGCCGCCGACGTGATCGAGATGCCAGAGGCTGTTCACGATTGCGACGATCGGCTGCTGCGCCGCACGCGCGAAATCGACGATCTGCTGCGTGTGCTCCGGATGGCCGCCCGGTGTCGAACACGACGAGGCCTGCGGCCGTCCCGAAGATCGGGCTGTTGCCGTCGGGCTGCGTGCCGGCGACGAACGTGCCGGGGATGAGATCGACATCGGGTGCGACCGGCGTCGCCGTACGCGCGTCTGCGAGGCAGAGGGACAACCCGAGAACGAAGGCCGCGCTGCGCATGGAAGCTTCCCCGACATTCAGTCGGGTCAGGCTCTGCCAGCGCGACGCATTCGGCAATGGACGCTCGTCACGCTGCGGGCCACGACGAAAGCCCGGCGCGCCGAGTCGTCGTGACGGACTACCTTCGATGCGGAGCCAGCGCGCATCGCGTGCCGGCTCCGGTCGACCGAGCGTCGCGGCGACGCATCAGGGCGCCTGCCCGTCGAATCCGTCCGCGAAGATCCTGTCCGTGATCCCGCCGCCCGGAATCGGCGTCGCGTAGCTGCCTCTCGCCGTCGCCATCAAAAGCCGCGGCGCAACCGCGTCCGACGTGATCGCGAGGTCGCGCGGGCCGCCCGCATTGTCCAGGCCCGTGTCGAACGGCGTGAAGGTTTCGCCCTGATCCTCGGAGCGCGCCGCCTTCGCGCCGGTGCCCTGCGCGGCGTACAGCACGTTCGCGTCGGCGGGATCGCAGGCGATGTCGGCGATCAGATCGCCGTTCCAGCCGGTCGAGGTCCAGTTCGCACCGGCGTCCTCGGTGTGGAACACGGTGCTGTGGCTGAAGTCGGTCGCGGCCGACATGTAGACCGTGCCGGGGTTCGCGAGCGAGGTGCACAGGCGCGGCAGCCGCGCGAAGCCCGGCAGGCCCGTCAGCGCGAGATCCCAGTTCGCGCCGCCATCGGTCGAGCGCAGCGCGCCGCCCTGGTTCGGATCGGTGAAGCCGTCGAAGGAAGCGACCATGTTCTGGTCCGTGCCGTCCTCGACGATCTCGATGTCGGTGACGAAGTCGCCCTCGCGTCCCTCGTAGACCTTGTCCCAGCCGGCGCCCGCCGTGGTCGAGCGCCACACGGTGACTTCGCTGCCGGCAACACCGAAATCCGCACCGCCGAGCAGGATCAGGTCCGGATCGTTGATGCTGAAGCGCAGCGCGGCGAGATCGGACTCGAAGAGATCGCCCTGGTCCGGACCGAGACCGGTCCAGTCGCCGCCTGGCTCGCGGCGATACAAGCCTTCGGGCGCGACGGTCGAAGGCCCGCTCGAGATCGCATACAGCGTGCCGTCCGGCGCGTAGCCGACCTTGCTGTAGCGCGTCGGCGGCACCGGCTCGACGGTCCAGGTGACGCCGCCGTCGGCCGAGCTGTAGACGCCACCCGAATTGTTGGCCTGGTAAGCGACGGCGATCTCGAGCGGATTGCTCGGGCTCGTCGCGATCGAGAACAGCGACAGCTCCGAGATGCCGCTCGAGGACGGCTCGAACGTGTCGCCGCCGTCGGTCGAGCGGAACACCGCCAGCGAGTTCGTGCCGGTGTAGAGCGTCGTGGAGCTGCCAGGCGCGAAGCGGACCGACTGCGTCGCGAGCGCGTCCGTGCCGCCGATGCCGGTGTCCCAGCTCGCGCCGCTGTTCGTCGTGCGGTTGATGCCGGCGCCGTCGGTCGAGACGAAGATCGTCTGCGCGTCGTTCGGGTCCACGGCGATGTCGGTGACGACCAGCACCGGCCAGGTGCCGTCGTGCAGCGGCGTCCACGTCATGCCGAGATCGGGCGAGGTGTAGAGGCCGACGAACTGCGAGCCGAACAGCTGGCCGCCGCCGACGAGCAGCCGCGTGCCGTCATAGACGACAGCGTTGAGCGGATTGGCGGGCAGGCCCGCGGAGCGGTCCTCCCAGTTGTCGCCGCCGTCAATGGTCACCCAGACCTCGCCGCCGCCGAACGAGCCGCGGAACACGGCGATCACCGTGTCCGGGTCGTTCGGGTCGATCGCGATGCCGGCGCCGGCCAGCGGCGAGTGCGGCGGCGTGCGGTCTTCCCAGGTCACGCCGCCGTCGATCGAGCGCATCACGTTGACGGGCTGGAAGCCGGAGGCATCGGTGATGCCGGCCCAGACCGTCTGCGGGTTCGACGGATCGATCGCGATGTCGAACACTTCGTCGTTGAGCGCGTCGATGCCGGTCAGGACCTGGTGCGTCCAGTTCGCGCCGGCGTTCGTGCTGGTCCAGACGCTGTCCTGCGTCGCGGCATAGGCGGTGCCGTCGGGCGCGAACTCGATGTCGTGCACGCTGATGCCGGCGAGATCGGGCACCGGCACCCAGGTCGCGCCACCGTCCGTGGAGCGGTACATGGTGCCGCCGAAGCTGCCGCCCGGCGCGACCCCGGCGAGCACGACGCCGGCATCCGTGGGTGAGGCGGCCACGTCCGCGACGTCGCCGCCGGGCGGGCCGAGCAGGCCCCAGCTGCCGGTGCCGGTGCCGGCGGTGCCGCCCCCCAGGTTCGTGACACGGGCGGTCGCGCGCGCGTGGAGGCCGCGCGCATCGCTCCTGACGCCGGCATCGCCGAGGACGCTCGCGTGCGGCGTGTACGTCGCCGCGGGAGCGGCCGCTGCGGCCGAGGCCATTGCAAATGCCAATGTTCCGGAGACAAGCGACAGGCAACGCGTATTCATCAGGGATACCCTCTGCCGGATGCGGGAAGGGATCCGCGGGCGTCGCGCGATTCAGGAACGATCGGAGCACCCGCGGTCGTGCATGATGATGCGCGCTCGCTCCGGCCGACGCATCTCTTTCATGCTTTCGCGCAATTTCCGTTCGGTGATTTGGTGACGTGGACCACAATGTCGCATCACGGCATTCGCGGGGAGCGGACGCGGCCGTCATTCATCATGCGGCGCCGGATACCGGCGTCGCGCTCCGCGCCGGGTTCAGTCCTTCAGCAAAGCACGGAACTTCTTGCGGAACTTCGCGACCTTGGGCGCGATGACGAGCTGGCAGTACGGCTCCTCGCCGTGCAGCTTGAAGTATTCCTGGTGGTAGTTCTCGGCCTCGTAGAAGGCCGTGAAAGGGACGACCTCGGTCACGATCGGCCGGCTCCATTCAGTCTGGGCCTCGCCGATCGCCTTTTCGATCGCGGCCTTCTGCACCTCGCTGCGATAGAACGCGATGGATCGGTACTGCTCGCCCACATCGTTGCCCTGCCGGTTCAGGGTGGTCGGATCGTGGATCGTGAAGAACGCGCGCAGGATCGTGTCGCGCGTGATCACCTCGGGATCGAACGTGATCTGCACGACTTCCGCGTGCCCCGTGCCGCCGTTCGAGACTTCCGTGTAGCTGGGATTCGGCACGTGCCCGCCGGCGAAGCCCGAGACGACGCTGTCGACGCCGCGCAGCTCGCTGAACACCGCTTCGAGACACCAGAAGCAGCCGCCGCCGAGCGTGAGCGTTTCGCGCCCGGATGAAGCCGCGGAGTCTTTCGCCGCGATGGCGAGCGGTGCGGCCAGCACTGCACAGAGCAGCGCGATGACGATGCAGAACAGATGTCGACGCATGGTGACCTCGCGATGAGCCGTGCATCGAAGACCGGACGCCGCTCCTGCCGCTTTCAGCGAGACTCCGCATAAGCCCTTGAGGGTGACCGGGACCACCGGTGTATCGATCGAGGATGCTGCCGTTCCGCGAAGACCTCGCGCGTCAGCAGGCGCACCGGAACAGCCTTGCGCGGCCGTTCGCCCGCGTCACGCTCAGGCGACAGCACCGAACAGGGCGCCGACGGCGGACGTCACCGCCATCGCGAGCACACCCAGCAGCACGATGCGCAGCGCGCCCTTGCCCATTGATGCGCCGCCGGTGCGCGCGGCGATCGCGCCGAGCAGCGCGAGGAACGCCAGCGAAGCCGGGGGCACGGCCGCTCCGATCCACGCGTGCGGCACCAACGCTGCGACCGCAAGCGGCAAGGCCGCGCCGGCAGCGAAGCTCGCCGCGGACGCCAGCGCCGCCTGTACCGGCCGCGCCGCGTTGACGCCCGTGATGCCGAGCTCGTCGCGCGCGTGCGCGGCGAGCGCATCCTTCGCCATCAGCTGCTCGGTGACTTCGCGCGCGAGCGCCGGCTCGAGGCCGCGCTGCACGTAGATCCCGGCCAGCTCCGCGCGCTCGCTCTCGGGACTCGACGCGAGCTCGGCCCGCTCGCGCGAAAGATCGGCGCGTTCGGTGTCGCGCTGCGAGCTGACCGATACGTATTCGCCCGCCGCCATCGACATCGCGCCGGCGACCAGCCCCGCGACGCCGGCGGTCAGCACCGCAGCACGATCGGCGGAGGCCGAGGCGACGCCGACGATGAGGCTCGCCGTCGAAAGGATGCCGTCGTTCGCACCGAGCACAGCGGCGCGCAGCCAGCCGCTGCGAAGCGAACGGTGACGCTCGCGATGGAAGGCACGCATGCGGCGAGACTAGCGCAGTATGCCGCTTTGCGCTGGCTCGGCCCGTCATGTTCCGCGCGTTTCCATGGGCCGGGCCGAGGCCCACCCTGCTCGGAAACTGACGCGGCTCTTGGCTCGCCTTATTCGAAACCGGACGCGAAGATCGCATCCGTCCACATGTTGAGGTACACGCGGATGTCGTCCAGGTACCCGCGGCCGTGCACGAGCAAGTCGGGATGCGCGTTGCCGTCGAGATCGGCCAGCATCAATCCGGTCGGCGATACGGCGAGCGGCAGGATGCGCGGCGTGGCGAAATTGCCGGCGCCGTCGCCGCGCGCGAACCAGGCGAAGGTGAGCCCGCAGCAATTGCCGAGCGTCAGGTCGTTGCGGCCGTCGCCGTCGACGTCGGCGATGACGATCGAGCGGAACCAGATATCCGGCAGCGTCGATGTGCGCGGCGCTTCAAAGCTCGCATCGCCGCGGCCCTTGAAGATGTACATCGTGTCGTAGCCCGGCGTGCCGGCCGCGACGATGTCCGGCACGCCGTCGCCGTCGACGTCACCGACATCGATGCCGTCCGGATAGTCCGGCCCGGCCAGCGCGGGCGCGGGCGAGAACGTGCCGCTGCCGAGATTGCGATACGCGCGCAGCCCGCCGGGCAGCGCGGGCGACGCGAACGGCGCGCCGCCGTCGGCCACGACGAGATCCGGCGCGCCGTCGCCGTCGAGATCCGACGCGACGACGCGGCTGGGCGCGAGGCCGTCGCTGACCAGCGTGGCATCCACGGTCGCGGGCTCGGCAAAGCTGCCGTCGCCATTGCCGTTCAGCACGTAGAGCGTGCTGTGCTCCGAAGCGAAGCCGATGACGGCGAGATCGGGCTTGCCGTCGCCGTTGAAATCGGCGATTGCCGGCAGCGCCGCGTTGCCGGCATACGGCGACTGCACGTCGAATGAAACGGCGAGATCCTGACCGGCTGCGTGGAACGTGCCGTCGCCGTTGCCGAGCCGCGTGTGCACGTAGGCGCTCGAGGATGACCAGTGCTCGAGCGCGACGAGATCGGCCTTGCCGTCGCCGTTGACATCGTGCGCGACGATCGGCGGCGCGCTGCCCGGCCCGGTGCCGAAGCCTAGCGCGGTGAACGGACCCTGGCCGAAGCGGCCGTGTCCGTCGCCCGGCAGGACGCGCGCGCCGGGCGCCCCGCCTTCGGCGTCGAACGCGACGAGATCGAGCCGGCTGTCGCCGTCGAAGTCGGCGACGGTCTGCACGGCTTTCCGATAGACCGGCGGCGATGCCAGAGTGCCGTCGCCGCGGCCGAGCAGGAAGTGGGTCTGGCCCTGCGAATTGATCGACGGCCCGTAGATTCCGTCGCCGCCGGAGCCGACCACGAGATCGGCGTTGCCGTCGCCATCGAGATCGGTGGCCAGGAGATCGGAGGTGCCCGAGCCGTAGCCGGTGGCGTAGCCGGGTTCGAGCCGCGTGAAACCGCCGCTGCCGTCGCCCTGCCAGATGTAGATCAGGCTGCCGTCGCCGGAGAACTCGCGGACGGCAAGATCGAGCTTGTCGTCGTTGTCGAAATCGGCGACGGCGAGCGCGCCGTAATCGAAGGTCTGTTCGGGTGCCGGCGTGAAGCCGCCACTGCCGTTGCCAAACAGGATGTAACCGTCGCCGCTGGCGATATCGAGCTTGTCGTCGCCGTTGAAGTCGGCCGCGACGAGATCGTCGCCGATGCCGTCGGCGACGAGGACAGCCGCATCGAAGCTGTCGTCACCATGGCCCCGAAGCAGCACGGTGCTATGTTCCACGCCGCCGATGCTGACCGAGGCGGCGAGATCGAGCTTCGCGTCGCCGTCGAAATCCGCGATCGTCATGCCGATCGGAAACGCGGACTTGCCGCTGCCGGTCGGTGCCGCGGCAACGATCGAGTACGTCGGCGCGCCGAAGCCGCCGGCGCCGTCGCCCGCAAGAAATGCGATACGCGCGACGGCATCGTTGCCGTAGGCGCCGATCTCGACCGCGTAGTCGAGGTTGCCGTCTCCGTTGAAGTCGGCGACGGCGAGCTCGCCGACGAACTGGTTCGACCCGTCAGGCGCGAGCGAGATGTCGTGGTGATCGGTGATCGTCGCCCCGTCGCTGCGATAGACGACGATGGCGGTGTCGGCGTGGAAGTCCGGCCCGGCGCCGAAATAACCGCCGCCTGGAAGCCGTGCGCCCGCGACATTGCGCGCCGCGGTGCCGAGCGCGATGTCGATGCATCCGTTCGGAAATCCGCCGGCAGAGCCGGTGAGCCCCGCCGCTCTGCGCAGCTGCTGCTCGAAATGGGAGCGCGTGCGCGCGATCGTGTAGTCGGCGAGGTTCGCGTAGAGCGCGCTCAGCGAGCAGTCCGCTTCGCGCCGCAGGCCCCGCACGTACTGCGTGGACCCCTTGCGCTGGATGAACTTGTAGAAGCGGTACTTGAGCGGCGTGCGCTTGGCCATGCCGGGCAGCTGCTCCAACGGGCCGAGAACGAGGCCGGCGCCGTAGAACGGAGTCGTGTCGTCGACGATGGGCGCCCGCGTGATGTGATTGCGGACGAAGGTGAACCCGCAGAGCGCGGCGACGAGCGCGGACGCAAGCAAGACGCGCGGGACGGTTGGGCAGTGCATGAGGATCCCCCCTGGCTCCTCGAATCGGAGCGGGGCGGGAACCGGCGAGACCTCACGCGCTCATCCCGTCCACGGCGAAAGCCCTATCCCCGGGCCTTCGGCTCCATCACGGGTGAGCCTCGGCCCACCGCCTTTTTCCCCTTGAACGCACGACCAGACGCGATGCCGAGGCTATCACGAAACCCGCCTGCAAGCCGCCGAACCGCGGGCCTCGCTTCGCAGCAGGAGTCGCGGGCGCTCAGACCGTCAGCGGATTCGGCTTTTCCGGATCGAGCTTCCACTGCTTGATCGCGCGGGCGACGTCCTCGGGATTCATCTTGCCTTCGGCGGCCAGCGCGGCGATCGCGGCGTGCGCGATCCAGTAGCGGTCGACTTCAAAAAACGCGCGCAGGTTCGCGCGCGTGTCGCTGCGGCCGAAACCGTCGGTGCCGAGCACGACGTAGCGCTTGCCTTCCGGCATGAAGGCGCGGATCTGGTCGGCGTATTCGCGCACGTAGTCCGTGGCCGCAATGGCCGGGCCCGCGCGATTTTCGAGGCAGGCCGTCACGTGCGCCTTGCGCGGCGTCTCCATCGGGTGCAGGCGGTTCCAGCGCTCGACATCGAAGCCGTCTCGGCGCAGCTCCGAGAAGCTCGGGCAGGACCAGATGTCGCAGACGACGCCGAACTCTTTCTCGAGCAGATCGGCGGCCGCAATGACCTCGCGCAGGATCGTGCCGGACCCGAGAAGCTGCACGCGCGGAATGCGGTCCTTTTTCGTCTTCGACGCGGCGGCCGCGCGGGCCGGCGTGCTGCCGCCGTTGCCGCCGGTCATCGTCTTCGGGTCGGCGCGCGTCTCCTTCGGCGGCGGGCCGTCGGTTTCGGCGACGATGCTGCGGCCGGGCTTGTCGCTCTTCGCGGCCGCGGTGGGCAGGCCGGGCTGCGGCACCTCGTCGCCGTCGCGCAGCAGGTACATGCCCTTGATGATGTCGGCTTCGACGCCTGGCGGCATCTCCGGATGCGCGTAGTTCTCGTTCATCACGGTGATGTAGTAGTAGACGTCCTCCTGCTCCTGGAGCATGCGGCGCGCGCCGTCCTGGAGGATCACCGCGATCTCGTACGAGAACGTCGGATCGTAGGCGCGGCAGTTCGGGATGACGCCGGCCATGAGATGCGAGTGGCCGTCCTCGTGCTGCAGGCCTTCGCCGTTCAGCGTGGTGCGGCCGGACGTGCCGCCTACGAGGAATCCGCGCGCGCGCATGTCGCCCGCAGCCCAGCAGAGATCGCCGACGCGCTGGAAGCCGAACATCGAGTAATAGATGTAGAACGGCAGCATCGGCACGTCGCTGACCGAGTAGCTGGTCGCGGCCGCCATCCACGCGCTCATCGCGCCGGGCTCGGTGATGCCTTCCTGCAGCACCTGTCCTTTCTGGTCCTCGCGGTAGTACATGAGCTGATCGGCGTCGACCGGCTTGTACTTCTGGCCGAACGGCGCGTAGATGCCGATCTGGCGGAACATGCCTTCCATGCCGAACGTGCGCGCCTCGTCGGCGACGATCGGCACGATGCGCGGCGCGACCTGCTTGTCGCGGAGAAGGAGGTTCATGCCGCGCACGAACGCCATCGTCGTGGAGATTTCGCGATCGCCCGTGCCCTTGGTGATCTGCTCGAACGCGGAAAGGTCGGGCACGGGAATGGACGTGCTCTTCGTGCGGCGCTGCGGCAGGAAGCCGCCGAGGGCGCGCCGCCGCTCCAGCATGTACTGCACTTCGGGCGAGTCCATGCCCGGGTGGTAGTACGGCACTTCGTCGATCTTGTCGTCAGGGATCGGGATGCGGAAGCGGTCGCGGAACGCGCGCACGGCCTCGTTGTCGAGCTTCTTCTGCTGGTGCGTCGGATTCTGCGACTCGCCCGCCGCGCCCATGCCGTAACCCTTGACGGTCTTGGCGAGGATCACCGTGGGCATGCCCTTCGTGTTCACCGCCGCGTGATACGCCGCATACACCTTGTGCGGATCGTGGCCGCCGCGGTTGAGGCGCCAGATGTCGTCGTCGGAGAGATTGACGACCATCTCGCGCGTCTCCGGATACTTTCCGAAGAAATGCTCGCGCGTGTAGGCGCCGCCGAACGCCTTGCAGTTCTGGTATTCGCCGTCGACGGTTTCCATCATCAGCTTGCGCAGCACGCCCTTCGTGTCGCGCGCAAGCAGCGGATCCCAGTAGCTGCCCCAGATGACCTTGATGACGTTCCAGCCGGCGCCGCGGAACACGCCTTCGAGCTCCTGAATGATCTTGCCGTTGCCGCGCACCGGCCCGTCGAGCCGCTGCAGATTGCAATTGACGACGAAGATGAGGTTATCGAGCCCTTCGCGGCCGGCGAGCGAGATCGCGCCGAGCGTCTCGGGCTCGTCGGACTCGCCGTCGCCGATGAAGCACCAGACCTTGCGGTCGCTCGGCGCGATCAGGCCGCGATGCTCGAGATATTTCCAGAAATGCGCCTGGTAGATCGCCTGGATCGGGCCGAGGCCCATCGAAACCGTCGGCACCTGCCAGTAGTCGGGCATCAGCCAGGGGTGCGGATAGGACGAAAGCCCGCGTCCCTTGCCGGCGACCTCCATGCGGAAGAAGTCGAGCTGCTGCTCGTCGATACGGCCTTCGAGGTACGAGCGCGCGTAGATGCCGGGGCTCGAATGGCCCTGATGGAAGATGAGATCGCCGGGATGGTCCTTGCTGGGCGCGCGCCAGAAATGGTTGAAGCCGACGTCGTAGAGCGTCGCCGACGAGGCGAAGCTCGCGATGTGCCCGCCGAGATCGCCGGGCCGGCGGTTCGCGCGCACGACCATCGCCATCGCGTTCCAGCGGATCAGCGAGCGGATGCGCCATTCCATCGCCGCGTCGCCCGGCGAGCGCGCCTCCAGATGCGGCGGAATCGTGTTGACGTACTCCGTCGTCGGCTGGAACGGCAGATAGCCGCCGGCGCGGCGCGTCTCGTCGACCATGCGCTCGAGCAGGAAATGCGCGCGGTCGGTACCGTCGGCGTTGATGACGCCCTTCAGGGCGTCGATCCATTCCTGCGTTTCGACGGGATCGAGATCCTGATCGAGGACGTCTTGCAGCATGTTCATCGGAAAACCCTCAGCGGCGCCCGGCGGGGCGCCTTGTTCGGCAGGCGGATTGCGATGCGCGCGGCGGCTTCCGCCGCCCTGCCGTGCAGTCTAGCGCCGGCACCGCGATGCGCCAATGACGGGCGCGCGCGCCGGTTCGCGATATGATCCTCGCCACTGGCAGCGGTCGTTGCATTCGACGCAGCTCGGGGGAGGACGACGCCATGCATGATCCGGAGCGCCACGCTCGACGCTGGCAAACCGGTGTCCTATGGTTGCTGCTCCCGCTTGCGCTGGCCACGCCGCCAACGCGAGCGGTCGACGGTTTCTTCGATACCACCTTCGGTTTCGGCGGGCGCCACACGGTCGCGGTGGCCGGCTTGGGCGATGACCAAGCCTATCGGCTCGATATCGCACGCGACGGGCGTCTGCTGCTGGCCGGCATGTGCCTGCTACCGCAGGTGCAGGCGCGCGCATTCTGCACGACGCGACTGCGCGCCGATGGCACCGGCTACGATCCGACGTTCGGTCCTGGCGGGCTCGGTTACCTCACTCTGCACGGATTGCGCGGTTTTCCGGACGGCTATTTCAGCGATATGGCGCTGTTCCCGGATGGACGCATCGTCATGACGGGGCTGAGTGAGGCCAACGACGTGCTCGTCGCGGTGGTCCGAAGCATTTCGGGGTCGCGCGGATGCTGCTCGATCTCGTCTTCACGGATGGGTTCGACTGAACGCGAGGCGTGCTGACGCGCGGATCAATGCAGCGTCGCGAGGCGTGAGCGCACCTGCTCGAGCTTCAGCGCAAGCCCGTCCACCTTCGGCACGCGCTCGCCGATCTTCTCGAGGACGAACTTCGCGCGCTCGACCTCGCCGCGTGCGATGAGCTGCAGCACGCGCAAAGTGCGGCCGTCGGGCGACTCGGGATCCTCTTTCAGGAGCTGCACGACGATCGGCACGGCATCCTGAAACGCGCCGTTCTCGATCAGCCAGAGCGCGTGTTCGGCGCGGAACTCGGGGGTTGCGCGCATGCGCCGGTCGAGATCGGCCCATTTCTCGCGAAGCTGCTCGATCGCTTTGGCAACCCGCTCGGGATTGCGGTTGACGCCGCGGCCGACGCCGGAATCGCCGATTTCGAGGTGCGAGCGCGTCGTCACTTCGGGCACGAAAACGAACGGCGTGTGCGCGGCGCACTGCACGAAGAAATCCATGTCCTCGAGGATGTCGAAGCGCGGATCGAACGCTACACCGTCGTCGAGCAGCGACACCGAGAACATCGCGCAGTGCGGGCGGAAAAAGCCCGTGTCGAGCTGGCGCCACGGCTTGAAGCGGGAGCCGTGGCGGCCGAGCACGGCGCCGTCGGCACCGATGTCTTCCGTGATCGAATGCGCGAGTCGCGCCGGCGCGTTCGCGTCAAGCGCGGCGCGCAGCGTCGAGACGTGCGCCGGCAGAAGCTCGTCGTCGTCGTCGAGGAAGTTGAGCCACTCGCCGCGCGCCGATTCGAGCGCGACGTTCGCGGCCTCCGCGCGCGCGAGCGGGCGCGCCGTGCGCACGAGGCGGAGCGGAAAATTTCCGCAGCGGTCCGGGAGATCGCGATGCTGCGCAGCACCGGCCGCGACGACGACGACCTCGACGTTCGGATAGTCCTGCGCGGCCACCGAGTCGAGCGCGCGCTGCAGCGTCGGGCGGTCCATGCTGCGGACGAGGATGGAGACGAGGGAGTTGGAGCTCATTGCACGCTTTTGATGACTTGCGGACCTGCGATTCTCGCACGTCCGTTCTTTCTCCTCTCCCGCGCAGCGGGAGAGGGAACAGCGATTTACTCGCGCGGCGCCAGCGGAACCTGCGCGCGGATCTGCGCCTCGACGCAGGCCAGCGCCGTCATGTTGAACACGCGGCGCACCGTCGCCGCCGGGGTCAGCACGTGCGCCGGCTTCGCGGAACCCATCAGGATCGGCCCGAGCACGACGCCGTCGGTCATCGCGCGCACAATGTTGAACGCGATGTTGGCCGCGTCCATGTTCGGGCAGACGAACAGGTTGGCGCTGCCCTTGAGGCGCGAATGGGGAAACAGCCGGTTGCGCACGTCCTCGTTCAGCGCCGTGTCGGCGTGCATCTCGCCCTCGACCTCGACGTTCGGCATGCGCTCCCGCAGGATCTCGACGACGCGGCGCATCTTGGCCGCGCTTGCGTTGTCGTGGCTGCCGAAGTTCGAGTGCGAGAGCACCGCGACCTTCGGCGTGATGCCGAACAGCCGAAGCCGCACGATGGCCTGCTGCGCGGCCTCGGCGAGGCGCTCGGCGTCGGGCTCGACGGCGACGTGCGTGTCGACGAAGAACCAGACGCCCTTGTCGTTGAACACGGCGGTCATCGCCGCGAAATGTTGCACGCCCTCGTCCATCGGCAGGATGCCGTTGAGATACGCAAGCTTCTTCTGGTAGCGGCCGACGAGGCCGCAGATCAGCGCGTCGGCCTCGCCGCGGCGGAGCATCAGGCCGGCGATGACCGTCGCGCGCGAACGCACGATCGCCTTCGCGCTGTCCGGCGTCACCCCGCGCCGCTGCATCAGCTCGTGGTACAGCGTCCAGTAGTCCTTGAAGCGCGGATCGCTCTCGATGTTGCAGAGCTCGAAATCGACACCGGGCCGCAAGCGCAGGCTGAGGCGCTGGATGCGCTGCTCGATCACCGCCGGACGGCCGATCAGGATCGGCTGTGCGGTGCCTTCGTCGACGACGTTCTGCACCGCGCGCAACACGGTCTCTTCCTCGCCCTCGGCGTAGACGACCCGCTTCGGATCGGCCTTCGCGCGCGCGAACACCGGCTTCATGAGCAGCGTGGTGCGGAACACGAAGGCGTTGAGCTTCTCGTGATACGCGCGCAGATCCTCGATCGGCCGCGTCGCGACGCCGGAATCCATCGCGGCTTTCGCCACCGCCGGCGCGAGCTGCACGAGCAGACGCGGATCGAACGGCTGCGGAATGAGGTAATCCGGCCCGAACGACAGCATCTGGCCGCCGTAGTCACGCGCGGCGACGTCGCTCGACTCGCGCCGCGCGAGTTCGGCGATCGCGTGCACGCAGGCGATCTTCATCGCCTCGTTGATGGTGGTCGCGCCGACGTCGAGCGCGCCGCGGAAGATGTACGGAAAGCAGAGCGCGTTGTTGACCTGGTTCGGATAATCCGAGCGGCCGGTCGCGATGATGCAGTCGGGCCGCACCGCGCGTGCCTCTTCCGGCAGGATCTCCGGTGTCGGATTGGCCAGCGCGAGAATGATCGGCCGCTCCGCCATGCGCGCGACCATCTCCGGCTTCAGCACGCCCGGTGCCGACAGGCCGAGAAAGAGATCGGCGCCGTCGATGATCTCGCCGAGCGTCCGCGCGCTCGTTTCGCGCGCGTAGCGGCACTTGTTCTCGTCCATCTCCTCGGCGCGGCCCTTGTAGACCACGCCGAGCCGGTCGGCGACCCAGACGTTCTCCGGCTTCACGCCGAGGCTGACCAGCATGTCGAGGCAGGCGATACCGGCGGCGCCGGCGCCGGTCGAGACGAGCTTGATCGCGCCGATGTTCTTGCCGGCGACGCGCAGCGCATTCAGCACGGCCGCGCCGACGATGATCGCGGTGCCGTGCTGATCGTCGTGGAACACCGGGATCTTCATGCGCTGGCGCAGCTTCTTCTCGACCTCGAAGCACTCCGGCGCCTTGATGTCCTCGAGGTTGATGCCGCCGAAGGTCGGCTCGAGGCTGGCGATGATGTCGACCAGCTTGTCGGGGTCGTGCTCGGCGATCTCGACGTCGAAGACGTCGATGCCGGCGAACTTCTGGAACAGCATGCCCTTGCCTTCCATGACCGGCTTGGCCGCCAGCGGGCCGATGTCGCCGAGGCCGAGCACCGCGGTGCCGTTCGTGATCACCGCGACGAGATTGCCGCGCGCCGTCAGCGTGGCGACTTCGCCGGGATCGCGCACGATCTCCTCGCACGCGGCGGCGACACCGGGTGAGTATGCGAGGGAAAGCTCGCGCTGCGTGACGACGGGTTTGGTCGGCGTGACCCTGATCTTTCCGGCCGGCGCCTTGCGGTGGTACTCGAGCGCGGCCTTCTTGAGTTCTTCGATGGTGGACATGTGTGAGGGCTGGAAGGAGCCCGTCCGGCGCGTCCGGAGAGCGGCCACGACTATAGCATCGCGGCCCGCGCCGGAGCCCGATGACGCGAGGGCTTTCCATCAACTGCGCTCCGGCTTGCCGCATGCGCCGGTTGCATGGCACCGTAGCCGTCGGGGGAGACGTGACCGACATCACCGCCATGCTGGGGAAGGCGCGCAGCGGAGACCGTGCTGCGACGGATGCGCTGTTCGCCTCGCTATACGGCGAGCTGCGCCGGATCGCGGCCGGTCAGCTGCGCGGCGAAAGCCGCGAGCACGCGACCTCGCTCGTGCACGAAGCCTACGAGAAGTTCATCCAGCACGGCGCGCTCGATGTCGCCGACCGCGAGCACTTCTTCGCGGTCGCCGCGCGGGCGATGCGCCAGATCGTCATCGACCACGTACGCTCGCGCGGCGCGCAGCGTCGTGGCGGAGGCGACGGCGTCGCGCCGATCGAGACGACGGCGCTCGAAGTCGCCGCGCAGGGCCGCGACGAGGATGTGCTCGCGCTCGACGCGGCGCTCGGCCGTCTCGCCGAGACCGATGCCGCGCTCGCGCAGATCGTGGAGCTGCGTTTCTACGGCGGGCTCGAGCTCGCCGAAATCGCCGTGCTGCGCGACCGCTCGGAGCGCTCGCTCAAGCGCGACTGGCGGCGCGCGCGCGCCTTCCTGTATCGAGAGCTCGGAGGCACGGCGAATGACGCAGCCGACGGACCGCTGGCAACGCATCTCGGCCTGGTTCGACGAGCTCGTCGAGCTCGATCCTGCCGCGCGCGCCGGGCGCCTGGCGGCGATCGCGGCCGACGATCCCGCCGCCGCCGCCGAGGTCGCAGCGCTGCTCGAAGCCGATGCGCGCGAGGAAGGCTTGCTCGAAGGCGGCGCAGCGTGGGCGGTTCCGACACTCGTCATCGACGGCAGCGCCGCGCCGTCCGACGGACGCGTGGGGCCGTACCGGCTGCTCGAGGCCATCGGCGAAGGCGGCATGGGCACGGTGTTCCTCGCCGAGCGCGGCGACGGCAGCTACGAGGCGAGAGTCG
The DNA here is from genome assembly GCA_966248875.1 of uncultured Rhodanobacteraceae bacterium. Classification (GTDB taxonomy): domain Bacteria; phylum Pseudomonadota; class Gammaproteobacteria; order Xanthomonadales; family Rhodanobacteraceae; genus Dokdonella_A. The sequence goes on from CBINBI010000010.1 coordinate 56,679, forward strand.
CGGTGAAGCTGATCAAGCGCGGCATGGACTCGGCCGCCATCGTGCGCCGCTTCCTGCACGAGCGGCGCATCCTTGCGCGGCTCGCGCATCCCAACATCGTGCGCCTGCTCGACGGCGGGCTCAGCGCGGACGCGCGGCCGTACTACGCGATGGAATACGTCGATGGCCGCTCCATCACCGAGCATGCAGCCGCCGGGAAGCTCGGCGTCCGCGAACGCGTGGCGCTCGTCGCGAAGGTCGCCGACGCGGTAGCGTACGCGCACGCGCAGCTCGTCGTGCATCGCGATCTCAAGCCGTCGAACGTGCTCGTCGACGCGCAGCACGAGCCGCACGTGCTCGACTTCGGCATCGCCAAGCTTCTCGAGGACAGCGGTGATGCCGGGCTGACATCGACCGGCATGCGCGTGCTGTCGCCCGCCTACGCCGCGCCGGAGCAGGTGCTGGGCGAGCCGGTCGGTACCGCGACCGACGTCTACGCGCTGGGGCTCATGCTCTGCGAGCTGCTCGTCGGCGAGCTGCCGCGGCGGCGGCGCGGCACGAATCCGCAGCAGCTCGCACGGGAAGTCGTCCATGAAACCGCCGAGCGGGCGAGCACGCTCGCCGCGCGGATGTCCCCGGCACGCGCCGCGGAGCTCTACGGCAACGAGTCGGCACCGGCAACGCTCGCTCGGACATTGGCCGGCGACATCGATCTCATCATCGCGACCGCTCTGCGCCGCGAGCCTGCACGCCGCTATCCGACCGCGGCCGCGTTCGCCGACGACCTGAAGCGCTGGCTCGATCGCCGCCCGATCACCGCGCGCGGCGATTCGCGCGCCTATCGCCTGCGCACGTTCGTGCGCCGGCATCGGCTCGGGGTGGCCGCGTCGGCGCTCGTCGCGCTGTCGCTCGCGATCGGGCTCGGCTTCGCGCTGTGGCAGGCTCATCGCGCCGAGGAAGCGGCCCGGCGGGCCGATGCCGAACGTGCTCTCGCCGAACGCCAGCTCGCGCGCACCGAGCGCGTCAAGGATTTCATCCTCGCGCTGTTCCGCGAACAGGACCCGATCGCGCGCGCGAAGGCGCAGGCGCGCACGCCTGTCGAACTGATCCGCGAAGGCGTCGCAGCCGTCGAGGGCCCGCTCGCGGCCGAGCCGGAGCTGCAGGCCGATCTCCTGCGCGACCTCGGCGAGATCCAGCTGAACCTCGACGACCGCGCCGGCGCCGAGGCGACCCTGAAACACGCGCTCGACCTGCAGACGAAGCTCGGAGGCGAAGCAGCGCGAGCGACGGCCGAGACGCTCGCGTGGTACGCCGACGCGGTCTACGCGACCGGCGACATCGAAAAGGCAAGGACGCTGTTCCAGGACGGCGTCGCGCGCCTGCGCGCCACGCACGGCCCGGACCATCAGAAAACCGCGCACGCGGAGTCGCGTCTCGCCGCGCTCGAGATGGTCGCCGGGCGCTACGACGAAGCCGAGCGACTCGCGCGCCATGCGATCGCCGTGTACCGCACGACCTACGGCGCCGAGGCGTCCGAAGTCGCGCCGATGCTCGGCCAGCTCGGCAACATCCAGCAGGAGACCGGCCACCTCGCCGAAGCGCTCGACACCTACGCCGAAGCGCTCGCGATCGTGACGCGCATCGACGGCGGCGAGCACGTGCGCACGGTCACGCTGCGCGCACGCACCGGCGACGTCGAACGCTCGCTGCGCCGCTTCGACGACGCGCTGGCGAGCTACGAGACGGCGCTGCGCATCGAGCGCGCGCAGCTGCCGCCGGATCACGCGATCATAGGCGGCACGTTGCTCCGCCTGGGCGATCTCCAGCGTCGCATGCGCCGCTACGAAGACGCCGACCGATCGTTCAGCGAATCGCTCGCGATCCTCCGCAAGGGCACGCTCTCGGGCCAGTACGCGCAGGCCCTGCAGTTCCACGCCGACCTCGCGCGCGCGCAGGGGCGTGTCGACGTCGCAATCGAGCGCTACCGCGCATCGTTCGAGGCGTTCCGCAAGACCGTCGGCGATGGCGTCTATACGTGGCTCACGGCGCTCAAGCTCGTCGAAGGGCTCATCGATGCAGGCCGCCTCGACGAAGCCGAGCCGATCGCGGTCGACGCGGTGGCGAAGCTCCAACGCGTGTCCGGCGACAACGATTACGATGTCGCGTACACATCGAGCGTGATGGGCGATCTTCGCCGCGCGCAGGGCCGCTACGCCGAGGCGGCAGCGCTGTTCCGCACGAATCTCGCGCTGCTCGCGAAGATCTATGGCGAGGCGCACAGCGAAGTCGCGCAGGCGCGCGTCTCGCTCGCGGGCTGCCTCATTGCGCTCCGCGAAGAGGCGGGCCAGCGCGAAGCCGCCGCGCTGCTCGAAACCGCGAAGACCGCGCTCGAAGCGCCGGCCGTCAGGGACGACGGCGGCACCGAGCGCTTCCTCGGCGCGCTCTATCTCGAGCGTGCGACCCTGCGGCGGGATACCGGCGACACCGCCGGCGCACGCAGTGACATCACCGATGCGATCCGGCGCCTGCAGGCGCCCGCCGATGCGCGCACGCTCAGACGCGCGCAAACGGTCGGACGCTCGCTCGCCGTGCGCGCCTGATCACCACGGCGAGCAGATCACGCTCTCGAAGCCGTCGGCGTGGATCGCATCACCGGCGGCAATGCCGTCCCCTTCGAGGTCCGAGCGCGCGAAACCCTCCGGCGCGTCGTCGGCCGAGAACCGCAACAGCAGCGCCGATGCGCGCCGCTCGGCGAAGAGGGGCTGGAACGCAGCATCGACCGAGCAGCTCTGCCCCGGCGCCAGCGCCGCGTCGGCGAGACACGTGCCGCGATAGAGCACGAAGTCGTCGCCCGAGGATTCGAAGCTCGTGATCGTCGCGGGCAGCGTGCCGGTGTTGCTGGCCGTGAAATGGACGGCGCCGGAGCTCGCCTCGACGGCGGTCTCGGGATAGACGCACGCCGTCTTGTCGAACTCGACGCGCGAGAACGGCACGTCGGGCACGCCGGCTGCGTGCAGCAGCGCGAAGACACGCGCGGACGCCGAATCGTGCACCGTGTCGTGGAAGCCCACGATCAGCGGATAATCGTGCGGAACCAGCACGCCAGGCGGCGTGTAGGTGACATCGGTCGTGCACGCCGCGCCGGGCGCGAGCACGGCGCCCGTACAGGTTTCCGCGACGAGCTGGAACTGCGAGTTGCCGATGCTCGGCCCCGTCACTTCGATCGTGTCGGGCATGAGGTTCGTCAGCGTGAAGCGCTGCGGCGCGCTCGTGGTGCCGACGAGCACGTCGCCGAAGTCGAACGGGTTCGGGCTCAGCATCGCCGGTGCGGGGTCCGCAGGCTGCACGATCTGCGCGACCTGCAGCGATACGCAGTCGTGCTCGAGGCTGTAGCGGACCTTCGTCGGATAGCGCTTCGACGGCCCGAACAGCGGCGTCAGCGGGAACCGGCGGATGTCCCAGAGTCCCGGCCCCGTCGCGTTGCGCGGGTGATCGAGCATCGGAACGCTGGTGCCGGGCCAGAGCTCGAGCCCGTCGTAGAGCCCGTCGAACCGGAGATCCATGTCGGACAGGTCCTGCACCGGTGGCGGCGCCGTCCAGTGCAGCAGGCCGTCGCTGAGCAGCTCCTGACCATCGGAAACGTGCAGCAGCGCCTCGACGGTGCCGCCGGCATAGTCGACGTACGGCTCGAACACGAACTCCTCGGTGTCGCTCTGCATGCCTTCGTACTGCGTGACGCGGACGTCGTTCGCCGCGTTGCCGTCGTCGAAGTAGACGATCAGCGAAAGACCGTTCGCGCTGTGGCCCGGCTTGTCGGCGAGGCCGGCGAACGTGTAGTCGCCGTTGCCGCGCGCAGCGACGCGCGCCGTGACGTCGGCGCGATAGAGCGCCGCGCTCGGCGGCTGCGGGTCCGTCGGCCAGCAGTCGTTGCTGCCGAAGCCGGCGACGCGCGTGCCGGTGACCGGCACGCCGTCGAACACGATGTCCGGATTGTCGTAGTCGGCATCACCGCCGGTGAGACCGATCTCCGGCATCTCGATGTCGATGCCGTTCCAGTAGAGGAGCGCTAGCGTCACGGTGCCCGAGACGCCGTCGAGCGTCAGTGTGCCGGCACCGCCGCCGAGCGCGCCCGGCGCGCTGATGCCGCCGACGGCAGAGTTCACGTAGTCGGTGCGATCGAGCACGAGATAGGCATGCATCGCCGTGTTCGCATGCGCCGGCACCGCGGCGACGAGCGTGAAGACGAGCGACGATGCGATGGAACGTACCTGCAACATGGCCTCTCTCCCCGCACGCGGCCGATCACTCGGGATAACTGACGGTCTCTTTGCCCGATACGTCCCAGGCATCGCCCTCTTTCGTCAGCAGCACCGCGCCGCGCTCGATCCAGCCGCTGCCGTTGCGGCCTTCGAACGTGAGCGCCGCATCGTCGCCGAGACGGTAGCCGCCGCGGACCTTGACGTCGCGCAACATGCGCTGCGATTGCGCGACGAGCTTCCTCTGGCGCTGCTCCTTCGCGATCGGCTTGCCGTCGTAGCCTTTGTCGGCGAACACGATCTGCGACCAGCGGCCGCCGGCGCGCATCGCGGCATCGGGGTCCTTCGCGTCGACGGCCGCGGCCATCGCGCTCGTCGCGGCCACGAACGCGCGGCCCGGCTCGCCTCCGTCGGCCGGCAGCGCTTGCGCGGCCGTGGCCCAGTCCGTGCGGCGCGTGCCGATCGCGGGGTCGTAGATGCCGGCGGCAAAGAGGTCCCTGAGAATGTCCTCGTTGCTGCGCGCGCGTGCCTTCGCGAGCGACGCCGCGCCAGGCCGCATCACGGCGATGCGATAGGCGCCGCCGGTTTTGGCGTACGGCATCCTGAGCTCGCCCGAGCCCGAGCCGTCCTTGCTCGACTGGGTCACGACGACGACGCCTTCGGCCGCGATGGGTTCCGCGTCGATCGCCCTGGCGTCCTCCGTGAGCCCCTTGCGGAACTCGTCGTCGAGCGGCGCCACCTTCACCTTGCACTGCATGTCCGCCGCGCACCCGTAGACGACGTCGAAGTACGCGAAGCGTGCGTCTGCGGGCGCTCCGTCGATGTCGGATAGCGCGCGTGCCGCATCGAAATCGCCCGCATCGAGCGCTTTCTGCAACGCACCGGCGAGCGCGTCGGGACTGGACGGCGCGGCGCACGCGGACAGCGAACACGACAACGCGAGCAACGGCAGCATTTTTTGGATGCGGGGCATGATTCCGGACTCCTTTCGGTGATGGCACGCAGCGTGCCCTTGCCGAGATCCACGAAAGCGAGCGCCGTCGGGGGCCACGGCGCTCCGGATGTGCTTCTCCTTAGTCGCCTCCGGAAGGGCGAAAGCCGGCGCATGCCGGCCGGAGCCGGCCGTGGCCCCTGGCGCCGCCGTTCGACGTGGACCCGGGCAAGGAGGATTCGCCATGCATCGCTTGATTCGCCGGCTCGCCACGCTCGCCTCGGTCTTCTGCACGCTCAGTGCGTCGGCCGCGAACTTCGAAGTCACTCGCGCCGACGATCCGGCGCCCGATGGCTGCCTCGTTGCGGACTGCTCGCTGCGCGAAGCCATCGAGGCGACCGCCGCGACGCCCGAGGCTGACACGATCGTGCTCGGCGAAGGCCAGTACCAGGTCACGCGCGGCGAGCTCGTGATCGATCGCGCCATGACGATCACCGGTGCCGGCAGCGCGGCCACGCGGATCACCAGCGGCGGCGACTACACGATCCTCCACGTCGTCGCGTTCGGCGCGCTGACGGTCGAGGGCGTCGAGATGGGTTCGGCCGGCGGCCTCGCGATCGAAGTTGCCGACAACGCCAACGCGACGCTGCGCGACGTTACGGTGCTCGCGAACGCGGGCCCCGTGGTGACCGAGAGCGCGCCGGCGGCCGGTACCGCATCGATTCGCGTCGAGGATTCCACGCTCGACAGCGGCTTCGCGTGCATGCAACGCAGTGGCATCTGCCGCGTGTTCGACAGTTCCCTCTCCAACGTGCTCATCGAAAGCGAATTCGAGCTCGTGCGGAGCACCGTCAGCGGCGGCGTGCCCGACTTCTGGGGCCTCACGATCGCGAGCAACGCGCCGGTCACGATCGAGGACAGCACGATCCGGAATACCGCGCGTCCCCTGTACCTTCTGGCGATCACCGACGCGGCATCGCCGACCGTCCGCATCCGTCGCACCCGCTTCATCGACAACTCGGGACCGCTCGTCGGCGATCGCCTCTCGATCGTCGACATGGACGAAGTCGAGTTCCGCCATCACGTCGTCAGCGATGCCAACCCGGGCGACGCGGCCGTGCTCCAGGCGACGCCGGGCCCGTCATGGTTCATCAGCCGCGCGCTCGTCGTCGGCAATCGCGGTGGGGCCTCGCTCGACGGCGCGGTCGTGCGCGTGCTTGGCGGCGCCCGCGTCGTGTTCGACAACTCGACCTTCGACGACAACACGTTCCGCGGCGGCGCGAGCTTCGGCCACACGATCGGCGTCTACAACGATTCGGGTGCACCGACCGTGCTGTGGCTCCTGCACGTGACGATGCGGCGCGCCGTGACGCTCGACGACGGGACGGTCGGCTCGCTTTTGACCGTGCGCGGGCCCGCGGTCGACGCGCGCGTCATGAACAGCGCGCTTCGCGGCACCTGCGGATTCGGCGGCGGCGGTGCGATCACGCAGGCGATCGGCAGCGCCGAATCGATCGGCAACACGTGCGGGTTCGATCCCGCGACGAATCTGGTCGGCGTGCCGAGCTTCGACATGTCGCTCGCCGACCTCGGCGATCACGGGGGGTTCACGGAAACGTTCCAGCCGACGCGCAACAGCGTCCTCACGGACGCTGCCGACGCGGGAGTCTGCGCACTGTTCGGCGCGCTCGACCAGCGGCGCTACGCGCGGCCGGCCGGCGAGGCCTGCGACATCGGCGCGCTCGAAGTCGACGCGGTCGCCGATACGATCTTCGCCGACGCGTTCGAAGGCTGAGGCTCAGCCGGCGCCGAGAAAATCGAGCGCGGCCTGCAGCATAGCCGCCGTGCCGACCGGCAGCGCGCCTTCGTCGAGGAAGAACTTCGGCGAATGGTTGCTGGGCGCAGCCTCGGGGTCCTGCCCGGCCGGCGTCACGCCGACGAAAAAGTACACGCTCGGAGCCGGCACGGACTGGCCGAGCTGCGGAAAGTCCTCGGCCGCCATCCACCGCTTCGGCTCGACGACGTGTTCCGCGCCGAGCGCCTTGACCAGGCTCGCCTGCACGCGCGCGCTCAGCGCGGGATCGTTGTAGTTGACGGGATTGCTGTGATACGGATCGCTGCCCGGCTTGGGAATGTCGGCGTCGATCGTCGCGCCGTGGGCGGCCGCAACGTGCTCGGCGATGTTGCGCAGGCTGGTCAGCGCGTGCCGGCGCATCGACTCGTCGAACGCGCGCACCGTGCCGTAAAGCTCCACCTTGTCCGGCACGATGTTGAAGCGCTCGCCGCCGTCGAATACGCCGAACGTGACGACGGCCGGGTTCGAGTTGATGTCGAGCTCGCGGCTTACGATCGTCTGCGCGCTCATGACGATGTCGGACGCGGTGACGATCGGGTCGATGCCTTTCCACGGCGTCGCGCCGTGGCTTTGCCTGCCGTGCACGACGATGTGGAACGTGTCCGAGCTCGCCATCGCGCCGCCCGAGCGCACCCCTGCGGCGCCGACCGGAAGCCAGCTCACGACGTGCATGCCGAACACGGCATCCGGTTTGAAATCCCGGAACACGCCTTCCTTGACCATCAGCGGCGCGCCGCCTTCCTCGCCGGGCGGCACGCCCTCCTCAGCGGGCTGGAAGATGAACATGACTTCGCCCGCGAGATCCGCGCGCCGCTTCGACAGCGCTTCGGCGACGCCCAACGTCATCGCCATATGCGCGTCATGGCCGCAGGCGTGCATGACACCGACGGTCTTGCCCATGTATTCGCCCTTCGCCTTGGACGCGAACGGCAGGTCGACGGCCTCGGTGACGGGGAGCGCATCCATGTCGGCACGGATCGCGAGCTTCGGCCCCGGCTTGCCCCCCTTGAGGGTGCCGACGACGCCCGTGTGCGCGATGCCGGTGCGCACGTCGTAACCGAACTTCTTCAACTGTGCCGCAACGAATTTCGAGGTGCGCACCTCGCGGTTGCTGAGATCCGGATGCTGGTGCAGGTCGCGCCGCCAGGCCGTGACTTCGGGCAGCAGCGACTGCGCGATGTCATGCGCCGATTCCGCGGCCGACGCGGTGGTGACGGCGAGCGAGAGAAGTACGGAAGGGACGAGCGTCGATGGGCGCATGAGGGATTCCGGGTGGGAAAGGGCTAAATTACACGCGCATGGCGCAGCATGGCGCAAGCGTCGGTCGCCGCATTTACACATCGTCTGCCGACGGCGACCGCCGTATGCGCCGAACGACTGCGAAGGCGGCGCGCGGGCTTCGCCGCGTCAAAGACCGAGTACCAGGTCCTCCGCCTCGACGCGGTCCAGGCGGATCTGGTTCGCGAACAGCGAAAACGCCAGCATGCCCGCCAGGCCGTTCGCGTGCTGCACCCACGGCGGCAGATACTTCGGCTGCGCGATGTAGCCGCAATCGAAGTACGGCTGCAGCGACATGACGTCATGCAGCGCGAGCTTGCCGGCGAAGAGATTACGGCACGCGGCAAGGCGGCTCCGCTTGAGCGCCCAGCGGAAAAACGTGTGCACGGAGAGCAGGCCGTGCAGGTACACCGTGTCCTTGGTGAACGCCGCGCCGCCGTCGAGCGGCGCGGCGCGGAAGACGCGCTGCGCCGAGGCGAAGCTGTCGGTCTCGCTCTGGCCCGCATCGAGGAAGAAGCGAAACACTTCGATGAAATCCGCGCCGCGCAAGGCCATGTCGATCGCGATGATGCGCAGGCTGATGCGCTTCATGCGCTCGATGTCGATCGAGCCGGACATCAGCTCGGCGAACACCGCGAGCCCTTCCTGCGTCGCGGTGATGCGCGGCGACGAGCGCGCCATCGATTTCAGGTGCGGCTGCGCACGCCCGTTCAGCGCGGTCAGCGAATGCACGAATGCCTCGTGCTGCACGAGCTGCTGGCGGTCGTAGCTGGAGAAGCTGGTCGCCGAGCGGAGGCGAATGCGCGTGGCGCCCGCGGCGGCCTTGGCGATCAGGTCGGGATCGGTCTCGACGCGCACGACGCCGGCGCCGAAGAACGCATCGAGCTCCTGCCGCAGCTCCTGCTGCAGCCGATCCGCCTCGATCGGCTCAAAAGTCTCGTCGAGGTCGCCCGCACTGATGAACTCGTCGGCGATCGCGATGAAATGCAGCGCGGCATCGATATTGGTCAGCCGGGCGCCGGGCACGAGATCGCTCGGCTTGCCGTAAAGCCGCGCCGAATGCTCCGTGACCGCGGGCGTGCCCATCGCGTCGAGCAGCTCCGTCGCGATGCGCCACGACTCGGCCGTGCGGCGGATGTACTCCCCGAGCGGATGCCCCGGCTCCGCGGCGAGCGCGATGCCTCGCAGCGCCTCGCGCGTCTCCGAGAAATCCGTGCGTGGATATTCGATTTCGGGCAGGCGCGCAGTGCCCGCCTTCCACGCCGCGACGAACTCCATCTCGATCGAAGCGGGCCAGCTCACCGAAGCGAGCAGGCGGATGCCGCGCGTCGCCGCGACGAGCCGTCGGTCCAGCTCGGCATAGACATCGAGATGATCGGCATCGGCCATGCGGATCAGCGTGCACGTTCGCGGAACGGAGCGAAGATAACAGACGCGCGAGTGAAGGCGCCGCGGTTTTTTCGTGCATTCGCGGGCCGCGGAACTTTTAGAGGCGGGAACGCTGTCGCGAGAGCATTCTCACGCTACTCTCTCCTCGAACGGGAGAGTGAAGATCGAAAGGCGGTGCCGCTCGGCCTGCTCAGCGCCTGCCGTACTTCTCGTTGAGCCGCCGCGTCAGCGCCTTCGTCAGCACGCGAGCCTCGCTCTTCCGGCGCAGCTGGGCTTCGAGCGAATCGGCGGCGACGGCGAGCTCGTCGCGGAGCTTCAGGTAGTTCTGCCATCGCTCGGGATCGAGTCGGCCGTCTTCGAGCGCGGCGCGAACGGCGCAACCGGGCTCGCTCCCGTGCGAGCAATCGCCGAAGCGGCATTCCTGCGCGAGCGCCTCGATGTCGGCGAACTGGCCCTGGTCGAGCGCTTCCTCGCCGGTCAGCTTGAGCTCGCGCATCCCGGGCGTGTCGATCAGGCAGCCGCCCGAGGGCAGCATGATCAGCGCGCGGTGCGTCGTCGTGTGGCGGCCGCGGCTGTCGTGCTCGCGCACCGCGCCGGTGGCCTGCCGTGCTTCGCCGAGCAGCGTGTTCGTCAGAGTCGACTTGCCGACGCCGGACGAGCCGACCAGCACGGCCGTATCGCCGGGCCCGAGGTGCCGCAGCAGCGGCGCGACGTCGGCCGGCGATTTCGCATTGATCGCGAAGATCTCGACGTCGGTCGGAACGCGCGCACGCAGCGCAGCGACGGCTGTGTCCACGTCGCTGGCGCGATCGGCCTTGGTCAGCACGATCACCGGCCGCGCGCCGCTGCCTTGCACCAGCACGAGATAACGCTCGATGCGAGCCGGATTGAAATCGCCGTCGAGGCCGTTGAGCACGAACACGGTGTCGACGTTCGCCGCGATGAGCTGGCGCTGGTGCCGCTCGCCCGCCGCGGCGCGCGCGAGCACCGTGCGCCGCGGCAGTATCTGCTCGATCAGCGGCGGCGAGCCCGGCGAGACGAGCACGAAATCGCCGACCGCGGGCCGCTCGGCAGGATCGATGCCGCGCTTGAGAAAACGCGGCGCCGGCTGCGCGTTGAACGCGTCGCGGCCGTCGTGCAGCTCGTAGCCGGCGCGGTGCTGCGCGATCACGCGCACCAAGGCGGCGCCGGCCGGCGCGTCGTCGGGCAGCGGACCGCCGCGCCAGCCGATCCGCGCAAGCCGCCGTTCGCTTGCCGTGTCCACTTGCATCCGGCGGATTCTATCCGTGTAGCGGCACGCGAGCCGGCTGCCGCGCACAGGCCGTCGATCGACGCGCGCGAGCCGCCGCTGCTAGCATTCCGCACGATTCGGAAAGCCCGGCGGCACCATGACGCTGCGCGCGATCCGAGCCTCTGCCCTCGCCCTTGCCGCGATGACCTCGACCCCGACGCCCACGCACGCTGCCGAGCGTTTTCTCGCGCTCGGCGATTCCTACACGATCGGCGAAGGTGTCGCGCCCGCCGAGCGCTGGCCGGTGCAGCTCGCCGCGCGCCTGCGCGCCGAGGGCATCGCGATCGCCGATCCCGAAATCGTCGCGACGACGGGCTGGACCACCGACGAGCTGTCTGCCGCCATGGACCAGGCGACGTTCGCACCTCCCTACGCGCTGGTCACGCTGCTCATCGGCGTCAACAACCAGTACCGCGGCCGCGCGCTTGCGAACTATCGCGAGGAATTCGCCGCGCTGCTGGCGCGCGCGATCGCGCTCGCGGGAGAGCGC
>CBINBI010000011.1:0-67431 GCA_966248875.1 uncultured Rhodanobacteraceae bacterium
CGTAGTAGCCCGTCGTGTGCGCGGAGAGGAACGAGAGCCACGGCAGGCGGTCCTCGATCCAGGCGAGCACCTTGTTCCTCGGATGAAGGCGGACGAACGTGGTGCCCATCACGCGGCTCCTTCGTCGGGGTTGACGCCGATCAGGATGCGGCTGTCGTCGAGGAACCGGTACGGCGGTACCGCAAGGTTCGCCGGCGCCGGCACGCCGTCGTACACGCGGCCGGCCATGTCGTAGCGCGACTTGTGGCACGGGCAGTAGAAGCCGCCCTTCCACTGCGGATCGAACGGCTCGGGCTTGATTTCGCCGAAGAATTCGGGGACGCAGCCGAGGTGCGTGCAAATGCCGGTGACGACCAGCCATTCGGGCTTGATCGAGCGGTACTCGTTCTTGGCGTAGTCCGGCTGCTGGTCGGTGTTTTCCGACTTCGGATCCTTGAGCTGCGGATCGACCTCGGCCAGCGCATCGAGCTGAGCCTTGGTGCGGTTCACGACGAAGACCGGCAGGCCGCGCCACTGGAACTTGACCATCTGACCCTGCTCGATCTTGCTGATGTCAGCCTCGACCGGCGCGCCGGCGGATTTCGCCGCCGCGCTCGGCTGCCATGACTTGACGAAGGGGATCACCGCAGCGACGACGCCGGCTCCGCCGACGACCGCCGTGGTCGCCGTCAGAAACCTGCGACGCCCCTTGTCCACTACCGCATCGCTCGCCATCCACCACCTCGGGTGCTTCGTTATATGTGCGATCCAGATCGCCGGAAACAAGCGACCATCGTGGCCGCACTTTCGTGATTTTCCTGCGATCCTCCGTGACCGCAATGAACAACGCGGCCGTCCTGGCCGCACTCTTGCGATTTCCTGCGATCCTCTCTGATCGCAAAGAACAATGCGGCCGTCCTGGCCGCACTCTTCAACAAAAGAGCGGGTTCGAGGACGCGTTGCGGGAGCACGCCGGCGCGGCGTGCGCATTCCGGCACGACGCGCCGCCGCCGGTTAGGGCGGCCCTCAAAATCGTGATAGTTTAACGAACGCCTCCGCACCGCACAATCAAATGCGCGGTCGCCTGCGCTGCGAACCGTCAAACGCCCGCTGCGAATTCGATGTCTCCCGCAACGCTACGCACCCTCGCCTTCGTCGCCCGCTGCGCCGTGATCGGCCTCGCCGCGGCGTTCCTGCTCAGCGTGTTCGCGCCGGGTGTGGTTTCGTGGCTGCGCGGCGACCCGCAGCCCGCCCGCACGGCGGCCCGATCCGCGGCTCCAACGCGGCAGCAGGGGCCGGTGTCGTACTCGGAGGCGGTAGCGCACGCCTCGCCCGCGGTGGTCAACATCTACGCGAACAAGATCACCACCTACCGCTATTCGATCGTCGATCCGCTGACGCAGCGGCTGCTCGGCGTGCTGCCGGGATCGACCAAGCGTCTGCAGCAGAATCTGGGCTCCGGCGTGATCTTCAGCGCCGACGGCTACGTGCTCACCAACAATCACGTGATCAGCGGTGCCGACGACATCCAGGTGCTGCTCGACCACGGCTCCGCGCATGCGCAGGTCGTCGGCACCGACGCAGAGACCGATCTCGCCGTGCTCAAGATTGACGCACAGGACCTGCCCACCATCGAGATCGCCGACGATGCGCAGGTCAATGTCGGCGACGTCGTGCTCGCGATCGGCAATCCGGTCGGCATCGGCAAGACGGTCACGATGGGCATCGTCAGCGCGACCGGCCGGCAGCTGCGCATGTCGGCCTACGAGGACTTCATCCAGACAGACGCCGCCATCAACGCCGGCAATTCGGGCGGCGCGCTGGTCAACGCGCTCGGTGAGCTGGTCGGCATCAACACGGCGGTGTATCCGCGCACGCCGACGTCGGACGGCCGCAGCTACACGCCGGGCGCCGAAGGCATCGGCTTCGCGATACCGGTCGCCACGGCGAAGACCGTGCTCGAGCAGATCATCAAGCATGGCAAGGTAATCCGCGGCTGGATCGGCGTCGACTACACGGACGTGCAGATGCAGCCCGGCAGCCGCCTGCGCCCGCGCGGCGTGTTCGTCACGCGCGTGATCCCGGACAGCCCTGCTGCGGCCACCGGCTTGCAGCCCGGCGACGTGCTGCTCTCGCTCGACGGCACACCGATCATCGATCAGATCGACCTCGTCAACCGCGAGGCCGCGATCCCGCCCGGCACGCGCGTGCACATCGAGGGCGTGCGTCGCAACATGCCCTTCAGCGCTGACCTGACACTCGTGCAGCGCCCGCCGCCGAGCACGACCGGCGCATGAGGCGGCGGCCGATCCGCATGGATTCATCCGGCGAAACCAGAGTGCGCGAGGCACGCGCGGGCGACACGGCGTTCATCCTGAGCCTCGTGCCGCGCTTCGTCGCCTTCGAGCTGCCGCCGTGGCGCGACCGCGACGAAAGCGCCGAGGGCGTGCGCCGCGATATCGAACGGCACCTGGGAGAGAGCCCCGAAGGCTCGCACTTCTTCGTCGCGGAAGCCGACGATTCCGAAACCGGAGCGGCGACTCCGGCCGGCTTCCTCCATCTGCTGTCGACGGTCGACTTTTTCACCGGCGCGCCGAACTGCCACGTCTCCGATCTCGCCGTGGCGCCGGCCTTCGACAGGTGCGGCGTCGGCAGCCGGCTGCTCGCGTTCGCGGAAGACTGGGCGAAGCGCCACGGCTGCCGCTACATCACGCTCGGCGTCTTCCCCGGAAATGCCCGCGCGCGGGCCCTTTACGAGCGGCACGGATACGGCGTCGAGCTGCTGCGCATGGCGAAACCCGTCCGCTGAGCGTTTTCCAAGCGCAAAGCTTTTGGTCTATGCTGCGCGGCGCCTCTGGCCGGGAGCCGGTTTTTCGAGGCTGCGGCGCGTTTTCGCCATGGCCGATGGTCCGGAGCCCAGGCCCGAGGGGTTCCAACGCCACCTCGGAGGTGAGCATGCTTGCGGAAGTTCGAACTTCCGGCGACATCCATAGCACCCGCGTCCTGTCCCTGGACTCCACCGGGCGCATCCTGGACTGGATGAGCTGGCAGGACGCGGTGTGCCTTTACGTACGTGGCGCCGTCGCATGGACCCTCGGCGATCCCTGCCTCACGATCCGCGGCGGCATGAGCCGCCTCACCGGCCGGCAGTCGACGTTGGCGCTGCACCCGATCGTCGCCAGCACGGGGCACGCGCGGCCCGCCGCCATCGACCCCGCGCCGGCGCTGACGAACGTCGCGCTGTTCGCGCGCGATCGCATGCTGTGCATGTACTGCGGCAACCACTTCCACCGCAGCGAGCTGACGCGCGATCACGTCCTGCCGGTGTCGAAAGGCGGCCGCGACGAGTGGGAAAACGTCGTGACCGCGTGCTGGTCGTGCAACGTCAGGAAAGGCGGACGCACGCCGCAGCAGGCAAACATGCCGCTGCTCGCCGTGCCGTACCGGCCGAGCTGGGTCGAGCACCTGATCCTCTCGAACCGGAACATCCTCGCCGACCAGATGGATTTCCTGGTCAATCATCTGCCGAAGAACCGGCGGCCGCATTGAGGCGCAGCGCGCCCGACGGCGCGCGGCTGCGAGGCCGCCTTGTGCCGCTCGGCGCCGTCCGCTGCACCGAGCTTGCGGCGACACTGCCAGGCGGCGGCACCACGCCGCTGCTTCGCGACGTTTTCGTTCCATGATCCGAGATTCCGCCGTTCCTCCTCCCGAGCGCGTCGAGACTGCCGGCAGCACCGACGCGCTCCCGATCGCGCCCGCGCTCGGCATGGCGCTCGAAGCGGCGCGCATGCCGCGCCGCTCCACGCTCGTCGATCGCCGCGTCGTTCTCGTCACTGCCATCGCGATCGTGCTCGGTCTCGCCGCGGCCTTCATCGCGCAGATGCTCACCGCACTGATCGGTCTCGTCACGAATCTCGCGTACTACGGACGCTGGGACACTGCTTTCGTCGCGCCGGGCCGCCATCACCTGGGCGCGTGGGCGATCGCGGTGCCGGTCATCGGCGGGCTTCTCGTCGGCGCGATGGCCCGCTGGGGCTCGCAGGCGATCCGCGGCCACGGTATTCCCGAGGCGATGGAACAGGTGCTGCTCAACGAATCGAAGATCGCCCCGCGCATCACGTTCCTGAAGCCGCTGTCATCGGCCGTCGCGATTGGCACCGGCGGGCCGTTCGGCGCCGAAGGCCCGATCATCGCGACCGGCGGCGCGCTCGGCTCGTTCATCGGGCAGCTGCTGCACGTCACCGCGATCGAGCGCAAGACACTGCTCGCGAGCGGTGCCGCAGCCGGCATGGCGGCCGTGTTCGGCTCGCCGGTCTCCGCGGTGATCCTCGCCGTCGAGTTGCTGCTGTTCGAGCTCCGGCCACGCTCGCTGATTCCCGTCGCGATGGCCGCCGTCGCCGCCACGGCGGTCCGCTTCGCGACGGTCGGCTCGGCGCCGGTGTTCGCCATGCCCGACGTCGCCGCGCCGGGCGGTGCGGCGCTCGTCTTCTATGTCGCGCTCGGTGCGCTGCTCGGGCTGGCCAGCGTCGGTGTCACGCGCATCGTGTACGCCGTGGAGGATGCGTTCGAGCGCCTGCCGATCCACTGGATGTGGTGGCCCGCGCTCGGCGGCGTCGCGGTCGGTCTGGTCGGGTTCGTCGCGCCGGCGACGCTCGGCGTCGGCTACACGAACATCGAAGGCATCGTCGCAGGCCATTTCACCACGGCGGCGCTGGTCGTGCTCTGCGTCGCGAAGTTCGTCTCGTGGGCGATCGCGCTCGGCAGCGGCACGTCGGGCGGCACACTCGCGCCGCTGTTCACGATCGGCGGCGCCATCGGCGGCGCCATCGGGTTTGCAGCGGTGGCGATGCTGCCCCGGCTCGGCGTCGATCCGCGCATCGCGGGCCTGGTCGGCATGGCCGCGATCTTCGCCGGCGCCTCGCGCGCGCTGCTCGCATCGGTCGTGTTCGCCTTCGAGACGACGCTGCAGCCGTTCGGCCTGTTGCCTCTGCTCGGCGGCTGCGCGGCGGCGTATCTCATCTCGGCGCTGATGATGCGCAACACGATCATGACCGAGAAGATCGCGCGACGCGGCGTGCGCGTGCCGACCGAGTACGCCGCCGATTTCCTCGAGCAGGTCCTCGTGCGCGACGCGGCGACGCGCGACGTCGTCACGCTGAAGACGTCCGACGAGCTGGCCGAAGTGCGGAGCTGGATCAACTCCGGCCGCGCGGAGGCGCAGCACCAGGGCTATCCCGTCATCGACGATCAGGGCCGGCCGCGCGGCGTGGTCACACGGCGCGATCTCCTGGATCCCGATCTTCCCGGCATCCGCCGCATCGGCGATCTCCTCAAGCGCGCGCCGATCGTCGTGCACGAGCACCATTCGCTGCGCGAAGCGGCCGATCACATGGTCGAGCAGAATGTCGGACGCGTGCTGGTCGTTGCCGCGGATGATCCGCAGCGGCTGATCGGAATTTTGACGCGCGGCGATCTGCTCGCCGCGCACGCGCGCCGGCTGCGCGAGACGCACGCAGCCGGGCGCCACATCCGCGTGCGCCAGGTGCTGAAGCGCACGTTCGCGCGCGAGCGCGACGCGGGCTGATCCTGCGCGCACGCCCGTCGTCCCGGCGAACGCCGGATCCGTTTCCCGGATCACGAACGAGGTTGGCAAGAGAACATACCGCACTGCTGCCGCGGGCGAACGGCAGGCTCGGCAGGTGCCGCATCGGGGATGCCGCGACCGGTGCCGGACTTCCCGCGCCAAGCCGTTGAATCGGCTCGAATCCGCCAGCAAGTTCCTTGCCGCGTCCCCGCCTGCGTTGGACAATAAGCGCTCACGAGCCCTGCCCCTCCGATGATCGATCCCAAGCGCTACCCGCATCTCGCACGCATCGAGACGCCCGAAGACCTCCGCAGGATTCCGGAAACGGAGCTCGAGAACGTCGCGCGCGAGCTGCGCGCCTACCTGATCGAGTCGGTGGCGACGTCGGGCGGCCATTTCGGCGCGGGCCTCGGCGTCGTCGAGCTGACCGTCGCACTGCACTGGCTGTTCGACACGCCGCGCGACCGGCTCGTCTGGGACGTCGGCCACCAGTGCTATCCGCACAAGATCCTGACCGGCCGCCGCGACCGCATCACGACGATCAAGAAGAAGAATGGCCTCGCGCCGTTTCCGAAGCGCGAGGAAAGCGAATACGACACGTTCGGCGTCGGCCATTCGTCGACGTCGATCAGCGCCGCGCTGGGCATGGCGATCGCCGCGCAGCGCAAGGGCGACAACCGCAAGATCGTCGCCGTCATCGGCGACGGCGCGATGGGCGCCGGCATGGCCTTCGAAGCGCTGAATCACGGCGGCGACGTCGAACCCGACATGCTCGTGATCCTGAACGACAACGGCATGTCGATCAGCGAGAACGTCGGCGCGATGACGAAGATGCTGGCGCGCCTGATGGCGAGCCGCACGCTGAATCGCATCCGCGAGCACGGCAAGAAGATGATGAAGCGCGGCGGCTTCGCCTGGCGCTTCGTCAAGCGCTGGGAAGAACACGCCAAGGGCATGTTCGTGCCGTCCACGCTGTTCGAGGAGCTCGGCTTCCACTACACCGGGCCGATCGACGGGCATGACATCCCGCTGCTCGTCTCGACGATCCGCACGCTGAAGGAGCTGAAAGGCCCGCAGCTCCTGCACGTGATCACGACCAAGGGCAAGGGCTACCCGCCCGCCGAGCGCGAGCAGATCGAGTACCACGCGGTCGGCCCCTTCGATCCACAGGCCGGCATCGTCAAGAAGCCTGGCGCGTCGAAGCCGACCTACACCGAGATCTTCGGCGACTGGCTCTGCGACATGGCGGCCGAGGAGCCGCGCCTGCTCGCAATCACGCCGGCCATGCGCGAAGGCTCGGGCCTGGTCCGTTTCTCGCGCGAGTTTCCGGAACGCTATTTCGACGTCGGCATCGCCGAGCAGCACGCAGTCACGCTCGCGGCCGGCATGGCCTGTGAAGGCGCCAAGCCCGTCGTCGCAATCTATTCGACGTTCCTGCAGCGCGCCTACGATCAGCTGATCCACGATGTCGCGCTGCAGGATCTCGACGTCACGTTCGCGATCGACCGCGGCGGCCTCGTCGGCCCCGACGGCCCGACGCATGCGGGCAGCTTCGATCTTTCCTATCTGCGCTGCATCCCGAACATGGTCGTGATGGCGCCGGCCGACGAGGCCGAATGCCGCAGCATGCTGACGACCGCGTTCCGGCACGCGGGCCCGGCCGCCGTGCGCTATCCGCGCGGTGCCGGTACCGGGGTCGCGGTGCAGAACGAGCTCGGCACGCTGCCGATCGGAAAGGCCGAAATCCGCCGGCGCGGACGCGGCATCGCGATCCTCGCGTTCGGCGCGATGGTGGCGCCCGCGACCCGCGTTGCCGAGACGATCGACGCGACGCTGGTCAACATGCGCTTCGTCAAGCCCCTCGACGAAGCGCTGCTGCTCGAGCTTTCTGCGACGCATTCGGCCTTCGTCACCGTCGAGGACAACGCCATCGCGGGCGGTGCCGGCAGCGGCGTCGCCGAGTTCCTGGCGGCGCGTGAGATCGCGCTGCCGATCCTGCACCTCGGCCTCCCCGACGGCTTTCTCGATCACGGCAGCCGCGAGGAGCTGCTGGCCCAGGCCGGGCTCGACGCGCCGTCGATCGAAAGCGCGATCCGCGCACGCTTCGGCACGTTCATGCCTGTGTCGGGCCTGCGCAGCGCCGGCTGACGCGGCGACGAAAAAAGCCCCCGGCCGGTACTGCGCCGGGGGCTGCTCCTCCCCACTTCGAACCGCCGTCCTGGCGGCTCCCTCTCGGATCCCTCCCCGCTGCATCCTGCTGCGGTCAGTGCCGGCCTTCGCTGGCCTGGCACGCGGCGCTCACGCGCGGCTGTGTCGGGGCTTCATCGGCGGCCGGGGCGCCATGCGCGCTGCCTGACCACGTGCACAGCATCGCCGTTTGCAGGCTGCGCTTCCGCGCAGCACTCGTCGGCAGGCGCGCGCAGCCGTGCACGCCGCGACTGCGAACTGGATCACGGAGGGATCGATGCGCGCTTGGCGCAGGGGCGCCGCGAGCCTCAGCGGAAGCGGCCGAGGTCCATTTCCGACGAGCAGACGACGACGTCGTCGAGATAGCCGCAGCGGCGAAGAGACCACTAACGCGCGACGCGTCGGCACATCAGTATAGAACCGGAGTATCAACCGATTCGGCGGCCCAGCGTGACGCGCTCGTGGCCCGCGTGATCGCATTCGCTGGCGATGTCTGCATATTCGCCCGCTTCTAGCAGCGCACGCACGCTCGCCGCCTGATCCCAGCCGTGCTCGAGCAGCAGCCAGCCGCCCGCTTCGAGGTGCGCCGGCACCTCGGCGACGATGCGCCGGATCGCATCGAGCCCGTCCGCGCCGGACACCAGGGCCGCGATGGGCTCGTAGCGAAGATCGCCCGCGTCGAGGTGCGGATCGCCCTCAGCGACATACGGCGGATTCGAGACGATCATATCGAAGCGCGCGCCGCCGAGCGCCTTGCACCAGTCGCCCTGCGCGAAAGTCGCGTTGCGAAGCCCGAGGCGCGTGGCGTTGCCTTGCGCCACGGCAAGCGCGGCGGCGCTCACGTCCGTCGCCACGACGCTCGTGCGCGGCCTTTCGCTGGCGATCGCGAGCGCGATCGCGCCGGAGCCCGTGCCGAGATCGGCCACACTCGCTTCGCAATCGAGCGGCATGCGCGCGAGCGCGAGCTCGACCAGCAGCTCCGTCTCGGGCCGCGGAATCAGCACATCCGGCGTCACTTCGAGATCGAGCGAGCGGAATTCGCGGCGACCGATCAGATAGGCGATCGGCTCGCCGCGTTCGCGCGCGGCGACCTGCCGCTCGAACGCGTCGCACACTTCGGCGCTGGGCTCGTGCTCCGGCCACGCATAAAGCCATGCGCGCGAAACGCCCAGCGCGTGCGCCAGCAGCAGCTCGGCTTCGAGCCGTGCCGCGTCGCCGCCGAGTCGGCGCGTGGCGCTCGCGAGCAGGTCGCGAACGCTCACGCGCGCGCTTCCGGGGGTGGCGGCGCTGCCGCCGGAATGTCGACCGCGGACTTGCGCGGCAGCGCGCGCCAGTAGCCGTCGCGCGTCCACGCCGAAAACCCGTAGCGCAGCCAACCGACGACGGCATTCGCGAGCCAGAGCGCCCAGGCGAGCATCGCAAGCTTGTAGACCCAGAGCGGAACGCTGACGGCGACCGCGCGCGGCAGCTCGTCCACGCTCCGATCGGCAAACCAGCGCAGCGCGTGCGCGGACGATCCGTAGCCTTCCACGTGCATGTCCGGCGAGCCCAGCAAACCTTGCGGAATCGCGGCGGCGAGTGCGAAGAGCGCGATCAGTGTCAGCAACGCAAGCCCGATCTGCCCAAGGTTGAACAGCACCGGCGACGCCGGCGAGGCACCGCGCGCGCGCCAGTCCAGCGCAAACAGCCAGACGACGACGAACACCAGCGCGACCCACGAGAACGTCGAGAATCCGATGCCGAGCAGGATCCAGTGCCAGAGCTTCAACGGCGTGCGCCGCGTGCGCGCGAGCGCCCAGGCGACGAGCAGCATGACAGCGAGCTCGCTCCAGTACAGCACGGCCGGGCCTTGCGCCGGCCCGAAGGCCGCGAGCAGCCAGCGATCGGCCGGCACATCGACCCAAAGCTCGATATTCGCCGCCGGCACGCCAAGCGCGATCGCCGGCGTGCGCGTCATGAAGGCCACCGGCACTGCTTCGCGCAAACGGATCTGGAAGGTCTGGCTGCCCGGCAGCAGCGGCAGGCTCAGCTTACCGTCGCGGGGACGCAGGTTGAGCGTTTCGCCGTTGCGCGTGACGTTCATGACTTCGGCGCCGGCCGGCAAAGTGATCACGTGCTCACCGCCCTGGCTCGCGCGCATCGAGAGACTCAGCACGGCATCCGAAGCGCGCTGCCCGGCGTTCAGCACGAGGCCGGCGCGATCGATCGCGCGCGTCGATCCCTCGGCAGGCTCCGGCCGGCTGATGCGCAGCGTCAGCGTCTCGCCGGGCAGCGGATGGAAATCGAAGCGACGGTAATCGTTCCTGTCCGTGTCGGCGTCCGCGCTGACGGGCACGCCGCTGGCTTCGACGTGCCAGATCGGGCTCGCCGTGACGTGCCACACTTCGGCGCGATCGGTCAGCGCGGGCGCGGTCAGCGTCAGCGTGTCGCCCTTGTCGAGCGTGCTGTTCCAGGAAACGCTGCTTTCGCCGTCGGCGATCGCGGCGATCACCTCGCCGCCTTCCGTGCGCACATCGGACGTCGTCACGTGCTCTCCCGCGAGCACGGGAATCGAGACCGTGAAACCGCCCTCCTCCGGCGCGAGGCGCTGCGCGGTGCTCGACACCGACCAGTCCAGACCGAGCATGATGTCGCGCTCGACGCGTACGAACGGCGCGAACCGCTGCGACGCCGTCGTCGATGCCGAGCTTCCGGTTTCTCGCGAGCGCGCGAGCGACAGCGTCTCGGTCAGGAGCCGGCTCTCGTTGATGCCGCTCGCCTGCCAGCCGTCGCCGTCGAATTCGACACGCATCGGCCGCAGCGGGAACCTGAGCGCGACCTTGTCGGCCGTCGCCGCGTAGGCCAGCTCCACGCGGTGCACGCCGCGCGCCAGAGCCACGTAGATCTCGTCCTTGCTCCGCGCGAGCGCGTCCTGCCTCACGCCGTCGACGCTGACGCTGCGCAGGGTCAGCGCATCGCCACCGGCAGGTACCGGCGATGCGACGCGCGACGCCGCGTGCACTTCGAGCGCGACGCGGATCTCGTCGCCGTGCGCGACAACCGCCGCGTGCGCGAGCGTCGCGCAGGCGGGCACGCACTTCGGCGCTTCGAGCAACCGCGAGTGCAGTTCGTCGAGCAGCTTCTCCGGCGGAAACGCCTGCGCGCGTACCGGCGCCGACGCCGCGAGCAGCGAAATCGCCAGCACACCGCCCAGAGACGCCACGGCGCGCGGCGGCATGCGGAGACTTCCGCGCGCCAGGCGTACGATCAGCACGGCGAGCAGCGCGACCAAGGCCACGCGCAGCGCGCGCACCAGCCACGGCGGCGCGATCACGAGGCGCATGGTCTGGTTCGGCAGCACCGGGCCGCTCCAGCCGAGCACGTAACGCTCGCCGAGGTTCCAGTTCGGCTCGCCCGCACCGGTCTGCACGACGGTCGCTTGGTTGTAATGGCCGATGATGTCGGTGCGGCGGACGTTCGCGCCACTCACCTGCCGGGTGTCAGGCCAGGTATTCTCCTCGGCGTCACGGCCTATCGACTCCGGAAGCGGAGCCGAAGCCGGCGGCGGCGGTGCGACAACCTGCTCGAACTCTTCCAGCGGCTGCGGCATCGCGTCCCCTTCAGCGCTTTTCTGCACCGGAGCCCTGTGTCTCGGCAGGCCCATGTCGGCATAGGCAGGCGTCGCCCCCTGGAGCTGCGGATGCAGCGCGAAGCGAAGCTGCTCCGCGACGAACGGCAGCGCGACCAGCACGAGCAGCGCGAGCGCAGCGCGGCGCACCCACACGGCCGCGGTCGAGAGCCGGCCTGCTGGCAACGCGCGCGCGATGAGACCGAACGCGAGCGCTGCGAGCAGCGTCCACAGCGGCGCGCCGGACTCCTGATAACCGAGCACGAGATAGCCAGCCGCGGCCGCCGCGCCTGCGACCCCGAACAGCCTCCACGCGAGCAGAACGACGATCGCCGCGATAAAGACATCCAGCAGCGTCCAGGACGAGAACCAGCTTCCGCCCGCGCTGTCGGCGCCGGGCGCGCCGAGCAGCTTGTATCCGCTGGGCAGGTGCAGCGTCGCGGTCACGCGGTCGAAACTGTCCTGCCAGCCGGTGACCGGCATCGCGCCACGCGCCGCAGCGAAGCGCAGGCCGGCCGTGAGGTCGACGGCGGGCGTGCGCCACTCGACGCCGGTGCTGCCGGGTGCCGCGCCGCGCGTGACGAGCAGGCTTTCGCCGTTGCCGTCTCGGAGTCTCGAATTCAGCGCGGTGGCGCGCTCGAGCGTCAGCTGCGGTGCGACGTCGAAGCGCCAGCCGCGCGACATCTCTCCGGTGATGCGATCGCGCGCGAACCAGGCGTCGCCGGAGAAATCGAGCCACATCTCGCGATGCAGGGCGAGCCGGTTCTTCTCGTCCGGTGCGAGGCCGCGCGAGCGCTCCTCGACGGAAAGCTCGGCGCCGTCACCGAGCGCGAACGCCGGCAGCGTCTGCCAGTCGTCCGGAACGTCGGCCTGGCGCGGATCGACCTGCACGGCGCTTGCGGCCGAGGTGACGCGCTGGAGCGGCGCCGCTTCGTAGCTCCAGATCTCCTGCCGCGGCCAGGGCGCAGCGGGCACGCGCGCGACGACTTTCGCGAGCGGCACCAGCGCGCGCGCCTCGATCGTCACGGACGTGGAGTCGGGCTGCACCTGCACGCGCAGGCGGCCGTCCACGTCGAGCCGGGCCGGCCAGTCTTCGCTGTCGAGGCTGAGCGGCTCGAATCCCGCCGGCAGTACGGGGCCGATCGTTTCCTCGCGCGGCCTGCCGGACGCGCTGACACGGATCTCGGTCGTCAGCGTCGCGGGAATGCCGTCGGAGAGCTTGCGATAGACGTGCAGCTCGAGGCTGTCGGCTTCCGGCTCGGTCGCGACACCGCGGCCGAGCGTCAATGCATCCTGCACGCGCTGGAGCGGCGCGACCGGCCTGCCGTCGACCGTGAGCGCGATCAGCCCGACCGCAGGCGGCACGCGGAGCGTCTCCGGGCGCTCGTCCCACGGGATGCGTGCGCGGATCTCGTGAGTGCCGGCGGGAAGCCGCAGCGCGGGGCCTTCGTGATCGACGACCGGAGCGGGCTGCCCGTTCACCGTGACCTGCTGCGGCCAGTTGAACACGTCGCCCGGCAGCGGAACCCAGGACTCCACCTCGACGCGCCAGCGCTGCGCGATCGTGACGCCGCGCGCTTCGGCGTCGAGCGCGAGCGTGCCCGGCCAGGCGCAGAGGAAATCGTCGGGCGCGCTTGCATGGCTGCCCGCTAACAGCGGACAGGCGCGGAATTCCTGGTCGCGCAGCACCCACGCGCGCCAGGGTTCGAGCGGGGCCGGCACTTCGGGCGCCGCATCGGCGGCAGCGGCGGCGAGAGAGATCAGGAGCCAGGCAAGGCGATGTGGAAATCCGCGCATGGGATGCCCTCATGAAGACGAGACGTCTCAGGTGATACGTAAACGCGCCGGCGAGTGCGCCATCGCTGCAACGGCGACATGCGCGCGGCGGGGTTACGCCACGAACACGGTCCACGCCTGCTCGATGCAGGCGAGCACGAATCCAGCGAGGAAAAACAGATAGCTGTAGCGAAGATAGCGATACTTGCGGTGCGCGAGGTACCAGCCCATCGAATAGAGATCGTTCGCCATCGTCTCGTAGACCGAGCCGTCGGGCTTCATCGCCGCCGCGACCTCGCGCAGGAAGCGCTCGCGCGGCAGCTCGGCGAAGTGGCCGAAGAAGAGCAGGTTGAAATCCGACGGCAGCGTGCCCGCGCCGACGCGGAGCGAGCGGTGCTTGGGCAGCACGGCGAGGATCGCGAAGAACAGCGAGAGCAGCGTGAAGGCGGCCAGCGTCTGCACGGCGGGCCGGAGCGAAGGATCGGCGATGCGGCCGAGCGTCAGCGTCAGCACGATCGACGAGACCGTGATGATGATGTTGGCCTTGGTGTCCGCCATGCTCGACAGCGCGACGTGGTGCTGCTGCGCCGTGCGCAGCATCGCGTCGCCTGTGTTGCGCTCGGGAATGCGCGAGAACGCGTCCGCTACCGAAGAAACCTCGTCCATCGCCTTGCCCCTGCTGCCCGCGTGCGCACCACATGGTAGCCGACGGTCGGGGCTCGTGGGCCGGCTTCGGAGGCCGCTCGTGGCGAGGGCTCGGCTCCGCGTCGTTGCGAGCGAATTTTGCTCAGGGACCGCCCGACGGCGATGCGCCCGGCTGGCGCTGCTCGATCCACGCCGCGAGCGCGCGGCGGCCGATGTGCTCGCGCAACGAGGCGCACTGACGGATGCCTTCGAGCGTCTGGCCCAGCCCGCGCTCCCCGCCGACGAGATCGTTGATGCGCGGCGCGAAGAACGACGAGAGCTCGTCGGCCTCGGCCGCGCTGCAGCGGCCGTCGGCGAAAGTCTTCGGCATCTGCCCCAGACGGAACGCGGGCTGGCGTGCGCGATAGGCCTCGTAGTGCGCCTGCAGCCAATGCCAGGCGGCCTTGCGGTTTTCGGGCTCGTCCATCACGGTTTCATAGAGGCTGGACATTTCGCCGATCTGCACAGCGGGGTCGAGCCCGTAGTCCAGCGCTTTCGCCGTCAGCGCGGGCTCTCGCGTCGCGCCGAGTGCCGCCAGCAGCGCGTAACGCTGCGCCGTGTCGCGGTTGACCGTGAATGCCTTCTGCACCGCGGCGAACGCCGGCGCGCCGCCGTCCTGCACGGCGACCTTGAGCGCCGTGCGCAGCAGGTCCGGATCGGCACGAGAAAGATCGGCCTCGCCGCTGCCGTCGAGCCCGAGCGCGGCGCGGCCCTGGCGGGCGAGTTCGGCGCGCGCATGCGGATCGCGCACCACCAGGGCGAGGAAGTCGGCGAGGCGCGCGCGCAGCGCAATCGTCGTGCTCGCGTCGCCCACCGTGCGCCGGTAACCGAGCTTGGCGACACGCGGGCCGTATAGCGAGACGGCGTACGCATCGAGCACGCTGCGTGCGCGCTCGTCCGCGAGGTGCTCGCGGATCCACTCGAACGGCGCGAACAGCGCGGTCGCAACCTGCGGAACATCGGATCCGGCGAGCGCCGGCATCGCGTCGAGCACGGTCGCCGGAGTCGCATCGCCGCGCAGGAACGCGCTGTTCAAGGCGTCGGCATAGACGATCTGTTCCGGCGCGGAGAGGCGCGGGACGGCGCCTGCCAGCTTGGAGAGGTCCGCCGCTGCCATGTCGAAGCGGTAGTAGCCGCGCGCCTGCGAGTTCGGCAGGTACCAGTCCGGACAGCCGCCGTCGACCGTGAACGTCTGCACCGGCTCGTCGAGCAGGAAGCATTGCGTGTCCGGTGCCTCGCCGTGGCCGAGACGCGCGCACACGGGAGCGCCCCAGCGCGGCTCGCCCTCGCCGAGCACACCCCAGGGCAGATAACGCGACTGGCGCAGCGTCAGCGAAGCCTTGCCCTGCTCGCAGGCGAGCTCGGTACGCACGAGCGGAATGCCGGGCTGATCGAGGAAGCTCCGCATCGACTTCGCGAAGACCTCGCCCTTGCCGCTGGCCCTGGCGAGCGAGGCGATCAGGTCGTCCGAGCTGCCGCTGCCGAAGGCGTGGCTCGCGAGATACGCGCGCATGCCCTTGCGGAACGTCGCCTCGCCCACCCAGGTCTCGAACATCGCGAGCACGCTCGCGCCTTTCTGGTACGTAATGCTGTCGAACGCGGTCTCGATGTCGCCGTGGCTCGCGATCGGCTGGCGCACCTTGCGCGCGGTCAGCAGGCTGTCGTTCTTCATTGCGCCGAGCCGCGCCTCGAGCGATTCGAGGTCAGCGAAATACTCGGGCTTGAGCGCGGCGGTGAGCTTGCGCTGCGCCCAGGTCGCGTAGGCCTCGTTGAGCCAGATGTCGTCCCACCACGGCACGGTGACGAGATCGCCGTACCACTGGTGCGCGATCTCGTGCGCGTTGACGTTGAACACCATGCGGTAGCGCTCGGCCGACGAGTGCTCGTCGAGCAGCAGCAGCGCGTCGCGATAGACGATGAGGCCCGCGTTCTCCATGGCGCCGGCAGAGAAGTCCGGCGCGCCGAGGAGGTCGAGCTTGTCGAACGGATACGGCTGCGCGGTGTAGTCCTCGAAGAACTTCACCACGGCCGGCGTCTCGCGGAGGATCCACGCGAGCTGTGCGCCCTTGCCGCGCGGAGCGAGCCCGCGCAGCGGGACCGGGTGCGTGCGCACGGCATTCGGCGGAATCGGCGGCGCATCGACGACGTCCCACGGCCCGACCGCGAACGCGACGAGATACGTCGGCAGCGGCTTCGTCGTCGCGAAATGGAGCGTCTCCCAGGCACCGTCAGCCGATTGCGTGCGGCTGGCTTCACGCGTGTTGGCGACCGCGACCTGGCCGGCGGGCACAGTCAGCGCGATGTCGAACGGCGTCTTGAAGCGGGGCTCGTCGAAGCCGGGGAACGCTCGGCGCGCGCTGATCGGCTCCATTTGCGTGACCGCATACGCATCGTCGCCGACCTTGACCTTGTAGAGCCCTTCGAGCTGGCCGTTGAAGGGGGCGGTGTACGCGAATGCGAGCTCGATGTCCTGCGCCTTCAGTGTGCGGCCGAAGCGCACTTCGAGCACGCCGACGTCAGCGTGGTCGATCGTCTCGGGCTCTAACGTCGCGCCGTTCGCGGCAGCGACGCTCGCCTTCGTGATGTCGAGCTGCTGGGCGTGCAGCCAGAGGCGGTCCGCCGGCCTTGCGAGCTTGACGCGGATGCGCGTCTCGCCGCTGAAGCGGTCCTTGCGCGGATCGACGGTGAAATGGAGTGCGTAATGCTGCGGAACCGCATCGGCCGGCAGCTTGCCCGCAGGCACGCCGCCGCCGGCGGCCGCAGCGGAGGCGTCCGCCGCGAGCCAGAAAAACGCAACGAGAACCGCCTGCCGGAAAAAGCGCATTGTCATGTCTTCGAAGGGGATTCCGGCAGGACACCACAGCGCGGCGCGGCGCGGCATGGCCGATAAGTCATGCGGCAGTGCGCCGGCCTCAGCCGAGGGCGGTAGCGGCCGGCGTCACGTTGCTGCGTGTCGCGAGCCTATCAGGCCGCTTCGGCGACGGACGGAGCCGCCGCCTCGGCCTGCTCGATCGTCACTGCGACGCCGTGAATGACGGCCGCGATGCGGACGGCGCTCTGTATCGCCTGCGCGGACACCTCGTGCTTGCGCAGCGTCTTTTCGTGCGATGCGAGGCACTTGCCGCAGCCATTGATCGCCGACACTGCGAGCGAGGCCAGCTCGAAATCGATTTTCGAGCAGCCCGGATTGGCCATGACGTTCATGCGCAGGCCGGCGCGCATCGTCTGGTATTCCGATTCCTCGACGAGATGCGTGAAGCGATAGTAGATGTTGTTCATCGCCATGATCGCCGCTGCCGCGCGCGCGCCGTCCAGCTCGGCGGGCGTGAGCACCGCGCCGGCCTGGACCGCCACGGCTTGCGTCAACGGCTGATGCCGCGCCGCGATCGCGCTCGCCAGCGCGACGATGGCGATCTGTTTCGGCGAAAGTCCCGGTGCGCCGCTTTCGCTCAGCACCGAGTCGAGATTGAGGCGCAGATCCTTCGCGTAATCGGGAATGCGCGCCTTGATGGCTTCGAGATTCATACGGCAACTCCTGAAAAAAAGGCCCGGCCAGCGAAGACCGGGCCTATCTCGTGCTGTTGTCGAAAATCGCGGCACGGATGCCGCTCTGTTCCTTGCGGGCCCGCGGAGAGCCCGCACCTATTAGAGGTGGCCGGCGACTGCGGGGGTCGCCGGCCGGGGCGACATCGTTGGGGAGGGGAGGAGATCGATGCCGCCCGAAACGTGGAGCGCCGCCTTCGCGCCGCTCCAGGGGAGCCTTGAGACCTCAATGGGGACGACGCAAGGAATTGCAACTCCTCGCAGCGGCCCGATTCCGGCGTGTGACGCAAGTCCCGAGTCGCCTCCCGACGGGAGAAGCTAAAGCGGCGCGCCGCTCCCGCGGAAGCAGCGCGCCGTCTCCGGCATCACGCCGCCTTCAGCACCTCGTCGCCCTTGTTCCAGTTGCACGGACAGAGCTCGTCGGTCTGCAACGCATCGAGCACGCGCAGGACTTCCTGCGGGTTACGGCCGACGCTGCCGTCCGTGACGTAGGCGAAGCGGATCACGCCGTCCGGGTCGACCAGGAACGTCGCGCGCTTGGCAACGCCCTCTTCCTCATCGAGGATGCCGAGCGCGCTCGACAGGCGCTTGGCCGTGTCGGCGAGCATCGGGAACGGCAGGTTCCTGAGGTCCTTGTGATCGCGGCGCCAGGCAAGGTGCACGAACTCGGTGTCCGTCGATGCTGCCAGCACCTGGCAGTCACGATCGGCGAACTGCGCGTTGAGGTCCGCGAAGCCCTTGATCTCGGTCGGGCAGACGAACGTGAAATCCTTCGGGTAGAAGAACACGAGCGTCCACTTGCCCTTGTACGTGTCGTTGTCGATGTCGGCGAACGCGGTATCAAGATTGTCGATACCCACGGTCGCCTTGAGCTTGAATTGGGGGAACTTGTCGCCGACAGTCAGCATGGTGTGTCGCTCCAGAGTCGAGTGGATGAAAAGGGGCTAAGGGTTGCGCCGCGACCTCGCGAGGCTGCAGCGCCACGATCAGGAAGATAGGGCCCGCCTTCCTATCGTTCAAATCGATTGTTAGAATCAATTCGATAGTCAATGTGAATCGGGCGGCCCGATCCGCCCGCAGCGGCGAAGCATCGCCGTGCATCCGCGGAGCCCCGATGAATCTGCGCGATCTTCGATATCTGGTTGCCCTCGCCGAACACAAGCACTTCGGCCGCGCGGCGGCGGCGAGCTTCGTCAGCCAGCCGACGCTGTCGACGCAGATCAGGAAGCTCGAGGAAGAGCTCGGTGTCCCGCTCGTCGAGCGCACCCCGCGCAAGGTGCTGCTGACCGAGGTCGGGCACGAGATCGCGCAGCGTGCCCGCGAGGTGCTGAACGAAGTCGAGCAGATCCGGCAGATCGCACGGCGCACGAAGGATCCGGAGTCCGGCACGGTCCGGCTCGGCATCTTTCCGACGCTCGGGCCGTATCTCCTGCCGCACGTGATTCCGCGCATCCGCGAGCGCTTTCCGCGGCTCGAGCTGCTGCTCGTCGAGGAAAAGACCGAGACGGTGCTGCGGCAGCTCCGCGAAGGCCGACTCGATGCCGGCGTGCTCGCGCTGCCGATCCACGATGATCAGCTGCACCAGGAGTTCCTGTTCGAGGAGCCGTTCCTGCTGGCGGTGCCCGAGCACCACAAGCTCGCCGCGCGCAAGCAGCTCAAGCTCGACGATCTTGCGGACCAGAGCCTTCTGCTGCTCGAGGAAGGCCACTGCCTGCGCGACCAGGCGCTCGAGGTCTGCCAGCTCTCCGGCGCGGCCGAGAAGAGCGGATTCCGCGCGACCAGCCTGGAGACGCTGCGCCAGATGGTTGCCGCGAACGTCGGCGTCACACTGCTGCCGACGCTGGCGGTGAAGCCGCCGGTCGCGCAGTCGGCCGACATTCACCTGATCGAGTTCCGCGGCCATGCGCCGAGCCGCCGCATCGCGATGGTCTGGCGCAAGAGCTCGGCCATGGCCTCGTTTCTGAAGCGGCTCGCGCAGTTGTTCGTGCTGCCGCGCGAGCTGCTCGATCCGCACTCGGCGTGCAGCGCGAACGGCCATGGCGCGCGGCTGCGCCCGTCGGCCGGCGCGAACGGCAGGGACGCGAAAAAACGCAGGCCGGCTGCCGGCAACCGTTGATCGCACGCGTTCCGCTGCCGCGCGCCGTGCGATAGACGCCGCGCATCGAACCCATCGCATCTATCAATTTCAATCGCGGCGGACGGGGCGGTACGCTGCGCTCAAGCCGCGCTGTGCCGCGGCGCCATCTCCAGCCACAAGCCACGAGGTGTCACATGAGCAATCTCAAGGGAACCCGCACCGAAGCCAATCTCAAGGCCGCGTTTGCGGGCGAATCGCAGGCGAACCGCCGCTCTCTCTATTTCGCCCAGAAGGCCGACGTTGAAGGCCACAACGACGTCGCCGCCGTGTTCCGCTCGACGGCCGAAGGCGAAACCGGCCATGCGCACGGCCATCTCGAGTATCTCGAGGCGGTCGGCGATCCCGCGACGGGACTTCCGTTCGGCGACACGGCGTCGAACCTCAAGACCGCGATCGCCGGCGAGACGCACGAATACACCGACATGTATCCCGGCATGGCCAAGGCCGCGCGCGAGGAAGGCTTCGAGGAGATCGCCGACTGGTTCGAGACGCTCGCGAAAGCCGAACGCTCGCACGCCAACCGCTTCTCCAAGGCGCTGAACGAAATCGGCGGCTGATCGGCCGGCATCTTTCTTCTCCCGTTGCGAGGGAGCGCCACTCCGGATCGAATCCGGAGCCTGATACGGATGAGGGCGGCTCGCGGCTGCCCTCATCCCGTTCTCTCCCGTGAGCGGAGAGGCCAGAACGCGCGCGCATTCCGGAAGACACCACAATGGCGATCGAAACCCCGGCCGTCCGCGAAACCACGTCCATCCGCGAAGGCAGCCTCGAAGCGCCGACGCGCCACCCGCTCGACTGGAAGAACCCAGAGTTCTACGACCAGGACGCGATCGACCGCGAGCTGCACCGCGTCTTCGACATCTGCCACGGCTGCCGCCGCTGCGTCAGTCTCTGCAACGCGTTTCCGACGCTGTTCGATCTCGTCGACGAATCCTCGACGATGGAAGTGGATGGCGTGTCCAAGGCGGACTACGCGAAGGTCGTCGACCAGTGCTACCTCTGCGACCTCTGCTACCAGACGAAATGCCCCTACGTGCCGCCGCATCCGTGGAACGTCGATTTTCCGCACCTGATGCTGCGCGCGAAGGCGGCGCGCCACAGGCGCGGCGAGACGAAGCTCGGGTCGAAGCTGCTTTCCGACACGACGAAGGTCGGCAAGCTCGCGACGATTCCGGTCGTCGTGGAGGCGGTGAACGCGGGCAACCGCGCCAGGCCGATGCGCAAGCTGCTCGACAAGGCTCTCGGCGTGCATCCCGACGCACGCCTGCCGACGTTCGACGCGCGTACTGCACGGCGGCGGCTGAAGCACGTGGATGGCTCGAACGCGAAAGCCGTCGTGCCGGCCGGCCGCACGCGCGGCAAGGTCGCCCTGTTCGTGACCTGCTACTGCAACTATTCGCATCCCTCGTCGGTGGAGGATCTCGCCGCAGTACTGCGCCACAACGGCATCGCCGTGAAGCTGGTCGAGCGCGAAGTCTGCTGCGGCATGCCCAAGCTCGAGCTCGGCGATCTCGACACCGTCGCGAAGTACAAGGAGACGAACATCCCCGTGCTCACCGCGGCGGTACGCGACGGCTGGGACGTCACGGCCGCGATTCCGTCCTGCGTGCTGATGTTCCGCCAGGAGCTGCCGCTGATGTTTCCGGACGACGACGACGTCCAGCTCGTCAAGCGCCACGTCTTCGACCCGTTCGAATATCTCTGGCAGCGGCACCAGGCGGGATTGCTCAAGACGGAATTTCCGCATCCGCTCGGCAAGGTGGCCTGGCACGCGCCCTGCCATCAGCGCGTGCAGAACATCGGCCCGAAGACGCGCGACGTGCTCGCGCTTGTCCCCGGCACCGAGGTCGTCGCGATCGAGCGCTGCTCGGGCCACGACGGCACGTACGGCGTCAAATCGGCGACCTATCCGATCGCACGCAAGATCGCGCGGCCCGTTGAAAGCCGCATCACCCAGGCCGCACCCGATCACTTTGCGAGCGATTGCCCGATGGCGGCGTCGCACCTCGCGCACGGCATGAACGACAAGCCGGCGGCCGAAAGCCCGATCAGCCTGCTGCGCCACGCGTACGGGATCTGATGATTCATTCCCCTCTTCCGAACGCCGGGAGACGGAAAAGCGAAAGACACGATGAAAAAGCTCACGCACGCCGATCTCTGGAAGCTCGAAGACTATGCGCGCGAACGCGCCGCCTTCCGCGCGAGGGTCATCGCGCACAAGAAGAACCGCACGGTCCATCTCGGCGAGCACGTCACGCTCGTATTCGAGGACCGCCTGACGATCCAGTACCAGGTGCAGGAAATGCTGCGCATCGAGCGCATCTTCGAGCCGCAGGCGATCGACGAGGAGCTAGGTGCCTACAACCCGCTGATCCCGGACGGCACGAATCTCAAGGCGACGATGCTGATCGAGTACGAGGATGTCGAGGTGCGCAAGCGCGAGCTCGAGCGGCTGCGCGGCATCGAGGACATGATCGCGCTCGAGATCGGCAGCGAGCCGCCGATACTCGCGATCGCCGACGAGGATCTCGAGCGCAGCAACGAGACGAAGACCTCGGCCGTGCACTTCCTGCGTTTCGAGCTTCCACCGGCGGCGACGGCACGACTGCGCGCGGGCGATCCGCTCTCGTTTGCCGTCGAGCACCCGCACTATTCCGCCCGCGCGACCACAACGCCGACCGTGCGCGAGGCGCTGCTCGCCGATCTCGACTGAGCGCGGCCGGAGGGCCGCCCGGCGCAGCGGGGAGACTCGGCGGCGCGCCGGCATTAAACTCGTGCGCCCTTCTCCGCCCCGCACGATATGGACGATCGCGCCCTGCCGACTCTCGCGGACGCCGACGAGACGCACCCCGCATTCCCGCGCTGGCCCGGCATCGCGCCCTTGCCGAACGCGCGCATGATGCTGCACGTGGGCGCCGAGACGGTGGAGAATTTCCTGGTCGTCGGCGATGCATGGGGACAGCTCGTCGCGCGCACGCTCACGCCCGCTTCGCGAGTGCTCGACATCGGCTGCGGCTGCGCACGGACGGCGCGCACGCTTCTTCATCATCCGCATATCGAGGATTACCTCGGCCTCGACGTGATCGCGCCGTACATCGCGTGGAACACGCGCTTCATCGCTCCGCTGACCGGCGGGCGCTTCCGCTTTGCCCATCTCGACGTGCGCACGCCGCGCTACAACCCCGATGGCGCCATTGCCGCCGAAGCCGCGCGCTTTCCGGCCGAGGACGGCTCGATGACGCTGGCATTCGCCGCGTCGCTGTTCACGCATCTCCGTGAGCAGGCGGCGCTCCGCTATCTTGCCGAAGCCGCACGCTGCGTCCGCGCGGGAGGCGTGCTCGTCGCGTCGATCCATGACCGGCCGGCGGCCGGCGAGGTCTTCAGCGGCGACGAGTTTCGCGCGGACGTGCGGCCGGACTATTTCGTCGCGCTCGCGGCGCAGAGCGGTTGGTCGCACGCCGAAACCGTCGGCGACGTCTGCGGCCAGAAGGCCTTCCTCTTCCGCCGCGCCGCGTAGCACGAGGCGCCGGCGAGCCGCTGTTGACACGCATGCCGCGCTGAACGCAAATCCGCGCATGGCCGTCTCCTACCGCTTCGGCGAATTCAGGCTGGACCCCGCGACGCGCGAGCTCTGGCGCGGCGACGCGCCTGTCGCCGTGCCGCCGCGCGCGTTCGACTGCATCGTCTACCTGGTCGAGCACCGCGAGCGCGCCGTCGGGCGCGACGAGCTGATCGCCGCCGTCTGGGGACGCACGGAAACCGGCGACGGCACGCTCGGCCAGACCGTGCTGGCCGCTCGGCGCGCCCTCGACGACACCGGCAAGGAGCAGCACGCGATCCGCACCGTGTTCCGCTTCGGCTATCACTGGGTCGCGCCGGTCGAAGTCGTCGAGGAATCGCGCGAAGCGGCAGTGGGTGAAGGCGCATCGCCGCCCGTGTCGTCCGCGGAAACATCTCGCGCGCCGACAAACGACGGTGCGGCACACGCCGCCGACGCCACGGTGCGATGGCGCGATGGGCGCGTGATCGCGGGCGCGGCGTTCGCCGTCGCGATCCTGCTTGCTGCGGTCCTGTATCTCGCGAGGCGCCCCGATGCGCTGCCCGCAAGCCCGGATGCCGTCGCTTCGCAAGGCGCGATCGCGCTCGTGCTGCCGGTCACGGTCGACGCCGGCAGCGGCTACGACTGGGTGCGCCTCGGACTCATGGACCTGATCGGCGCACGGCTGCGCGCAGCAGGCCTGCCGGTCGTGCCGAGCGACAACGTAGTCGCGCTGACCGGCAGCGCCGGTGAGGATACGGACGCCACCGATCTCGCGCGCGCGACCGGAGCGACGCTGGTCGTCGATCCGCGCGCGCAATCGGTCGGGGGTCGCTGGCGCGTCACGTTGCGCACCGTGCACGGGCACGATCCGCCGCTGACTTCGGCGGGCGAATCGGCCGACGTGCTCGCCGCGGCGCGCACCGCGGCGGACGAGCTGGCGCGTCAGCTCGGCTACGCGTCGATGCGGACCGTGCCGACGGACGACGATCCGCTCGCTGTCGCCGGCCTCTCGCAACAGATCGAAGCAGCCATGCTGAGCGACCGTCTCGACGCCGCGCGCGCGCTCGTCGCGAGCGCGACGCCGGAGCAGCGCGAGCAGCCCGAGCTGCGCCTGCGCCTCGCGCAGATCGAATACCAGGCCGGCAATTTCGATGCGGCCCAGGCGGGCTTCGAGGCAGTCGCGCGCGACGCCTCGGCGGAACAGGACGCCGTGCTGCACGCGCGCGCCGTCACCAATCTCGGCGTGATCGCGGCCATGCGCGACGATCCCGCGGTCGCGCGGCGCCGCTTCGACGAGGCGATCGACCTTTTGCGCAGGCAGCACGCACCGGACGCGCTCGGAAAGGCGCTGAACGGCCGCGCCAACATCAACGGTCTCGAAAATCACTACGACGCCGCTTTGCGCGACTTCGCCGAGGCGCGCGCCGCCTTCGAAGACAGCGGCAACCTGCTCGCGCTTGCCGTGCTCGATTCCAATCTCGCCGCGATGGACATGCACCGCTATCACTTCGCCGAAGCCGCGCCCGCGTTCCAACGCGCGGCCGAGCGGTTCGCGACCTTCGGCGTGAACGCGGCCGAGATCAACGCGCTGACCGGCGTCGCCGAGCTCAGGCTCGCGCTGCTCGAGCCCGACGCCGCCCTCGCGACCGAGCCCCGGATCGCCGAGCTGATCGCCATCGTCGCCGAC
Organism: uncultured Rhodanobacteraceae bacterium; assembly: GCA_966248875.1. Classification (GTDB taxonomy): domain Bacteria; phylum Pseudomonadota; class Gammaproteobacteria; order Xanthomonadales; family Rhodanobacteraceae; genus Dokdonella_A. The sequence goes on from CBINBI010000011.1 coordinate 24,726, forward strand.
CCCGCGCGCAAGCGCGCCGGCGAGCTCACGCGCGTCGAAGTGCTCGCCGCGAACGGGCGCCTGCGCGAAGCGACACACGGGCTGGAGAAGGCGAGCGCGGATGCGGCGGCCGCGAACGACCGCGCCGCCATCACGCGCGGCCACATGATCGCGGCGCGCCTCGCCGCTGCGCGCGGCGACGCACAGCTCGCCGCCGCCGAAGCCGAGGCGGCCTTGCAACGCGCGACCGTCGCGGACGACGCCCGTGAGCGGGCGCGCATGTTTCGCCTGCGCATCCGCGCGCTGCTCGACTCCGGCCAGCCGGCCGCGGCCGAAACGGCGCTGCGGGCGTTTTTGGCCTTCGCCGACGAGGACGGTGCGCCGCCGGTGCGCTTCTATGCGCATCTCGCGAGTGCCGACTGCGCGGCAGCCCGCGGCGAGCCGTCCGCCGGCACGATGTACGCCGACGCTCTCGCCGAAGCCGACGCGCTCCGCATTCCGATCGATGTCCGCGAAGCCGTCGAGGCGTACTCGGCCTGGCAGGTCCGGAACGGGGACCTTGCCGGCGCCAGCGCCGCGGCCGAGCGTGTCGCCGGCTGGGCGGCGCGCGACTACGGGAGCGCGCTGGTGCAACTGCGCGTCCAGCGCGCGCTCGGCGACGAGACGCTCTGGCGCTCGGCACTGACGCGCGCCCTCGCGCTGGCCGGTGAGCGTGTGGTACCGGCCGAGCTTTCGGCTGCGATGCCCTGAAGCCGAAGCCTCCGGCGGCTGCGCCTCTGATGGCGCTCGTCAGGCGCATTGCCGCCTGCCACGACGAAACGCCGAAGCGAGGTGAAACTCCGCCGGAAGCGCTTGACGCACAAGGGCCTTGATGCGAAACAAACGCGTCGCGAACGAAACGGACATGCGCGGCCCGAGCCCGGCTCGCATGCTGGCCGGCGGTCCTTCCGCTTGTGGAGATTCCTTCATGCTGTCATCGAAACATTCCGCGCTCCTGGCGCTATCGCTGCTGGCGTCGCTGAGCGCGGTACCGGGCGTCGCCGCGGACGGCGATCTCGATCCCTCGTTCGGCACCGGCGGCATCGCGTACCTCACGCCCGACCTGGTCTCGGCTCAGGAGCTGCAGCCGTACGCCTCGGCGGTGCTTCCCGACGGCAAGATCCTCTTCGCCGGCAGCCTCGACAAGCCGACCGGCGTGCCGTTCGAGCAGGAATACCGCGGCATGCTGGCGCGCTTCAACGCCGACGGCTCGGTCGACGAGAGCTTCGGCAACACGACGATTCCGGGCGTCGTCGAAGTCCCGGCGCTGATCCCCGCAAACCGAATGGAGGGCATCGAGTCGATGGCGGTGCTGGACGACGGCTCGATCGTCGCCGTCGGCGTGTCGCAGGTGAACTCGCCGCTGATGGGCTTCGTCATCAAGCTCGACGCGGACGGGCATCTCGCCGCGGATTTCGGCAACAGCGGCGTGGTGCTGATCGGCGCCACGTTCCTGCACACGGTCGGCGTCGACAGCCAGGGCCGCATCATCGCTGCCGGCGAGCACGTCGACAGCGGCGTCTACACGGCCACCGTGCTCCGCTACAACCCGGACGGCACGCCCGACACCGGCTTCGGCGACAACGGTTTCACGGCCATCGAATGGGACGGTGCCGGCAACTCCGGCTATCTCGCCGATCTCCTCGTGAACCCGGACGACAGCGTGATCGTCGGCGGCTTCTACAGCGTCTACGGCGACGGCTTCGGCAGCGATTTCGCCATCGCGAAGCTCGACTCCACGGGCGCGCTCGATCCCGCGTTCGGCGACGGCGGCTGGCGCGTGTTCCATGATCCCGGCGACGACTCGTTCATCAATGCGATCCTGCGCCTTTCTGCCACACCCGACGGCGGCATCGCTTTCGCGGGCTACTACTATGTGCTCGACACGAGCACGAGCCCGCTGATCCTCGGCCATCTCGCCGCCGACGGCTCGACCGACGCCTCGTTCGGCGATGCGGCGACGCCGGGCTACTTCCGGCCCGCCGTCCTGCCGACCGCGCAGAACGTCAACGCGACCGATCTGGTGACGCAACCCGACGGCAAGCTGCTGGTCAGCGCGTACTACTACGCGTTTCCGGACAAGGAGAACTTCTTCGCGCTGCGCACGACCGCGAACGGTCAGCCCGACGCGACGTTCGCGAACGGAGGCACGTTCGAGCTCGATCTCGCGCCCGACGGCGTCTACAGCGAGGCCGAGACGATCGCGCTGCAGCCGGACGGCAAGATCATCATCGCCGGCCGCGCCGAACGCTCGGAGGAGTTCCTCGTCGATCTCGGCGTCGTGCGGCTGCTGAGCTCCGGAGCGCCGGACGACACGATCTTCACGAACGGTTTCGATCCCTAACGCAGGTTGCGAAGCTGCCTTCGCTCTTCCCTCTCCCGCAGGCGGAGGGAAGAGCGCTTCAGCCGAATCGCAGCACGGCGTGCAGCGGCGCCTCGCGCAGCCAACGTGCGCGCCCGTTCAGCGCCGCGATCTCGGCGACGACGGCGGCACCGGCGAGTGTCGCGCCGGCGTGCTCGCAGAGGTTCGCGGCGGCAGCGAGCGTGCCGCCGGTCGCGAGCACGTCGTCGACGAGAAGCACGCGCTCGCCGCGGACCAGCGCGTCGGCGTGCATCTCGAGCCGGTCCGAGCCGTATTCGAGCGCGTAGTCCACGCCGATCGTCGCGGCCGGTAGCTTGCGCGGCTTGCGCATCGGCACGAAGCCGGCTCCCAGCGCGTGCGCCGCGGCAGCGCCGAAGATGAAGCCGCGCGCCTCGATGCCGACCACGCGCTCGACGCCCAAGGCGCTGAACGGCGCGACCAGCGCCGCGACGGCGGCGGCGAACGCCTGCGCGTCGCCGAGCAGCGGCGTCAGGTCCTTGAACACGACGCCCGGCTTCGGAAAGTCGGCGACGTCGCGCACCCGGCTCGCGATATCCAGGCTCATGTCTCCTCCGGCACGGGCTCGGCAACCGGTGCAAGCCTGCGGTACGAGCCGACGAAGATGCCGATCAGCGACAGGCCGACGCCGATCCAATCCAGCGTCCGCGTCGGCCGCGCAAACAAGATCACGTCGAACACGAACGAGAGCGCCGGCTGCAGCAACAACAGGAGGCCGATCAGCGAGGCAGGCAGCTGCGGCATCGCGCGCGTCAGCAGGACCCAGCCCAGCACCTGGCCGAAGAAGCCCAGCCCGAGCAGCGACCACCATGACTGCGCGTCCGGCAGCGCGAACGAATCGCCTTCGGCGAGCGCCGCAAATCCGAGCACGACCGCGCAGACCAGCGAGCTGACGCAGAGCAGCTGTGCCGGCGCGAGCCGCACGTGGCCGCTGCGCTGCGCGTGCCGCGTCGACAGCATGTAGACGGCGTAGGCGACGCCGGTGACGATGCCGAGCACGACGCCGAGGTGGTATTCCGCCCCGACGCGGCTCCAGTCGAGCCCGACCAGGAGATAGAGCCCGACGAACGCAAGCGCGACACCGGCGAGAAACTGCCAGCCGAGCCGTTCGCGATAGATCAGGAAGCCCGCGAGCGCCATCAGGAACACCTGGAAATTGCCGAGCAGCGTCGCAAGCCCCGGCCCGACGTAGAGGATGCTGCGATGCCAGAGCATCAGGTCCGCCGCGAACGCAGCGCCGGGCACGAGCAGCCAGGCGAGGTCGGAGAGCGCCACGCGCCGCCACTGCTTCAGCGCGATGAGGCCGAGCAGCAGCATGGCGCCGCCGAAGGCCATGCGGTAGAACGCCGACACCGTCGGACCGACGTGCGCGAGCTTGACGAAGAGGCTCGTGGTGCTGATCGCCGCGGCGCCGGCGATCATCTCGACCAGCGCGGCGCGCGGCATGTCGGAATGGGACGCGGCCATCAGGCGATCGCGTCGTACTCGGGCAGCGGCAGCCCTTCGGTTTCGGCGGCTGCGAGCCACTCCCGCATCGCGGGCAGCGCGAGCAGCGCGTCGGAGTAGCGCCGTTCGACGCCGCCGAACGCGACATCGTAACTGCGGAAGTGCAGCACGACGGGCGCGTACAGCGCCCACGACGAATAATTCTTGTTGCCGATGACCAGCGTGAGGCCGGCGGTCCGCGCGTCGCCGCTCATGGCTTGCCGTCGGCGTAGGGCACCACGAAGGCCGGCGCGCGCGAAAACACCAGCACGGGCGCGTCGCTCTCCTCCGCCATGTCGCGGGTGACGATGATGCGGCCGTCGGGATCGGACATCAGCAGGCGTTCGCTCGCGCCTTCGATGGTGAGCATCGCCGCGCTGCCGGGCCCGAAATGCACCTCGATGCCGCTGATCGCCGGCGCCGCGGCGCCGCGCGTGGCAGCGTAGAACGCTTTCACCTGCTCGAGCCCGGCCTCGATCTCGCTCCAGGGAACGCGCAGACGATCCGCGCCGCGCAGTGCGACATTGACGATGAGCGCCAGCGAGCCCTTCGGCTGGTTCGTCTCGACCGGCGGATTCTCCTCGCGCAACGCATCGTTGACCGGAAATGACACCTCGCCGTCCGCGGCGACCGGCACCGGTATCGCACCCTGTTTGGCATGAATGACGATGCGGATGTCCTCGGGCTTCACGCCCGGCATCTTGCTCTCGATGCGCTCGATCGCGACGAGGCGGTCGTACTTGTTTATCGCACCCACCGGCGAGAGCACCTGATACAGCGTGAGATACGGCGTCGTGCCGGCCTGATCGGCAGCCATCGCCGGAGCGGCGAGCGCGATCGAAGCGAGCACGGTGAGCATTTTCATGGCGAACGAGCAGGCGGACGCGCGCGACGGAGCCAAGCCTAGCAGACGCGCCGCGGAAGCGGACTCAGGCGGTAATCGGCGAGGGATCGCGCGAGCCGCCCGGCTGCCGCCGCTCGCGCAGGTCGGCGTCGATGGCCGCGGCAATCGGCGCGGCGCGCTCGATATCGGTCTCCGCGACCATGACGGTGACGAAATCGCGCGCCGGCAGCTGGCCGACGGCGCCGGTCAGGTATTCGCCCGCCACGTAGGCCGCGATGCCGGCGTCGGCCAGCGCCGCCTTGACCAGGTTGGCATCGATGATGTTTTCGGCGCGATAGATGATCTTCACGGGCCCACGCTAGCCCAAGCCGGACTTGCGCGCAAACGAGCCCGCCGGACGGGAAGCGCCCCGCCGGACGTACAAAGCTGCTTTTTTCTACAACCGTCCGGGGCTATGATCGGGCTCGCCCGCAAGGGTGCGCGGTGGGGAGCGAGATGCTTGGCCGCGCCGGTTGCTCCGCCCTGCACAGAACGAGGCCTCAATGGCCCTCATACTGCCCGACGACGAGCTCGCCGAGCGAATACGCGCCTGCGTGCTGGAACTGCTCATCGCGCGCGGGCCGGGTCGCAGCATCTGCCCCAGCGAAGCCGCGCGCATGCTGGCCATGCGGACCGGCACGCCTTGGCAGCACCTGATGCGCCCGATCCGCACCGTCGCCGCCGCGATGGCCGAAGCCGGCACCATCGAAGTGCTGCAGCACGAGGCCGTCGTCGACATCGGCGACGTGCGCGGACCCGTCCGCCTGCGTCTGCGGGCGCTGCACGGAGAGCGGACCGGCGAAGTCGCCGCGTGAGAACCCGCGCCTGACGCCGGGCAAATGAAGGTCGGCAATGCGGTGTCGGCGATTACGCCCGGCCGACGGCGCGATTTCGCGGACCCGCTTCTGTTCGCTTTCGCGGATGCCGCCGCTACACTGCGCGATCCGCTCGACCGACGCCGCGCAACGCGGCACCGCACATGACAGACGCCGCCGCACCGAATCACTTCATCCGCCAGATCATCGTCAACGATCGCGCCGCCGGCAAGCACGGCGGCCGCGTCGCGACACGCTTCCCGCCGGAGCCGAACGGCTATCTGCACCTCGGCCACGCGAAGTCGATCTGTCTCAACTTCGGCCTGGCGCGCGAGTTCGGCGGCAACTGCGACCTCCGCTACGATGACACGAATCCCGCGAAGGAGGAGCAGGAATACGTCGACGCGATTCAGAACGACGTGCTCTGGCTCGGCTTCCAGTGGAACAACCTGCGCCACACGTCGGACTACTTCGAGGTGCTTTATCTCTGCGCCGAGAAGCTGATCCGCGACGGCAAGGCCTTCGTCTGCGATCTCTCGGCCGATGAGGTGCGCGAATACCGCGGCACGCTGACCGAGCCCGGCCGCAACTCGCCGTGGCGCGATCGCAGCGTGGAGGAAAATCTCGACCTGTTCCGCCGCATGCGCGCAGGCGAGTTTCCGGACGGCGCGCGCACGCTGCGCGCCAAGATCGACATGGCGTCCGGCAACATCAACATGCGCGATCCGACTATCTACCGGATCCGCAAGATGCCGCACCAGCGCACCGGCGACGCCTGGCCGATCTATCCGATGTACGACTACGCGCACTGCGTGTCCGACGCGGTCGAGGGCATCACGCATTCGCTCTGCACGCTCGAGTTCGAGGATCACCGGCCGCTGTACGACTGGTTCCTCGACCAGCTCGACATCCCCGCGCACCCCGAGCTCGTCGAGCCGATGCGCCGCGCCGGGCTGGCCGGCACGCCGAGCCGCCCGCAGCAGATCGAGTTCGCGCGCGGCAATCTCGATTACACCGTGATGAGCAAGCGCAAGCTGATGGCGCTGGTGCAGGAGCGTCTCGTCGACGGCTGGGACGATCCGCGCATGCCGACGCTCGCCGGCGTGCGCCGCCGCGGCTTTCCACCGGCGGCCATCCGCACGTTCTGGGAGCGCGCGGGCGTGACCAAGCAGAACTCGGTAATCGAATTCAGCGTGCTCGAAGGCTGCGTGCGCGAGGAGCTCGACGCCTCGGCGCCGCGCCGCATGGCGGTGCTCGATCCGCTCAGGCTCGTGATCACGAATCTCGATGCGGCTCACGAGGAGACGATCGAGCTTGCCAATCATCCGAAGAACGCCGCATTCGGCACGCGGCGCGTGCCGTTTTCGCGCGAGATCTGGATCGAACGGGAAGACTTCGCGGAGATTCCTCCGAAGGGCTTTCACCGCCTCGTGCCGGGCGGCGAGGTGCGCCTGCGCAGCGTCGGCATCGTGCGCTGCACGGACGTCGTGAAGAACGCGGACGGCTCGATCCGCGAGCTGCACTGCACGCTCGATCCCGACACGCGCCACGGCATGCCCGGCGCCGATCGCAAGGTCAAGGGCACGATCCACTGGGTCAGCGCCAGGCATGCGATCGCTGCGGAAGTGCGGCTTTACGACCGCCTGTTCACGGTGCCGGATCCCGACGACACCAGCGACGGCAAGAGCTACGCCGATCACATCAACCGCGATTCGAAGCGCATCGTGCGGGGCTGGATCGAGCCCGCTGCGGCGGAGACCGCCCCGGAAGCAAACGTGCAGTTCGAACGGCTCGGCTATTTCGTCGCCGACCGCTACGACCATTCGCAGGAGCGCCCCGTGTTCAACCGCACGGTGACGCTGCGCGATTCCTACACCGTGCGCTGAGGCGCGTTCCGCCGGTTCTCGTACCGCGCGCTCCCGCCAGCAGCTCAGGCGTGCGCTCTCACGGCCGCCGGCTCCGGATTCATCACACGCAGGTAATGCCGGTCGAAGGCGGCGAGCTGGCTTTCGAGCTCCGAGTACGGGCCGGGTTCCCACGCCAGTGAGGTCACGCCGCGGTGCGCAGCCTCGCAGAGCTCCCAGTCCTGGCGATTGGTGAGATCCCAGAACGCGATCGCGGGCTCGGGATCGAAGCCCGGCGCCGCGATCGAGTCAGGATGGAAATACCAGTCGCAGACGACGCGCGTCCGGTCGATCGCGAGCGATTGCGCGCGGTGCACGAGCACGTAATCGGGATGGAACGAGACGAACGCGCTCGGAAACACGGTGTAGTAATAGACGCGCGCGCGCTCCTCGGCCGTAAGGCCCGCGAACGGAAGCGCGCAGCGAGCGCCGCCGATCGTCATGCTGCCTTCCGGATTGACCATCGACATCGGCCCGCCGAGCACGGGCCCTTCCTCGAGATCGTTCTCGGAGTTGCGGAACGGCGTCAGCTTGTTGAGCAGCGGATGCACCGTCGGGCAGTGGTAGCACTCGCTGAAGTTGTGGAAGAGGAGCTTCCAGTTAGCCTCGACGTCGTAGACTTTGGTGTGCACGGAGCGCAGCTCGTCCGCGCGCCGGCGCGCGAACCGCCCGACCAGCGCTGGCAGCGCCTCGGCGAAAGGCTGCGGCTGGCGCGCGAGATTGACGAACACGAATCCCTGCCACACATCGAGCGCGACCCGGTGCAGCGGATAGTCGGCCGCGTCGAAGCCGGCCACGTCGTTCATGGTCGGCACCGCGCGCAGCGCGCCGTCCAGGCCGTACGTCCATGCGTGATAGGGGCACTGGATCGTGGATCCGAACGTGCCGGAACTGGCGCGGCAGAGCCGGCTGCCGCGATGGCGGCAGTGGTTGTGAAACGCCCGCACCGTTCCGGTTCCGTCACGCAGCACGATCACGCTTTCGCGATCGAGCTCGAACAGGAAATAGCTGCCCGGGCGCTCGAGCTGCGATACGTGTCCGGCCAGCAGCCAGGAGCGATGGAAGATCCGCTCGCGCTCGGCGCGGAAAATCTCCTCGGACGTGAAATATTCGCGCGGCAGCGTGTGCTGGCCGAAGGACGTGCGGGCTTTCATGCCGACATTTGTACGCGCGCCGCCTGCCGGCGGCAACATCGCCGCCGCGCGGCCGGCTGTCCCGCCTTCTCACTCGAGATCATGGGGTGGCTTCAGCCCATCGTTCTTTCCTTTCCTGACGAATGCACAGGGTGGGCTGAAGCCCACCCTATGGGGAAAGCTCGTATTCGAGTTCGTAGAAGTGCTTGCCGTCTTCGGCGATGACGATCTTCATCGCGCCACGGAGCCCGGTCAGCTCGCCGGTACCGGAATCCGGCACGACGACGATGTCGAGGCGGGGCTCACCGCGCGTCATCGTTCCGTTGTGCTGCAGCACGAACGTGCCCTTGCGCCCGTCCAGCGTGCCCGCGACCTTCTCGATCGCGACATAGCCGGCCGAGCCCTGGATGGCAGTCATCGCGTTCAGCATCTCGCCTTTCGAGATGGCGTCGAGATCGCCGTGATAACGCTTGTCGAGCGACATGCGGCCGCGCGTCGCGCCCTCGCCTTCGTCGGCGAGCGCGAGCGGCTGCGGGTCGAGCTTCACTTCGAACGGACCTTTTGCAAGGGTCATGGCACCTCCTGTGATGCCGACAATGCTGCACGACCCGCTGCCGGCTATCAAACGGCTCACTGCACAGACGGCAACGGCGAAGGCTCGCAATCGGCGCGGTATGCTTGGCCGATGCGCCCTCTCGTGCTCGTCGCCTGCCTCCTGCTGAACGCCTGCGCAGCCGCGTCGGCACGCTCGACCGCCACCGAGCCAGCACCGCCGCCGTCCGCTGCGGTCGATGACAGCTGCCGCACCGACGCCGACTGCGAGGTCAAGAACGTGGGCAATTGCTGCGGCTACTACCCTGCCTGCGTCAATCGTGACAGCGCCGTGTTTCCCGATCGCGTGAAGGCCGAATGCGCCAGGCACGGCACGATGGGCGTCTGCGGATTTCCGGAGATCCGCGGCTGCTCCTGCGTGGAAGGCCGTTGCGAGGACGTCACCGATTCGGCGACGCCGGTGCGCTGATACCCCGCTGCGCTCACGCCGGCAGCTGCGCAAACTCCAGTGCGGCCGCGCTGCGCATCAGCCGCAGCCCGAGATAGCAGTGCGATCCGCACGGCAGCAGGCCGGCCTGCCGGAACGTGCGCAGATACCAGGCCGGCGTCCGCGCGATGTAGCCTTCTCTGTCGCCGGTGACGCGATCGCGTTTCGTGAAGAGCTCGAGGAATGCGACGCCTTCGAGCATGTCGACGATGCCGGCAAGCCCGGCGCGGATTTCGGCGGACGAGAGATAGTGCAGCACGTCGCTGCAGACGATGAGGTCGAAACGCGTGTCGAAGCGGAGCTCGGCGAGCTGGCCGAAGCGCGCGAGGCCGATGTTGCGGCTGCGCCCGTAGCGGCGGGCGACGTATTCGCTCGAATCCAGCCCGCGATACTTGATGCCGGGCCGCAACGCGCGCAGCGGCGCGCGCCACGGAGCCTCGCCGCAGCCGACGTCGAGCACGTTGCGCAGCGGGCGTCCGAGATAATATTCGGCCACCGCGACCGCCAGCGCGACCTTGCGCTTCAGCTCGCTTCGCGAGCCGACCGCGTGGCGCGGATGGCGATACCATTTGTCGAAATAGGCGTGGTCGTAGGATTTCGGCATCGGTCGGTTCCGCGAGGACTAAGCGCCATCGTAACCGCGGACCGCTTCCGATCGCCGCCATCGGCCACGAACGCCTGGCCGGGACACCAAGCTCACGGGAGATCGCATGAGCACCGCATCCGCCACCGGCGCCGAGCGCCGGCCGCCGTTTCCGCCGTTCACGCGCGAGACCGCGATCCAGAAAGTGCGCATGGCCGAGGACGCGTGGAACACACGCGATCCCGTCCGCGTGTCGCTCGCCTACAGCGTCGACAGCCGCTGGCGCAACCGCGCCGAGTTCTTCAGCGGCCGCGAGGCGATCGTGGCGTTCCTGCAGCGCAAGTGGGCGCGCGAGCTCGACTACCGCCTCATCAAGGAGCTGTGGGCGTTCGCGGACGACCGCATCGCGGTGCGCTTCGCCTACGAATGGCACGACGATTCCGGGCAATGGTATCGCTCCTACGGCAACGAAAACTGGGAGTTCGACGAGAACGGGCTGATGCGCCGGCGGCACGCGAGCATCAACGACCTGCCGATCGCCGAATCTGCGCGGCTGTACCACTGGCCGGCAGGGCCGCGTCCCGCCGACCATCCCGGTCTCTCGGATCTCGGCCTGTAAGGGATCACCGCCACACGCTCGCACCTACCGGGGCCAGACGCGCCGGAGCTTCGCGCAGGCCTGCACGATGCCCGCCTCGTCGATGGCGCCGTAGCCGAAAGTGAAACCCTGCCGCCCCGCTCCGCCCGACTGGAACACGCGGAGCAGCACGACGCCGACATCATGGCGGCGCGCCGCGCCGGCGAGCGCCGCCGCGTCCACCGACGGCGCCGCGAATGCCGAGAGATGAAGCCCCGCGAGACTCGGTATCGGTTCCAGCCAGCCGCCGAAGTTCTGCGCGAGGAGCCCGAGCAGCTTTTCGCGCCGCGCGGCGTAGACCGTGCGCATGCGCCGCACGTGGCGGGCGAGATGGCCCTCGGCGATGAACGCGGCGAGCGTGTCCTGCTCGATCACGCCGGTATGCCAGTCCGAATAGCGCTTCGCGGCCGTCAGCGCGGCACGCGCCCACGCGGGCGCGACGATGTAGCCGATGCGTATCGCCGGAAACAGGCTCTTCGAGAACGTGCCGACATAGAACACGCAACCGCCGCGGTCGAGCGTCTTCAGCGCATCCAGCGGCCGCCCGCCGAAGCGGAACTCGCTGTCGTAGTCGTCCTCGACGACGACCGCGCCGTGCGCGTGCGCGAACTCGAGCAGCGCCGCGCGCCGCCGCGCCGACATCGCGCAGCCGAGCGGAAACTGGTGCGAGGGCGTGACGCAGACGACGCGCGCCTCGCTCGGCAGGCGCTCGACGACGAGGCCTTCCGCATCGACGCGTACCGGCACGAGCTTCGCGCCGGCCGCGGCGAATGCGTTCTGCAGCGGCGCATAGCCCGGATTCTCGACCGCGACGACGGTGCGACCCGGCGAGACCAGGATGCGCGCGAGCAGGTCGAACGCCTGCTGCGCGCCCGAGGTCACGACGATGTCCTCGGCCGCGCACGCCACCGCGCGCGCAAAGGACACATGCCCGGCAATGCCCTCGCGCAGCAAAGGTTGACCGCGCGGGTCCGCGTACGCGGCGCTCGATCTCGCCAGCGTGCGCAGCGAGCGCGCCGTCAGCCGGCGCCAGATCGCGAACGGAAACAGCGCGAGATCGGGCACGCCCAGCCTGAAGTCGAGGCGCGGCTTCGGCGGCGGCGAGACCACGAATGCCGCGGGCGGCACGCGCCAGAATGGGGCGAGCCGTCGCCCGTTTGCCGCGACGGCAGGAGCCGTGCGCGATTTCTTAGGGCCCCGCGCGAGCGCGCCGGCGACGAACACGCCGGCGCCGCGCCGCGCGACGACGTAGCCTTCGCTCAGCAGCAGATCGTAGGCTGCCACCGCCGTGTTGCGCGACACGCCGCAGGCGCTCGCCAGCCGCCGCGTCGATGGCAGCCGCAGGCCTGGCTTGAGCCGCCCGTCGAGAATCGCATCGCGCAGCTGAGCGTGCAGCGAGCGCAGCAGCCGACGCGAATCGCGCCCCGGCAGCGCGATGGGCAGCTCGAAGACTGGTTCCATAAAAGTCGCCGATAGTGGAGCTCGTGGGAGTCCACTTTAGCGCGTAACGTGCGCATCCGGCAGCAGAGCATTGTCTGCCCGCTGCCGAGCCGCCCCGCGTTTCGCGGCGCCGCACGGAGGAGGATCGTTTCGTGATCGATTTTTATTTCTCGCCCACGCCGAACGGGCTCAAGGTGCGGCTCTTCCTCGAGGAAGCCGAGCTTCCCCACCGCATCGTGCCGATCAGGCTGAGCCGCGGCGAGCAGTTCCGGCCGGAGTTCCTGAAGATCTCGCCGAACGGCAAGATTCCGGCCATCGTCGACTACGCGCCTCCCGGCGGCGGCGAGCCGCTGTCGCTGTTCGAGTCGGGCGCGATCCTGCTCTACCTGGCGGAAAAGACCGGCCGCTTCATGCCGCCGGATTTCCGCAGCCGCATGGTCGTGATGCAGTGGCTGTTCTGGCAGGTCGGCGGGCTCGGGCCGATGGCCGGGCAGATCGGCCACTTCAATGTCTACGCTCCGGAACCGGTGCCGTACGCGATCGATCGCTACACGCGCGAGGTGCATCGCCTCTACGGCGTGCTCGACCGCCGGCTGGCCGGCCGGGAGTTCGTCGCCGGCGACGATTATTCGATCGCGGACATGGCGTGCTACCCCTGGATCGTGCCGCATCGGCCGCACGGGCAGGACCTCGGCGATTTTCCGCATCTCGCCCGCTGGTTCGAGGCGGTGCGCGAGCGGCCGGGCACGCGGGCGACCTATGACGGCGTCCAGGATATCTATTCGCCCGCCGAGCGAAGTTTGTCGGACGAGGCGCGCGCGATCCTGTTCGGGCAGCCGGCGCTCGCCTGAGCGAATCGATCGCCGGCCGTTGCTTGGGCTCGGACGGAGCACGCGGGACACCGCACACGTTGGCGCTCGCAGGCGCAAGCGGCTAGGCTGGCCGCATCACCGCAATCCCGTTGCGCCGCATGCTCGTAACCGACGTCCGGCTCGCGCTTCCGCCATGGATCGAAGAGGCCGTGGACCGCGAACGCGTCTACGCGGGCGACGAGGCGCGCGTCGCCCTCGCAATCGAGCTCGCCCGGCGCAATGTCGCGGAAGGCACCGGCGGTCCGTTCGGCGCCGTGGTGTTCGACGACGGCGGTCGCGTCGTCGGTGCCGGCGTGAACGTCGTGCTGCCGCAGCACTGCTCCGCCGCGCACGCGGAAGTCATGGCCTTTGCGGCCGCGCAGGCGCTGGTGCGCCGCGCCCGGCTCGACGAAGACGGGCGCCGCTATACGCTGGCGACGAGCGCGCAGCCCTGCGCCATGTGCTATGGCGCGTGCTTCTGGGCCGGCATCGACGAACTGCTGATCGGTGCGCGTTCGAGCGACGTGATGACGCTGAGCGACTTCGACGAAGGCCCGCTGCCGGAAGACTGGATCGGCGAGCTCGGCCGGCGCGGAATTTCCGTGCGGCGCGACATCCTGCGCGACGAGGCGTGCGCGGTGTTCCGCCTCTACGCGGAGAAAGACGGCGCAACGTATTGACGTGTCGGCTGCGATGCCCCGTGGCTTCAGTCGAAGCCGTCCGCGAAGATCGCGTCGCCGCCTTCGACGACGAGCAGGTTCGCCGACATCGGCGGCAGCGCCGCGAGCGCGAGACCCGTGCCGGAGATCGCGCCCGTCGCGATCGCGTGCACCGCGTGGTCCGCGTCGAAGCCGAACAGGCGCCACGTGCCGTGGTGCGCGCTGTCGAAGGTCAGCGCGACGTCATGCGTGGCGGTGTCCTTGTTCGTCAGCAGCACCATCGTGCGATTGCCGGAGGTGAACGCGTAAGCGCCGATGCGATCGGCGTCCGCGCTCGTCGCGGCGACGCTGTTGCCTGAGACTTTCGATCCCGCCCCGTCGTAGTTCAGGAACAGCGTGTAAGCGCGCTCGACACGCGTATTCGGCTCGGGCGCGACCCAGCGCGTCGCGAGGTCGACGCCCTCGCGTGCGAAGATGCCGAACAGTTCGGCCTGCGCGACTGCGCCGCTCGCCGTGCCGTCGTTGCCCCAGTTGTATTCGGTGATCGCGAGCTTCGTGCCGGGGCAGTACTGATCGATCCACGCGCGCACGCGCGGTATGAGGTTCGGCTTGTCGTAGTGGTTCGCGTCGAAATCGCCGAGATCGGCGATCCACGACTCGGAAACCCACGACGGGTCGTAGAGCTCCTTCAGCGAGCGTAAACGCCGCGCCGCCGTCCCCGGCGAATCGTCGTCGCTGAGCGCGACGTTCTGGCCCTGTGGGTAATAATGCAGGTCCAGATAATCGACTACGCGCACGCCGCCCGCGAGCGGGTGCGCGCAGACCTGCTGCAGGTACCAGGCGACGAAGGCGAGGCCGCCGTGCGCCTGTCGGTCCGGGCCGTCCATGCACTCGTCCGCGGCGGAACCGAAGAGATCGCAGTAACCCCAGGTCACCGGTCCGGTGACGAACGCCCCGGGATCCTGCTGCTTGATCGCCGCACCGTAGCTCGCCGCCTTCGCCCAGGTTTCGTCATAGGTCGTGGGCGCCGGATGCACGTCGCGGTGCGTGGAGTTCCAGAGCATGACCTCGTTGTCGAGCGCGTAGAACCGTACGCCGCCGCCCGCCGCGCTGCCGAACGTCGCCTGGAAATGCGCGATCCAGGGTGTCCAGAACTCCGGGCCGACTTCGACCGAGGTGTCGTGCGGATCGTTGCCGGTGATCTCTGTGCCGTCGAGCCGGATGCCGTTGCCGGCGTCGGGATCCCACGGATCGGTCGACTGCTGCGCGCCATAACGGGCGACCGAGAAGCCGGCGAAGTACGGATGAGTCAGCGGGCTGTCTGCGCGCGGCGTCCAGCCGATCGTCGGAATCGTCATCAGCGGCTGACTGCCCGCGGCGAGCGCCTCGCCGACGAACGCATCGGCGGCGTTGCCGATCGGCGGCACTTCGCTGCGGTCCGTCGCGCCGGGGATATTCTCGAAGTACCAGTCCAGCGCCGTGCTGTGCACGTCGACCTGCCAGTTGTAGCGCGTCACCGAGTTGCCGCCCCAGCGACGCACGGTGTAGCCGATCTCGGCGTTGCGGTCGGCGTCGCCGAACGCGACGCCGAAGATGTACGGGCTGAAGGGATGCACGTTCGACGATGCGTCGACGCTCACCGCAACGGCGCTGCCGCGCGGCGGCGATGCCGCATCGGCGTGCGGCGCCGCGAGTACCAGGAACGGGAGGAGCAGCCCGATGCGCATGATCCGGCCTCTCGCCACGATGATCGCATCACGCTAGCCGCGCCGCTGCACGCCGTCCGACGAAACGATCACAATACGATCGTATGAGCCGAGCGGACACGTCGAAGGCACGCGACCCGGCGGTGAGCGCCGCCGCGCCGTGCGCAGCCGGCGTGCTCGCCTACTGCCGGCCCGGTTTCGAAAGCGAATGCGCGCAGGAGCTTGCCGCGCACGCGGCGGCTCGCGACGTCCCGGGATTCGTGCGTGCGGCCCGCGGGGACGGATTTGTGGAGTTCCGCAACTCGGGAAAGGCGTCGGGCCAGCAAGACATCGCCTCGAGGCGCGAGCTGATCTTCGCGCGACAGCTCCTCTGCATCTTCGGTCACGCCGAGGCGATGCGGCGCGAGGATCGGCTCGCGGCGTTGCTGCCGATCATCGAGAAAACCGGCCTCTGCTGGTACGACGCCTGGGTGGAAGCGCCGGACAGCGATGCCGGCCGCGCGCTCGCTCCGCTCTGCCGCGCGCTCAACGCGGCGCTCGTCGCCGCACTGAAGAAGAAGCGCCTGCTCGACGCGGGATCGTCCCTGCGCCTGCACGTCTGCATGACTGCAACGAATGCCGCGATCGTCGCTTGTGCGGACGTCGCCGACGGTGCGCCATGGCCGGGCGGCATTCCGCGACTCCGGTTTCCGCGCGGCGCGCCGAGTCGCTCGACGTTGAAGCTCGAGGAAGCGTTCCTCGTGCTGCTCGACGAGAACGAGCGCGAACGATGGCTCGCGCCCGGCATGAGCGCGGTCGATCTCGGCGCCGCACCGGGTGGCTGGACCTGGCAGCTCGCACGCCGCTCGATCCGGACGATCGCCGTCGACAACGGCGCGATCGACACGGCACTCCTGGCGTCGGGCCTGGTCGAGCATCTCCGTGCCGACGGCTTCCGCTATCAGCCGCCGCGCACGGTCGACTGGCTGGTCTGCGACATGGTCGAGCAGCCGCGCCGCATCGCGTCTCTCGTCGCGCGCTGGATCGCCGAAGGCTGGTGCCGGCGCGCGATGTTCAATCTCAAGCTGCCGATGAAGAAGCGCTACGACGAAGTGCGCCTCTGCCTTTCGCTGCTGCGCGAGGAAGCCGGCGCCGACCTGGATCTGCGCGCGAAGCAGCTCTATCACGACCGCGAGGAAATCACGGTGTTCGCGCGCAAGCGCACGGGCTCGCGACGAAGCTGAACAGGCGCAACGCGATGGCGTCACCCGCGCGTGTGCGCGGCATGCGGCGATGACGCATCGGCGGGGCGCGCAAAAACGCGCCGGCTTCGTTCGCACAGGCGCAGCACCGAGCGTGCGGCAACGTTCCGCCGCGGCCGCTGCTGACGGCGGCCGCGCTCTGCCGGTATTCTGTCGGAGCCGGAATCGGGAACAGCGCAAAACGGGAGCGGAGTCCCGAGCATCGGCGTCAGAGCCCGGTGCATCACCGGTTCCCACTCTCTCCATTCCGGTTTTCCTGCCCCGAAATGAAACGCCTGCGCGCTTTCCTGCCGCTCATCGTCCTGGTCGCGATCGGTGCCGGGCTCGTCCTTTCGGGTGCTCTCGATCGCTTCCAGCCTTCGCAGCTGGGCGCCGAGCAAGCGCGCCTGCGCGCGCTGGTCGCCGAATATCCGCTGCTCGCCGCGCTCGCGCAGATCGCCGTCATGACGCTGGCCGTCGCGACCGGCATTCCGGGCGCGATCGTGCTGATCTTCGCGGGCGGCATGCTGTTCGGCGTGATCGGCGGCACCGTGCTGTCCGGCGTCGGCACGACGCTGGGCGCGACGATCCTGTTTCTCGCCAGTCGCTCCGCGTTCGCGCACGGAAGCGGCGGCACGCCGCTTCTGGCCGAGAAGCTCCGCGCGGGCTATCACGCCTTTCCTTTCAGCTACACGATGTTCCTGCGCCTGGTGCCGTTCTTTCCGTTCGGC
This sequence comes from uncultured Rhodanobacteraceae bacterium, assembly GCA_966248875.1. Classification (GTDB taxonomy): domain Bacteria; phylum Pseudomonadota; class Gammaproteobacteria; order Xanthomonadales; family Rhodanobacteraceae; genus Dokdonella_A. Next base: position 42,210 of record CBINBI010000011.1, read on the forward strand.
GGCGTCACGGTCGCGCTGGCCTGGCTGCGCTGTCCGCTATGGCTGTTCCTGACCGCGACCGCGGCGGGCGGCACGGTCATGATCGCGTTCGAGACGGCGCTCGGCGCGGGCCTCGCCGAAACGATCGCGCGCGAAGGAGCGGTGTCGCTTGACATCTTCGCGCACAAGCGCGTGCTGGTGCCGATGCTCGGCATGGCCGTGCTGGCGCTGGCGCCGATCGTGCTGGGACAGCTTCGGCGGCTCTCGAACGGCAGAGCCGCGAAGAAGCGCGTCGTCGACTAGCACACGCGCAACCCGCTCGTCTGAGCGGATCGAGGCACGCTCGGGCGGGGCGTCGCTGCCGCGAGCCGATTGCGCGAGGCGACAACCCCTTACTCTTCCTGCCCTCGCCCGTTATCCTGCCCGCCGCTTTCATCTCCGCATGAGACCCGTTTGAGCCACCTGCCTGCGCCGACACCGGTTCGCAAATCGTTCTGGCGCGCGCTGCTGCTGACCGTGCTGGTGGCAGCGCTCAATGTCGCGCTGTGGGCGTTCCTCAACCGGCCGGTGCGCATCGCCGACTGGAGCGGCGAGATCGCCGGCCTCGCCTACAACGCCTCGCAGCGCTACCAGGATCCGACGCGCGGCATCTTCCCGAGCGAGGCCGACCTCGCCGGAGACATCCGCCTGCTCTCGCAATACACGAAGCGGCTGCGCCTGTATCAGTCGTCGGAGACGCCGCAGGTGCCGCGGCTCGCACGCTTCTACGGCATGAAGGTGATGGGCGGCGCCTGGCTCGACAAGCGCATCCAGCACAACGAACGCGAGCTGGAGGCGCTGATCGCACTCTCGCGCAAGTACGACAACATCGACCGCGCCATCGTCGGCAACGAGACGGTGCTGCTCGGCAATCTCAGCGTGCAGCAATTGATCGGCTATCTCGACCGCGCCCGCGCGCAACTCAGGATACCGGTGTCCACCGCCGAGCCGCTCGACACCTGGCAACGCCATCCCGAGCTGATCCGCCACGTCGATTTCGTCTGCGTGCACATCCTGCCGTACTGGGAGTTCGTCGCACGCAAGGACGCAATCGGCTGGGTGCTCGGCCAGTATCAGGCGGTGCGCAAGCTGGTCGACGACCAGGGCTTTCCCGACAAGCCCGTCGTGATCGGCGAAGTCGGCTGGCCGTCGAACGGCGATCGACGCAAAAGCGCGCAGCCGTCGCTCGCCGACGAGGCGCATTTTGTGCGCGAGTGGCTGAACGTCGCCGCGCGCGAAAAGCTCGACTACTACATCATGGAGGCGATCGACCAGCCCTGGAAGGCGGCCAACGAGGGCCTTGCCGGCGCGTACTGGGGCATCCTTGACGCGAACCGCCAGCCGAAGTTCGCCTTCACCGGGACCGTGATCGAGGATCCGGAATGGCCGTGGAAGGCGGCGATCGCCTCGCTGCTCGCGCTCGTGCCGATGTTCTGGTTTGCGCGTCACTTCATCCGCTTCCGCGCGCTGGGGATCGCGTTCTTCCTTGCGCTGATCCAGGTCTCCGCCTCGATCCTCGTCTGGATGGCGACGCTGCCCTACGACTTCTATCTCGATCCGCTCGACTGGGGCATGCTGCTGCTGCTTTTCCCGGCGCAGATCGCGATCATCCTGATCCTGCTGATCAACGGCTTCGAGTTCACCGAAGTGCTGTGGCGGCCGCGCTGGCTGCGCGAGTTCCGGCCGCTGCCGCCGGACCCGGCCGAGCGGCAGCCGTTCGTGTCGATCCATCTCGCCTGCTACAACGAGCCGCCCGAGATGGTGATCCTGACGCTGGACTCGCTGGCGGCGCTCGACTACCGGAATTTCGAAGTCCTCGTCATCGACAACAACACGAAGAAGGAAGAGGTGTGGAAGCCGGTCGAGGCGCACTGCGCGAAACTCGGGCCGAGGTTCCGCTTCTTCCATCTCGACCCGTGGCCCGGCTTCAAGGCCGGCGCTCTCAATTTCGGCCTCAAGGAAACCGATCCGCGCGCCGAGATCGTCGCCGTGATCGATGCCGACTATGAAGTGCGCAGCGACTGGCTCGCCGCGCTCACCGGCTATTTCCACGATGCGAAAGTGGCCGTCGTGCAGTGCCCGCAGGCACACCGCGACTACGAGCACAACGCATTCCGGCGCATGACGAACTGGGAGTACGACGGGTTCTTCCGCATCGGCATGCACCATCGCAACGAGCGCAATGCGATCATCCAGCACGGCACCATGACGATGGTGCGGCGAAGCGCGCTCGCCGACACCGGCGGATGGTCGGAGTGGACGATCTGCGAGGACGCGGAGCTCGGCCTGCGCCTGATGCGCGAGGGCTATGACCTCGTCTACGTCGACGAGGTCATGGGACGCGGGCTCACACCGGCGGACTTCACCGCGTACAAGTCGCAGCGCTACCGCTGGGCGTTCGGCGCCATGCAGATCCTGAAGGCGCGCTGGAACTGGATGACCTCGAAGACCTCCACGCTGACGCGCGGCCAGCGCTTCCATTTCCTGACCGGCTGGTTCTCGTGGTTCGGCGACGCACTGCACCTCGTGTTCACGCTGATGGCGATGCTGTGGACGCTCGGCATGGTGCTCGCGCCGAAGTACTTCACGCTGCCGATGTATCTCTTCCTGGTGCCGCTGATCGGATTCTTCATCTCGAAAGCCGCGTTCGGCATCATCCTCTACCGCAAGTGCGTGCCGTGCTCCTGGCGCGACACGATCGCAGCATCGATCGCGAGCATGGGCCTCTCGCACGCGATCGCGCGCGGCATCTTCCTCGGCCTGTGGAAGAAGAAAGGCGAGTTCGTGCGCACCGCGAAAAGCCGGCGCATCGGCAAGAAGCCGAGCGCCTTCATCTCGGTGACCGAGGAGCTGCTCCTCTTCCTCGCGCTGATGGCCGGCATCGTCGGCATGATCAACTCGATCGGCATCAACTACGTAGAAGGCAAGCTCTGGATCGCGATCCTCGCCGCGCAGGCGGTTCCCTATGCGTCGGCGCTGATCGGAGCGTGGGTCGCGCACCGCTCGGGCGATGCCGTGGGTTGAGCCGCGGCACGCACCGCAGGATCGCATGGCCGCATGCGATAGATTGAAGACGAGCATCGGCGACCGTGGGCGGTCTGCTGCGGAATCGGGGACAATGGGCCGCGCGCACCGGCGCGCATCGTCCGCCGACACGGAGCGCCGTCATGCCGAAACCGATTTCACCGGCCAAGATCGCCGCCGCGCTCGACGAGCTCTGGTCGCCGCGCGTCATCGCCGAGGTGGACGACAGCTACATCAAGGTCGCGAAGGTCCAGGGCTCGTTCGGCTGGCACGCGCACGCCCACGAGGACGAGCTGTTCCTGATCCTGAAGGGCCGCCTGCGCATCGAGCTGGAGCAGGGCGCGGTCGAGCTCGGCGCCGGCGAGATCTTCGTCGTGCCGAAGGGCACACGCCACAATCCGGTGGCCGAGGAGGAATGCCACCTGATGCTGATCGAGCGCAAATCGACGCTGCACACGGGCAACGTCGTCACCGAACGAACGCGTTCGATCGCCGATCAGCTCCGCCCGGTCTGATGCAGCGGCGGGATCACACCCGCCGACGCAGACGTTCAGGGCCGCTTGAACGACTCGCGCAAGCGCTTCAGCAGGCTCGGCTTCGTCGGTTCCGGCGCTTCGCCGCCGCGCGGCGCGCGCGGCTGCCATTCGATCAGGCCGATCGCGTCGAAGGCATTGACGACGTCGAACACGTCCGCCATCGGCGCTTCGCTCGCGGCCGCGATCTCGTGCAGGCGCATCGGCTGCAGCATCGCCGAGGCGATGCGGAAGCAGGAATGGAAATCGCGCTCGATCTCGATCCAGCGCGAAAGCCGGTACGTGCCGCCCGGGTCGAGATGCCGCGCGAGCTGGCCTTCCGAATGCACCAGCACGTAGAGCCAGAGCAGCCTGAGATACGGCTGCGGCGGCTGGGTCGCGCGAAGCTCTGAAAGCTCGCCCGTCGTCAGCGGCTGCCAGTCGGAAGGCGGCAGCGCCACGCGGCAATACGGTTCGAGCTCGGCGAGCCGCCCGCGCGAATGGAACATTCGGGGCTTGGGGTCGAGGACGAGCGGCGGCGCATCCGGCAGCTCGAAGCGCGCGGGCCCGCCGAGCACGTCGCTGTCGAGATAGGCGCGCAGGCTGTGTCGGGGCACGTCCGGAACGCGGCCACGCAGCGCCGGCTGCTCCGCTTCGGTCCGCCGCATGAACAAGTCCGGCGCGTCCTTGCCGCGCGCTTCGCTGCGCGCCGTGCGCACCGGCACACCGAGCACGGTCGTGTTTTCGTCCAGCGAAGCCTGGACGCGTGCGGATTCGCGCGTCTCGACTGGATCGATGTGCAGCAGTTCGTCGAGCCCCGGTGCGGTCTCGCCCGACGGCTGCCGCGGCGGCGGCATCGGCATCAGATCGGCGTCCGCCTCCGGCGCGTCGCCTTCGCCGACGTCGCGGACGTAGAAGTCATGGCGGTGCGGCACGATCCCTTCCGCTTGCAGCGTCGGGGTCGCGGCCCGATTCAGCACCGCGACGACGTTGGCGAGCTTGAGCGGGCGCTGCAGCACGAGCTCGCTGCCCGCGGGCGGATCAGTGCTGAACACGGCGCAGCGCAAGCCGGTCGCCGTCGCGCGCGTGCGCGCCATCTGTCCGGCGAACGAGGACGGATCGACGACGACGAGGTCGGCCCCGGCTTCGCTGCCCCAGCGCCAGGTGTGCGTCAGCTCGCCGGCGGCCTTGCGCATCAGGAGGCGCAGGTGCGCCGTTTCCTCGTCGGAGACGCCGACCACCGCGATGCGTTTCCCGCCGATTCCGGTGCGTGCGCTCACGTCGCCGGCCCCCCAAGAGCCCGTGTGCTGTCGATCCTAGCGCGGTCGCGCGCCAACTCGGCGCGAAATCCGCCGCTCGGTGCCGATTTTTCCACGATGCGGCGCGCCGAACCGGGACATCCGTACCGGTCCCGCAAGCGCGGGGCCACGGATGAGGCCGCCGCTCGCGGCGCGATCTACCGCGGCCGGCTGCGCTTCGGCTTCAGCATCGTGCCGGTACAGCGCGGTGCGCCGCAGCGGCAGGCCCAGATCTGCTTCAGCCGCGGCGTGATGCGCTCGCCGACGTCGATGCCATAGTCGTAGGTCAGCTCCTCGCCGGCGCGCAGAGGGCGGATCGTCTCGATCAGCACACGGTCCTTGCGCGGGTCTCCGCTTCCGCTTTCCTCGATCACGGCCTGGCAGTTCGGCCTGCAGCTGTGATTGATCCAGCGCGCGATGTTGCCGCCGACGTTCGCGTCGATGACGTAGCGGTCGTTGAGAGTGAACAAAAACGTGTGGCCGTTGTCCGGCTGGTTCGCGTACTTTCGATCGATCTGCGCGTGGGTCATGCGGCGGCCGCGGTACTCGACCACCTCCGTGCCTTTGGGAATGTCGACCAGCGCGAATACGCCGCTGCCATGGATCGGCGAGCGGCGCCGGATGATGCGTCTTGGCATGACTGGAAGGGAATCACTGTGGAATTGCGGCCGGCGATGATAGCGCGTCGCGCAGCGCGGCGGACATGCGACGTGCGGACCGTTGAGCCCGGCGCCGACTGCGGGTAGCGTCCGCCCACCGTCCATCCGGAACGAAACATGCGCGCGTCCCGCCTGATCCCGCTGCTCGCCGTCGCCGTGCTCGCCTGCGCGGGCACGCTCGCCGGTGCGCGCAACGCCTCGCGCTCGCACCATGCCCGGCATCCGCCGGCGGCGATGGGCACGCGCGGCGAGTTCGACTACTACATCATGGCGCTGTCCTGGTCGCCTACGTACTGCCAGACTCATCCGGATGAGGAGGACCAGTGCGGCCACAAGGGTTACGGCTTCGTGCTGCACGGCCTCTGGCCGCAGTACGAGCGCGGAGGCGGCCCCGAGCGCTGCTCGACCCGGGAGGAGCCCGACCGCAAGACCGTCTCGAACGCACTCGCCTTCATGCCGAGCCGCCGCCTGATCAACCACGAATGGCGCGCGCACGGCGCGTGCACCGGACTCGAGCCGGACCAGTACTTCGCCCTCGCCGACCGCGCCTTCGCCGCAGTGCGCGTACCGCCCGAGCTCGCGGCGCCGGTCAACCCGTTGCGCACGACGTCCGACGCGCTGCGCCGCGCGTTCCGGCGCGCCAACGCGAACCTGTCGGACGACATGTTCAGCCTGCACTGCAGCCGCGGCGCGCTGGCCGAGGTTCGTGTCTGCCTCGACAAGACCCTCGCACCGCGCGCGTGCGGCGCGCGCACGGCATCGCGCTGCCCGGCCAAGGCGGAGTTCAGCATTCCGGCGTGGAGGTAGAACGACGCCCAGCGAACGGATGCGACGGCTGTGTCCGCTCGGTCCTCACGTCCGTGATTGCCGGCTGAACCGGCAGTGCGGCGGCAGGTCCGCGTTCGAACGGCGGGCGGCACAATCGCCGTGACGCACGATCGCGTCCGACTGCGAGGATCCACGATGCGCACACTCTCCCTCGTGCTCTGCGCGTCCGCCATCGCGGGCATCGCCGGCGATGCGCATGCCGACGGTTTCACGTTGGAAAGCGCGAGCTTCGGCTCCAATGCGACGCTTGCGACGAAGTACGTCTACAACCAGGGCGACTGCAAGGGCGGCAACGTGAGCCCGGAGCTGCACTGGATCGACGCGCCGGAAGGCACGCAAAGCTTCGCAGTGACGCTGTACGACCCCGATGCCCGCGGCGGCAGCGGCTGGTGGCACTGGCTCGTGTTCGACATCGATGCGAAGACGACCTCGCTGGAGCCCGGCGCCGGCAGCGGCATGGGCAGCACGACGCCACCCGGCAGCATCAGCGGCACCAACAGCTTCGGCGATCTCGGCTACAGCGGACCCTGTCCGCCTCGCGGCGACGAGCCGCACCGCTACGTGTTCACGGTGTACGCGCTTCGCACCGAAAAGCTCGGCCTTCCCCAAGGCGCCGATCCCGACACGATCAAGCAGGCGCTGGAGGCGAACACGCTGCTGAGCGCCTCGCTGCAAGCCCGGTACGGGCGCTGAGCGAGCTGCTCGGCGGCACGCGCGTCGAAGCGGCTGACGCGTGCGGCTCGTGCCGCAGGTATGCTTGCGCCCTGTCCCAGGCTCCGCGCATTCGATGACCGTCCTCCGTCCGCAACTGCGCGGGCTCGTCTCCAAGCTGGCGCTGTTCTATGTGCTGCTGTCGCTGCCGACGCTGGTCATCGTCGAGTCGGCGATCCTGATCTACGAGTTCGCGCACTTCATGCGCGGCGTCAACGAAGGCAGTCTCGAACGCGCCGTCGAGCGGGGTGCCGCGGAGCTCGCGGCGCGATGGCAGCACCTGCGCGACGGCGGCGAATCCGACCCGGTCGCGCTGGAGACCTGGCTCGACGGCTGGGTGCTGCGCCTGCAGCAGCCGCGCGGCGGGCTCACGCCGGACGAATCCTACGTGCTGATGGAACTCGCCGACGCGCCGCTCGCCGCGGCGATCGTCGCGCCCGACGGACGCGAGCTGGCGCGCTCGCGCGGCGACGGGCACTGGACGCCGGCCATGCCGACACAGGACGAGATCGCGCGCGCGGCCGCAAGCGCCGATGGCGCGGCGGTTCGCCTCGCCGGCGAGGAAACTCCCCATCGCATCCGGCGCGCGATAGTGCCGCTGCGCGATGCATCGGGCGCGCTGCTCGGCCTCCTCTTCGTCGAGTTGCGCCTGCCGCTGCCGTGGCGGCACTTCCTGCTGGATTCGAGCTTCGAATCGCCGACGGTGTTCGCCTTCCTCATCGTGTTCGGCATCGCCTCGTCGATCTTTCTCGCCTGGTGGGTCACGCGCCGGCTGAACCATGTCGCGCGTGCCGCGACGGCGTGGAGCCGCGGCGATTTCTCCGACCGCATCGGCGACCGCTCGCGCGACGAGCTCGGCGGCCTGTCCTCGCTGCTGGACCGCATGGCACTCGACCTGCGCGGACTGATGCGCTCGCGCGCGCAGCTCGCGACGCTCGCCGAGCGCCAGCGCCTCGCGCGCGACCTGCACGACACGGTCAAGCAGAAGGCGTTCGCGCTGAACCTCCAGCTCGCGACGGCGCGCCGCCTGATCGGCGAGGCGCCCGGCGCCGAGCGCCTCGATCAGGCGCAGCGCCTGACCCAGCAGATCCAGCAGGAGCTGGCGCAGATCCTCGACGAGCTGCGCGCATCGGACACCGAGCTGCCGCTGGTCGAGCGCCTGCGCGAGCGCGCGATCGAGTGGTCGCACACCAGCGGCATCGCGCCCGAGCTCGTCCTCGACGACCTGCCGCCGCTGTCGCCCGCCGAAGAAGAATCGCTGCTGCGCATCGTCGACGAGGCGCTCGCCAACGTGCTGCGCCACGCGGGCGCCACGCAGCTCCAGATCTCGCTCCGCCGCGAGGCGGATCGGGTCTGCCTCGCGATCGTCGATAATGGCCGCGGCATCGCGACCGACCACGCGTCCGGCATGGGGCTCAGCAACATGCGCGGGCGCGCCGAGGCGCTTCCGGGCGGCCGCTTCGAGCTCGACGCGGCCGCCGGCCAGGGCACGCGTGTGGCCGTCAGTTTCACAGTCGTGGAGAACACCAACGCATGAACGCGCCCGTTTCCAAGATCCGCGTCGTCATCGCGGACGACCACGTGCTCGTGCGCCAGGGCATCCGCGCCTTCCTCGAGACGCACGCCGACCTAGCCATCGTCGGCGAGGCGGAGGATGCCGACGGCGTAGCGGCGCTCTGTGCGAAGCACCATCCCGACGTCGCGCTGGTCGATCTCGTCATGCCGGGCGGCGGCATCGAGGCGACGCGCAGCATCCGTTCCGTCAGCCCGGCGACGCAGGTCGTCCTGCTGACTTCGTTCGAGGATGCCCAGCAGATCGTCGCAGCCGTGCAGGCCGGTGCGCTGTCGTGCCTTCTGAAGGACGTGGACGCCGATGCGCTCGCCGAAGCGCTGCGCAAGGCGGCCGGCGGCGAGGCCGTGCTCCACCCGCGCGTCGCGGCGCGCCTGATGGACGCGCTGCGCAAGGGGCCGACGCCGGGCAGCGAAGTGCTGGAATCGCTGAGCCAGCGCGAGCGCGAAGTCCTCGCGCTCATCGCCGAAGGCCTCAGCAACCAGCAGATCGCCGAGCGGCTCGGCATTGGCGAGAAGACCGTCAAGACGCACGTCAGCAACGTGCTCGGCAAGCTCAACGTCAGCGACCGCACGCAGGCTGCGGTGTATGCGTGGAAGAGCGGCTTGAAGCAGCGCGAAGGCTAGGCGCTTCGCCCGCGAACGGCCCCGATCTCCGCCTGAATTCCGTACGAGCCCACCCCGGCAACGTCTCCGCCGTCGTCGATCATGCACGCGACGACAGGGGGACGATCATGAACACGACGACTGCGCTCGCGCGCTCACGCAACGGGCTCGCCGCGCTCTCCGCGGCGGTCTGCTCAACCGCCTGGTTACCGGCAACGGCAGCGGACACCGCGCCTTCCGCACCGACGCCGCAAGCCGTGGCGACCTCGCTCGAAGGACGGCTCATCGTCGCCGGCATGACTTTCTATCGGATCGCGCGCGTCGAATCCATCGACGACGCGGAAGGCAGCGGGACGCTGCACGCGGAAGGCGATCCACTGTTTCCGGTCGAATACCTGAAGCCGGAGACGAACGAGAACGGGCGCATTTCCTACGAAGTCGGCCCGCCGGACGATGCCAAGTGCGGTGTCACCGGCATGGGCACGCGCATCGACACCCGCGACTTCGCGGTATTCCACCAGGGCCGCTTCGTGCCGCCGGCGGAAGCGTTCGGGGGTGACTCGTTCCGCTCGCCCGATATGCCGTCCGGCCGCGTCACGCCTGCCGTGCTGCAGAAGCTCGAGGCCTGTGGGAAGAAGCTGGCAAAGATCGGCGATGCGATGCCCTTCCGCAGGATCGGCCTCTACGCGCACGGCCAGCTCGTCACCGAAGTCGCGCGCACGCTGTCCTCTTCGGCGTTCTTCGAGGAATTTCCCGGCGACGACGAAATCGCGAAGATGAGCCACGTCGCGATCACGCCGAAGGACGGGCGCTCGCTGGACGATTTCGAGGTCGAAGTGCGCCTCGTGTCCGTGATGCACTGCGATTACGAAGGACCGCACATCGAGCTCGACGAGTGGAAACATGGCGAAAGCCCGGCCATGCGCTTGAAGCGAAGCGAAGACCGGTTCGTCATCGGGGTCGACGTGCTCGCAGCGCCGATGCCGGCATTCCCCGCGTACACCGAAACCGAGTTGCGGCAGGCGGTCGCGCGCCACTTCGGCGAAGACGGCCTAGCCACCGAGGCCGAGTACACGCCCTGCGCTCCGTACCTGCGCGGCTACGAGTTCACGGTACGTTACCGGGCCAGGCCGGTGCAGGAAATCTTCGTCGCGAACGCCGGCGGCTGCTGAATCTTTCCTCCGCCTCGGGCAGCGATAGAATCGCGGCGCGAGGGCCGGACCGGGAGGAATCATGCGACACATCCTGTTGCGGACGCTGCTCGTCATCGCCGCCGTCCTGCTCGCGGCCGTCGTCTTCGTGTATGCACGCAGCGAGATCGCCCTGCGCCACATCTGGCGCATCGACGAGGCTGCGCTGCCGATCCCCGCCGATGCCGACGCGATCGCGCGCGGCGAGCACATCGCCATCACGCGCGGCTGCACGGAATGCCACGGGGCCGATTTCGGCGGGCGCGTCGTCATGGAGGCGCCGGCCATCGGCCGCATGGCCGCGCCGAACATCACGCACGGGCAAGGCGGGCTGCCGGCGGATTTCGGCGATGCGGACTGGGAGCATGCGATCCGGCACGGCATCCGGCCCGACGGCCAGGCGCTCTTGTTCATGCCGATCCGCGACTTCGCCGCGCTCACCGACGCCGACACGGCGGACCTGATCGCCTACGCGAAACAGCGGCCGCCGGTGGATCGCAAGCTCCCGCCGAGTGTCATCGGCCCGGTGGGCCGGGCGTTGTTCGCCTTCGGCAAGCTGCCCATGGTGGAAGCGCGTCTGATCGACCAGCACGCGCCGCACACTTCACGCGTCGAGCGAGCGGCGACGGCCGAATACGGGCGTTATCTCGCGAATGCGTGCACCGGCTGTCACGGCGAGCATTTTTCCGGCGGGCCGATACCCGGCGTGCCGCCGGACTTCGCCGTGCCGGCGAACATCACGCCGGATGCCGAGACCGGCATCGGCGCGTGGACCAAGGACGATTTCTACCGGGTGTTCCGCGAAGGCAAGCGCAGCGACGGCAAGCCGGTAGACCCGTTCATGCCGTGGCAGGCGCTCGGGCATTTCACCGACACCGAGCTGGACGCGCTGTGGATGTATCTGCGCAGCCTGCCGGCGCGGCCGAAGGGTCAGCGCTGATTCGAGCCTTCCGGCGAACTACTGAAGCACCTTGTGCAGCACGAGCTGCACCTTGTTCCGCGCGTAGCCTTCGCGCTCGTAGAACGCGTGCGCGCGCTCGCGCGTGTCGCGGCTGCGAACACGGATGCGCACGCAGCCCTGCGAGCGCGCCCATTCTTCCGCCGCGCGGACCAGCGCGGCACCGATGCCAGCGCCGCGGGCGGATTCTTCGACGACGAGCCCGAGGATCTCGGCACTCGGGTCCTCCGTGAGCTGTGCGCGCGCCGCGACGTGCAGCCAGCCGGCGACGCGCCCTTCGCGGTCCTCGGCGACCAGGACGCGGCTCGCCGGCTCGGACTCGATGCCGGCGAGCCGGGTCGCGATCTGCTGGCGCGTCGCCGGGTAGCCGAGTTGCGCACAAAGTTGCGCGATCGCAGCGGCATCGTAGGTGCGCGCAGCGCGGATCGTGCTCATGCGGGTCATCGCCGTCATGCCGACGAGGCTAGCGCGCGTACCGGCGCGAAATCGGCCGCGCAGGTGGCAGGCACGTGGCGCGGCCGCACGTCAGCAGCAGCCGTCGCCGCCTTTCACCGTGTGCGCATTCGAAGCGGCCACGCCGCGCGTGAGCCCGGCCTCCGATGCGCGGTAGTGATCGGCGACGACGTGCGCGACGCACATCGACATGCGCTTGCCGGTCGGGATGTGCAGGAACTCGTTTGGCCCGTGCGCGTTCGAGTGCGGCCCGAGCACGCCGGTGATGAGAAACTGCGCGCCCGGAAACTTCTCGCCGAGCATGCCCATGAACGGGATCGAGCCGCCCTCGCCGTTGTAGGCGACCGGCGCGCCGAAGAACCGGCGCGAAGCCTCGTCGACCGAGGCTTCGAGCCACGGCGCGAGCTCCGGCGCGTTCCAGCCGCTGCCGGCTTTTTCGAGCTCGAAGCTGATCCTGGCGCCGTACGGCGGATCGCTTTCGAGCAGGCGCTTGACGAATTCGCCGCCCTTGACCGCGTCGAGCGTCGGCGGCACGCGCAGCGAGAGCTTGACCGCGGTGTACGGCCGCAGCACGTTGCCCGCCGAATCGAGCGGCGGCAGACCGCCGACTCCGGTGATCGACAGCGCCGGCCGCCACGTGCGGTTCAGCACGAGCTCCGAGAGATCGGCCGCCATCGGCTGCATGCCGTCGACCAGCGGGAACTTCGCGTAGACGGCGTCGCCCAGGATCTCGGCCGTGCGCTTCGCCTGGGCGACGCGCTGCGCCGGAATCTCGACGTAGAGCTCCTTCGGCTTGATCGCGCCGGTGACTTCATCCTCGAGCCGCGACAGCACCTGGCGCAGGATGCGGAAGCTCGACGCGACGACACCGGACGCATCGCCCGAGTGCACGCCCTCCTCCAGCACCTGGACGACCAGGTTGCCGCCGGTCATGCCGCGCAGCGAGGTCGTCAGCCAGAGCTGATCGTAGTTGCCGCAGCCCGAATCGAGGCAGACGATCAGGGACGGCTTGCCGATGCGCGCGGCGAGATGATCGACGTAGTACGGCAGGTCGTAGCTGCCGGATTCCTCGCAGGCCTCGATCATCACGACGCAGCGCGCATGTGGGATGTCCTGGGCCTCCAGCGCCATGATCGCGGCGAGAGAGCCGAACAACGCGTAGCCGTCGTCGGCGCCGCCGCGGCCATACAGCCTGTCGCCTTCGATCACCGGCTTCCAGGGGCCGAGATGCGCCGACCAGCCCGTCATCTCCGGCTGCTTGTCCAGGTGGCCGTAGAGGAGAACGGTGTCCTCGCCCTCGCCGCTGCCGCGCCGCGAGGCCGGAATCTCGATGAAGATCAGCGGCGTGCGGCCGGGCAGGCGCACGACTTCGAGCTGCATGCCCGGAATCGGCTGCGCACGCGCCCAGGCTTCCATGAGCGCGACGGCGCGGTCCATGTGGCCGTGCTCGACCCATTGCGCGTCGAACATCGGCGACTTGTTCGGGATGCGGATGTACTCGGTCAACTGCGGAACGATCTCCTCGTCCCACAGGCCGCCCACGAAACCGCTGAGTGCTGTCGAATCCATCGTGTGAACCGCTCGTCGTAGCGCAAGAGGGCGAAGTCTAGCGCAGGCGGCGTCCGCGCCTCCTGTAGGAAATGTCCTACAACGACGATCGCCGATCGCGGACTCGTCCCTTCGCGTCTATGCGCTGCCGGCCAGCGGCCGCGGCCTTTACGCTGTGCCATGTCCGCGCAGCCCGCGCCTCGTCAGTCCATCCGATCCTTAAATGAAGTTCATCGTTCGCATTTTTCTCCTCGCCGCGCTTGCGCTCGCATGGCCCGCGCTTGCCGCGACGCAGGTCGACATCAATACCGCCGATGCCAAGACGCTGGCGCAATCGCTCGACGGCGTCGGCCTCGTCAAGGCCGAGGCCATCGTCGCCTACCGCGAGACGCACGGGCCGTTCAGGAGCATCGAGGACCTCGCCCGCGTCAAGGGCATCGGCCCGCGCATCATCGAGGCCAATCGCGACGCGATCGTGTTCGGCAAGCCGCCGGCGGCGGGCGCACCGCGCAGCTCCTCGCACTCGCTCGCGACCTGGTGACGGCAGCGCGGGCGAAAAAAGCGCGCGATCGCGCGCCGCGCATTGCGCTTTCGATCGCCCGGCCTCGCGGCCGGACCCGCTCGTTCTGCTAGACTGCGCGCCCGCCAACGGCGGTGCGCAGATGATCATTCCCCGTTACCACATCGGCCCATCGAGGATCGCGGGCGCCGGGAAAGGCTTGTTTCTCGACGAGCCGGTCCGACGCGGCCGCGTCATCGTCGCACCGGACGCGATTGCCCACGTGCACTCGTTCGACGAGATCGCGCACCGGCCGGACGCCGAATCGCTGCTGCCCGCGACCGTGCGCTGGTTCGAGGAGGCGTACACCGTGACGCCCGAATGGCCCGATGAGTGCTACGTGAACCACGCGTTCGCGCCGACGGGCCTTTGGCACCTCGGCTTCGTCTTCGCCGCCGGCGATCTCGATGCGGGCACCGAGCTCACTGTCGACTACCGCCACCTGCTCGCTCCGGGACAGGAAGAAGCCTTCCGCGACGCCGTCAGCGGTGAGCGCATCGTCGGCTTCAGCTGGGAAGAGAGCCTGCGCTCCTCGACGCGCGCGCTGGCCGGCCTCGTCGCCTGATTCGTCTTTGCGATGGTCGATATTCCGGTCCTCGAAACCGAACGTCTGCGTCTCGTCGCGTTCGCGGAGCGCCACTTCGAGGCGTATGCGTCGATGCTCGCCGATCCCGAAAGCACGCGCTTCGTCGGCGACGGCGAGCCGCTCGACCGCATGAACGCGTGGCGCTCCATGGCGATGCTGCTCGGCCACTGGGTGCTGCGCGGCTTCGGCATGTGGGCGATGGAGCGCAAGGATTCCGGCCGTTTCGTCGGCCGTGTCGGCCTGCACCAGCCCGAAGGCTGGCCCGACCTCGAGCTCGGCTGGATGCTGATGCCGGACGAGCGCCGCCAGGGCTATGCGACGGAAGGCGCGCGCGCGGCGCTCGATTTCGCGTTCGGCCGGCTGAACGCGCAGCGCCTGGTCAGCCTCATCCGCGTCGACAACACGGCGGCCGAGCGTGTCGCGCGGCGCCTCGGCGGCCGACAGGCCACGACGATCGACTTTCTCGGCGGCGCGACGCTGGTCTACGTCTATCATCCGCCCGAAGCGGACGACTGAGCAGCGGCGTGTGCCGCGCCGCGAATCCGAGGGCACGGTTCCGATGATCCGACTGACGCTGCTCAAGGCATCCGCGGGCCGGCGCGTGCGCTGGAAGAACGACGGCGGCTGGACCACCGAGATTGCACGCGATCCCGCCGACTCCGCCGCGGAGTTCCGCTGGCGCGTCAGCATCGCCGACATCGAAGCCGACGGGCCGTTCTCGGAATTCCCGGACATCGAGCGCGAGCTGATACTGCTCGCCGGCAACGGCATCGAGCTCGACATCGGCGACGAACCGCCGCTGCGCCTCGGCGAGCGCTTCCAGCGCGCGCGCTTCGCCGGCGAAGCGCAGGTCGAGTGCCGACTGATCGCCGGCCCCACGCGCGACTTCAACGTCATGACACGCCGCGGCGACGTCCGGGCCGAGCTGCTGGCGCGCCCGCTGGTGGGCTCGATGGTGCTGTTCGCGGAAACGGATGTCGTGTGGATCGTTCACGCGCTGTCGGGTCGAGCCGAAGCGCGTGCGGGCGATGCGGAGGCGGCGATCGAGCCCGGCGACACGCTGCGCATCGACTTCGGCCGTGATCCGGGCCGCGTGGTCATCGAAGGCAGCGGCGAGATCGTGCTGGTCAAGCTCTCGCCCGCGGACGAGCACAACGGCGAAGCCCCGCCCGGCCCCTGATTGCAGCGCGCGCGCCGCTACGTCGCCGCCCGCGTCTCGGCCGCGCGGCGCAGCCAGTATGCTGCCTCGTGGCCGCGGCCTGTTTCGAGCAGCACCGAAGCCAGGCTGCGCTGGCCGCGAAAATCACCGGCCTCGGCCGACCTCCGGTACCAGCGATACGCCGCGGCCGCGTCGGCTTCGACACCGAGCCCTTCCTCGTAGCAGCGCCCTACCAGATTCATCGACTTCGCGTGGCCGCGCTCGGCCGCGCGCAGGTACCACGCGAACGCGCGCGCCGGATCGCGCCGGGTGCCGCGTCCGGTGGCGAGCAGGTTGGCGTAGTTGTACATACCCCAGAGCGAGCCGCATTCCGCCGCGCGCCGATACCAGGCCGCGGCGAGCTCGGCGTTCGCTGGCGCCCCATGGCCGAGTTCGTGACAGCGTCCGACCATGTTCATGGCCTCGGCATGGCCGAGATTCGCGGCGAGCGTGTACCAGTACAGCCCTGCCGCCGCATCACGCTCGATGCCGCGACCTTCGGAGAGCATCTGCGCGTACAGCACCTGCGACTCGACGTCGCCGCGCCGCGCGAGCCGAAGCAGCGCCTCGGCGGCTGCGGCGGGATCGGTGCGCAGCAGGCCTGCGAGGTGCTCCGCGTCGGGCGCGACCGCGTCGTCGGCTGCCGCCTCAGACATCCGACCACTCGCGCAGCAGGTTGTGGTAGACGCCGGTGAGGCGCACGAGCTCCGGCGCGCCGGGCACGCGCTGCGTCAGCTCCTGGATCGACACGTCGAGATCGAACAGCATGCGTCGCTGCGCGTCGGAGCGGACGAAGCTCTGGATCCAGAAGAAGGCGGCGACGCGCGCCCCGCGCGTGACCGGGCGCACCTCGTGCAGGCTCGAACCCGGATAAATGACGAGATCGCCGGCCGGCAGTTTCACGGCGTGCGCGCCGAACGTGTCCTCGATGACGAGCTCGCCGCCGTCGTAGTCCTCGGGAGACGACAGGAACAGCGTCGCGGAAAGATCCGTGCGCAGCGGCTGCGCGGGATTCGTGGAACGGTCGTAGCGGATCGCGTTGTCGACGTGGCTGCCGAACGCTTCGCCGCCCTCGTAGCGGTTGAAGAGCGGCGGATAGATGCGGCGCGGCAGCGCGCCGGCGAAGAAGGTCGGATTGCGTGCCAGCGCATCGAGAATCGTCGCGCCGAGCTCGCGCGCGACGGGATCGTCCTCGGCGAGCTGCCGGTTGTTCTTCGCAAGCGCGGACAGGTGGCCCGCGGTCACGCGGCCATCGCGCCACTCCGCCGCGTCGAGACGCCGGCGGCAGGCCGCCACCTGATCGGCCGTGAGGACATTGGCGACGTGCAGCAGCATGCAGTCTCGTTTTCCGCCGATTCAGAACTTGAAATTCGCCGTCAGCACCGCCGAGCGGCCCGGCGCGACGGAGGCGTAGTGATTCTGATACGCCTTGTCGAAATACAGCTTGTCGGTCAGGTTCTGGATGTTGAGCTGAAAGTTGAAATGATCGTTCACGGCATAGGCCGCCATCGCGTCGAAGCGCGTGTAGGCCGGCACCCATTTCGTGTTCGCCGTGTTGCCGTAGACCTTCGAAGTGTAGAACGCGCCCGCGCCGATCGTGAAATTCGGCAGCACCTGATACGTCGTCCACAGCGTCGCGGCATCTTCCGGCGTGTTCGGGAAGCGGTTGCCCTCGTCCGGGCTCGGCACGAACACCGGATCGTCGGACGTGCCGACGTTGACGAAACCGGCATCGACCAGCTCGCTGTCGAGATGCGTGTAGCCGCCGAACACCTTCCAGCGTTCGGTGATCTCGCCGGTGATGCCGAATTCGACGCCATCGACGCGCTTCTCGCCCGCGAGCTGCGTCGTGCCGTTGTCGGTCGCGACGCGCGCGTTGGTGATGTCGGAGCGGAACACCGCTGCCGTCAGCGACAGGCGACCGTCCAGGACGTCCCACTTCACGCCGATCTCGGCGTTTCTGCTCTTGAGCGGATCGAGGTCCGCGATCGCGGCTGTGATGTTCGCATTGTCGCCGGAGGCGCCTTCACCGTTGGCCGCTCCGGACGGGCTCGACGCGGTGCCCCAGGACGCATAGACGCTCGCGTTCTGCACCGGCTTGTAGACGAGGCCGACCTGGTACGTCCAGAGATCGGCGTCGTTCTCGACGCGCGCGGCCGGTGCGCTCGAGGTGGCGATCAGATCGGCCTTGGTCGAATAGCTGTCGAAGCGCGCGCCGACGTTGAGCAGCCATTGCTCGCTGAGCGTCATCGTGTCGAACGCGTAAGCCGAGCGCGTGTTCGTCGTGTAGACGTTCGGATCGTTCCTGCGCGCGATCGTGCCGAGCCAGGGATCGTGCGGGTTCGGATGATCGAGCGGCGTGCAGAGGAAATCCTCGACGAGCTGCGGATTGGAACAGTCGCGCGTCGTGATGCCGTCGGGATTCGTGACGATGTACTGATCGACTTCGGTATGCTCGTGATCGAGCTCGATGCCGAGCGCGACGTCGTGGCGCACGCGGCCCGTTTCGAGAGCGCCGGTGAGGTCGGTCTGGTTCGCCGCCGTCTTCGTCGCGGTGACGCGCGATTTCGCGGCCCGGTAGACGTAGCCGTTGGTCAGCAGATTGCCGACGCTGTCGTCGGGATTCGTCCAGATGTAGTCGTTCGCGGTGCGGCCGTAGCGCGTCGTGTTGGTGAGAGTCCAGTCGTCGCCGAACTCGTGCACGACGCGCAGCGTGCCGATGTCGGCCTTGGTCTTGCGGAAATCGCGGTCGAAGAGGCCGTAGAAATTCTCGCGGTCGACATCGGCCGGGCTGCCGTCGCCGTTGAGTCCCGCGTTCGGATTCGTCGCGGGGAACGGATTGTTGAACGGAATGCCGCTGTCGGGCGTGTCGTCCGTGGTGAGGTGGTAATAGCTCAGCGTTGCGCGAGTCGGAGAATTCATGCCGAACGTGACGGACGGCGCGATGCCCCAGCGGCTGACGTCGGGTCCGTCGCGGCCCGGCACGTCGGCCTCGTGGCCCATTAGATTGACGCGGAACGCGACGTCATCCGTGAGCACGTGATTCGCATCGACGGTGGCGCGCCGGTACTGATCCGTGCCCACCCCGACGCTTCCGGCCATGAAGTCGTCCGCGTGCGGCGTCTTGGTCGCGATGTTGACGCTGCCGCCGATGGCGCCGCGACCCGTGTAGGCGGAGCTCGGGCCTTTCGTCACGTCGATCTGCTCGATATCGAACGCTTCGCGCGATTGCGAGCCGACGTCGCGGATGCCGTCGACGTAGATGTCGGCGCCGGCGTCATAGCCGCGGATGAACGGACGGTCGCCCACCGGATTGCCACCCTCGCCCGCACCGAACGTGATGCCGGGCACCGTGCGCAGCGCATCGAGCAGCGTCGTCGAGGCGGTGTCCTGAATTACCGCCTGCGGCACGATTGTGACCGAGCGCGGCGTGTCCAGCAGCGGCGCGGTGAACTTCGGCGACGAGGGCTCGGCGGCGTCGTGGCCGTTGACGCTGACCGTATCGAGCTCTGCGACGCTCCGGCGCCGGTCTGCGGCGGCATCGTCCGGCGTCGCGGACGACAGGTCTTCCGCGGCGTGACCCGCGATCGGAGCCAGCGCGGCGAGCGCGGTGGCGAGCAGGCGGCGCGGCGCCGCGGGAATGGAAACGATGAATTTGTCCGACGACATCGAATGCCCTGAATGCTGGTTCTTCTTTCGACGCGTGTGCGGCGGCGGCGGCGTTCGCTGCTTTGTGCGTCTTGAAATATACTTCAAGTGATAATGATTCTCAATCATATTCGCATCGGAAGACTGCGGCGAAGCGTCGCGGCATTCGGTCCCGGCGATCTCTTCTCGCAGCGAGTGCGTCGCAGCTCGTGGCGTTCCGCCTAAGCCTTGTCGAGCACCGGGCGCGGCAGCGCCGGACGATCCGAAGCAATGGCCGCATGGCTGCGTGCTTTCGCCGTTGCCCGTCGCTGCAGCCACATCCAGAAGCCGGTGACCGCGAAAAACGGCATGGCGAGCGCCGCGAGCGCCATCGCGATCCGGCCCGGACGCCCTAAGAATTCACCCGAGTGCAGCGGAAACAGGCTCGAGACGAAACGCCTCCCGCGCGGCAGCTCGGCATAGAGAGCCCTGCCGACGACCTGCCCCGCTTCCGCATCGATTTTCAGCGTGTTCCAGGCGCGGCCATGCGGGCTCTCCTGCGTCTGGTAGCGGATCTCGACCGGCGCGCCCGCATCGCCCGGGAGCGCGAGCGTCGCGCGCGTGGCATCCGGTGCCTCGCGGCGAAACGTCGTCCACGCCGCGTCCAGCGTCGACGCCGGCAATTCCGTGCGCGCTTCGGCGGCCGGCCGCCGCATCGGCGTGGTCACGCCCGCGATGCGGTTGATCGCATCGCGATAGAAGTCGTACGACCACCAGAGCCCGGTCAGCGCGGCGACGAGATAGAACGCGAGCAGCCACGTAGCGCTGACCGCGTGCAGATGCCACAGGAACGGGCGGCCGCGCAGCTTCGTATTGAACGTCAGCCACGCGCGCAGCGAGCGTGCGCGGCGCGGCCGGCGCAGCAGGAGCCCGGTGATCGCGAGCAGGATCAGCGTCAACGTGCTGGCGCCGACGATCTGCTTGCCCACGGGGCCCGCTGCGAGGTTGCGGTGCAAGCGCTCGGCGGTTTCGAAAAACGCCGTGCCGTGCGGCCCGTCCAGCACCGCTCCGGTGAACGGATCGACGGCGACCTGCATGGCTCCGCGCTCGCGTCCCTTCGCCATGCGCACGATCAGCGCCGCGTCGTCACCTTCCCAGGCGATGCTGCGCGCCTGCAGGTCGGGATGTGCAGTCTTTGCCGCTGCAACGAGCGTGCTGAGCGGTTTCGTCTCCTGGCCTTGCGCGGTGACTTCGAGCTGCGGATTCATGAGCCGCATCAGCTCGGGCTCGAATCCGATCGCCGCGCCGGTCACGCCGACCAGCGCGAGCACGAGCCCCGCGACGAGACCGCCGATCCAGTGCAGGCGGAACAGGATGCGCTTGAGCGTGAGCGGCATGACTGTGGAAATCCGGAGAGATCTGGAAGCCGTCGCGGAACGCCGGCGCGACGGCGCGCGTGAAAAGACCGCGACGACGGGTTGCCTCGCACCTCCTGCTCGGAATGCGGGCGCAGCGACATCGCATTCGCGAGAGCTCGATGACGAGCGATTCAAACACAAATGCGAATCAGTCGCAATATTATTGACGGCACGCCCCGCGCCTGGACGACGCCGTCGACGCGCTCAGTCCCAGCGGTCGTCCCGCGTGTACACGATGCCGTCTTCGACCTTGACGGGAAACGTCGCCGTCGGCTCGTACGCCGGCGGCGTCAGCGCTTCGCCGGTGATGATGTCGAAGCGCGCGCCGTGGCGCGGGCATTCGATCTGGCGGCCCTCGATGACGCCGCCGGTCAGCTCACCGCCATCGTGCGTGCAGATGTCCTCGATCGCGTAAAGATCGCCGTCGATGTTGAACACGGCGATCGGCGTGTCGCCGTCGTAGACGACGCGGTATTCGCCGGGCAGTAGCTCGGCCGTGGAACAGACGCGGATCCAGTTCATGGGCGAAGGCACCGGCGTGGATCAAAGATCATCGTGTCCTCGTTTTTCAGCAAGGCGGCGTCGGCCAGCGATAGCGCGACATCCGCGCCAATGCAAGGGGCGGCAAAGGCGGCTCCAAGCCCGCACTGGCTCCATCCGCGGTTGACAGCGGTCTAGCGCGCCGGTTCTGCCGCTTCCGGCAGCCATGTCGCGAATCGTGCGGCATGCCGGGCGCTTTCGCGGTTTCGTGTAACGGGGAGGAAACATCATGCGGGTTGCAAAGGACGAGATCGATGTCCGGCTGGAAATCGAAGGCGCCGTCGTACGCCAGCGCCTGAATTTCGGCGGCGCGAGTGGCTACGGCAGGATCAGCGGCGGAATATTTCACGCTTTCGGCCGGAGATGACCGACGCATTCCGTCGCAAGATCGAGGCGTGTTTCTCTACGATCGGCGAACGCCTGGCCGGCTGTCTCGAAGAGGCGAAGCTGGCGGGAAAGTTACCTGCCGGCACCGATACGCCTCAGATTGCGAATCTGATCGTCGACTGCTGGGAAGGCGCCGCGCTGCGCAGCCGCCTGCGACGAAATTCGGCATCCCTGCGCGCGATGCTGGACTTCTGCCTGCGCTCGATTCATCTGCCGGACGAGCGCGATGCGGCACGCCCACGCGCCGGACGAACGCCCGAATGACTCGTCATCCGGTCCTCGCGCGTCCCGCCTACAGCGGCTTCACCAGAAGCTCGAAGCGAAGATCGTCGCGCTTCGGAATCCCGAAGCGCTCGTCGCCGTACGGAAACGGCGAATAGAGGCCGGTGCGGCGATAGCCGCGGCGCTCGTACCACGCGATCAGCTCTTCGCGCAGCGAGATGACGGTCATCTGCATCTCACGGCAGTGCCACTGTTCGCGCGCGATGCGCTCGGCTTCGGCCAGCACCGCGCGGCCGATGCCGCCGCCCTGGAGCTCCGGCCGCACCGAGAACATGCCGAAGTAGGCGACGTCATCGCGCCGCTCGAGGTTGGCGCAGGCGAGCAGCCCGTCTTCGCGCTCGGCGAGCAGGATGCAGCTGCCCTCGCCTTCGATCAGCGCGGCCACGCCAGCGGGATCGGTGCGCTGGCCGTCGAGGAGATCGGCTTCGGTCGTCCAGCCGCGACGGCTCGCCTCGCCGCGATACGCCGATTCGACGAGAGCGACGATCGCCTCGACATCGGCCGAAGTCGCAAAGCGGAATGTCGTCACCGCGCGCTCGGCGACCGGGCTCATGCGGTCTCCGTGCTGACGCGCGCCGTGCCTGCCAGCGCCGCACGCAAGGTCGCCCAGGGAAGCTCCGCGCACTTGCGCCGCGACGGATGACGATGCAGCTCGCGCATCGCGTTGAGCGGGCCCAGCGAGAGGTCTTCGCCGAGATCGCCGTTCAGCAGGCGCCCGAACGGCGCGTGCAACGTCGCGACATCGTCGGCGCCGCGGCCCTGGACCAGCTCGCTCAGCATCGATGCGGTCGCAGTGGTGATCGCACAGGCCTGGCCGGAAAAGCGCATGCCGACGATGCGGCCGTCCGCACAGCGAAGCTCGATGCGCAGCGCATCGCCGCAGAGCGGGTTCACGCCGTCCGCCGCGTGCGTCCAGCCGGCCAGCTCGCCGCGGTTGCGCGGGTGCCGGTAATGGTCGAGGACGAGCTGCTGGTAGAGGTTCGCGGCCGACATCGGCTTCATTCTAGCGTCGCGCCCGATGCGGTCACCCGAGCAGCTTGCGCACGCGCCCGATGGCCTCGACGAAGCGGTCGACTTCCTCGCGCGTGTTGTAGAACGAAAGCGAAGCGCGCACGGTCGCCGGCACACCGTAAAACCGCATCAGCGGATGCGCGCAATGGTGCCCGGAGCGCACCGCGATACCCTCGTGATCGAGCAGCGTCGCAAGATCGTGTGCGTGCGCATCCTCGATCAGGAACGAGATCACCGCCGCCTTGTGCTTCGCCTCACCGAAGATGCGAAGCCCGGGAACAGTCTTCAGGGCCGCCGTCGCGTAATCGAGCAGGTCCCGCTCCGCGGCGGCGATGCGATCGCGGCCGATCGACTCCATGTAGTCGATCGCGGCACCGAGCCCGACGAAGCCCGCGATGTTCGGCGTGCCGGCCTCGAAGCGGTGCGGCGGATCGGCGAATGTCGTGCCTTCGAAGCGCACCTCGCGGATCATCTCGCCGCCGCCGAAGAACGGCGGCATGTCGCGCAGGAGCTCTTTGCGCGCCCACAGCGCGCCGGTGCCGGTCGGCCCGAACATCTTGTGGCCGGTCAGCGCGTAGAAATCGCAGCCGAGCGCGCGCACGTCCACCGGCATGTGCGGCAGCGCCTGCGAGCCGTCGACGAGCAGCGGAATGCCGCGCTTTCTCGCCGCGCGGGCGAGCTCGGCGACGGGGTTGACCGTGCCGAGCACGTTCGACACGTGCACGACGCCAGCGAGCCTGACGCGAGGCGTAAGAAGCTCGACGAACTTCTCGACGATGAGCTCGCCCTGCTCGGTGATCGGTGCCACCTTGAGCTTCGCGCCACTGCGCTCGCAGACGATCTGCCACGGCACGATGTTCGCGTGATGCTCCATCGTCGTGACGACGATCTCGTCGCCGGGCTGGATGCGCGGCAAAAGATAGCTGTACGCGACGAGGTTGATGGCCTGCGTCGTGCCGCTCGTGAAGACGATCTCGTCACGCGACGGCGCGTTGATGAAGCGCGCCAGCTTGTCGCGGGTTCCCTCGTACGCGCTGGTCGCCTCCTCGCCCAGCGTATGCACGGCGCGCGACACATTCGCATTGTGCCGTCGGTAGAAATCGTCCACCGCGTCGATGACAGCCTGCGGCTTCTGCGACGTGTTCGCATTGTCGAAGTAGACGAGCGGCTTGCCGTTGACGGTGCGCGCGAGCAGCGGGAAATCCGCGCGGATGCGCGCGACGTCGAGCGGCGCCGGCAAGTCGCTCGGGCGCGCGCTCATGCGGCGCCTCCGTCGGTGTCGACGTTCTCGCGGTCGCCGTGGCTCTTCGGCACCGAGACGACCAGGATGTGCACGTCGTCTCCGGAATCGTTGCGGAACTGGTGCGCGGCGCCGGGCGGCACGTGCAGGCCCTGACCCGGTGCAAGAGCGTGCCGCACGCCGTCCACCTCGATGACCGCCTTGCCATCCAGCACGTAAAAGAACTGCCGCGAGCGCGCATGGCGATGGCGCGTTTCCGCCGCGCCAGCGGGAATGCGCTCGCGGATCACGCTGAAATCGTCGCGCTTGAGAAGATGCCAGCCGTCGCAACCCTCGCCCCAGCGATAGTGCTCGGCGTTGCCGATGCCGACCGGCGCGATCGCCATCGGGCCGGTCACGGATCCGATCGCCTCCGTCGCATTCATGCGGCCTCTCCGATCCGCGGCAGGCGTGCCGCCAGCGCCGCATCCAGGGGTTCGCGCAGGCCGTGGACCGGCAGGTCCGCCAGCGCGGCGCCGCAGAACGCGGTGATCAGCAGGTTGCGGGCAGCGTCTGCCGAAAGCCCGCGCGAACGAAGATAGAACAGCGCGCGCTCGTCGAGCTGGCCGACGGTGGCGCCGTGCGCGGCCCTCACTTCGTCCGCATGGATTTCGAGCACGGGTTGGGTGTCGATTTCCGCGTGCGGCGAAAGCAGCAGGTTCTTGCTGGAAAGGTTCGCGTCGGCGCCGTCAGCGCCCGCGGCCACGGTGATCGCGCCGTGGAACACTCCGCGCGCGCGCTGGTCGGCGACGCCGCGCCAGAGCACGTCGCTCGCGGTGTCGCGTGCGTCGTGCCGCACGTCCATGTGCACGTCGGTGTGCTGGCGCCCGCGCAGCGCAAATACGCCACGCGAAACGACGCGCGCTCCGCGGCCGGCAAGCACGACTTCGAAATCATGGCGATTCAACTGCGCGCCGGCTTCGAGCGCGTGCGTCGTGAGGATCGCGTCGTCGGCCAGCGC
>CBINBI010000012.1:0-62766 GCA_966248875.1 uncultured Rhodanobacteraceae bacterium
CTCGTTGGGGCGGACTCTAATCTCATTCGGGACTAATCACGGGTGTCAGGTCGCACCAGCATTAGTTTGCTCGGCGTTTCTCTCATTGCGCTAAGCGACCCCGTGCTCGCTCGATATTTGCAGTCGGATCCCATTGGGCTGGCGGGAGGGTCGAATCCGTATGTCTACGTCGCCGCAAATCCAGCCAACAACACGGATCCCTCGGGTCTTGGGCCGATAGCGTTTGGCGTATGCACTGCCGCCAATTTTGCCTATCAAGGCTACTCAATTTACACATCACTTCAGAATGACGGAGCGTCCGACATTCGAAGCAAGCTTGAGGGAATCAACAAGAAAATTGAGGATTGTCCGCTCGATGATTTCGACCGGCTGGATCAGCTGAATTCAGAGCGGCAAAATTTGCAGGATCAGCTGCTGAAGACTGGACAACAGTACGGTTCAAAGAATATGAACTACACGCTCAACGACATCGCAGTAGGACTCATCTGGGAAGTGGGATGCGGTCTTCTCTTCGCTGCGCCAACCCCATGAGCGCAACCGAAAAACGCTATATGTCGGCTGACAAGCGAGCTTCTCGTGCCGCGCTCGCCGTGGCGCTGGTGTATGTGATTTCTACTCTCGTGGTTTGTTCGTACGGCGGAGATATCAAGGATATTAGATATTCCATCATGCATTACTCGGCATTCTGGTTGTCGTCAGTGAGCATGTGGATTGCTGCCGGCTATTTCGTTGGTCTCGTCATTCAGTCGGCGGGCTCTGGCTATTTTCCAAATCCGTCTTCGAGAGTACCGGTCAGGCAACGCATCTGGAGTAATGCCAGCGCCCACTTCGCTCGCGCAATGGCGATAGTGACGGCCATTTCCCTCGTGATGCTATCCGCGATATATATTTATGCTGTCTTGCGAGCCTAGGGCTGACATAGCTCCAGCGGATTCGCAAGCTTCACCTCGGTTGTCGGTAGAAATGTATCGGTTGTCTTCATGACCATCATCTCCACAGCCACATCCCATACCGGGAAGCTCACAAAGCTGGCCTTTTGGAAAATTGAGAGCACATGAAGGCTAACTATTGATTCGAGGCGACCGGACCGAGCGCTGCGCTTATACGTTGCGGTGACAGGTATGGAGAAAAAAGCCCGCCGATAAGGCGGGCTTTTTCGTTGAAGGCACTGGATCCCGGCTTTCGCCGGGATGACGTCGCGCTAGCGCGAAATCACTTGATCTTGCCTTCCTTGTAGATCACATGCTTGCGGGCGACCGGGTCGTACTTCTTCACTTCCATCTTGTCCGGCGTGTTCTTCTTGTTCTTGTCGGTCGTGTAGAAGTGGCCCGTGCCGGCCGAGGACGTGAGACGGATCTTGTCGCGCTTGGATGCCATGGTGCTTCTCCTCAGACCTTCTCGCCGCGGGCGCGCAGCTCGACGAGCACGGCTTCGATGCCTTTCTTGTCGATCGTGCGCAGGCCGTGGCTCGACACGCGCAGGCTGATCCAGCGGTTCTCGCTCGGCACCCAGAAACGGCGCTCGTGCAGGTTCGGCAGCCAGCGGCGACGGGTCTTGTTGTTGGCGTGGGAAACGTTGTTGCCGGAAAGCGCCTTCTTTCCGGTGACCTGGCAGACTCTGGACATGCGACCCTCGCGACTCTTGGTGACCGCCCTTGGCCAGGACGGCGGCGGCCCAGCGGCGACGGTGCGCCACGCGGTGCTGGAAGGGCTTAGGCCGGACGACGCGGGCAGACCGTGTACCGCGATCCGCGTGGCCCCGACGAGGGCGAAGACCGGCTGAAGCGAGCCGCGCTTTATAGCGGAATCAGCACGTTATGACAATAGGTCGGGCCTGGATCCGCGGGTTTCTGTCCTCGCGGGGTTTCCACGTGTCGGTTGGTGGGCCGAGGCCCACCCTGTAAGAGCTGCCGAGGGCTCCGACACTCGGACTACAGCTCCTCGATGTCCGTGCGGCGCGAGCGCTTGATCAGCCAGGCGACACCGCGCAGGTCCGAAATCCCGACCAGCGCGCGCCCGAGATTGTTGTACTTCGACACGCCGCCTCCGCGCGGCCGGTGGTTCACCGGCACGCTTCTCACCTGCCAGCCGGCGCGCTGCATCAGCGCGGGCAGGTAGCGGTGCATGTGATCGAAGTAGGGCAGATCGAGAAAGGCGGCACGCTCGAACAGCTTGATGCCGCAACCAGTGTCGGGCGTGTCGTCGCGCAGCAGGCGGCGGCGGATCGCGTTGGCGAAGCGCGAGCCGAAGCGCTTGCTGGCGCTGTCCTGCCGGTTGACGCGCCAGCCGGCGAAAAGCTTGATCGCGGCCGGCGATTCGTCGCGCATCGCGAGCAGCTTCGGAATGTCGGCGGGATCGTTCTGGCCGTCGCCGTCCAGCGTCGCGATCCACGCGCCGCGCGCGGCTTTGACGCCGTTCCGGATCGCCGTGCTCTGCCCGCTCTGCGCGAGATGGCGGACCACGCGCAGCTCGGGATAGCGTGCTTTCGCCCGCATCAGCACCGCGAGCGAATCGTCCTTGCTCGCGTCGTCGACGTAGACGATCTCGAAATCGGCGCGGCCGCGCAGCGCGGCGGCGATCTCTTCGAGCAGCGGCGGGATGTTGTCGCGCTCGTTGAAGACCGGCACGACGACGGAAAGCTCGGGCATGGCACGGTGCTGCGCGACGGAAGGCCGCGGATTATCGCCGATCTCGCCGCGGATCGGCCCCGGACGGGCGCCGATGCTTCAACGGCTGCCGGCGGCGGTCTGGGCCGATCCTTCGATGGCGTCGCGCCAGACGTGCTCGAGCGCAGCGAAGCTGGCCGTATTTTCGGCGATCATCACCAGAGTGCCGTCGGCGATCGGCACCTCGCGGCCGCGCAGCGTGCCGCGCTCGAAGTCCGCGACGCCGGGCGCACGATACTGCGCGACATAGAGAACGCTGACCGGCCGGTCGTCGCGCGGCATCACCATATGCACGGTGCGATAGTCGCCGACCGGGCAACGATGCACGTAACTGATGCCGTCGGGCACGGACGCCAGCTGCACGCCACGGTCCGCGAACGCGCTGCGCACTGCGTCCGCCGGCACCGCCTCGCGCAGAGCGAGCGCGGGACGCTCGGGGCCGTTGACATGCGCAACGACGAGATCCGGCAGGGCGCGGCCGGCCGCGCCTTCGCGGCGCACGAGTCCGATCGCGAGGACGAGCGCCGCCGCGGCGGCGAGCGCGATCCAGCCATAGCGGAAGCCGCTCGCGCGCCGTCGCCGCTCGCCGGTGAGCTGCGCGAGCAGCACGCGATCGGCGAGACCTTCCGGCACCGGCACGGCGAGCGCCTGCGCGAGCCTGGCCTCGAACGTCTGTGCCCGGGCGCAGGCGTCCTGGCAGCGCGGGCAGCTCTCCAGGTGCTCGCGCGCGGCCGCATCCGTGACGCGCGGATCGGAGAAAAGCAGGCGGCGGAATTCAAGGCAGTCCATGGATCTCCGCCTCGCGTTCCTCGCCTTCGAGCATCGTCTTCAGTTTCTGCCTCGCGCGGAAAACCTGTGTCATGACCGCGGCCTCGGTGAGGCCGAGCTGGCGCGCGATCTCCTCGCACGAGAATCCCCCGAGCACCTGCAGCACCAGCGGCTCGCGATACTTCGGCTCGAGCTTCGCGATTGCCGCGCGCAGGACTGCATCCTCGCCGGTACGCTCGGGTCCGGGCCCGGTGTCGGTGAGATTGAGGTCGGCGAGGTCGGTCGTCGGCATCGGCTTGCGTTCGTAGAGCCGCGCATGCTCGCGACGCAGGATCGTCGTGAGCCAGGCCTTGGCGGCGACGGTCTCGCGCAGCGCGTCGAGCGAGCGCCAGGCGCGCAGGAACGTCTCCTGGACGAGATCCTGCGCCAGCGCGCTCTCGCCCGAGAGCCAGTAGGCGTAACGGTAAAGCTCGCCGGAATGCGCACGCACGAGGGCCTCGAACTGCTGCTGGCGGGTGCTCACAGCAGTCGAGGACCGGATTGGCGCGCCTTGGCTTGCAGCCATCCTCGGCCTTGCGGGTCAGGGATCGAATCCGTCGCTGAAGATCTCATCGGGCGGGCCGACCGTGAAATCGACGGGCACCGTCACCGGATCGTTTGCCGTGTCGTTACTGTGCACGCACACGCTGGCGCTGTAAACGCCGGCCGCGAGGGCGGCCGCGTCGAGCGTGACTTCGACCGGCGCCGGCGGATCCCCGGGCGCCACCGTGCCCGACGTCGGCAGCAGCGACAGCCACGGCACGTCGTTGTCGGGTGCGGTGCAGTCGGCGGCGGTGCTGGTGACGTCGGCATCCCAGAGGAGATCGGCGTCGCCCGAATTGCCGATCGACAGCGGCACGCTGACGAGGCCGCCTTCCTCGGCGTCCGCCGCGATCGCCGGCGGATCGACGGTGATCGACGGCGCGCCGCCTTCGCCGAGGATCGTGATCGTGCCGGCCATGCCGACGCCACCGTCCGCACCGTGGACTTCGCAATGGAACGGCGCCGTGCCGGCGGTCGGAAACGTCACCTCCGCGGACCACGTCGCGGTGCTCGGATTGCCGTCGCCGCCGGTCTCGTCGCAGCCGTTCGCGCAGCGGAATTCGGTGACGGAATCTGCGTCCGAGACGACGTTGTGGAAACCAGGCGCATCCGGGTCGTTGATGAACGTGACGGTGTCGCCGACGTTGATGGTGAGCGTGGGCGGATCGAACCGATTGGGGCCGCTGCGCGCGACGATCGTGAAATTGCCCGCATGGGCGGAAACAGCGAAAAGCGCCAGCGCGCCTCCCGCGATCAGGCTGATGCGTTTCATGGGCTCCTCCCGAGTCGGATGACAAGTGCTCGCCGCCTGCCGTCGGCGCAGCGTCCGGAGCATGCGGCCCCCCGGCCGCCGATACGAGAGTGAAAACACCTACGCCCGCGCCGGACTTCGACGATGCAGGGCCGGCCGGGATGCCTGCGGGAGCCGGCTGCGGCCTCGTCTCAGTGCAGGCGCTCGAGAATCCCGTCCAGCTCGTCGATGCTGTGGTAGTGGATGACGAGCTTGCCGCGCCCGCTCCGCGCGTGCGCGATGACGACGCGCGTGGCGAGCTTTTCGGCGAGCTCGCGTTCCAGCGCCGCGATGTTCGGATCGCGCGCGGGCCCCGATTTCTTCGCCTTGCCTTTCGCACGCGTGTCGATGCGGCGCGCGGCTTCCTCGAGCTCGCGCACCGACCAGCCGTGCTCGGCGGCCTCGAGCGCAAGCAGGGTCGCGCGGTCCTGGGGCAGCGTCGCCAGCGCGCGCGCGTGGCCCATGTCGAGCCTGCGCTCGTCGAGCAGGCGCTTGATCTCGGCCGGGAGGTCCAACAGGCGCAGAAGATTCGACACCGCCGCGCGCGAACGGCCGATCGCGTCCGCGGTTTCCTGGTGCGTCAGATGGAATTCCTCGATCAGCCGCGACAGCGCGTGCGCTTCCTCCAGCGGCGAGAGATTCTCGCGCTGGATGTTCTCGATCAGCGCCATCGCGACGACGGCCTGGTCCGGCACTTCCTTGATCAGCGCGGGAATTTCGGCGAGCCCGGCCTTCTGCGCCGCGCGCCAGCGACGCTCGCCGGCGATGAGCTCGTAGCGGCCCTGGCCGATCTCGCGCACGACGACCGGCTGGATCACGCCCTGCGCCTTGATCGAAGCCGACAGCTCTTCGAGCCGCTCGGGATCCATCGCGTGCCGCGGCTGATAGCGCCCGGGCTGGATCGTCGCGATCGCGAGCGTGCGCAATTCGCCGTCGGCTTCGGTCGAAGGCGAGGGTTCCGCATCGCCGCCGAGCAAGGCATCGAGGCCGCGTCCGAGTCCGCGCTTTTTGGCCATAGTCTCCTTTGCGCTCGTCCCTGATCGCGAAATCTTAAGAGCGGCCATCCTGGCCGCACTTCTCGAGAAAAGCACGCTCTTTTGCACGCATTCAGGGACTCGCGTGTCCAGCGGCGGCCGGCGCGCGCTCGCGGCGCAGCATCTCGCCCGCGAGGCCGAGATACGCGATGGCGCCGCGCGACTCGCGGTCGTACAGGTTGATCGGCTTGCCGTGGCTCGGCGCCTCCGCCAGGCGGATGTTGCGTGGAATGATCGAGCGCAGCACCTTCTCTCCGAAGTGCTTGGTCAGCTGCGAGGACACCTCGTTGCCGAGATTGTTGCGCACGTCGTACATCGTGCGCAGCAGGCCTTCGACTTCGAGCTTCGGATTGAGCCGCTGGCGCACGGCCTTGATCGTATCGAGCAGGCTCGACAGGCCCTCGAGCGCGAAATATTCGCACTGCACCGGAATCAGCACGCCGTGCGCCGCCGTCAGCGCATTGATCGTCAGCAGGTGCAGCGTCGGCGGGCAGTCGATCAGGATGGTGTGATAGCGGTCGCCGAGCCTCGCGAGCTGCTCCTTGAGCCGCGATTCCCGCGCGAGCGCATCCATGAGCTTCAGCTCGGCGGCGGTGAGATCGAGGCTGCCGGGCAGGAGATCGAAGCCGCCCTCGGTCGGCACGATCGCGCTTTCGATCGGCGCCTCCTCGAGCAGCACGTCGCAGCCGTTCGGCTTGGCCGAGCGCTTGTCGACGCCGGATGCCATCGTCGCGTTGCCCTGCGCGTCGAGGTCGACGAGCAGGATGCGGCGCCGGGTCTCGGCCAGCGCCGCGGCGAGGTTCACCGCCGTGGTCGTCTTGCCGACCCCGCCTTTCTGGTTCGCGATGGCGATGATGCGCGTCATGGATGCGTGCGATGGGACCCGAAATTCCGGCGCGCGGCGAGCCGGGGGGTGGATTCTAGCCGCGATCCACGTCGTCGTCCCCGCGAAACGCGGGAGCTCGCGCTTGGGTGGCCGTGTGACCGTCAGGCTTCCGCTTGCGCCGGAACGGCGGGGCTCCGCTTCAGGATCACCAGATGACGCTCCGCGTCCAGCCCCGGCACGTCCAAGGCGACGATCTTTTCGACGCGGAAGCCGGCCGGGATCGCATCGAGCTCGTCCCGGTCGATGCGTCCTTTCATCGCGAGCCAGATTCCGTCATGCGCGAGCAGGTGGCCGCCGGCCGCCAGCATTTCCGCCAGGCTCGCGAAAGCACGCGCGGTGATGCATTCGAAGGCTCCGGCGAGGTTTTCGACGCGGCTTTCCGCGACGCGCACGCGCTCGAGCCCGAGGCGACGCACGGCCTCGCGCAGGAAGCGCGCCTTCTTGCCGTTCGAATCGACCAGCAGCACCTCGCGCTCCGGCGCGGCGATCGCCAGCGGAATGCCGGGCAGCCCCGCGCCGCTGCCGAGATCGGCGAGCGTCGCTCCGCGGACGTGCGGCGCGATCGCGAGCGAGTCGAGCAGATGCCGCGTCACCATCTCGGCGGGATCGCGCACGGCGGTGAGGTTGTATGCCGCGTTCCAGCGTTCGAGCAGTTCGACGTAGGCGAGCAGCCGCGCGATCGCGGCGGCGTCGAGCGCAAGGCCCAGCCGAGCGACGCCGGCGCACAGACGCTCCCGCAACGGCTCGCGGTCGATCATGGACGGTTCTCGAAAAAGCGGCGGAAAAGCCGCATGGCGCGGTCGCGCCTGAGTATCGGGCCGGATCCAGCCCTATGTCACGCCGGAGGGCGCTGCGGCCCGCTCAGTTGATCGCGTGGAGATCGACGCGCGTCACCAAGAGGCCACGCTCGCGCACGTCGGAATTCAGCGACTGTTTCAGCCACTGCCTGCGGTTGTCGAAGCTGTCGGGCAGCGCCGCGTCGGCGAACAGCGAGCGCGTGCGCTCGCGGAGCAGCCCGTCGACGTCGTCGATCACGCGGTCGGCGCGCGCGGGATCGAGCACCTGAAAGTAGACGATGCCGCGATACTGCCGATCTTCGGCGACCAGGCCGTCCACCGGCACGTTGGAGCCCGTGAGGCTGATCTTGTGCGCGACGCGCTCCAACAGAGGCAGCATGAAGTGCATGCCGGAGTGCATGACGCGCGTCTGCCCGCCGAGGCGGCGCAGCGTATAGACCTGGCCTTCGGGAATCCGGCGAATCGAGGCGACCGCGAGCACACCCAGGGCGACCAGCCCTAACCACATCATCGGGGACAGCATTTTCTTTTCTCTCTGAACAACTTATCGCACTAACTTGAGGCGCAGCTTCAATGAAAGCATAAACCTGCGTGTATAACAAGCGCTTAACATTGTGCCGGCCTGTCGGCGAACCCCTGCTGAACACGCTGGCTGACATGTCGCTCGCAGATCGATGTTTTCCAAGCAAAAAAAGTGCCCTGAAGCGGCGATTTGAAGCATTGACGCGCGTTTGACGCGAATTGTGCTGATCGCTTCGCATTAACGCGGGCGAAACGCGTGACCGCGGTCACAAGGGGTCGTCGCGAAAGCTCCGCGCACGAGGCCCACGCATGTGCGCTCTGCACGCCGACGCGCCGCGGAGTGTCAGCAATTGACTCGTCCTGTCGCGAGCGGAGGCCATATGTCCGCCGCATGTTTCGCATGCGGCCGATGGCCGCGGCAGGAGCGCCGCGTTCGACGCGTACAATGCGCAATCCCGTTCTCCCGATCGCCGCAATGCCTTACCCGCAAACCCGCCTGCGCCGCATGCGCCGCGACGCGTTCTCGCGAGCCCTGATGCGCGAGACCGACCTCGCGTCGTCCGATCTGATCCTGCCCGTGTTCGTCCGCGAGGGCCACGGCGCGCGTGAAGACGTGCCGTCGATGCCGGGCGTCCAGCGGCTTTCGATCGACGAGCTGGTCCGCGTCGCGGGCGAGGCCGTTGCGCTCGGCATTCCGGCGCTGGCTCTGTTTCCGGTGACGCCGCCCGAGGCGAAAAGCCTGGATGCGCGCGAGGCCTGGAATCCGGACGGCCTCGCCCAGCGCGCGGTGAAGGCGCTCAAGCGTGAATTCCCCGAGCTCGGTGTCATCACGGACGTCGCGCTCGATCCGTTCACGACGCACGGCCAGGACGGCCTGATCGACGATTCGGGTTACGTGGTCAACGACGAAACCGTCGCCGCGCTCGTCCGGCAGGCCGTCTCGCACGCCGACGCGGGCGCCGACATCGTCGCGCCCTCCGACATGATGGACGGCCGCGTGGGCGCGATCCGCAGCGCGCTCGAATCCGCCGGCCACGTGCACACGCGTATCCTCGCCTATTCGGCGAAATACGCCTCGGCGTTCTACGGGCCGTTCCGCGATGCCGTCGGCTCTGCCGCAAGCCTGGGCAAAGGCAACAAGTACACCTATCAGATGGACCCGGCGAATTCGGACGAGGCGCTGCGCGAGATCGCGCTCGATCTCGACGAGGGCGCCGACATGATCATGGTGAAGCCCGCGATGCCGTACCTCGACGTCGTGCACCGCGCCAAGGAGCGCTTCGGTGTGCCGACCTTCGCCTATCAGGTCAGCGGTGAGTACGCGATGCTGAAGGCCGCGTTCGCGAACGGCTGGCTCGACGAGCGCGCCTGCGTGCTCGAAGCGCTGACGAGCATCCGCCGCGCCGGCGCCGACGCGGTGCTGACCTATTTCGCGCTGGATGTCGCGAAGTGGCTGCGCGAAGCGCGCTGAGCACTTACGCGATGCGCGGGCACGTACCTCTTCGTCGTCCCCGCGGAAGCGGGGACCCAGCGCCTCTTACTTCGGCACGCAAAGTCGCTGAATTCGCGCGGGAACCACGGTGAATGGCGATGCCAGCGCGCTACGCCGTCTTCGGCCAGCCGATCGCTCACTCGCTGTCGCCGCGCATCCACGCGATGTTCGCGGCGCAATTCCGCATCGCGCTCGACTATCGCGCGATCGGAGCCGGCCGCGATGACTTCGCGCGCGTGCTCGAGGCTTTTGCGCGCGACGGCGGACGCGGCGCGAACGTGACCCTGCCGCTCAAGGAAGATGCGGCCTCGCTCTGCACCGCGCTGAGCGACCGCGCGCGGCGTTGCGGCAGCGTGAACACGTTGGTCCGCGAAGGCGATGGCTGGCACGGCGACAGCACCGACGGCGCGGGCCTGCTGCAGGATCTGCGCAGCCGCTGCGCGTTCGAGCCTTCCGGCCGCCGCTGCCTCGTGCTCGGCGCCGGCGGCGCGGCGCGCGCGATCGCATTCGCGCTGGCCGATGCGGGTATCGCCGGTCTTGCGATCTGGAACCGTACGCACGAGCGCGCGGTTGCGCTCGCTGCGCGGATCGGCCGCCCGAACGTCGGCGCGCTTGCGACGGCCGATCTCGCCCGCTCGGACGCGTTCGATTTCATCGTCCATGCGACAGCAGCGGGCCACGACGACGACGCGTTTGACCTGCCCGCGAATCTCGTCGCATCGGGAACGCTGTGCTACGACCTCTCGTACGGCGTTGCGGCGCGGCCGTTCCTCGATGCGGCCACGCGCGCCGGTGCCGTGCGCGTTTGCGACGGGCTCGGCATGCTCGTCGAGCAGGCCGCCGAATCGTTCCGCCTCTGGCACGGGCGCGAGCCCGACACGGCGCCGGTCTTCGACGCGCTCCGCCACGAACATGCGCTTTCGAACGAGGGAGCGTGACGATGAACTGCCGCAGCGGCTGCGGCGCCTGCTGCATCGCGCCCTCGATTTCGTCGCCGATTCCGGGCATGCCGCACGGCAAACCAGCCGGCGTGCGCTGCGTGCAGCTGACCGATGACTTCCGTTGCGCCCTCTTCGGCAGGCCGGAGCGTCCCGAAGTCTGCCGGCGCCTCAGGCCGTCGCCGTCGATGTGCGGCGCGGATCGCGGCGAGGCGATGGCGGTGCTCGCCGCACTCGAACGCGCGACGGCGCCGTGACGCTCAGGTATCGAGAAATTCCCTGGCCTCGGTATCGAACACGACGAGCCCGAGCGCGGCCGCGAGCGCCAGCGCCTGGGCGCGATCGATCTGCTCGCCCTTGAGCGCCATCACGCGGCCGTCCGCCTCGGGCACCAGGATGAACTGCACGGGGCCGTCGACGCCGAACCACGCGCGGACTTCGTAATACGGCGGCTTCCAGCGCAGCGACGGGAACAGCGCGCTGACGCGCGCCATCACCTCGTCGGCCGTGCCGATCGGCGGAAAGGAGTCGCGAAGCGTAGGTTTGCGCCCGTCGGGCAGCGCGCCGAAGAAACAGTAGTCCTGGCTCATGGTCGCCTCAGACGCCGAGGTAGCGGTTCTTGAGCGCGACGTAATGCCGGGCCGAGTAGTACAGCCGCTCGATCTCATCGTCCGAGAGCATGCGCATGCGCCGCGCCGGGTTGCCGACCCAGAGCTCGCCCTCGCCGACGATCTTGCCCGGCGAGACCACCGCGCCGGCGCCGATCATCGCGTGGCGATGGACGACGGCGCCGTCGAGCACAGTGGCGTTCATGCCGATGAGGCAGGCGTTCCCGACCGTGCAGGCGTGCACGACCGCGCCGTGGCCGATCGTCACGTCGTCGCCGATGACGAGCGGAAAGCCGCCGGGCGTGTACTCGCCGTCGTGCGTCACGTGCAGCACGGCGCCGTCCTGCACGTTGGTGCGCGCGCCGATGCGGATGTAGTGCACGTCGCCGCGCGCGACGGCGCCGGGCCAGAGCGAGGCATCGTCGCCGACCTCGACATCGCCGATGACGAACGCGGCCGGATCGACGTAGACGTTCGCGCCGAGACGCGGGACCGTGCCGAGATAGGGGCGGATGTTCATGTACGGTCTTTTCTCCTGCCGACCGAGAGGCTGTGCTGAGGAAAATCCGAATGCCGTTCGGCCGTTCGCTGACGACAGGCCCGGCGCGCTCGGCACGCGAAGCCTATCATTCCGCCTCTTTCGCGCGGCGCCGCGCTTGATTTGGCGCCTCGCTTCCTCCAGTTTTCCCGGCGAGTCCGAATTCATCGACGTTCCATGCCCGAATCCAATCCGTTGCTCGAAACCGAAGGCCTGCCGCGCTTCTCGGCCATCTCGCCCGATCACGTCGAACCCGCGATCGACGCGCTGCTCGCGGACTACCGCGCGCGCATCGACGCGTTGCTCGCGGCGGATGCACCGCGCGATTTTTCCGCCGTGGTGCTGACTGGCGAGGAGCTCGAGGACCGGCTCAACCGCGCTTGGGCGCCGGTTTCGCACCTGCACGGCGTCAAGGATTCGGAAGCGCTCCGAGAGGCGTATGCGGCCGCGCAGGAGAAGATCGTCGAGCACGCGAGCGAGCTCGGCCAGAACCGCGAGCTGTACGCGGCGTTCCGGGCCGTAGCCGAGGCCGGCGATTTCGTCTCGCTGCCGCGCGCCGCGCGCACGCTGGTCGAGCACGAGCTGCGTGACTTCCGCTTGTCCGGCGTCGCGCTCGAGGAACCGGCGCGCTCGCGCTTTCGCGAGATCGCGAACGAGCTCGCGAAACTCTCCACCGAGTTCGAGAACGCGGTGCTCGACGCGACGGATGCGTGGAGCGAGAAGATCGCGGATGAATCCGGCCTTGCCGGTATTCCGGAGTCCGGTCGCGCCGTGCTGCGCGCATACGCCGAAGAAAAGCATCTCGACGGCTGGCTCGTCACATTGAAGCAACCCAGCGTGCAGGCCGTGCTGACCTACGCGGATGACCGGGCGCTGCGCGAGCGCGTCTATCGCGCCTACCAGACGCGCGCTTCGGACCAGGGCCCGCACGCGGGCCGTTTCGACAATTCGGCGCGCATCGAGAAAATCCTGGCGCTGCGCCACGAGGCCGCGCAACTGCTCGGCTTCCGCGATGCGGCCGAGGAGTCGCTCGCGACGAAGATGGCGCCGTCGCCGGATGCGGTGTTTGCGTTCCTGCGCGACCTCGCCGCGCGCGCGAAGCCGCGCGCGGAACGCGAAATCGCGGAGCTGCGCGAGTTCGCGGCCAAGGAGCTCGGCCTCGACGCGCTGGAGCCCTGGGACGTCGCCTACGCTGCCGAGAAGCTGCGCGAGCGGAGATACGCGCTCAACGAGGAGGAGCTGAAGCCGTATTTTGCGCTCGATGCAGTCATCGACGGCCTGTTCGCCATTACCGAGCGCGTGTTCGGCGTCTCGCTGAAGCGCCGCGACGGCGTCGATGTCTGGCATCCGGACGTGCGCTACTACGATCTCGTCGATGCCGACGGCCGCGTGTTCGCTGGCGCGTACGTCGACCTCTACGCGCGCGCCGGCAAGCGCGGCGGCGCGTGGATGGACGTCTGCCTCAGCCGCTTCCGCCGGAACGGAAAGACACAGCCGCCGGTCGCATTCCTGACCTGCAATTTCGCGCCGCCGACCGCAACGACGCCTTCGCTGCTGACGCACGACGACGTGCTGACGCTGTTCCATGAATTCGGCCATGGCCTGCACCATCTGCTGACCGAGGTCGACTTTCCGGGCGTCGCCGGCATCAGCGGCGTCGAGTGGGACGCCGTCGAGCTGCCAAGCCAGTTCATGGAGAACTTCGGCTGGCAGCGCGAGGCGCTCGACCTCTTCGCGCGCCACTTCCGCACCGGCGAGAAGCTGCCCGACGAGCTCTTCGCGCGCATGCAGGCAGCGCGACACTTCCACGCGGGGCTTTTT
Organism: uncultured Rhodanobacteraceae bacterium; assembly: GCA_966248875.1. Classification (GTDB taxonomy): domain Bacteria; phylum Pseudomonadota; class Gammaproteobacteria; order Xanthomonadales; family Rhodanobacteraceae; genus Dokdonella_A. The sequence continues at coordinate 13,442 of CBINBI010000012.1, forward strand.
CTCGTGCGCCAGCTCGAGTTCGCGCTGTTCGATTTCCGCATCCACCGCGAATTCGATCCCGCGCGCGGCGCGCGCGCGCTCGAGATCCTGGACGATGTGCGGCGCGAGGTCGCCGTGATCCATCCGCCGGCTTGGCAGCGCTTCCCGCACGCGTTCACGCACATCTTTGCGGGCGGCTACGGCGCGGGCTACTACAGCTATCTCTGGGCCGAGGTGCTGTCAGCCGACGCGTTCGAGCGCTTCGAGCAGGAAGGCATCTTCAACCGCACGGTCGGCGACGCGTATCGCAGGGCGATCCTCGCGGTCGGTGGTTCGCGGCCGGCGCTGGAGAGTTTCATCGAGTTCCGCGGACGCGAGCCGAAGCCCGACGCGCTGCTGCGGAGCTACGGGCTCGCCGCCTGAGCCCTGCTGCGTCGCGGAGCCGGCGCGTCTGCACCGCCGTCTCGAGCTCGTCGCAAACGAAATCGCCGGAGCACACCATGAATGCCTGGCGGCGGCGACGATGCGCGTTGCCCGCTTCATGGCGTGCTCCCTCGGCTCTTCCGGTCTACTTCGCGGGTGTCGGAGCCGCGGCGGATGCGTGCGCTTCGCGCAGCGAGCGGGCGCATTCCTCGCAGCAGACTTCCACCGTCTTGCCGCCGATGCTGACCTGGACGGCGTTCGCGTCGAGCTCGTAGTCGCACGCGGCGCAGGTTTTCTGAGTCATGATCGAATCTCCCCGAAATGCCCGATGTCCGGGCGTGCCCAGAAGACTACGAGCCGCCTTCCCGCCGCTGTCGAAATCTTTAGTCGTTCAGCGGATCCGCGGTACGGAAACACGAGCTGCGTGGCGCACGCGCACTCCTCCTCGCCGATGTGCCGGCACTCACCGCGACAGGCAACATCGCGGATCGCGACCGTCTCGGTTTCGAGCAGCAGCTGGGCTTTCAACTCGGCCATGGCAGGAATCGCCTTGATGCACACAGGCGCACGCGTCGTGCCGGCACGTGGCTCGGTCCGCGGCCGTGCGCTACGCTGGAACCGTGAGTCACCGCATTTACCGCTTCGGCCGCTACAGCGTCGATCCGGCGACGCGCGAACTCCGCTGTGGCGGAGATCTCGTGCCGTTGTCGCCCACGCTGTTCGACTGCCTCGCCTGGCTGATCGAGCATCGCGACCGCGCCGTCGGTCGCGACGAGCTGGTGGCTGCGGTCTGGGGCAAGAGCGAGATCGCCGACACGCAGGTCGTGCAGGCGATCCTGAAGGCGCGACGCGCCGTCGGGGACACCGGTGAAGAGCAGCGCGCGATTCGCACGATTCCGCGATTCGGTTATCGCTGGGTGGCGCCGACCGAAGTGGACGAAGCCGATCCGAGTGTGGCCGCGGACGCTCCCCCCGCCGCATACGCTCGCACGAGCGGTCGCGGTCAGGCGATTTCGCCCCAAACGAAGCGGCCGCTGCGCGCAACCTGGATCGCGATGATCGCAGCCGCTCTCGTCGCCATCGGCATTGCGGCCTGGCTCTCTGTTGCGTCGCACGTATCACGTCCGGCCGTCTCCCGCGCGGAAACCGAAGCTGCCGCGATGGCGGTGCTGCCGGCGGAAGTCGGCACCGATCATGACTGGCGCTGGTTGCGGCTCGGTCTGATGGATCTCGTCGCCGATCGCCTGCGCGAGGCCGGCCTCTCCGTGGTGCCGAGCGACAACATCGTCGCGCTCGCCCGCAACGCCGGTGATAGCGATGCGGCCGCGCATGCGGTGCAGGATGCGATCGCACCACGCTGGATGCTGCGCCCCTCTGCGCGGCGCGGCGTGCACGGATGGACAGTCAGTCTCGATCTTCGCGACGCGGAGAAACACCTCGTCGTCGAGGCCAGCGCATCGGATCCGGCGGCAGCCGCGCGCGAGGCCGCGGCGCGCCTCCTGCCGCTGCTCGGGCGGAACCGGGCACCGAGCGACGGGCGCATGAATGACAGCGATCTCGTGCCTCGGATCCGCGCCGCGATCCTCGCCGACGATTACGAGACGGCCCAGCGCTGGCTGGCTAAAGCCACACCGGAGCTGGCGCGCACGCCGGAGATACGCCTCCTCCAGGCTCAGACCGACTTCGGAACGGGGCGCTTCGAGACGGCGCACTCGCGTTTTTCCGCGCTGCTCGCCGACGTCGGCGAAGACGCCGATCCGATCTTGCGCGCGCGCATCCTGAAGGGGCGTGCCGCGAGTGCGATCCGGCTCGCGGACGCGCCGGCAGCCGAGCGCGATTTCTCGGCTCTGCTCGATCTCGTCCCCGCCGGCGATACGTCCTCGCTGACCGGCGACGGCTACAGCGGCCGCGGCGTAGCGCTCGCGATGCAGGGGCGCGCGGACGAGGCGATGGCCGATTTCGCGCGTGCGCGCATCGCGCTGCAGCTCGTCGGCGATACGCTCGGCCTTGCCGGCGTCGAAATGAACGAAGGCGCGCTCAACGCACAGCGCGGACATCCCGCCGAGGCGCTGACAGGTTTCCGCAGCGCGGCTGCACATTTCGAGCGTTTCGGCGCGCGCACCGATCTCGCGCTCGCGCTGACCAACGAAATCGAGGCGCTTCTGAAACTGCTCCAGCCGGCGCGCGCACTCGAAGTCGCCGAGCGCGCGCAGCCGCTGGTCGCCAGGCTGGACGATCCGCTCGCGGGCCGCCTCATCATCTACTGGCGCGCGAGCGCGCTTGCGGCGGTCGGCCGCCTCGCCGAGGCGAACGAGCTGCTCGATCAGCTGATCCGCTCGCCGGGCGTCGCCGATGATAGCGGCGTGCTCGCGATGAGCCGCGCCCGCAAGAGCGCGCTCGCACTCGCCGATGGCCGCATCGAGGATGCCGTCGCGCTTGCCGGACAGGCGGTCGCCCACACCGAAGGTTCGCCGTGGAATGACGTGCGCGCCGAGGCATGGCTGACGCTGATCCGTGCGCTACGCAGCCAGGGCCGCGACGACGACGCGGCGCGCGAAGTGCAGCGATTCGATGCCTGGGCGCGCGAGCGCACGGATCACCCTGTGCGGATCCTGGCCGGGCTCGCGCTGGCCGAGCAGGCGTGGAGCGAGCGGCGGCGCGATGCGGCTGCGGCAGCCTACACGGCAGCGCTTGCGCTGGCGGAGCAGAGCGCCGTACCCGCCGACGTCGCCAGCGTCGGCGTGTCGTGGGGCACGACACTGATCGCCGAAGGCGACCTCGAGGCTGCAGGACCGGTCGTCGGGCGCGTCGCGCGCTGGGCAGGCACCGATTTCGCGTGTGCCGTGCTGCAGGCGAATCTCTATCGGGCGCTAGGGCAGTCGGCCGCGTGGGAAGCGGCCCTCGCGCAGGCGCGCGCGCTCGCGGGTGAACGCGCGATTCCCGCCGCAGTTGCAGCGGCGCCGGTGCCGGTGCCGCTGATCTCGAGCCGGTAGCGCTTCAGTTCGTCGGCACGTCGTCGAAGCCGTCGCTGAATATCGTATCGTCGATGCTGCACAGCGTGAACACGACGTCGGCGCTGAGCGCGTCGCCGAAACCGGGCGTGGCCGAGCCCATGCGCACCTGGCCCACGTCGTTGATCGTAGGCCAGGCGTCCATCGATCCGCCCCAGATACCGCCGAAGCCGGTGTCCTCGCCCTGCACGGCGAGGATCGAGATGCTCGCGTCAGGATGCACGATCATCGTCGTGCCGCGATCGTTGTTGCCGACGAGACGGCTGACCCAGACCACGACATCACCATTGTCTGCGATCGCGCTCATCGGATTGCGCGAGATGGCGAAACCGTCGACGCTGCCGCCTTCGATCTCCTCGCCGCCGGCGACGATGCGGCGCCAGTTGCCCGGACTGCCCGCGTACCAGCCGGAGTTGTCGGTCGCGTCGGCGAAGAACGCAATTTCGCCGCCGTTGTTGAGCGAAGGTGCCTGGAAGTCGATGTACGTGCCGCCGCCGGGCGCTTCGTCGCCCGCGCGCACCAGCCATTCGATCTCGCTGCCGCTGGCGAGGAAGAGTCCGCGATCGGTGCCGGCCACGCCGGTGACGATGCCGCGGAACGCGATCTGTCCTTTTTCGTTGATGGCCGGGATGGGACCGCCGGCCATGAAGGAACCGTCGGCGTAGCCCCAGAGCTCGGTGCCGAGCATGGCGAAGTTGCCGCCGCCCGGAACGGGATCGCCGGAAGCGATGTATTTGGTCACGACGCCGTCCTGCCAGAGCAGGATGTCGGATATCACCGCGTCGTCGGTGTTCGCGATGAACACGATCGTGCGGGCGTTGTTGATGCTGCCCATGCCGAGGGTCGTCAGCGTGCCGCCGATCGGTGACGGATCGCCCTCCGCCGCGATCTTGACGATCGTGTCTTCGGCCGCCTCATACAGGAAAAGCCCGCGCGAGGACGAGCCGTCAACGACGTCGGAGATGAACAGCACGTCGCCGTTGTCGTTGATCGCCGGCGTGGCAAACGTATCCAGGAAGACCCCTGCGAACGTGCCGCCGATCGGCGTCGGATCGCCGCACGTGCCGGGATTGCCGGTGCCGCCGCCATCGCCGCAGCCCATCGCGACGATGTGCAGGCCGTCGGCATCGGCCGTGAAGATGCCCTGGTTGCGGTCTGCGCCGTCCACCTTCGCGGCGAAGGCGATGCGCCCCGCGTTGTTGATGGTGGCCGAATGGAAGAAGGCCTGCGGGTTCAGCGTGCCCGATTCGCCGTCGGGAAGCGGCTGGCCCTGCCAGTCGACCGGAGTGACCGCACAGACGCCGGCGTCGGACGCTTCGCGCGACCGGTCGCGCGACTCGGCTGGCGAGACAAGGGGCGATCTGCGCACGGATGCGGCGCCGTCGGCGTGCGCCGTCACGATACGGGCTTCGTGAAGGCGCGGCTGCGCGTGGACGGCGCCGGCCAGCCCGGCGAGCGCAACTGAAATCGTCAGCGAAAGACGCAGGGACATGGGTATCGCGAGCCTCCTCGTGCAGTGGCAACGGCACCGGGCGCCGTCGTGGCCCGGCGATTGTCGGGTCGATGCGCGCGGCGCACGTTGCACGCGCATTGCCGCGACATTTTCGCTGCGCTTCGGAACGATTTCGCGTGCCTTCGGCCGACCTTGCGGGCACTTTCGTGCGGCCGAGGCTTGCGCGAGGCACAATGCGCCGGCCGCGAGCGCGACGCCCCATTGTCCGCGCATTCCGGCGAACCCATCTGAATGAACAGCCCCGGCAGCGCGCGGAGCTTCGCTGCGCGCCGGTCATCGGAATCGATCGATGCGAATAGCGAGCTGGAACGTCAATTCGCTCAACGTGCGCCTGCCGCACCTCGAACGCTGGTGCGCGGCGATGCAGCCCGACGTGCTGGCGCTGCAGGAAACCAAGCTCGAGGACACGAAGTTTCCGGTCGCGGCGCTGCAGGCGGCGGGCTATCACGCCGCGTTCTCGGGGCAGAAGACCTATAACGGCGTCGCGATCCTTGCCCGGCAGCCGATCACGGATGTCGTCCACGGCATCGACGGCTTCGACGATCCGCAGCGGCGCATCCTCTCCGCTACGGTAGGCGACGTGCGCTTCGTCAACCTGTACGTCGTCAACGGCCAGGCGGTCGGTACGGAGAAGTACGCGTACAAGCTCGCCTGGCTTGCGAAGGTCACCGAGTTCATCGCCGAGGAAATCCGCCGGCATCCGCGTCTGGTCGTGCTCGGCGATTTCAACATCGCGCCGGACGATCGCGACGTGCACGATCCGGCGGCGTGGCATGAGCAGGTGATGTGCTCGACGCCCGAACGCGATGCGTTGAAGCGGTTGCTCGGCAGCGGGCTGGTCGACAGTTTCCGCCTGTTCAACGACGATGGCGGACACTTCACGTGGTGGGACTACCGTCAGGGTGCGTTCCGGCGCAATCTCGGATTGCGCATCGACCTGATCCTGGTCGGGGAAGCCTTGCGCGGCGTGTGCCGCGCCGCCTCCATCGATCGCGAGCCGCGCACGTGGGAACGCGCGTCCGACCACACTCCCGTATCATTGGAACTCGCCGATGGCAGCTGACGACTGGCCCGTTTCCCCGAGCGATGAGGATCTGGAGGAGCTCGACCGGTTCCTGCGCGCGCACGGCGGCGATGAGGACCTCCTGCTCGACGGCGTGCACGGCCTCCTGACCGCACTCGCCATCGGACCCGCGCCGGCGACGCCCGACGAATGGCTGCCCGAAGTGCTGCACGAACCTTTCGCCGATTCCAGTGAAGGCGAGCGCGTGCTGACGCTGCTCGCGCGGCTCAACGATGCGATCTCTCCGGAGCTCGAGACCGGCACCTACGAGCCGATCCTCGGCGAGATCGACGCCGACGACGGCGGCACGACGTTCACCGCGCGCGGCTGGTGCGAGGGCTTCTCGCGCGGCATCGACCTCAGGGCGCCGGTCTGGGAAAGCCGGCTCGGCCAGGACTCGCAGCTGATGGAGCTGCTCGGCCCGATCATCGCGCTCGCGATCGACGATGGCGTGTTCGAGAGCGATGCCGAGTTCGCTCCGCTCGGCGAGGACGACTACGACGAGTGCCTCGCGCAGATCCCGCATGCGGTCGGCGCCATCGCCGACTACTGGCGCGAGCACCCGCCGACACCCGAAGAGCGCGAGCAGCACGCTTTGCTCGGCCCGCAGCGGCGGCCGCGCCGGCGCGGCGGGCGCTGGGTGCACTAGTATCGCCTCCGTCGGCGGCCGACAGGAGAGGACGCGGCGTTCACGAGGCGATCCACGCCGTTCGCGCGGCGGTGCTTGTCCGCGTCGCGTACGCACCGCATTTCGGAGCCATCACCTTCCCGGAGAACATCATGAGTGGCGCCATCTCGACCAGCCGCAGCGTCGACCGCGTGATCCGCGGCCAGCCGACGTCCGACGGTGCCGGCGTCAAGCTGACGCGCGTGATCGGACAGCGCGCGCTGGACATGCTCGATCCGTTCCTGATGCTGGACGAGTTCCGGTCGGACAGCGCGTCGGATTACATCGGCGGCTTCCCGGACCATCCGCACCGTGGCTTCGAGACCGTCACGTACATGCTCGCCGGCCGCATGCGCCACGGCGACAACCAGGGCAATTCCGGTTTGCTGAGGCCCGGCAGCGTGCAGTGGATGACTGCGGGGCGCGGCATCGTGCACTCGGAAATGCCCGAGCAGGAAAACGGACTGATGTGGGGCTTCCAGCTCTGGGTCAACCTGCCGGCGAAAGACAAGATGACGGCTCCGCGCTATCAGGACATCGCGCCGGAACGCATTCCGGAATCCGCACCTGCGCCCGGCGTGCGGGCGCGGGTGATCGCGGGCGCATTGAACGGCGTCAGAGGCCCGGTCAGCGGCATCGCGGTCGAGCCGCTCTACCTCGATCTCGCGCTCGAGCCCGGCGCGCGCTTCGCGGCGCCGGTTCCGGCCGGCCACAACGCGTTCGCCTATGTCTACGAAGGCGGCGTCGACATCGGTTCGCACGATGCGCCGAAGCGCCTCGCACGTGGCGAGCTCGCCTTGCTCGATCGGCGCGGCGACGACGTGCTCCTCTCAGCCGGCGCCGGACCTGCGCGGCTGATCCTCGTCGCCGGCAAGCCGCTCGGCGAGCCGGTGGCGAAGTACGGGCCTTTCGTCATGAACACGCAGGACGAAGTCGTGCAGGCGATCCGGGATTATCAGTCGGGCCGGTTCTGATCCTCGTCGCTCCCGCGTCGGCGGGGAATCTGGCGCCTTCGCCCTTCCGTCGGCTTCAGCATCTCGTCGAAGTAATCTGCGATCAGCGTGTAGACGTGCTTGCGCATCGCCGGCGTGGACAGTCCGTGCTTGCCGCCGGGGTATGTCATCAGCCGGAATTGATCGCCGCGCTCCTGCAGCGCGGCCATGAGCTTCGTCGAGTTCGCGAACAGCACGTTGTCGTCGGCCATGCCGTGCACGAGCAGCAGCGGCGATGTGAGGCCGCCGAGCCAGTGCAGCACGCCGGACAACTCGTAGCCTTCCGGATTCGTCTGCGGCATGCCGAGGTAGCGTTCGGTGTAATGCGTGTCGTAGAGCGACCAGTCCGTGACCGGCGCCACGGCGACGCCGGCTGCGATGCGGTCGGACGCCTTGGCGAGCAGCATCAGCGTCATGTAGCCGCCGTAGCTCCAGCCGAACACACCGATGTGCTCGCCGTCGACGAAGCGCTGCTGCCGCAGCCATGCGACGCCGGCGAGCTGGTCGGCGACTTCGGCCTTGCCGAGCTGGTGGAAGATCGCATCGGAGAACGCGCGGCCGCGACGCGGCGAGCCGCGGTTGTCGAGCGCGAAGACGACGTAGCCGTGCTGCGCCATGTACTGCTCGAAGTGATTGCCCCAGGCGCGGTTCACGTACTGCCGGCCGGGCCCGCCGTAGTAGGTCATGAAGACGGGATAGCGTTTCTTCGCGTCGAAATCGGCAGGCTTGTAGAGGCGGTAGTACAGCGCCTGCCCGTCCTCGGCCGGCAGCGTGCCGAACTCGGGCTCGATCAGGCTCTCGCGACACGGCCAGTACGGATGGCCTTCCTTCAGCACGTTCGGCTCGATCCACGCGATGAGCGCGCCGTCCGGCTTGCGCAGCGCGACCTGCGGCGGCGTCACGGGATCGGAATAGGTGTCGATGTACGCGGACGCGTCCTTGCCGAATTCCGCCTCATGCCAGCCTTCGCCCGCGCTGATGCGGCGCGGAGAGGCGGCGTCGCTGCCGTCGAGGCGGACGGCGTAGACCTGTCGCTGCAACGGATCGTCGCGACCAGCGCTGAAGTAGACCGAACCCTTCTTCTCGTCGACCGCGAGCAGCTTGTCGACGTCCCACTCGCCCGCCGTCAGCGCGCGGCGCCGTACGCCGTCGAGGCCGACCGCGTACAGATGCTTGTGGCCGCTCTGCTCCGACGCCCAGATGAACGCATCCTCGTTCTCGAGAAAATGCAGATCGTCGTGCAGGTTGATCCAGGTGGCGCGGGTCTCGGTCAGCAGCGTGCGATGGTGCAGGCTGCCGGCGTCGACGAGCACGAGCTCGAGGCGCTGCTGGTCGCGACTCTCGCGCTGGAACGCGAGCGCGCTCGCGTCGGGCAGCCAGTCGACGCGCGCGAGATAGATGTCCGTATTCCTGCCGAGATCGATCCAGCGCACGCGCGCGTCGCGCGGCCGCACGAGGCCGAGCTTCACGGTGACGTTGGGGCGGCCCGCAGCGGGATAGCGCTGAGTGACGGTCTCGGTGCGGTCCGCGTAGAGCTCAGTACGCTTGATCTCGTCGACGTGCGATTCATCGAACCGCTCGAATGCGATCGCCGAATCGTCCGGCGCCCACCAGTAGCCGGTCGAGCGGTCCATCTCTTCCTGCGCGACGAACTCGGCCTCGGCGTTGTGGACCGGCCCCTTGCCGTCGCGCGTCAGCTGGTAGTTGAGCCCGCTGCGAAGATCGATGGTGTAGAGGTTCTGCTTGCTGACGAACGAGACGTAGCGGCCCTTCGGCGACACCTGCGCGTCAATGACGTCGAGCCCGGCCGGCGTCAGGCCGCGCAGTTCCTGGCCCGCATCGAGATCGTAGAGCCAGAGCCGCTCGCCGACACCGAACAGCAGCTTTCTCGAATCCGGCGACCAGCGGTACGAGACGATGCCATGCAGCTGCGCGATGCGCTCGCGCTCGCGGCGCGCTTTCTCGGCATCGGAAAGCGGCGTTGCGCTGCCGAGCGCAGCGGAATCGACCAGCCGGCGCGCGGCGCCGGTGGCGACTTCGAACACCCAGAGGTCGAGCTGGTTCTGATCGTTCTCGCGCCCGCGCAGGAAGGCGACGCGGCTGCCGTCCGGCGCGATCCTGAGCGCGCGCGGGCTCGGCCCGTTGAGGTCCGGATCGGAGTAGATCCGGTCGATCGTGAGTTTTTCGGCCATCGCGGGCACGCTGATCGCCAGGGCGGCGATCCAGAAGAGGATGCGCATCGGAATCTCCCTCGGTGCGCCGATTATCGCCGCGCGTCTGCGCTGCGGGGGAATGCCGAAAGTTCGGGTGGGCGATATCGGGTTTGCCGTTCTCCGCTTGCGGCAACGCCGGCGTGCGGGAACGCTTCGCGGCACCGACCGCTACCTGCAGAGCGCAGGCGAAGAATTGCACTAAGCCACTTTGCCGTGCCCGAACAGGTGCCGCCGCGCCTCGTCGGTCAGCTCCCGGCCGGGTGGATGGATCTCGTCGCCGCGCGCGTACACGCGCACCGTCGCGGGCCGGGCCTTGATCGCATTGAACCAGCGCTCGAGGTGCGGGAAATCGCCGAGCTTCTGCCGCTGCGACTCGTGCGAGGCGATCCAGGGATACGACGCCATGTCGGCGATCGTGTACTCGGTGCCGCAGATGAACTCGCGCCCCGCGAGCTGCCGGTCGAGCACGCCGTACAGGCGCGCAGTCTCGCGCACGTAGCGGTCGATCGCGTACGGGATCTTCTCGGGGGCGTAGCGGATGAAATGATGATTCTGTCCCGCCATCGGGCCGAGCCCGCCGACCTGCCAGAACAGCCACTGCAACGCCCTCATGCGGCCGCGCAGATCCTGCGGAATGAACCGTTTCGTCTTGTCCGCGAGGTAGAGCAGGATCGCACCCGACTCGAACACGCTGAGCGGCGGGCCGCCGTCGGCCGGCGCGCGATCGACGATCGCGGGCATCTTGTTGTTCGGCGTGATCCTGAGAAAGTCAGGCTTGAACTGATCGCCCTTGTTGATGTCGACGAGCCTGAGCTCGTAGTCGAGGCCGGCTTCCTCGAGGAACAACGCGATCTTCTGTCCGTTGGGCGTGGGCCAGTAATAAAGCTCGATCATGTCGAACACTCCTTGAGCCCCCGCTCGCAACTTCCCTATCTCGGGACGACGCGAGCGTTCTCAAGGCAGCGCGGCGCACAGGCGGCCGGCGAGTCCGCTCCAGCGCTGCGCGCGGCGCGCGATCGCCTCGGCGAGGACATCCTCGTTCGCCCACAGCGTCAGCGACCGGCGCGCGCGCGTGATGCCCGTGTACACCAGCTCGCGGCTCGACACTTTCACGCTTTTTTCCGGCAGCACCAGCAGCACGTCGTCGAATTCCGACCCTTGCGACTTGTGCACCGTCAGCGCGAACGCGCTCTCGTGAGCGGGCAGTGCAGCCGGCAGCCACGCGCGCGGGCCCGCATCGGTGTCGAACCACACACGCAGCGTGCCGTCTTCGTCACGCCAGACGACACCGACGTCGCCATTGTAGAGGCGGTGGCGGTAGCTGTTCTCGCGGATCATGACCGGGCGGCCGTGGAAGAACGCATCGGGCCGCAGCACCGGCTGCTGCAAGGCCAGCGCGATGCGCGCGTTGAGCACGCGGCTGCCGGCTTCGCCTTCGCGCACGGCCGTCAGCACGGACTGACGGCGAAGCATGGCGAGCGCGGCGCCCACATCCGGCGCCGCGGCGACCGCCCGATAGTGCGGCAGCACGTGCTCGAGCACGAAGGACGCGAGCGACGCATCGCGGCCGTGCCGCCAGCGCACACCGCGGCACGCAGCCGTATGCAGGCATTCGAGCGCGGCCGCCGCGTCGCCGGCGCGCACGGCGGCGCGCAGCGCCGTGATGTCGAGCTCGGCCGTCTGGCGATAGCTCCGCGACAGCTCGACGCGCACCAGCGGGCGCGACTCGCGCGACGCCGCGACGCGCACGCCGAGCGCCTCCGACACGTCGCGCGCGAATGCCTCGGGCACATCCATGCCGCTGCCGGCCGCGTCGCACAATGCGGCGAGCACGTCGCCCGTCTCGACCGACGGCAGCTGATCGCGATCGCCGACCAGGATCAGCCGCGCACCCGCCGGCACCGCCTCGACCAGCCTGCACATCAGCGGCAGATCGACCATCGAGGCCTCGTCCACGACGACGAGATCGGCCGCGAGGGGATTCGTTCGATCGCGGCGAAATCGCACCGTGCCCGGCCGGTTGCCCAGCAGGCGGTGCAGCGTCGCGGCCGCGGTCGGCAGCATCGCGTGCAGCTCCGCATCGATGCGGCCTTCCGCGGCGAGCCGCGCATAGTTTTCGCGCAGGGATTCCGAAAGGCGCGCCGCCGCCTTGCCGGTCGGTGCCGCGAGCAGGACGCGCAGCGTGACGCCAACATGTCGCGCCGCATCCACGGCGAGCGTGAGCACGCGCGCCATCGTCGCCGTCTTGCCGGTGCCGGGGCCACCGGTCAGCAGCATGACGCGCGCGCGCTGCGCGAGCGCGGCGGCGAGCGCCTGGCGATCCGGCTCGCCGTCGCCCGAACGGCCGAACAGCGCCGCGATCCGCTCGCGCAGCCACGCGGCATCGGGCGGCGGCTCGATCCTGCCCGACAACGCGAGCAGCCCCTGCGCGAGCCGCACTTCGTAGTCGCGATAGCGGCGCAGTGCGACACGGTCGCCCTCGAGCGCGAGCACCGTGCCGGCGGGCGCGTTGCCGCCCGTGTCGACATAAGGCGAGGCACTGAGCGCGGCGCACCAGTCGCCGATCGCGGGCAACGGCGGCGGATCGCGCTCGGGCGCGATCTCGGCGAGCAGATCCGGCACGTGCGCGAGCGGCAGCACGCTGTGGCCGAATGCGAGCGCGCGGCTCGCGAGCGCCGCCGCGAGCGCGACCTCCTCGGGGGTATTGCTGCGCAGCCGCGCGAGGCTCGCGCCGAGTGCGTGGTCGAGCGGCCGCAGCCAGCCTTCGCGCAGCCAGCGTGCGAGCGCGCTCATGCGGCCTCCGCGCGCGGCGGCGCGAGCAGCGTATCCAGCGCGTCGATCAGCTCGCGCGAGGGCCGCGCCGCGAACACGCCGGGCAAATCCGCGCGCGACGCGTCGAGGCCGCGACAGAAGAGATAGCGCACGCCGCCGAAGTGCGTGTCGTAGTCGTAACGCTGGATGCGGAAGCGCAGCCAGCGATGCAATGCAAGCGTGTAGATGAGGTATTGCAAATCGTATTCGCTCTCGCGCATCGCGCGCGCGACGCTCTCCGGCGAGTAATCGGCGAGGCGATTGCTCTTGTAATCGAGAAGATACGTGCGCTCGGCGTGCCGGTAGACGAGGTCGATGCGTCCCGTCAGCAGGCCTTCGAGGCGCTCGCGCAGGCCGAAGCGCTCGCGCTCGGGCAGGACGCCGTGGCGATGCAGGAGATCGATCAGCGCGTCGACGCGCACGGAGCGGAGCGCGAAGTGGAACTCGATCTCGGCGCGCCGCTCGCCGGGTGCGATGTCGGCGAGGCGGACGCCCTCCGGCAGGCGCACGTTGACGGTTTCGCGCACGAGCGCCGCCAGCGGCCGCAATCCGCCGTCGATTTCCGCGCCGACGTAACCATTCTCGCCGAGCGCGCGGCGCAGCGTCTCTTCGTCGTCAGGCGGCGGCGTATCGGCGCGCCAGTCGCGCCAGCGCGCAAAATCGATCGTCTCCAGAGCCGCGTGCAGCGCGTTGCCGAAGCGCGCGCCGATATAGGGCGAGGCGACCGGCTCGATCGCGTCGGCCGTGTCGGGCTCGTCCTCGGCGCCGCGTTCTTCCATCGTGTCCGGCGCAGCCTGCGCTTCCTCGCGGGCGAGCTGCGAAAAGCTGTACACCCACCAGTCGCGGCGCAGCGCACGGCGCGCCTCGCGAACGACGCAAGGCGCCGGAGCGGCGGGCAATGGCAGCGCGCGCGTGACGAGATCGGGAAACGGCTCGCGCACGATCGTGCGCGGCGATGCCGACTTGATCAGGCGATCGAAGGCGGCGTCGATCGCATCGGGGCTCGTGCTTCCCACCTTGCCGTCCTTGCCGCCGTGCAGGAGCCACGCAAGCGCCGGCTTTTCGCCGCTCGATTGCAGCGACACCGCGTACAGCCACGCCGCGTGCCGCGCGCGCGTCAGGCCGACGTAGAGCAGCCGCAGCTGCTCGGCGAGCAGCTCTTCCTTTTCGCGTTTCGCGGCGGCCGCGTAGGCATCGTCCTCGAGGCCGTCGATGCGCGCGCGCAGCACGCGCCGCCCGTCGACGCGATCGGCGACGAGGCGAAGGCCGCTCCAGGGCGCTTCAGCGGTCGCGAGCCCCGCGAAAGGCAGGAACACGAGATCGAATTCGAGGCCCTTGGCCTTGTGCAGCGTCATGATCCTGACGCGCTTCGCGTCGGACTCGAGCCGGAGCTGCTGCGCCTCGTCGAGATCGTCGGCCTCGGCGATGCGGCGCGCGAGCCAGTCGGCTTCGCCGGCCCCGCCGAGCACGTGGCTGCGCGCAGCCTGCACTTCCTCGGCGACCTGGAGATAGTTGCCGAGCCGCCGCTCGCCGTCGGCGAGCTTCAGGAGCCGCGGCGCGGCGCGCGCGACGAGCTCGCGCACGACCGAGAGCGCGCCGAAATCGAGCCAGCGCTGCCGCCACGCCTGGAAGTCATCCAGCCAGGCGCGGTGCGCAGCTTCGTCGCGCGAGAGCGCATCGATCGCCGCGGCGTCGACGCCGATCAGTACGGTCGCGAGCGCGGCGCGCAGTCGGCCCTCGTCGCCGAGCGCGAGCAGCGCCTGGAGAATCCACAGGATCTCCGTCGCCTCCGTCGTCGAGAACACGCTTTCGCGCAGCGCCGTCACGCTCGCGATGCCGCGCAGGGCGAGCTCACGCTGCATGCGCGCGGCCTCGTCGTTGCGGTTGACGAGCACCGCGATGTCGCCGGGCTCGACGCGTGCCATCTCGTCCTTTCGCTTCACGTACAAAGGGCGGTCGTCGAGCAGCGCCTGGATTTCGCTCGCTGCGGCACGCGCGGCACGCGTGCGCGCCGCATCGGCTTTCAGCGTCGCGCCGTCCGGCCCGTCCATGTCGCCGCGCGAAAGATTGAGTAGGTGCAGCGCCGGTGCCGCACGCTTGCCGTCGCCGAGATCGGCATCGGCAACCTTGCCGCCAGGCGCGACGTGCGGATAGCGCGTCTCGCCGTCCGCGAACGGAAACTCGCCGCCCTCGGCGAACACGGCGGCGACGGCCTCGATCATGCGCGGCCGCGAGCGGAAGTTCTGCGTCAGCGTCTGCGTCGACTCGGCGCTCCCGGCGGCCGCATGGTAGGTGTGCACGTCGCCGCCACGGAAACGGTAGATCGCTTGCTTCGGATCACCGATCAGGAACAGCGCAGGGCGCGCGTCCTCGTCGGCCTGCACATAGATGCGGCGAAACACGTCCCACTGCTTCGCGTCGGTGTCCTGGAACTCGTCGACGAGCGCGGCGGGACAGGCCCGGCGCAAGTCGCGCGCGAGTCGCGCGCCGTCGCTCGACGACAGCGCGGCGTGGACGCGCTCGACGAGATCGTCGAAGCCGACGAGGCCGCGCTCGCGCTTGATCGCGGCCATGCGTGCCCGCGCGGCGTCGCGCACATCGTGCAGGAGGTTCACGCGCGCCTCGGCCAGCGGGCGTGCAGCCGCGCGCAGCGCGGTGAGGTAGGCGTCGATCGCTTCGAACAGCGGCGATGCCGGCCGCGGCGCTCGCGTGAATTTACTGTTGACCTTGCCGTCGATGCCGGACGGTGTGAGGCATTCGAGAGTCGCGCGGACCCGGTCGTCGGGCACCGCGCCCTCGGCGAACGAGGCGAGGAACGCCCACGCGTTTTCGAGCGCCTTGTCGCTCGGGCTGCCCTTGTGCAGGATGCCGCCGCTGCGCGCGGCCTCGATCAGGCGCCGCGCCGTCGCGCCTTCGCGCCGCCACGTCTCGCGCAGCGCGGCAGCCGCGGTCTCGATACCGGCTTCGAGCGCGGCGAGCGCGGGCGCGTCGGCTGGCACGCGCGCCGGCAGCAGTTCCTCCGCAGCGAGCAGCTGGCGCAGGTCGCGTGCGAGCTGCTCCGGCGATTTCCACAGTGTCTCGAGCCGCGCCGCGGTGACGCGGTCGCGCGTCATGTGGCGCCAGATGTCGTAGGCGATCTCGGTGTGCAGCGCGCGTTCGCTGGTCACGAGCTCGGTGGCTGCGAGCGGCTCGCCGCTGGCGAGCGCGTGATCGGAGAGCACGCGCTGGCAGAACGCGTGGATCGTGTGGATCGGCGCGAGGTCGATCTCGCCGACCGCGCGGCGCAGGCGTGCCGCGAGCCGCGCCGCCGGCTCGGCCTCGATCCGGCGCGCGAGCACGGACGCGGTGAATGCGGTCGCCGCGTCTTCGCCGTCGCAGTAAGCGCGAAGCTCCGCGGGATCAAGCGCGGCCAGCGACGCGGCCCGGACGAGCTGCGAGCGCAACCGCTCGCGCAGCTCCTGCGTCGCGGCGATCGTGTAGGTGACCGCGAGCACCTTCTTCACCGAAAGCTCGCGCTCGACGACGAGCCGCGTGTGCAGGAGCGCGAGCGCGAAGGTCTTGCCGGTGCCGGCGCTCGCCTCGACGCGGTGTGTGCCTTCGAGCGGCCAGTCGAGCGGCGTCGTCATGGCGCGCTCCCCGGCACGCGCGCCGCGCAGATCGCCGCGAACAGGGTTCTGGCCCATTCGCGGAATTCGGCGGTCGCGGTCTCGTCCACGAACGGCATCGCGCCGCGCAGCGCCAGCAGCGTTGCCGCGTCCCTGCCCTCGCCGCCGCTCCGGTTCGCCCACTGCTTCGACGCGGCTTCATCGGCCGCGGCGACGTCGCTGCCGTCGAATGTCTCGAGCCACTCCCACGCGGCGCCCGTGCGGAACGGCAACGGCTTGGCGAGCCCGGCCCGCATGACGCCGATCAGCCAGCGCAACGTCTCGCAGGCCGCTTCACGGGGAGGTATCGGGAGCGGGCGCGGGCCGAAATCGCCGGGCTCGAAGGCCGCGAAGCTCAGCACCGGCCGCGGATCGCCGAGCGCGGCGAGCACCAGCGCATCGAGATGCCAGCGCACCACGTTGCGCGCACCTCGCCGGCCGACGCGCGCGCGGATCGCATGCGCTTCGTCGACATCCTCCAGCGTGCCGACGAGCCGCACGTCTCCGAGCGCGAGCTCGAACGGGAGCGGCGCGGCGACACCGCGACGCGCTGCGCGCACCGCATCGGCGACCGGCCGCGCCTGTCGGATGATCTCGCGCAGGCGCTGCGCGCCCGCGGCGCCCGGCGGCAGCTCGGCTTCGGCCTGCAGGCGACGGCAGAGCGCGGCCTCGTCGATGTCGGCATCCTCGAGCAGCGCCGTGTACACGCGCTGCTGGATCGTGAAGCGCTCCAGCGCATCCGCGGCGACGAACGGTTCGTTCTCGGCGAGGTGCGCGGCGTCCTCGTCGAGGCGTATGCGCAGGCGCTCGGCGAGAAAGAGGCGCGGCGGATCGATGATGAACCGGCGCAATGTCGCGTAATCAACCGTCGTCACGCGTTCGGCGTCCTGTTCGGGCGGCAGCGGTGCCGCGACGAAAGGCGGCAGCGGGTTGACGGCGGGCGTCGTCGCGAGCGCGGGCGCCCAGGCTGGATCGAAGCGGACGCGGCGGCGATCCGCGTCAGGCGGGCAGGCGAACGGCTGCAATTCGTGCTGCAGCACGAGTTGCCGGCGTGCTTCGGCGGGATCGTCGAAATACGCGGCGGCGACGTCGAGCAGCTCCGAAACCACCACCGAGGGCTCGCGCCGCGAGCCGTCGAGCGCGTCGTGGCCGATGTAGCTGAGATACAGCACGCGGTCGGCCGCGGTGAGGAGCTGCAGGAACAGGAAGCGATCGTCGTCGCGCACGGAGCGGTCGCCGCGACGCCGTTCGCCGGGCCGGTCGAGCGCTTCGGCGAGCCGGTTCAGCACGGGCGAAGCTTCCTGGCGCGGATAGTCGCGGTCGTTCAGACCGAGCAGGCAGATGACGCGGAATGGAATCAGCCGCATCGGCACCATGCGGCAGAAGGTGACGCCGCCGGCGAGGAACGGCTGGCGCGCGTCGGCTTCCGCGAAGCGCGCCGCGAAATGCGCGCGCACGACTTCCGCCGGCAGCGCGTCGCCTAGATTCGCGTCGGCGGCCGCGCGCCCGAACGCATCGATCTCCGCGCGCACGCGGTCGCGCGCACGCTGATCGGCCGCGTCGCTCGCACGCGGCGGCAGCAGCTCGTCGAGCACGCGCGTGACGAGTGCCTGCCATTCCACCGCGGTGCGGGCGCGCGCGGCTTCGGCGGCCGCACGCTCGATGACGGCGAGCAGGTGGATCAGCGCATCGAGCGCGTCCAGCGCGCTGCCTTCGAGGTCCGGCCAGGGCGCGACGCCGGCGACATCGGCATCATCGCCGGCCGCGTGACCGAGCAGGAGCCGGTCGAGCGCGAAGCGCCAGGTGAACGCGTCGTCGGGCGGAGCGCCGAGGTGTGCGCGATGTTCCGAGTCGAGGCCCCAGCGCGCACCGGCCTCCTCGACCCAGTGACGCAGGCGGCCGATTGCTTCGGCATCGAGATCGAAGCGTCGCATCAGCGGCGGCAGCGCAATGAGATCGAGCACGTCGTTGCTGGTCAGCCGCGCCGAAGGCAGGGCAAGGACGCGCAACACGAGATCGGCCACCGGCGAGGCAGCGAGCGAGCTCTCGTCGGCGACGGTGTACGGAATGAAGCGCGGCGTGCCGTGTGCGCCGCCGAAGACGGCCGCGATGTGCGGCGCGTAGAGATTGATGTCGGGCGCCATGACCGCCACGTCGCGCGGCTCGAGCGTGGCATCGCCCTCGAACAACGCACGCAGCTGATCGTGCAGCACCTCGATTTCGCGCTGCCGCGTGTAGCAGGCGTGGATCTGCAGCGAACGGTCGGTTTCGATAGCGTCGAGCGGAAGCTTCGGCGCGCCCGGCGCGCGGCGCTCGAGAAGATCGAGCTGCATGCGCTGGAGCAGGCCGATAGGCTCGGAGGGCTCGGCGTAGAACTCGATTTCGCGGGGCGTCACCAGCTCATACGAGAACAGCGTCGCGATGAAGTCGCGGCCGGCGCCGCCCCAGGCGGCGAGCAGCGGATTCTCGACGTCACCGAGCGGATCGGCGCTGCCTTCCGCGAGCCGTTCGCGCAGGGTGACGAGATCACCCCAGTACTTGCGCGTCGGCGTCGGCAAGTAGAAATGAACGACGGAGCCGCGCGCGGCGGCCGTCATGACGCGCAGCACGTCCGGCGAGACGTTGATGCAGGCGAAGGCGAAGATGCGCGACGGCAGTCCGGCCGGCGGTGGTGAATCCTCGCGGCCGTGGCGCTCGAGAAAGGCGTCGATCGCCTGCGCGCGGTGAGTGAGCCCGCGCGTCGCGCGGCGCCAGAGCTCCGCCTGCCAGTCGCCGCGATCGGCACCGCGGTCCCAGGCGAGCAGCCAGTCGCGGCGCCAGGCCTGGTATTTCGTGAACACGTCCGCGAGTTCGCGCGCGAGCGACCACGACTTGAGGGCGGCGTCCGGGCCGGAGAGATAACGTTCGAGCACCGCCGCGATGGCCGGATGCGCACGCGCGGCGGGGTCGTGCAGCGCGGCGTAGAGCCGCCAGATCAGGCGCGCGGGATCGATGGTCGAGGCGTCGTCGAGATCGGGCAGGTTCGCTTTCAGCACCTGGCCGACGAACTCTCCCGGCGTGAGGAAATAGAGGTTCGCCGCGACGCCGTGCCGCTCGGCCAGCGTCTTCTGCAGCCAGCGCCGCATCGCGGGCTGGGGAATCAGGATTGTGTCGGGCTCGAGCAGGCCGGCGCCGGGCGGCGTCTCGCGCAACTCCCTCGCAAGCAGTTCCGCGAGGACTGCCAGCGCATTGCCGTAGTAGAGGCGGAAGTCGGTCGCGGCAGGCATGACCGCGAATGATGCCTCAGCGCGCGTCTCGCCGGTTGAGACGCGGCGTCATTCCGCCCCAAAGCCGGTGCTCGCGTTTCGCGCGTGATCGTGCAATTCGAATGTAATGCGTTCGAAACGAAAACGGAGTGACGCCCGCAATGCGGCGGCGCACGGTCGCGTCACCCTCCGTTCCCTGGCTCGCTTCGATGAAGATTCGCACGCACACCACCGCGCCGGCCGCGCTGCCGCCGTCACTCCGTTTTCGTTTCGCAACGCGCGTCGCCGCGTTGTTCGCCGCGCTCGGCACGGCAGTGTCCTTTGCGCAGGCGGGCGCGCCGCCGAGCGGATGGACTTGGCAGAACCCGCGGCCGATCGGCAACTACCTGACCGGCGTCGATTTCGCCGACGCGTCGCACGGCTGGCTGGTCGGCATCGCCGGCACGATCCTGCACACCGACGACGGCGGCCTCGGGTGGACCGCGCAGGACAGCGGCACGAACGAAACGCTGGAAGCCGTCTGCTTCGCCGACGCGAGCACGGGCACGGCCGTGGGCGATACGGGCGTGATCCTGCGCACGAGCGACGGCGGCGAGACCTGGATCGCACAGACGAGCGGCGTTGACGTGAATCTTTACGCGGTCTCGTGCGCCGATGCCGCGCACGTGACGGCGGTCGGCCTCGGTGGAGCTATCGTGCGCACCGACGACGGCGGCGCGACATGGACGATGCAGGACAGCGGCACGCTCGACGATCTCGATGCCGTGCATTTCGTCGACACGCTGACCGGCACCGCAGCCGGCGCCAACGGCACGATCCTCCGCACCACCGACGGCGGCGCGCACTGGACGGCGCAGGCGAGTGGATCCGTGAGCTGGCTGACCGGTGTTCACTTCAGCGACGCGCAGATCGGCACCATCGTCGGTTCCGACGGGACGATCCTGCGCACCGTCGACGGCGGCGAGAACTGGACACCGCAGGCGAGCGGCACCACCGGGCAGATCATGTCGGTCCGCTTTACCGACGCGAGCCACGGCACGGCGGTGGGCGACTTCGGGCTGATCCTGCACACGATCGACGGCGGCGAGACCTGGAATGTCCTGGACAGCGGCACGACGAATCAGCTCAAGTCCGTGGCATTCGGCGGCGACGCGGGCGTGATCGTCGGCGGGCTGGGCACGATCCTGCGCACGGCGGACGGCGGCAACGGCTGGACCGCCATCACGAGCGCCGTGACGTACGAGCAGCTCAACGCAGTCGCGTTCGTCGACGCGAACACAGGCACCGCCGTCGGCACGCTGGGCACCATCGTGCGCACCGAAGACGGCGGCGCGACGTGGACGGTTCAGGACAGCGGAACCAGCGAAAACCTCTGGGGCGTCACGTTCACCGACGCCGACACCGGCACGGCGGTCGGCGCGAACGGCACGATCCTGCGCACCAGCGATGGCGGCGAAACCTGGGTGCCGCAGGAGAGCGGAACGACAAATCTTCTCTGGGGCGTGTCGTTCGTCGATGCGAACATCGGCACGATCGCCGGGTTCTCGGGCACGATCCTGCGCACCACGGACGGCGGCGCGACGTGGACGCCGCAGGACAGCGGCGTCGGCAGCAACCTGCACGGCGTCTCGTTCACCGACGCCGACACCGGCACGATCGTCGGCTACGCGAGCGGCCCGGTGCCGCCCGAGCCTGCCATCCTGCGCACCACCGACGGCGGCAAGACCTGGATCAACCAGTCGGACGGCACGCCTTACCAGCTCAACGCCGTCGCGTTCACCGACGCGGATCACGGCGTCGCCGTCGGCAACGGCGGCGGCATCCTGCTGACGGAAGACGGCGGCGCGACCTGGACACCGGTGACGAACGGCGTGTTCTACGGCTTGTGGGGTGTTTCGTTCTCCGATGCCGAGCACGGCATCGTGGTCGGCCAGGGCGGCATCATTTCGCGCACCAGCGACGGCGGGCGCACCTGGACGAACGAGGCGAGCGGCACGACGAACCAGCTCTCCGGCGTTGCGCTGATCGACGGCACCGCAACGGCGGTGGGCGGCATCGGCACGATCCTGCGCTGGAGCGAAACGGCCGACGCAATCTTCGCGGACGGCTTCGACGGCTGAGACCGAGTCCTGCAGCCGGCGTCGGGCTTCGATGACCGGCGTTCGACCGCGTGCGCGCCCCGCCGCGCGGGTGATCCGGCTGCGCGGTCGATTTCCGACTCGCGCGCGCCGAAACTCAGCGGCGCGCTGTCCTGGCGTTGGGCTCCCGACACCGGGATCGAGGACATCCCGGATTTCCTCGACGCGTTCGGCATGAATTCGTGGGCGCAGCCGATCGCGGGCGCCGTGCACGACGACGACGGCAACGAAGTCGCCGCCATCGCATACAGCAACGCGCCAGTGGTCGGCCCGCGGGTCATCGGGCCCTACCCCGGCGGCATCGAGCTCGACGGCTTTCTGAGCTCCGCCTACGGCGTGTCGGACGATGGCACCGCCGTCGGCCTCGCGTACGACGAGACGGCGAACCCGATCGCGTTCCGCTGGACGGCGGCGACGGCATGTCGCGCCTGCCGGTGACCCGGCCGGACACGTTCGCGCGCGCGAACGGCATCAGCCGCAACGGCAGCACCGTGTTCTGCTGGAACGATCAGCAGGACGGCTATCGGTCCGGCGTGATCTGGCTCGGCGGCTGGGGGCTCGACGCCGGCGGCTTCATGGCCGCGTTCGTGATCGACATGCACTCCGACGCGCCGACCGATGCGCTCATCGAAGCGCACGGAACTGTCGGCTACAACGATCTCGTCGACGGACCGTTCGCGGGCATCGCGGTCGGCACACCGGTCACGCTGTCGTTCGTGCTGTCGCCCGATGGCTTCGAGCTCAAGCCCGGCCGCGCCACGAGCTATCCGATCCGGCTCGACACGTTCCGACTCGAAGCGGGCGACGCGAGCGAGACATTGGTCGCCACGACCGACGGCCCGTCGACGATGCTCACCAACGACTATCCGATGTCGGACGGCATCCATCTCTTCGCGACGCCGACGGCCTCGGGACAGGCGTTCGAGTTCGAGCTGTTCAATCCGGGCGGCAACCTGTTCGACTCAGACGATCTGAACCACATCAACCGGACGTTCGGGCCGGAGCTGTTCGAAAAAATGGCCTGGCAGGTCATGGATGGCGACAACAGCCTGTGGGTTCAGCTCGACTCGGTCGGCATCCACGATGTCGTCGCTGCGCCCGACGCGATCTTCGCGAGCGGTTTCGAGCCCTGACGACGTGCGCCGCAGACCTGCGCCGTCGAGCTTCGAAAGCGCCGCCCGCACCGGGCGGCGCTTTCGTTTGCGGGTTCCATGGAGCGAGCGCCTGTTCCCGCCCGGCGTCCGCGCGACATATTCGCGCCGCCTTATTTCCCGATGCAGAACGAGCCGAAGATGGCGCCGAGCAGGTCTTCGCTGCTGAATTCTCCGGTGATCTCGCCGAGCGCGTGCTGGACTTCGCGCAGTTCCTCGGCGGCAAGCTCGCCGGCGTTGCGCTCGACCAGCGCGGACTCCGCGGCAGCGAGGTGCGTGCGCGCGCGCTCGAGCGCGGCGACGTGACGCGCGCGCGCAGTGCAGGTGCCTTCGCCGGCGTCGGCGCCGGCAAGGCGGCGCAGCTCCGAGTGCAGCAGCTCGACGCCGGCCCCGGTACGAGCGGACAGCCACAGGTGCACGACGTCGCCGCGCCGTTCGCGCCGCGGCGGCTGCTGCGCCCGATCGATCTTGTTGTGGACGACGAGGTGCGTCGCGCTCGATGGTGCGCCGGCGAGGAGTCCGGGATCGGCGGGCGCTTCGCCGTCATCGCAGACGAGCAGCGCGACGTCGGCGCGCGCGAGCTCGGCGCGCGCGCGGCGGATGCCCTCGCGCTCGACGGGATCGGCGGAATCACGGAGACCCGCGGTGTCGATCAGGGTCAGCGTCACGCCGTCGAGGTCGATCGTCTCGCGCAAGAGATCGCGCGTGGTGCCGGGGAGTTCCGTGACGATCGCGCGCTCGCTCGCTGCGAGCGCGTTCATGAGGCTCGACTTGCCCACGTTCGGAGCGCCGACGATGACCACGTGCAGGCCCTCGGCCAGCCGCACGCCGCGGTGCGCGCCTTCGAGCAGCGCGGCGAGGTCGGTGCGCACCGTGGAGAGGTCGGCGCGAAGCTCCGGCGCCGAGAGGAAATCGATCTCCTCTTCCGGAAAATCGATCGCAGCCTCGATCCAGACACGCAGGCGCACGACGGCGTCGGCGAGCGCGCGCACGCGCCTGGAAAACTCGCCGTCGAGGCTGCGCAGCGCGGCGCGTGCGGCCGACTCCGAGCCGCTGGCGATCAGATCGGCGACGGCTTCGGCCTGCGCGAGATCGAGCTTGCCGTTGAGGAACGCGCGCTCGGAGAACTCGCCGGGCCGCGCATGCCGTGCGCCGAGCTCGACGAGCCGCGCGAGCAGGAGGCGCAGCACGACCGGGCTGCCGTGCGTGTGCAGCTCGAGCACGTCTTCGCCGGTGTAGGAGTGCGGTGCCTTGAAGTAGAGCAGCAGGCCGCGATCGATCGGTGCGCCGGCGGCATCGGCGAAGGCACAGTAGTACGCGTGGCGCGGCTCGGGATCGCGGCGCAGCAGCCGCTGGGCGATGGCGAGGGAAAGCTCGCCGGAAACGCGGATGACGCCGACGCCACCGGCGCCGGGCGGTGTGGCCACGGCGGCGATGGTGTCGCGCGTCGTCATCGTCAGGCCCTGGCTTTCTCGCCGCTCTCGATGCGCCGGGTGATGATCCACTGCTGCGCCAGCGAGAGGATGCCGTTGACGGTCCAGTACAGGACGAGGCCGGCCGGGAAGAACGCAAACAGCACCGAGAACGCGACCGGCATGATTTTCATCATCTTCGCCTGCATCGGGTCCATGCCGGCCGAAGGCGTCAGCCACTGCGTCGCGATCATCGCGAGGCCGTTCAGCACCGGCAGCACGAAGTACGGGTCGGGCGCGGAAAGGTTCTGGATCCAGCCGACGAACGGTGCCTGGCGCAATTCCACGCTTTCGAGCAGCACCCAGTACAGCGCGAAAAACACCGGAATCTGCACCAGCATCGGCAGGCAGCCGCCGAGCGGGTTGATCTTTTCCTTCTGATACAGCTCCAGCATCGCCTGGTTCATCTTCTGGCGATCGTCGCCGTAGCGCTCCTTCAGCGCCTCGATGCGCGGCTGCATCTTGCGCATGCGCGCCATCGAGCGGTACTGCGCCTCGGAGAGCTTGAAGAACGCGAGCTTGATCAGCACGACGAGCAGGATGATCGCAAAGCCCCAATTGCCGGTGATCTTGTGCAGCTGCGCGAGAATCCAGTGCAGCGGCTCGGCGATCACGGTGAAGATGCCGTAGTCGACCGTCAGCGAGAGGCCCGGCGCGATCTGGTCGAGCGTCGACTGCAGCTTCGGCCCCACGTAGAGCCGCGCGCTGTCTGTCTTCGTCTCGCCGGGCGCGACGCTGATCGCAGGCGACAGCGTGCGGATCAGGTAGCGCGGCGCGTCGGCGGTCTTGTTGACCGCGGTGGCGTACTGGTCGGTCTCGCCGGCGGCGGGGATCCAGGCCGCGAAGAAGTAGTGCTGCAGCATCGCCGCCCAGCCGCCGGCGAAGCTCCGGGCGAGCGGCTCTTTCTCGAAATTGTCGAATTTTATCTTCTGGAACTTGTCATCGGCGTTGTAGTACGCGGCGCCGACGAAGCTGTATCGCTCGGTGTTGCTGTAGGCCTTGATGCCGCTGGTGTCGATGACCGGCGGCACGCGCTGCAGCTGGCGGTAGGCATTGCCGCTCCACGGCGCGTCCGACTTGTTCGTGATTTCCTGGCGCTGCTCGATGACGTAGCTCGCGCGCCTGAAGACGAACACTTTGCGCACGGCGAGGCCGGACGCGTCGGTCCAGGTCAGCGGCACCTCGATAATGTCGCTGCCGTCGGCAAGCGCGTACTCGGTCTTCTCGGGCGTGTACGTCGCGGTGTGATCGGGCGCCGGCGCCGCGGCGCTGACGAGGCCGGACTGCGCGACGAAATAGCGTGCGGCCGAATCGTCGAGAAGGCGCACGGGATGCGCATCGTCCTTCGGCTGCTGCGGATAAGCGAGCAGATCGGCGACGACGATGTTGCCGCCGCGCGTATCGATTTCAACACGCAGCACATCGGTGGTCACCACGACGTGCGGCGCGCCGTCCGCGGCCGTCGTGGGTGCCGGGGGCGTCGCGGCAGGAGTCTCGGCAGGGCTCGCAACCGGAATCTCGGGCGTGCTTGCGGCGTTCGTCGCGGGCGCGGGCGGGGACGACGACGGGGCCCCCGACACGGCCGGCGCGCCGGCGCGGCCGTAATCTTCCTGCCATTGCGCCCAGAGCAGATAGCCCAGGAACAAGAGAGCGATCAGGAGCAGGTTGCGGGGACTCGTCATGGCGATCGTGATTCACGCGAGCGCGACGACGTCCGCATCGGGGCCGTGTCGGTGCTCGGGGTCGGTGCGGCGTGCGCGGCCGCTCGGAAGGCGCAGAAAATCAGGCGCGCATTGTGCCGGGGCGGCGGCTGTCGTTCAATGCGGCCACGCGGCGCCAGAGCGCGTCGAGATCGGCTCGCAGCGCGGCATTGTCCTGCGCGTCGGCGGCCTCGCGCGCGATCAGCAGGATGTCGACGGGGGGGAGATCCGAGCGCACCCTGCGAAAACTTTCGCGCGCGACGCGCTTGATGCGATTGCGGCGCACCGCGTCCGGCGAGACGCGCCGCGACACGGCAAGGCCGAGCCGGGCCAGCCCCGCCTCGCTGCGCGCGGCCTGCGCGTTGAAGAAGCGCGTGCCTATGCGCTGCCCGGTGCGGCGCAGGCGCAGGAAATCGGCAGGCTTGACGATGTGGGCGACGTGCGGGAAGCGAGCGCCGCCCATGACGGCGTGGCGAGCGGTCAGACCGAGACGGCCAGTCGCTTGCGACCCTTCGCGCGACGCGCGTTGATCACCTTGCGGCCGCCCTTGGTCTTCATGCGCGCACGGAAGCCGTGATCGCGCACGCGCTTCAAGTTGCTCGGTTGATAAGTGCGCTTGGTCGCCATGACGGCAGCTCTCGGAAAGGAAACGAAAAAAGGGCGCGGATGGTAGGCGGCTCGGCTGCAGCGTGTCAAGCTGGAGCGCTGGCACCGGTCCGGCCGTGACGGTTAGACTCCCGCTTCTGTCCGCCGATGCGTGACGTCGCGCGATGCTCGCGGCGATGCGCGCGTCGGCTCCGGAATTCGGACACTGCGGGCGGGCCGCCGCTCGCGAGAAGCAACTGGATGTCATGAACGATTTGTGGCGACGCTGCCTGGCGCGTCTGGAAGCAGAGTTCAGCGCCGAAGACGTGCACACCTACCTCGCTCCGCTGCAGGCACGCGAGAGCGATGCCGGGCTGACCTTGTGGGCGCCGAACGCGTACACGCTGGAGATCGTGCGCGACAGCTACCTGCAACAGATCAAGCACGTGCTCGAGCATCTCGCCGGGCACGGCGTGCCGGTGCAGCTGCAGGTCGGCGCGGCGACGAACGGCGCCGAACGAACCGGCGAGCGCAACGCGCGGAGCGCGAAGTCCGGCGAGCGGCGCGTGCCCGAGGCGAACCTCGATCCGCACTACACCTTCGAGAGCTTCGTCGAGGGTAAATCGAACCAGCTCGGCAAGGCCGCCGCGATGCAGGTCGCGCAGAACCCGGGGCGCGCGTACAACCCGCTGCTGCTCTACGGCGGCACCGGGCTCGGCAAGACGCATCTGATGCACGCGGCAGGAAATCTCATGCGCGCGCACAAGCCGGACGTCAACGTGCTGTATCTGCGCTCCGAGCAATTCGTCAGCGGCATGGTCAGGGCGCTGCAGCAGAAGGACATGGACGATTTCAAGCGGCGCTTCCGCTCGGTCGATGCGCTCCTGATCGACGACATCCAGTTCTTCGCCGGCAAGAACACCACGCAGGAAGAGTTCTTCCACACGTTCAACGCGCTGATCGAAGGCAAGCAGCAGATCATCCTGACCTGCGACCGTTACCCGAAGGAAGTCGAGAACCTCGAGCCCCGGCTCAAGTCGCGCCTCGGCTGGGGCCTCAGCGTCGCGATCGAGCCGCCCGACTTCGAGACGCGCGCGGCGATCGTGCTGGCCAAGGCGCAGGCTAAGGGCGTCGATCTGCCTGAGGAAGTCGCCGTGCTGATGGCCAAGCGCATGCGCTCGAACGTGCGCGATCTCGAAGGCGCGCTCAACACGCTGGTCGCGCGCGCGAACTTCGAAGGGCGCCGCATCGGGCCGGAATTCGCGCAGGAGACGCTGCGGGATCTGCTGACCGTGCACGCGCAGGCGATCACGATCCCTAACATCCAGAAGACCGTGGCAGACTACTACCAGCTGCGGCTGTCGGACCTGTTGTCGAAGAAGCGCAGCCGCTCGGTCGCACGGCCGCGGCAGATGGCGATGAGCCTCGCCAAGGAACTGACCGAGCACAGCCTGCCGGAGATCGGCGACGCGTTCGGAGGCCGCGACCATACGACGGTGCTGCACGCGTGCCGCACGGTGCGCGACCTCAGGGAAACCGACGGCAAGCTGCGTCAGGACTGGGAAAAGCTGGTGCGCGTGCTGACGGAGTAGGCTTGTGGGGAAGCTGTGGACATCTTTGCGAGGGGAAAATCATCCACAATCGATCCACAGGCGAGGAGGCCGTTTGTCAAACCGTTTCTCGCGCTGCAAACTATTGAAAAACAATATAAATCCGGTTTATTGCAAGCCATCCACACGCTCTATAGTCACAACATCGCTTCGCTCGAAACAACCAGCGAAAGGACCAGCGCGACATGCGATTCAGCATCCAACGTGAAGCTCTCCTGAGGCGTTT
Source organism: uncultured Rhodanobacteraceae bacterium (assembly GCA_966248875.1). Taxonomy (GTDB): domain Bacteria; phylum Pseudomonadota; class Gammaproteobacteria; order Xanthomonadales; family Rhodanobacteraceae; genus Dokdonella_A. Next base: position 41,885 of record CBINBI010000012.1, read on the forward strand.
GCAGCAAGTCGTCGGTGTCGTCGAGCGGCGGCAGACGCTGCCGGTGCTGGCGAACCTGCTGGTGAATGTCGACGCGGGTGGCGTGTCGCTGACCGGCACGGATCTCGAGGTCGAGATGGTGGCGCGCACCGAGGCCGAGGATCTCGATCCCGGCGAAATCACCGTGCCGGCGCGCAAGCTGTTCGACATCTGCCGGGCCCTGCCGGACGGTGTGGTGATCAAGTTCGACCAGTCCGGTGAGCGCGCGGTGGTGAGCGCCGGCCGCAGCCGCTTCACGCTTGCGACCTTGCCGGCGACCGAGTTTCCCGTCATCGAGAACATCGAGCTCGTCGAGCGCGTGTCGCTGCCGGAAGCCACGTTGAAATCGCTGATGGAACGCACGAGCTTCGCGATGGCGCACCAGGACGTGCGCTATTACCTGAATGGCATGCTGTTGGATCTGCGCGAGACGTCGCTGCGCTGCGTCGCGACCGATGGGCATCGCCTTGCGCTGGCAGAGACGAAACTGGAAACCCGCAGTTCCGCGAACCGGCAGATCATCGTGCCGCGCAAGGGCGTGCTCGAGTTGCAGGGCCTCTTTGAATCCGGAGAAGGCACGGTCGAGCTCGAGTTCGGCCGAAATCACCTGCGCGTGCGACGCGGCGGCGTGACCTTCACCTCGAAGCTGATCGACGGCCGGTTTCCCGACTACGAAGCCGTCGTGCCGATCGGTGCCGACAAGGAAGTGCGGGCGAACCGCGACGAGCTGCGCGCGGCGCTGCAGCGCGCTGCCATTCTGTCGAACGAGAAGTACCGCGGCGTGAAGCTCGAAGTCGGGCCGAATCGCCTGCGCATCGTCGCGCACAATCCCGAGCAGGAGGAAGCCGTCGAGGAGGTCGAGGCGAAAACCGGCGTGTCCGAGCTCAGCGTCGGCTTCAACGTCAACTATCTCCTGGACGCGCTCGGCGCGGTCACGGGCGATGAGGTGCTGCTCTGCCTGCGCGACGGGCAATCCAGCTGCCTGGTACGCCGGCCGGATACCGACGAGACGCGGCACGTCATCATGCCGCTCAGGCTCTAGGCGGGCGCGGCGCCCCGCCGCATCGAATCGTTGTCGCGCGTGCGGCTCCGTCGCGTCCGGCTGGAAAATCTCCGCGCGTTTGCCGCCCTGGACCTCGGGCTCGAGCGCGGGTGGAACCTCTTCCTCGGTCCCAACGGCGCCGGCAAGACGACTCTGCTCGAAGCCGCCTATCTGCTTTCGCACGCGCGCTCGTTCCGCGCAGGGGCGAAAGACGCGCTCGTGCGGAGGGGCGAGGACCGGTACAGCGTCTACGGCACTGTTGAATATGCCGGCGGCTCGGCCTTGGGCGTTGGGCTCGCACGCGAGTCGGGCGGCTTCGAGGCTCGCATCGGCGGCGAGCCGGTCATCCTCACCGAGCTGCTGCGTCGTGTGGCCGTCGCGTGCTTCGAGCCGGGCTCGCACGAGCTCATTTCTGGTCCCGCCGACGGGCGCCGACGCTTCCTCGACTGGGGTGTGTTCCACGTGGAACATACTTTCTTGCGTGTCTGGCGTGCGTTCCAGCGTGCGCTGCGGCAGCGGAATGCGCTGCTTCGTGCCGGTGGCAGCTCGGCGGAGCTTGAGCCCTGGGACCTGGAGCTGGCGCGAAGCGGGGCAGAGCTTGCGGAGCTCCGCCGGCGCTGCGCAGCTCGGCTCGGCCCCGTCGTGTCGACGACCCTGCGCGACCTGCTCGGGGAGCTCGGGGCTGCGGAGTTCCGGCTGGATTCGGCCTGGTCCAGCGAGGCCGAGGCCTTGGAGCAGCTTGCGCTGGGTCGCGAGGACGATCGGCGTCGCGGCTTCACGATGCGGGGCCCACACCGGACCGACTGGTCCATCGCGTTCGAGGGAGCGCCGCGGCGCGAGCACCTGTCGCGCGGTCAGGAGAAGCTCTGCGCGCTCGGCTGCATTCTGAGCCAGGCGAAAGTCTTCGCGGCGGAGCAGGGCGAGTGGCCGATCGTCTGCATCGATGATCTCGCGTCCGAGCTCGACATCGCCCACCAGGAACAGCTCGTGCGGGCGCTGGGAGCCGTCGACGCGCAGATCCTCGTCACCGGCACTCACGAACCGCCTGCCCTCGCGGCGACATCGCAGCGGGCGGCAACGTTCCACGTGGAACCAGGCCGGGTCGTCAGACTGCTATAATGTCGTGTTCGCCAAACGCCGTCCCGACTGCCCCGCGCGGCGGCTCGCCCCGCGCACTCGGAAACTCATGAACGATCAATACGATTCCAGTAAAATCAAAGTGTTGAAAGGCCTCGAGGCCGTGCGCAAGCGGCCCGGGATGTACATCGGCGATACCGATGACGGCACCGGCCTCCACCACATGGTTTTCGAGGTCGTCGACAACTCCGTCGACGAAGCGCTGGCGGGCTATTGCGACCACATCGAAGTCACCATTCACGCCGACGGCTCGGTCAGCGTCGTCGACAACGGGCGCGGGATTCCGGTTGACATCCAGCCCGAGGAAGGGCGCTCCGCGGCTGAAGTCGTGATGACCGTGCTGCACGCAGGCGGCAAGTTCGACGACAACAGTTACAAGGTTTCCGGCGGCCTGCATGGCGTCGGCGTCTCCGTGGTCAACGCGCTGTCGGATCACCTCATCCTCACGATCTACCGCGACGGCCACGAGCATCGCCAGGAATACCGCCTCGGCGAGCCGCAGTATCCGCTCAAGATCGTCGGTCCCTCGAACCGTCGCGGCACGACGGTGCGCTTCCATCCGAGCCCGACGATCTTCACGAACACCGAGTTCCACTACGACATCCTTGCCAAGCGCCTGCGAGAGCTGTCGTTCCTCAATTCCGGCGTCAAGATCGAGCTTTTCGACGAGCGCACCGACAAGCGCGACGTGTTCCAGTACGAGGGCGGCATCCGCTCCTTCGTCGAGCACCTGGCGCAGCTAAAAACCCCGCTGCATCAAAAGGTTATAACGTTTTCGGCGCAGAACGAGGGCACCACGGTCGATGTCGCGATGCAGTGGACCGACGCGTATCAGGAAACGACCTTCTGCTTCACGAACAACATCCCGCAGAAGGACGGCGGCACGCACCTCGCCGGTTTTCGCGCCGCGCTGACGCGCACGCTCTCGAACTACATCGAGGCGGCGGGCATTCAGAAGACCGCGAAGGTCGCGTTGTCAGGCGACGACATGCGCGAGGGCCTCATCGCCGTGCTCTCGGTCAAAGTGCCCGATCCCAAGTTCTCGTCGCAGACGAAGGACAAGCTCGTCTCCAGCGAAGTCAAGGGCATCGTCGAGTCGATCGTCAATCAGAAGCTCGAGGAGTTCCTGCTCGAGAATCCAGTCGAGGCGCGTGCGATCGCGGCGAAGGTCGTCGAGGCTGCGCGCGCGCGCGAAGCGGCACGCAAGGCCCGCGAGATGACGCGCCGGAAGGGCGCGCTTGACATCGCGGGCCTGCCGGGCAAGCTCGCCGACTGCCAGGAGAAGGACCCCGCGCAGAGCGAGCTTTTCATCGTCGAGGGCGATTCCGCCGGCGGCTCGGCCAAGCAGGGCAGGAACCGCCGCAACCAGGCCGTCCTGCCGCTGCGCGGCAAGATTCTCAACGTCGAGCGCGCGCGTTTTGATCGCATGCTGAGCTCGGCCGAAGTCGGGACGCTGATCACCGCGCTCGGCACCGGCATCGGCAAGGACGAGTTCAACATCGAGAAGCTGCGCTACCACCGCATCATCATCATGACCGATGCGGATGTCGACGGCTCGCACATCCGCACGCTGTTGCTGACGTTCTTCTATCGGCAGATGCCCGAGCTGATCGAGCGGGGCCACGTCTACATCGGCCTGCCGCCGCTGTACAAGCTCAAGCAGGGCAAGCAGGAGGTCTACCTCAAGGATGACACGGCGCTCAACGCGTACCTGATTTCGAATGCGGTCGATGGCGCCGAGCTGGTCTACAACCCCGATGCGCCGCCGGTGACGGGAGCGGGGCTCGAGAAACTGATGCAAGGCTACCAGGCGGCGCTCGACCAGATCGGCCGTCTCGGCGCACGCTTCGACGACGCCGTGCTGCGCGCCATGCTCGACGTGCCGCCGCCCGCGACGGACGGATGGAACGATGCGCAGGCGACGCAGGCGTGGGCGGCGCGCCTGCAGGGCGCGCTCGCGTCGGCGGGTCTGGGCCGTCCGCGCTACACGGTGCGCATCCAGCCGGCCAGTGCCGAGCACGGGCCTGCGCTCGTGGTCGAGCGCGAGCAGCACGGCCTCAAGCAGACGCACGTGCTGCCGTCGAGCTTCTTCGCGAGCGTCGATTTCAAGCCGATCGCCGATTGCGCGGCGCAGCTCGCGGGCCTCGTCCTGCCCGGCGCGCAGGTGAGGCGCGGCGGCAAGAACCAGAGCGTCGCGAGCTTCGCGCAGGCGTACACGTGGCTCATGGAGGAAACCAAGCGCGGTCGCACGATCTCGCGCTTCAAGGGCCTCGGCGAGATGAATCCCGAGCAGCTCTGGGAAACGACCGTCAATCCGGACACGCGGCGCCTGCTCCAGGTCAGCATCGAGGACGCTGTCGCGGCCGACCAGATCTTCTCGACGCTGATGGGCGACGTCGTCGAGCCGCGGCGCGAGTTCATCGAGCAGAACGCGCTGCGCGTCAGCAACCTCGACGTCTGACGTCACGACAAAAATTGTGTAGTTGTAATTTAGTGTAATACGTGCACCAGAGCCGGGCCGCGCCGCTGCGCTGCAGGGCGCGGCGGCTAGATCGCCGCTCCGTTGCATCGCAACATGTTCAATATTCGTTGAGCTTGTGCTGGTCGCAGCCACGGCGTTAACCTCTCCCTTCTGCGGCCGTCGTCCGCATCGGGCAAGTAGGACGGTCCTCGTACTTTCCATTCGAGGTGTCACCATGAAGTTTCCGAGTTTCGTCCGGGCGGCGGTCTGCGCGCTGGCCCTCGTGCTTTCGGCAGGCGCGTTCGCGCAGGGCATGGGCGGCGGCAGCTACACGTCCACGGACTCGAAGGGCAAGGACAAGTCGTCGCGCTCCAAGAAGGACGAGAACAAGTACCCGAACGCGACGCGCAAGGAGCCCAAGCTCGAGATGTCGTCGGGCGATCAGCGCGACCTCAACAAGGCGGCCGATCTCATCAACGACGGCAAGAACGACGCAGCACAGCCCATCGTGCAGAAGGTCATCGCGAGCGAGCGGTCGAGCAAGTACGCGCAGGCCTTCGCGCACACGCTGCTGGCGCAGATCTACTACGAGCAGGACAAGAGTGCCGACGCGATCGCCGAATACAAGAAGGCGGTCGAGATGGACGCGCTGCCGAACGACGCGCAGTTCCAGACGATCTACCAGATCGCGCAGCTGCAGGTGCAGGACGAACAGTACGCCGAAGCGCTGGCGACGCTCGATCAGTGGGAGAAGCTGACCGGTGCGCCGACCGGCGACGAGCTCGCGCTGAAGGCGAACGCGTACTACCGCACCGACAAGTTCCAGGAAGCCATCGACACGATGAAGAAGGCGATGTCGATGAATGACAACCCGCCGGACAGCTGGTCGCAGATCCTGATGGCGAGCTACTTCGAGCTCGATCAGTACGACCAGGCGGCGGCGCTCGTCCAGCAGCAGCTGCAGAAGAACCCGACCGACAAGAAGCTCCTCAACCAGCTCGCCACGATCTACATTCAGGCGGACAAGCCGCAGCAGGCACTCGACGTGCTCGCCAGGGCCAAGAGTCAGGGCCTCATCACGACCAGTGACGACTACATGCAGCTCGCCAAGCTCTACGCCGCCGCGGACAAGTACAAGGAAGCGTCGGCGACGCTCAAGGAAGGCCTCGACAAGGGCATCCTGAAGCCGTCGTTCGAGGTGTACAAGCTGCAGGGTGACGTCTGCACGCAGGGCGAGGACGACGCCTGCGCGATCGAGGCGTACTCGAAAGCTTCGCCCGAGGCGAAGGACGGCAACATCGACTACCAGCTCGGCTACCTTCTCTTCTATTCCGACCGCTCGAAGGATGCGGCCGAGGCGCTCACGCGCGCGATCTCGAAGGGCGGCCTCAGGCAGGAAGGCGAAGCCTATCTCCTGCGCGGCGATGCGGAGAACGATCTCAACCAGACGGCCGCTGCGACGGCCGACTGGCAGAAGGCGTCTGGCTATCCGAGCACCAAGACGATGGCCGAGCAGCGGCTCAAGGCTGCCAAGGGCGGCGTGAAGATCAAGCGCGCGTCAAAGAAGCCGAAATCGGGCTGAGCAGCGAGGACGTTTACGAAACGCAAAGCTTCGGGACGGAAGCCGCGCGAACACTTGTAGTAGGGGTGCCGGCTGTTGTACCGTGCCCGGCCCTCCGGCGTCCGTCCGGGGTTTCAATCCGGCACGCCGACGCGGACGCGCCGCAATACGGTCACAATCCTGTTGGTCAACGTTGATGGCAGATACCTACCAATCCGGCGGTGATTCGTTCAGTTGGCGTCGCGTCACCGCCCTGTCCTTCGCGTTCGCGTTGCATGCCTTTGCATTCGCCATGCTGCTGGCGCCGGTCGCGCCGCCGCCGCCGAAGGACAAGAACCAAGACAAGAAGGTGATGGTGGAGTTCATCGAACCGCCGCCGCCCCCACCGCCCCCACCGCCGCCGCCGCCGGAGCCGCCGAAGAAGCCGCCGCCGAAGGTGATCGAAAAGGTCAAGCCGCCGCCGACTCCGCCCCCGCCGGAGCCGCCGCCCGTCGTCACCGAAGAGCCGTCGCCGATGGCCGTGCCTGCGCCGCCGCCCGCGCCGCCGGCTCCGCCCGCGCCACCGGCCGACATCGCGCCGAGCGAAAACATCAGTTACCGTAAGCTCCGGCCGCCGAAGTATCCGCCACAGGCGATTCGTCAGCATCAGCAGGGCAAGGTGATCCTGAAGGTGCTGGTCGGAGTCGACGGTACGCCGCAGGAAATCACGGTCGAGAAATCGAGCGGATCTCGTCTCCTCGATCAGGCCGCGATCACGGCCGTGAAAACCTGGATCTTCAATCCAGGCATGAAGGGTGGCAGGCCCGCTCAGGGCTATGCCTTGGTTCCGATCGATTTCAATTTGTCCGAACAGTAACCGACAGGTAGCGCCATGCAGCAAGATCCCTCTCAGGCCCAGCCGGCACAGCCGGGCACCGTTCCCCCTCCGCCGGGTGCTGGTGGGGGCAATAGCGCGGAAGCGCTCAGCCAGATGGGCTTCGACCATCTGATCCACAACTTCGATTTTCTCGGGTGGATCGTGTTCGTCGTCCTCTGCATCATGTCGATCGCGTCGTGGTTCTTCATCGTCGCGAACTTCCTGCGCAACACGATGATCCGTGCGCGCATGGAGCGCGTGATCCACACGTTCTGGGACACGCCGTCCGCGCAGGACGCCGTGCGCTTCATGGAAGACCAGCCCAAGGGCGAGCCGTTCTCGAAGATCGCGCTCGATTGCGCTTCGGCCGCCGCGCACCACCAGCGCCATGAGGGCAGCCGCCTCGTCGAGGCGCTGAACCGCTCCGAGTTCATCGATCGCGCGCTGCGCCAGGCCGTCGCTCGCGAGAGCATGCGCCTCGAAGGCGGCCTCACGCTGCTCGCCACGGTCGGATCGTCCGCGCCGTTCGTCGGCCTGCTCGGTACCGTGTGGGGCATCTACCACGCGCTGATCCGCATCGCGGCTTCCGGCAACGCGTCGATGGAAGCGGTGGCGGGTCCGGTCGGCGAGGCGCTGATCATGACCGCGTTCGGTCTCTTCGTCGCCATCCCGGCGGTGCTCGCGTACAACTTCTACGTGCGCCAGAACCGTCTGACGTATGCGAAGTTCGACGAGTTCGCACACGACCTGCACGATTTCTTCGCGACAGGCTCGCGCGTCGAAGCCGGTGTGGCGCCCTCTGCCGCGAGGAAGTAAGCCATGGCATTCACCAGCAACTCGGGCGGCGGCCCGATGGCGGAAATCAACGTCACGCCGCTCGTCGACGTGATGCTGGTGCTGCTGATCATCTTCATGATCACGGCGCCGCTGATGTCGCACAAGATCCGCATCGACCTGCCGCAGGCCAATCCCAACGTGCAGGAGACGAATCCGCCGGAGCCGATCGATCTCGCGGTCAAGGAATCCGGCGAGATCTTCTGGAACGACGAGCTGGTCACCGAAGCGATGCTGCAGGCCCAGCTCCGCGTCGCCGCACAGAAGAATCCGCAGCCCGAGCTGCAGATCCGCGCCGACAAGGAAACGAGGTATCAGCTGATCGCGACCGTCATGGCCAACGCAAAGGCGGCCGGCATGGTCAAGATCGGCTTCATCACGACCTCGGCGGGCGCCGCGCAGTAACCGTCACCGTTCAAGCGATACACCGGAACGGCGCTGCACATGCAGCGCCGTTTTCGTTTCAGTGCGCGTGATTCATTCGGCCGCTTTGCGTGTACCGTAAGAACGCTCAGGAGACGAAGCAGCGATCTACCCGCGGAGGATCGCGAGGTAATTGCGGATCGTCGTCGCAAGCCCGTCGTAAAGCGACTCGGCGATCAGCGCGTGCCCGATCGAGACTTCGGCGAGAAACGGTATCGTTTCCTTCAGGGCGCGGAGATTCCGCTGGCTGAGGTCGTGACCGGCGTTGACGCCGAGCCCGCACGCGCGCGCGCGTTCGGCCGTGTGCACGCAAGCCTCCAGCTCGCGCGCGGCGTCGCCCCGGGCGAACGCCTGCGCATACGGGCCGGTATAGATCTCGATCCGGTCGGCGCCGATCTCGGCCACGCGCTCGACGTCTTCGGCACCGGCATCCATGAAGAGGCTGACGCGCGCGCCTATGTCCTTGAACGCGCGCACCAGCGGCGCGAGGCGTGCCGCGTCGCGCCGCATGTCGAAGCCGTGATCGGATGTAATCTGCGCATCGCTGTCCGGCACCAGCGTCACCTGTGCCGGCCGCACGCCGCGCGCGATCTCGACGAGGCCGGGATACGTGCCGCGCGGTGGCGCGAACGGATTGCCCTCGATGTTGTATTCGGCGCTGTCGAGCACCGCCGCGATCCGCGGCACGTCCTCGACGCGGATGTGGCGCTGGTCCGGGCGCGGATGCACGGTGATGCCGTGCGCGCCGGCCGCGAGCGCCGCGCGGGCCGCATCCACGGGATCGGGCTCGCTGCCGCCGCGCGAATTGCGCAGCACGGCGATCTTGTTGACGTTGACGCTCAGCGCCGTCATGCGTTCATGCGAACATCGTGAATCGCGAAAAGCAAGAGCCGCTCAAGCCGCGGTGCGCGCGCTACCAGTCGTCGCGCTCCGCCCGAGCTTCGAATACGCCCTGGCGCCAGTCGAGCGCGGTGGCGCCCTTGCCTTCGCGCGTGAAAGCGATCTCGATCGTGCCGTCGGCATCGCAGAAGCGATCGGCGGCACAGGCCTGCACATAAACGGCCGCCGTTCCGGTGAGCTGCGCGCGCAGGCCGGGCGGCGCGACGACGATGCGTGCGCGCAGGGACGGCGACAGCGCATAGTCGCCCGCGTAGACGGCGAGGTCATCGGGGTTCGACGCGACCGAATTCCGCTTCAGCGCCGGCGCGCCTTCGCTCAAACGCTCGGCGTGCAGATGCACGCCGTTGCGGTGCAGGACCGCGCCGGCGACTTTCGTGTCGCGCCGCTCGAACGTCAGCTGGGAATTCTCCCCCGCGATCTCGAATGCGTCCTCGTCATAGGCCAGCAGCGGCTGCGGCAGCGCACCGCCGAGCTGGGCGACGAGCCCGTCGGCTGCAGCGCGCACGACGAGATCGCCGCCCGCATCGAAGCGATACAAGCCCTCGTAGGCGAGCGTCGCCGGCGCGGCCAGCGGCAGCAGTTTCGGAGGTGGCGGCGGCGCTGGCTGTTCGGCGAGCAGCGTGAGCCCGAGCGCGCTCAGGTCGATGCCCGCATTGCCGAGCAGCACGACGGCGCGCTGACGGTCGGTGCGCAGCCCGACGAAGCTCGCGAAACCGCCGGTCATGCCGGCCTGCCAGAGCAGAGGCCAGGTCTGACCGTCCGACACGACCGGCACGATCTGCCAACCCAGCGCGGTCTCGCCGCGTCCGGCCGCCGCGCGCGGCTGGCGCGCCAGCAGGATCGCGGCGCGCAGCGCGCTCGTGTCGGGACGGAGCTGCGCCGTGGCGAATTTGGTCAGGTCGGACAGCGTCGCGCGCAGCCCCGAAGCCGCCGACAGCGCCTGATGTTGCCAGTGCGGCACCGCCCGGCCGTCGCGGTAGCCCTCGATCAGCCGCGGCACGGCGCCGAATCCGCTCTGCGTCAGCGCGAGCGGAGCGAGCACTTCGGTCGCGAGCAGCTCGCGGTAATCCTTGCCATAGGCGCGCGCGAGCGCATCGCCGAGCAGCGCGACGCCAAGATCGGAATAGTGGTACCTGCCGATATCGGCTTCGAGCTGGGCATGCGCGAGATAGGCGCGGAGCGCCGCGGCGTCGTAGCCGACATAGGGATTTTCGATATCGCGCGGAAAGAGGTTCGGCGGCACGGACGGCAGCCCGGCGCGATGGGTGGCGAGCTGTTCCAGCGTCGCCGCCGCGAGCCGGCGGTCGGCGATGCGCACGTCGGAGAAGATCCTGGCGAGCGGCTCGTCCAGCCGCAGCTTGCCGGCGATCAGCGCCTTGGCGAGCAGGAGCCCCGTGAAGCTGCGCGTCGTCGAGCCGATCTCGTACGCGTCGGCGTCGGTCGGCTTCGCGCCGCCGGGGTCGATCTCGCCGAACCGCCAGAACCCGCTGTCGTTGCGCTCGACGAGCGCAACGGCGATGCTCTGGTAGCGGCCGTTCGCGATACCCTGCTCGATCGTCTCGCGAAAGTTCTCGGGCAGTTCGGCCGCGGCGGCAAGCAGCGGAATTCCGATCGAAAGCGCCGTCGCGATCGCCAGTCCGAAGCGGCGCATGGAAATGGCTCGCATGCGCGGAGCTTAGCGCGCACGCGCTCCAGACGGCGTGACCGGCTCAGCGGTCACGCCGTCGCGATCAGCGACAGCTCTCGCTGACCTGCTTCCAGACCACCGGATCCCAGTACGCTCCGTGGGCCGGATTGTCGCGCTGATCCTCGTTGAGGCGCGCGGCGACGAAGTAGGTCGTGTCCGGCGCGACGTCGATGGTCAGCGTCTTGTAGCCGCCGCCGATCTGCGCGTTGCGCTGGCGGTCGTTGAACGAGAAATAGCGGCTCGGGATCTGCTCGCCTATCTTCAGCACATGCGTGCCAGCGCTGACGCGATAGGCCTTGGCGCCATGCGGACCCGGCGTCACGTTGTCGATGCTGATGATGGTCGCGCGGTGCAGGCGCTGGCCGCTCGGCGCGACATCGAAGTCGCTGATGCGACCGCAGCCTTCGCTGGCCGGCGCGGTGTTGCCATAGGAGCCGCCCTGCCCCGGCGAGCCCTCCGCGCTCGCGAGCGCCGTGCCGTTGCCGATGCTGAGATGCATCGCCGGCAGGACCACGCTCGACGCGGCGCCGCCGATCGTCTGCACCCGGCCGTCGCGCCGCACGCTGAAATCGAGGCGCCCGCCGTCGGGCATTGCGTCGACGGTCCTGCGCAGCGTCGCTGCGGCGTCGGGCGAGGCGAGCGACGTGCCGTTCAGCGCGAGCAGCGTGTCGCCGGCGCGCAGTCCCATGCGCTCGGCGTTGCCGCCCGGCGTCACCGCGAGCACACGCAGGCCCTCGGCACCGCCGTCCTTGCTGTCGACGAGCAGGCCGAGGTTGCTGACTTTCTGCGAAGGCGCGTCGATGTCGAGCGCGATCTGCTGCGGGGCCGTGTCACCGAACGCACCGCTCTGGATCAGGTCCATCACGACGACACGCAGCTCCTCGCGCAGGCGCTGCTCCACCGTGAGCCCGGCGCCGGCGCTGCCGTGTATGGCCGCGGCCGAGGCCGCGGTCAGCACCTGCTCGTCGGCCGCCTGTGTCGTGCCTGCCGCAGCGGCGAGACCCGCCACGACGGCGGCGAGCGTCCTGCGGCGCCAGGGATTCCGATTCTTCATGTCCATCTCCAACACCTCATCGTAGGCAAAAACCAAGTTCCGGGTCCGCGTCGTCAGATGCGGGTGACCGCTTCGGCACGCGCGCTCAGGATCAATCCGCGCAGCGCCTCGTTGCGCTGCTTCCACAAGGGCTGCAGCTCGTCGGGCCGGGCGCCGCGGTCGTACGCGGCCTGCAGCGCCGAATCGATCACGTGCAGCCGTGCCAGGTCAGCCGCCGGCCGCGCCGCCGTCGGCGCGATCGATTGCCATTCGCGCTCGAGCGTCTGCGATTCGCGCTGGCCTTCGGCGAGCCCACGGTCGGCAGGCGCGTGCGGTACGGCGATGAGGATCGCTGCGATGACGGCCGCCGCCGCGGTCGCGGCGGCCGGCCAGCGCCAGGTTCGCCGCCAGGCCTGTGCCTTCGCGTGCGCCGCAGCGATGCGCGGCCAGAGATCCGGGTCCGGCGTGAACACCGGCAGCTCGGCGAGCACCGGATGCACCACCGCGTCGTTGTTCAAAGGCTGCCCGCGCATGCTGCGAGTCCTCCCTCGTCCTTCACCGGTTCGCCGGCGTCGCCGAGCTTCTTCAGCGCGCGCGCCAAGATCGATTTCGAATAGCTCTCGCTCTGCCCGAACAGCTCCGACAATTCCTTGTGCGTGTAGCCTTCGAGCTCGTGCAGCACCAGCACCGCACGTGCGCGCGGCGGCAGGCGCATCAGCAGAGACCACGCATCCACGCGTGCGTCGGCGTCGGCCGAGCGGCTCGCCATCGAGGCGAACAGCGCTTCGGGGTCGTCGTCGACGAAGCGCTGGCCGGCGCGCAGGGCGTCGATCGTCGCGTTCGCCGTCAGGCGCTTGAGCCAGACGCCGAACGGCGCATCGCCACGGAAGCCGGGCAGCGTGTTCATCATCTTCAGAAACACCTCCTGGACCACATCCTCGGCCGCTGCGCGATCCCCGAGGATTCGCAGCGCCAGGTTGTAACAGGCCGTGCCGAACCGCCGGTAGATCGCGGCGCACGCGTCCATGTCGCCGCGTCGCGCGCGCTCGAGAGTGATGCGGTCGAGCTCCTGGCCGAATCCAGACCTCGAACGTAGGGCAGTTTGGCTCGTCACGTCGCACCTTGAGACGGATGGAGGGCGCCGAGCGTCGCACGGCCCGGCCTCCCGAGCGGCCTCCGGGGAGCCGGCGCTTCACCCCAAAGATAAGCGCACCGGCGGCCGAATACAGGCCCTCACCGTCGAGCGCGTTACGGAGCCGCTCAGCGTGCGCCTGCCCGCCGCACCTCGGCGCCACGGATGCCCGCGCGGGGCAGGCGCATTTCCGCGCTGCCGCCGTCACGGACGACGAGCAGGACGACGTCGTTGCCGTCGAGCCTGCGCAGCCGGCCCTCGACGGTTTTGCCGCCGGCCGTCAAGAGCCGCACGCGCGCGCCGACATGTGCGCCGAGCGAGGTGGGCGAGACGGTGACGTACTTCGGCGCAGCCGCGGGCTTTTCGGGCAGCCGCTCGATCGTCGGCGCGCCCCACACCAGGGCTGCGGTGGAACCTGGCGGCGGCGGCGGGGCGCTGGGGGGTATCGCTTCGTTCGTGTTGCGGGGGTCCACCGACGGATGCGCGTGCCAGGGCAGCGTCGGCGCGGGTTCCGGCGCGGCTCCGGCGACCTCGAGGACTTCGCTCTCGGCGGCAGGTACTTCGATGCGCGGCGCTTCGCCTTCGATGGCGGGCTTCTCGGGCGGCAGCGGTGCGGCGTTCGCGACCGAGAGCAGCGGCACCCCATCGTTCCGCGCCGGTTCGTGGGCTGTCATCGGAGGTGGCGCGGGCGCCTCGACCGCTACGGCCGATTCCAGGGATTCGGGTTCGGCCGGGGGCTGGGCCTGAGCCGGCGCCTCGCTCGCGATTGCGGTGTCGTCGAGCGTCGGCATCGGAGACTCCGACGGCGTCGTGAATGCAAGCCGCAGCAAGATCGGCGGCGCGGTATTGCGGCGCAAGGTGACGTTGAGCTTGCGCAGCAGATCGTCGGGCGTGTACGCGGCGAAATCCGCCGGCACGAATTCGGCATCCGGCAGGCTCGAGATCTCGGCGCTGCCGCCTTCGGCGACGAGCTTGCGGTAGAGCGCCGAGACGTCCTCGCCCGGCGTGATGCCGTGCGCGCGCAGGAAAGCCTCGACGGCAGCGAGATGCCGCGCCGCATAGCCTGCGGCGTCGGTGCCGGTGAGCTGCGCGCAGAAACGGTTGCGCCTGGCGAGATAACCGCCGTCGAGATAGGTCAGCGAGAGCTGATCGATGCGTTGCGCCTTCGCCGCTCGTGCGTCGCCGAGCCATGCCGACGGCTCGAACGCTGACATTTCCAGATGCACCGAGACCGTCGAGAACGGGGCTGCGGTCGACACGATGTCGGCGCGCAGCGTGTGCGCGTCCGGATCGTAGCTGTAGCGGAGCTCGTCCTCGCGCGGGCGCACCGTCATGCCCATGCGCGCGTAATCGCGCGCCGAGAACGCGCTGACGGGCTCGCAGCCGATGCTTTCGAACGGCACGAGGCTGCTCGCGCCGAACCAGCCTTCACGCGCGTAGCGATCGACGTTTTCCTGCGAGAACGAAGCGCCTTCGAGGTGCACGCCGAGCGCCGCTGGCACGGCGGATTCGCCGATCATCGCACGCCACACCAGCCAGAGTGTGCCGGCCGGCTCGATCGTCGCGCGCGTCGCGCGCAGCACCGCGCCCTGCGCGGGGCCCGACACCACTTCCAGGCGAGGCGATTCGAGGATGATGCGCCCGTCGAGCGCACCGCGGACGCCTTCGTAGCCGAGCCGCACCTTCGGCGCGAGAGCAGCGGCGACGCGCTCGAGCTGGCTCTGCGCGGCGAGGTGCTGCGCGAGCTTGAGCGCACCCACCGCGGCGAGCGCGAGCACGGCTCCGATGCGAAGCAGCTTCCACATAGGGCGATGCCGAGGCGCCGCGGCGGCCCCGGTTGGCAGAGTTTTCGGCAGAAGCTAGCGAGCGGCCTCAGGCTGAAAATTGCGCCCGTTCACAAAAGACCAAAAACCCGACTGACGGCGCGGATTTGGCGTCAGGCGTCGTGGTCGGCGAGAAAGGCCATGACCCGCCGCGGCGGGCCCTGCCAGGCGAGCGCGCCGAGGAAGCCCGGCGCGGGATCGATCAGCGCGAACTGCCAGTCCCGGGCCTGCCCCGCTTCGGGCGCGAGCTGCGCGAGGCCCGTCGGAGCACCGGAGCGGTCGAGCGCGAACGAAACCCGCTCGAGCCCGAAGCTGAGGCCTGCGCCGATCGCCTTCAGCAGCGCCTCCTTGCAGGTCCACAGGCGCAGGAACCCCGGCAGCCGCAGCGCTTCCGGCAGCGCGGACAGCGCATCGGCCTCATTGCCGGAGAAGAACCGTCGCGCGAGGTCCTCGATTTCGATGCGCCGGTCGATGCGTTCGAGATCGACGCCGAGCGGCTGGCGACGCGCGACCGCGATCAGGATGTGCTCGCGCGCGTGGCTGAGATTGAAATCGAAGCCCGGCAGCGCCGGTGCGTAGGGCTTGCCTCGATCGGTGCGCGCGATGTCTGGCGAGCGGTCGATACCCGCGTAACGCACCAGCAGCTGGCCGAGCAGCGCGTGTGCCGCGGCGGTGACCTCGCGCGGTTTCGGCGCGCCTGTGAGCTGGAGCTGCCAGACGTGGATGTCGTCGTTGGCCAGCGCCGGCGGGCTGGTCGGGCGCACGAAATGGTCCGGCGTGATTCGCTGCATGCCGCGGGCGGTCGCCTACTGCACGGGCGCTGACGAGCCGCTGCTGCTTTCGTGCTCGGCTATCTTGCCGAGCAGCGATCGATACAGCCGTGCCCGTGGAATTTCCTGCGCGATCCGCCAGATCAGAATCAGGAGCACGCCGAAAAATGCGATGAACTCCGCGACGTAGTCGCGCCGCATGAGCCCGTAGCCTGCAAACAGCAGCATCGGCGCGAGAATCGCGACATAGAAGGCAACGTGGCTCGCGGCATGCGATGGCATCCGCCACGCGTCGAGGAGCGCGCGTTCGTCCTGCGTGAGGTTCAAGTGGGTCATGACGATCGCCTCGGAAGACGTCCAGGAACTCCTGTCGCCAGCCGCCCTGCTGCATTCGCGGATCGATTCGCGCACGTCGGCCGGCACGGATGCGAGCGGCAGGTCATCTACCTGCCTGCACCATGGTACGGAAAACGAAGGCTGTTCCGGCCAGGACGCGCGGCTACTTCACCAGGCGCTCGTCGACGAGGCTTTTCACCACCGACGGATCCGCGAGCGTCGAAATGTCGCCCAGCTGTTCCGGCTGGTTCTCGGCGATCTTGCGCAGGATGCGGCGCATGATCTTGCCCGAGCGCGTCTTCGGCAGGGCCGGCGCCCACTGCAGCCAGTCCGGTGTCGCGATCGCACCGATTTCCTTGCGCACCCAGGCAACCAGCTCCTGGCGCAGCGCATCGCTCGCCTGTTCGCCGGCCTTCAGCGTCACATAGGCGTAGATGCCCTGCCCCTTGATGTCGTGCGGCGCACCGACCACGGCGGCTTCGGCGACCTTGACGTGCGCCACCAGCGCGCTCTCGACTTCGGCGGTGCCGAGGCGGTGGCCGGAGACGTTGATGACGTCATCGACGCGACCGGTGATCCAGTAATAGCCGTCCTCGTCGCGGCGCGCGCCGTCGCCGGTGAAGTACATGCCGGGATAGGTCCTGAAATACGTGTCGATGAAGCGCTGATGGTCCCCGTACACCGTGCGCATCTGGCCGGGCCAGGAATCGGTCAGCACGAGGTTGCCTTCGCAGGCACCTTCCTGCACGCGGCCGTTGCCGTCGACGATGGCGGGTCTGACACCGAAGAACGGCAGCGTCGCCGAGCCCGGCTTGAGCAGCGTCGCGCCCGGCAGCGGCGTAATCAGGATGCCGCCGGTTTCGGTCTGCCACCATGTGTCGACCACCGGGCAGCGCTCCTCGCCGACGACGCGGTAATACCACTCCCAGGCTTCGGGATTGATGGGCTCGCCGACCGTGCCCAGCACGCGCAGCGACTTGCGCGAGGTTTTCTTCACCGGCGCCTCGCCTTCGCGCATCAGCGCGCGGATCGCGGTCGGCGCGGTGTAGAACAGCGTCACCTGGTGCTTGTCGACGACCTGCCAGAAGCGCGAGGCGTCCGGATGGTTCGGCACGCCCTCGAACATCAGCGTCGTGGCGCCGTTCGCCAGCGGGCCGTACAGGAGATAACTGTGCCCGGTCACCCAGCCGACGTCGGCCGTGCACCAGTAGACGTCGTCGTCGCGCAGGTCGAACACGCACTCGTGCGTGTAGCTCGTATAGACGAGATAGCCGCCGGTCGTGTGCAGCACGCCTTTCGGCTTGCCGGTAGAGCCGGACGTGTACAGGATGAAGAGCGGATCCTCGGCGTTCATCGCCACCGGCGCGAATTCGGCCGGCTGGCCTTCGATCAGCGTGTGCCACCAGCGGTCGCGCGGCGGCTGCATCGCGATCGCGCCGCCGGTGCGCCTGACGACGACGACCGTCTCGACGCTGTTCGTGCCCGGTCGCGACAGGGCCTCGTCGACATTGGCCTTGAGCGCAATCTTCCGGCCGCCGCGCACGCCTTCGTCGGCGGTGATGACGAGCTTGCACGCCGAATCGGCGATGCGGCCTGCCAGCGCATCCGGCGAGAAGCCGCCGAACACGACCGAGTGGACGGCGCCGATGCGCGTGCAGGCGAGCATCGCGACCGCGGCCTCGGGAATCATCGGAAGATAGATGCAGACGCGATCGCCCTTCGCGACGCCGAGGTTCGACAGCATGTTCGCGCAGCGGCAGACATCGGCATGAAGCTCGCGGTAACTGATGCGCCGCGAATGCGCCGGGTCGTCGCCTTCCCAGATGATCGCGGTCTTGTCGGCGTGGCGGCCGAGATGGCGATCGAGGCAGTTGGCGGAGACGTTGATCTCGCCGTCATGGAACCAGCGGATGTGCAGGTCGGATGCGTCGAAGGAGACGTCCTTGACGCGGCTGTACGGCTTGATCCAGTCCAGGCGCTTGCCGACCTTGCGCCAGAACCCCTCGGGGCCGCTGACCGACTCGGCGTACAGCCTCTCGTACGTGGCTTGGTCGATGCGTGCTTTCGCGGCGAACTCGGCGTCGACCGGATGCAGCCTGGACATGGGCGGGCTCCTTCGGAACGGCGCGTGCGGCGCCGGTGCGACGACTGACTTTATCGCGATCCCGGCCGCGCGCGACAGATCGCAGCGACGCCGCCCGTCGCGGAACGAAAAAAGGGCCGGGATCTCCCGGCCCTTCGCACGGAGCCACAAGGCGTCGGCTTCAGGTGGCGCGTCGTATGAAGCCGATGATCACCAGCAGGATCACCGCGCCGATCAGCGCGAAGATGATGCTGCCGACGATGCCGGACAGCCCGAAGCTGAGGCCGAGCGCCGGGAACAGCCAGCCGGCGAGGAACGCGCCGATGATGCCGACCACGATGTTGCCGACGAGACCGAAGCCGTGTCCCTTGACGATCACGCCTGCGAGCCAGCCGGCGATCGCGCCGACGATGAGAAACACCAGCAAGGATTCGACAGTCACATCAACCTCCCGTCATGGCGTCGCCTGGCGCGACGGCGCCATTCTGCTCCCGGAGCGGCCGCAGCGCATCGTGCGCTGCGATGCAAGGACCGGGCAGAGCTCAGCCGGGGGTGCCGGGATCAGGCGGCCGAGCGGCCTGGGCGGGACGCGGTGGCGGCACGCCCTTTGTCCCCGCGTTCCGGCGCGCGCGCATCGCGGCGAGGTCCTCGGGTGTCAGCATGGCCGATTCGGGCCGCGCGCTCGCAGAGACGCGGTCGGCCGCGATGCTGAAGACCAGCCCGAACAAGCCGACGAAGCCGAGCAGCAGCCCGATTGCGAGGAGCCCTGGCCCCTTCGCGACGAAGGACAGCGCGAATCCGAGAATCGTGAGTCCCAGCATCAGCCAGCGCATCGCCGATCACCGTCGTTCCTGCGGGTGCAATGCCGCGCACGCTAGCAGAAACGCGGCGCGACGGTTCGCCGCCGGTCGGCCGGACGTGCGCGCCGAATCTGTGCGATGCCGCGTCCATGGAGAAGGACATCGTGCGAGACGGGCATTCAGCCTGTGCGCCGTACGATGAAACTTCCAGGAGGCTTCGCCGATGGAATCCTTGTCGCAGCTCGCGCTCGCGGGCGGGCTCGCGTGGGCGAGCGGCATACGGCTCTACGCGACGATTTTCATCGCCGGCATGCTCGCCCGCTCCGGCTATCTGCATCTGCCTGCGGAGCTCGACGTGCTGCAGCACACCTGGGTGCTGGCCGCCTCCGGCATCATGGTCCTCGGCGAGTTCCTCGCCGACAAGGTGCCCGGCTTCGACTCGGTCTGGGATGCGCTCCATACGTTCATCCGCATACCTGCCGGCGCCTTCCTCGCCTGGGGTGCGATGGGAGATTCCACGCCGCCGGCACAGCTCGCCGTGGCGATCCTCGGCGGCCTCGTCACCAGCGGCACCCATCTCGCCAAGAGCGGGGGCCGCGCGGCGATCAACACCTCGCCCGAGCCGCTCAGCAACTGGACGGCGAGCTTCGGCGAAGACGGCCTCGTGCTCGGCGGGCTCTTTCTGGCGATCACGCATCCGCTTGCCTTCCTGATCGCGCTGGTGCTGTTCCTTGCGCTGGTGATCTGGCTGGTGCCGAGAGTGTTCCGCTTCCTGACCGGATTGTTCCGGCTCCGCGCCGGCGATCGCGCGGCTGCGCCCGCGCCGCGCCACTGAGCGCCGGCGTTCGATCGCGACGGCGACACGCGCAATGCTCAACGCTCGGAATGCCCGGCTTCCCAGTAGTCGCGGCGCGTGAAGAGGCCCGGCCGGATCAGGTCGACGAAGGCACGCGCTTCGGCGGACAGGTACTTGCCCTTGCGCACGACGACGCCGTAGGTCCGCTGCGGGAAGTACGCGCTCATGTTGCGCGCCGCGAGCCGCGCGCGGTCGGCGTCGCCGATGCAGATGCCGGTGACGATCGAGATGCCGAGTCCCATCGCCACGTACTGCTTGATGACTTCCCAGCCGCCGACCTCGATCGCGACGCGGTACGGTACCTTGCGCTGCTGAAAGATCAGGTCGACGAGCCGGTACGTGGTGAGGCGCTGCGGCGGCAGGATCAGCCCGTACGGCGACAGATCCTCGAGGCGGATCTCGGCCTTCGCCGCCAGCGGATGATCGAGCGGCAGGATCAACAGTGGATCGTACGAGTACACGGGCTCGTAGCTGAGATCGTTCGGCACATCGAGCATCGAGCCGATCGCGAAATCGACCTGGTCCGAACGGAGCAGCGCGAGCCCGTCCTTGCCGGTCACGTTGTGCAGTTGCAGCTTCACGTCGGGACGCTGCTCGCGGAACGCGCGCACCAGTGAAGGCAGGAGGTACTGGATCGTCGAGGTGCCGGCGGCGATGTTGAGTTCGTGGCCGTCCAGGCCGGCGCAGAGCGCGCGGAACTGCTGGTCCAGATGATCGAGCCCTTCGACCAGCGGCAGTGCGAGGTCGTACAGCGTCTGCCCTTCGCGCGTCAGTGCGACGCGCCGCCGCCGCCGCTCGATCAGACGCGCGCCAAGCTCCTTCTCCAAAGCCGACAGTTGCAGGCTTACCGACGGCTGCGACAGGAACAGCGCTTCGGCCGCGCGCGAAAGAGTGCCGAGCTTCGCGATCGCGCAGAAAGCGCGCAGCTGCTTCAGGCGGTTGCCCTTGTAGTAGAAGCGCGCCGCGGCCACGGACGGCTCGCGCGCCGAAGGCGTGTCCTGAACGCGTTTGCGCGGAGATCGGGGCGTCACGACTGCGATTCAGGCTCTGCTAACTGCATATGGCTCAATGTGTTGCGTGTTGAATTGACGTTGTCAATTTGTTGCATTGAAACATGTGCTTTGTCAAAT
>CBINBI010000013.1:0-57047 GCA_966248875.1 uncultured Rhodanobacteraceae bacterium
CGAGTGCCGCTGCACACGCTGCGCGCCGACATCGACTACGGCTTTGCCGAGGCGCGCACGACCTACGGGATCATCGGCGTCAAGGTGTGGATCTACAAGGGCGAGATTTTCGACCTGCACGCGGCGCAGCAAGAAGCGAAGGCGGAGGCCGCCGAAGAGCGTCCCGCACGTCGCGCGCCCAAGCCGCAGCAGGCGGGAGCATAAGACATGTTGCAGCCAACCCGAACCAAGTATCGCAAGGTGCAGAAGAGCCGCAATCGCGGCCTCTCGTACGTGTCGAACAAGGTCAGCTTCGGCGAGTACGGGCTCAGGGCGACCACGCATGGGCATCTCACCGCGCGCCAGATCGAGGCCGCGCGCCGCTGCATCACGCGCTATGTCAAGCGCGGCGGCAAGCTCTGGATCCGCGTGTTTCCCGACAAGCCCATTTCCAAGAAGCCCATCGAGGTCCGCATGGGCAACGGCAAGGGCAATGTCGAGTTCTGGGTGGCGCCGGTGCAGCCGGGCCGCATGCTCTACGAGATGGAAGGCGTGGCCGAGGCCGAGGCTCGCGAAGCGTTCCGCCTCGCAGCGGCCAAGCTTTCGGTGCAGACGCAATTCGTTGCGCGGACGGTGCTGTGATGGAACTTCACGAACTCAAGAAGAAGTCGGCGAGCGAGCTCGACGAGCATCTCAGCGAGCTGCGCCGCGAGCAGTTCAACTTGCGCATGCAGAAGGGCGCGGGCCAGCTTGCGCAGACGCACCAGCTCAGGCGCGTGCGCCGCGAGATCGCGCAGGTGAAGACCTTGCGCGCGGCGAAAAAGTAGGGACGAACGACCATGAGCGAAACCCAGAAGCCACAGCGCACCATCGAAGGTCGCGTCGTCAGCAACAAGATGCAGAAGACGGTCACCGTCCTGCTCGAGCGCCAGGTACAGCATCCGCTGTACGGCAAGATCGTGCGCCGCTCGACCAAGGTGCACGCGCACGACGAGCATGGCGAGTGCAGGGAAGGCGACGTCGTCCGCATCGCGGAGACACGCCCGCTTTCCAGGACCAAGAACTGGCGCGTCGTGAAAGTCGTCGCGCGTGGCGAACAGTAGGCGTGGGCTGAGGAGAGAAGCGACATGATCCAGATGCAGACCACGCTGGCCGCGGCGGACAATAGCGGCGCCCGCGAGCTGATGTGCATCAAGGTGCTCGGCGGCTCGAAGCGCCGGTATGCGCAGATCGGCGACGTCATCAAGGTGTCCGTGCGCGAAGCGATTCCGCGCGGCAAGGTCAAGAAGGGCGAGGTCTACGACGCCGTCGTCGTGCGCACACGCAAGGGCGTGCGTCGCGCGGACGGCTCGCTGATCCGCTTCGACGGCAACGCGGCCGTCCTCTTGAACAACAAGCTCGAGCCGATCGGCACACGCATCTTCGGACCGGTCACGCGCGAGCTGCGCAGCGAGCGGTTCATGAAGATCGTGTCGCTTGCGCCGGAGGTGCTGTAACGCTCCCGGCCCTCCTTAATTTAAGGGGGTGCCCTGAGCGAAAGCGAAGGGCGGGGTTGCGGAAGTGCGACAAGCGTTGGAACGGAGTGCGAACCGCGCATTCCATCGAATTGGAAGGTTCCTATGAACAAGATTCGCAAAGGCGATCAAGTCATCGTGATCGCCGGCAAATACAAGGGCCAGAGGGGCGAGGTTCTGCGCGTCGCGGCCGACCGCGTGTTCGTGCAGAACATCAACCTGGTCAAGCGCCACACGAAGCCGAACCCGCAGGCCAACCAGCCGGGCGGCATCATCGAGCGCGAGGCCTCGATCCATGTCTCCAACGTGATGCTGTTCAACGCCGCCGCCAACAAGGGTGATCGCGTGGGCTTCAAGGTGCTCGACGACGGGCGCAAGGTCCGCACGTTCCGCTCGTCCGGCGAAGTGGTTGACGCGTGAGGTCCGCCGCCATGACTCGTCTGGAAAAGATCTACAAGGAAGAAGTCACGCCGAAGCTGATTCAGAAGTTCGGCTACAAGAATCCGATGCAGGTGCCGCGCCTGGTCAAGATCACGCTCAACATGGGCGTGGGCGAAGCCGTCGGCAACAAGAAGATTCTCGAGAACGCCGTGGCCGACATGGCCAAGATCGCCGGCCAGAAGCCGATCACGACGCTGTCGCGCAAGGCGCACGCGACGTTCAAGATCCGCGAGAACTGGCCGATCGGGTGCAAGGTGACGCTGCGCCGCGCGCGCATGTACGAGTTCCTCGACCGCCTGATCAACATCTCGCTGCCGCGCGTGCGCGACTTTCGCGGCGTGTCGGGCCGCGCGTTCGACGGCCGCGGCAACTACAACATGGGCATCAAGGAACAGATCATCTTTCCCGAGATCGATTTCGACCAGATCGACGCGCTCCGCGGCATGGACATCGCGATCACGACGACTGCCCGCACGGACGAGGAAGCCAAGGCGCTGCTTGAGGCGTTCCGCTTTCCGTTCCGCAACTGATTCGCGACGAGGCAAAGACACACATGGCTAAGAAATCGATGGTCAACCGCGAGATCAAGCGCGCGAAGCTGGTCAAGCGCCACGGCGCCAAGCGCATCGAACTCAAGAAGATCATCTCGAGCGCGACCGCCTCGTACGACGAGAAGCTCGCCGCCGCGACGAAGCTCCAGAAGCTGCCGCGCGACTCGAGCCCGTCGCGCCAGCGCAACCGCTGCGCCCTGACCGGCCGCTCGCGCGGCGTGTACCGCAAGTTCGGCCTCGGCCGCCACAAGCTCCGCGAGGCGACGATGCGCGGCGATGTGCCGGGCTTGCGGAAGGCTAGCTGGTAGTAGAGCCGGGATTGGAGAGACGGGATCCGGGATTCGAGAGATCCCGCTTTACCGAATCCCGAATCCCGAATCCCGAATTCCCGCTCTTTCAGCGGATATCGATGCCAAGGAATTTGAAACATGAGCATGACTGATCCCATCGCCGACATGTTCACGCGCATCCGCAATGCGCAGGCCACGGGCAAGCGCACCGTGGCGATGCCGGCCTCCCGCATGAAGCAGGCGCTCGCCAAGCTTCTGAAGGACGAGGGCTACATCACGGATGCGCAGGTCACGGACGCCGACGGCAAGCCGGTGCTCGAGATCGCGCTCAAGTACTACGAAGGCAAGCCGGTCATCGAGCGCCTCGAGCGCGTCAGCCGTTCGGGCCTTCGCGTGTACCGCGGCAAGAACGAACTGCCGAAGGTCCTCGGCGGCCTCGGTGTGTCCATCGTTTCCACGTCCGCCGGCATCATGACCGACGCGCAGGCCCGCAAGGCGGGTCTCGGCGGCGAGATCATCGGCCTCGTGGCCTGAGTTTCGGGAGCGCATTGCAATGTCTCGTGTAGCCAAGAAACCGATCGCGCTTCCGAAGGGCGTCGACTGCCAGGTCCAGCCGGACGCGATCACCATCAAGGGCCCGAAGGGCACGCTCAAGATCGCCGCTCCGTCAGGCGTCGATGTCGACGTCGCGAACGGCGAAGTGCAGCTCAAGCCGAAGGACGCCGGCGCCACCAAGATGGCCGGCACCGCGCGCGCGCTCATCAGCAACATGGTCAAGGGCGTGAGCGAAGGCTATTCGAAGAAGCTCGAGCTCGTCGGCGTCGGTTACCGCGCGGCCATGCAGGGCAAGGATCTCAATCTCACGCTGGGCTTTTCGCATCCGGTCGTCTTCAAGGCGCCGGAAGGCATCACGCTCGAAGTGCCAGGGCAGACCGAGATCCTCGTCAAGGGCGCCGACAAGCAGCGCGTTGGCGAGGTCGCCGCGAAGATTCGCGCGTTCCGTCCGCCGGAGCCCTACAAGGGCAAGGGCGTGCGTTATTCGGGTGAACAGATCACGTTGAAGGAAGCCAAGAAGGCGTAAGGGGCAAGATCACCGTCCTGCGCGACAAGCGGCCATGGCCGCGAATCCCGCAAGCGGCACAGATCCGGTCCACGCCGATCCGTTTCCGGAGGAGCTCATTATGGAAAAGAACATCGCACGTCTTCGCCGCGCCAAGTCCACGCGGATGCGCATCCGGGCGCTCGGCGTTCCGCGCCTGTCCGTGCACCGCAGCGCGCAGCACATCTACGCGCAAGTCACCAGCGCGAACGGCGACAAGGTCATTGCCTCGGCTTCGACTGTGCAGAAGGCGATCGCCGGCGAGCTCAAGGGCACCAAGAACAAGACGGCTGCAGCCGCGGTCGGAAAGGCGATCGCCGAGCGCGCGCTCAAGGCCGGCGTCGAGAAGGTCGCGTTCGACCGCTCGGGCTTCCGCTATCACGGCCGCATCCAGGCACTGGCCGATGCGGCGCGGGAGGCAGGGTTGAAGTTTTAAAGAGCGGGGATTGGGGATTGGGAATTCGGGATTGCAAAAGCCGGCTTTGGCCAATCCGAATCCAGAATCCCATCCCGGAAGTTTCAAGGCGAGGATCAGGTATTCGCGATCAGAAAACGGGAAGGCCAGCTTTCCAAAAACCCGAATCCCGAATCCCGATCCCGGATTTACAAACAACTCCAAGCGGCAATAGCCGCAAGTAAAAGCCCGCACTCTCCGGAGGCGGCAAACGAAGGTGAACCATGGCAACCAGCAACAGAGATGATCGCGAAAACAGCGACGGCTTCCTCGAGAAGCTGATCGCCGTCAATCGCGTGGCCAAGACCGTCAAGGGCGGCCGTCAGATGAGCTTCACGGCACTGACGGTGGTCGGCGACGGCGACGGCCGCGTCGGCTTCGGCTATGGCAAGGCGCGCGAGGTTCCGGTCGCGATCTCCAAGGCGATGGAGCGTGCGCGCAAGACCATGGTGCGCATCGAGCTCAACAACGGCACGCTGTTCCACCCGGTCAAGGCGAACCACGGCGCGGCGCGCGTGTTCATGCAGCCGGCGTCCGAGGGCACCGGCGTGATCGCCGGCGGCGCGATGCGTGCCGTGCTTGAAGTGGTCGGCGTCCGGAACGTGCTGGCGAAGGCCGTCGGCTCGCGCAATCCGATCAACCTGGTCCGCGCGACGATCAACGGCCTGAAGGCAATGGCTTCGCCGCAGCAGATCGCATCCAAGCGCGGCAAGACGGTCGACGAGGTGCTCGGAAATGGCTAAGGCGAAAGCGAAGAGCGCGGGCGACAAGATCCGCGTACGGCTCTACAAGAGCATCAACGGCTGCCAGGAGCGCCACCGCATCAGCGTGCGCGCGCTCGGCCTGCGCAAGCTCAACGACGTTCGCGAACTGAAGGATTCACCGCAGGTTCGCGGTCTGATCAACCAGGTGAGCTACCTGGTGCGGATCGAGGAAGGCGCGTAAGCGCCGGGGAAGAGGAGCAACGCCATGCGTCTCAACACACTCAAACCCGCCGCGGGCGCGCGCAAGGCGCGCGTGCGCGTCGGACGCGGTATCGGCTCCGGCCTCGGCAAGACGGCCGGCCGCGGCCACAAGGGCCAGTACGCGCGCGCCGGAAAGGGCAAGGTCAAAGCCGGTTTCGAAGGCGGCCAGATGCCGCTGCAGCGCCGCCTGCCGAAGGTCGGCTTCCGTTCGAAGATGAAGCAGGACATCAGTGAAGTGCTGCTCTACAAGCTCGAATCGCTGAAGGCCGACGTCATCGACTTCGACGCGCTCAAGGCCGCGGGTCTCATTGAAACCCGCGCCTCGCGCGCCAAGATCGTCAAGAAGGGCGAGATCAAGCGCGCCGTGAAGGTGAAGGGCGTTGCCGCGACGGCCGGGGCCAGGGCGGCGATCGAGGCTGCCGGCGGCAGCGTGGAGTAATACGTGGCAGCGTCGCAGTCGAACATGCTGGCTTCGCTCGGCAAGCTGACCGAGCTCAAGCAGCGCCTCCTGTTCGTGGTCGGGGCACTCGTCGTGTTCCGCCTCGGATCGTACATCCCGCTGCCGGGCATCGACCCGGACAAGATGGCCGAGGTGCTCGGCAAGGCGGGCGGCCTGCTCGACCTGTTCAACATGTTCTCGGGCGGCGCGCTGAGCCGCATGTCGGTGTTCGCGCTGTCCGTGATGCCGTACATCTCGGCCTCGATCATCGTGCAGATGTTCGCGTCGGTGATTCCGGCGTGGCAGCAGCTGCGCAAGGAAGGCGAGGCCGGGCGCCGCAAGCTGACGACCTACACGCGTTTCGGCACGGTCGGCCTCGCGGTGTTCCAGTCGTTCGGCGTCGCCACCATGCTGCAGAGCAGCCAGCAGGGCATCGTCTACGCGCCGGGCCCGAGCTTCGTGTTCACGACGGTGGTCGGCCTCACGGCCGGCACCCTGTTCCTGATGTGGCTCGGCGAGCAGATCACCGAGCGCGGCATCGGCAACGGCATTTCGCTGCTGATCTTCGCCGGCATCGTCGCGGGCCTCCCGCACGCGGTGGTTTCGACGCTCGGCATGGCGCAGACCGGCGAGCTGCCGATCATCCGCGTCCTGATCGTGTTCACGATCGTCCTCGCGGTAACGGCGTTCGTCGTGTTCATGGAGCGCGGCCAGCGCCGCATCACGGTGAACTACGCCAGGCGCCAGGGCGGCGCTGGCAAGGCATACATGAACCAGTCCTCGCATCTGCCGCTGAAGATCAACATGTCGGGCGTGATCCCGCCGATCTTCGCGTCGTCGCTGCTGATGTTCCCGGCCACGGCCGCGAGCATGTTCAACAACGCCAACGAGATCCGCTGGCTGCAGCTGATGACCGCCGCGCTGGGCCCGGGCGAGCCGTTGCACATGCTGCTGTACGCGATCCTGATCGTCATCTTCGCGTTCTTCTACACCGCGCTGGTGTTCAACTCGCAGGAGACGGCGGACAACCTCAAGCGCTCGGGCGCGCTGATTCCGGGCATCCGCCCGGGGCGCGCGACGGCCGACTACATCGATGCCGTGCTGACGCGCCTGACCGGCGCCGGCGCGCTGTACCTGGTCGCGGTCTGCCTCGTGCCGGATTTCCGGCGGAACGCGGGGCACGTGCCGTTCTATTTCGGCGGCACCTCGCTCCTGATCGTGGTCGTCGTGGTCATGGATTTCACGGCCCAGATCCAGGCTCACCTGGTGTCGCACCAGTACGAGAGCCTGCTCAAGAAGGCCAACCTGCGGGGCCGCTGAGGGCGGTCCCGGGGGCGGGGAGGCGCGGTTCAGGGGTTCCCTGGCTGCTCCATTCCCGCTACAATGTCAAGTTCTCTGCGGATTTAGTTTTGGAGACCGTTAAATGGCTCGCATCGCGGGTGTCAATCTTCCGGTTCAGAAGCATGTCGGGATCGGCCTCCAGGCCATCTTCGGCATCGGCCGGTCGCGCTCGAAGAAGGTCTGTCTCGAAGCCGGCGTCAACCCGGCCACGAAGATCAAGGACCTGACCGAGGCCGAGGTCGACAAGATCCGCCACGAAGTCGCCAAGTTCGCCGTCGAGGGTGACCTGCGCCGCGAGGTCGGCATCTCGATCAAGCGCCTGATCGACCTCGGCACCTACCGCGGCCTGCGCCACCGGCGCGGCCTGCCGGTCCGCGGTCAGCGCACCCGCACCAATGCGCGTACCCGCAAGGGCCCGCGTCGCCCGATCAGGAAGTAAAACTCTTTGAAAATCCCGGCCAGGACGGCCGGTTTTCCGAGGCGGCCGGGATGGCCGCAAAAGGACCAAGCCCAAGCATGAACAAGCCGGTTGCAGGCAAACCGAAGAAGAAGGCCAGGCGCGTAGTGACGGATGCCGTCGCCCACGTGCAGGCGTCCTTCAACAACACCGTGGTCACGATCACCGACCGGCAGGGCAACGCGCTCTCGTGGGCGACCGCCGGCGGCGCCGGGTTCCGCGGCTCGCGCAAGTCGACCCCGTTCGCCGCGCAGGTCGCGGCCGACAAGGCGGCCCGTGCGGCTGCCGACTACGGCGTCAAGACCGTCGAAGTCCGCATCAAGGGGCCGGGCCCGGGCCGCGAGTCGGCCGTGCGCTCGCTCAACAACGCGGGCTTCAAGGTCACCAACATCATCGACGTCACGCCCATTCCGCACAACGGCTGCCGTCCGCCCAAGAAGCGGCGCGTCTGACGTGCGACCGGCCTGACCGCAGGAAATCGAGCACCGGCCGCCCGCGCCGGACTTTCAGAACAAAGAGCAACCACATGGCACGTTATCTCGGACCCACCTGCAAGCTCGCCCGCCGTGAAGGCGCGGACCTGAGCCTCAAGAGTCCCGCGCGCGCGATCGATTCGAAGTGCAAGCTCGAGCAGAAGCCGGGCCAGCACGGCGCCACCGGCGCCAAGAAGGGCCGCCTGTCGGACTACGGCGTGCAGCTGCGCGAGAAGCAGAAGGTCAAGCGCATCTATGGCCTTCTCGAGCGCCAGTTCCGCACGTACTACAAGAAGGCCTCGGGCCAGAAGGGCAACACGGGCGAGAACCTCCTGCGCATGCTCGAGTCGCGCCTGGACAACGTCGTCTATCGCATGGGTTTCGCCGTCACCCGCGCCGCGGCCCGCCAGCTCGTTTCGCACGCCGCGATCCGGGTCAATGGAAAAAAGGTCAACCTGCCCTCATATCAGGTGCGTCCCGGTGATGAGGTGGCCCTGTCCGAGCGCGCCAAGAACCAGCTGCGCACGCAGGAAGCCCTGACGCTCTCGCAGGAAATGGATCTCGCGCCCGCGTGGCTCGAAGTCGACGCCAAGAAGGGCAGCGGCACGTTCAAGGCCCTGCCGGAGCGCAGTGACCTGCCGGCGGACATCAACGAAAGCCTGATCATCGAGCTTTACTCGAAGTAAGACGCTGCGGTCGTCGGCGTCCTTCGCACAAGTATTTCTTTGGAGAATCCTTCGGGATTCCTGGAGCTTCAGTCTATGGCCGGATCAACCACAAACGTGCTGCGCCCGCGCGGCATCCACGTCGAACGCATCGGCAACGACCGCGCCAAGGTTATCGTCGAGCCGCTCGAGCGCGGCTTCGGCCACACGCTCGGCAACGCGCTGCGGCGCGTCCTGCTCTCGTCGATTCCCGGCAGCGCCATCGTCGAAGTCGAGATCGACGGCGTGCTTCACGAGTACACCACGCTCGAAGGCCTGCAGGAAGACGTCATCGAAGTCCTTTTGAACCTGAAGGACGTCGCCATCCGCATGCACGGCCACGACGAGACCACGCTCACGCTCTCGAAGAAGGGCAAGGGCGTCGTCACCGCGGGCGACATCAAAGTCGATCACTCGGTCGAGATCATCAATCCGGACCACGTGATCTGCCATCTCACCAAGGACATCGCTCTCAACATGCGGCTCAAGGTCGCGCGCGGCGTCGGCTACCAGCCGGCCACCGCCCGCCGCCTGCCGGACGAGGAAGCGCGCCCGATCGGGCGTTTGCAGCTCGACGCCTCGTTCTGCCCGGTCCGCCGCGTCGCCTACAACGTCGACAGCGCGCGCCTCGAGCAGCGCACCGACCTCGACAAGCTCGTGCTGGACATCGAGACCAACGGCGCGATCGACGCGGAAGAAGCCGTGCGCAAGGCCGCCGAGATCCTGCAGGACCAGCTCACGGTATTCGGCGATTTCACGCGCCGCGAGAGCGAAGGCGCCAAGACCGAGAAGGGCGGCGTCGATCCGATCCTGCTGCGTCCGATCGACGATCTGGAGCTCACCGTGCGCTCGGCGAACTGCCTCAAGGCGGAGAGCATCTACTACATCGGCGATCTCGTGCAGAAGACCGAAGTGGAGCTCCTCAAGACACCGAACCTCGGCAAGAAGTCGCTCACCGAGATCAAGGACGTGCTGTTCCAGCGCGGCCTGCAGCTCGGCATGAAGCTCGAGAGCTGGCCGCCGCCGGGGCTCGTGCACGGCATGCAGTTGGGCTGAGCGCGAAATCCGTCATCCCGGTGAAAGGCCGGGACATCGTTGCTTTTGCGATCGTCCTTGATCGCCACAGCGGCCGATTGGCCGCAAGGGAGATGCGAAAGCGTCTCCGCTGGATGCCAGGAGCGGCCACCCGATGGCTGCGCATTTCAAGAACAGCCTGTTTCACAGGGCTGAAATAAGCGGAAATCCGCGGGAACCCGGCCTTTGCCGGACTTCTCATAACAATCAGAGGTATTCGCCATGCGTCACATGAAGTCGGGCCGCAAGCTCAACCGGACCTCGAGCCACCGCGAAGCCATGTTCAAGAACATGGCCGCCTCGCTGATCAAGCACGAGCTGATCCGCACCACCCTCCCGAAAGCCAAGGAACTGCGCCGCGTGGCCGAGCCGCTCATCACGCTCGCCAAGACCGACGGCGTCGCCAACCGCCGCCTCGCGTTCGCGCGCCTGCGCGACAAGGTCGCGGTCGGCAAGCTCTTCGTCGAGCTCGGCCCGCGTTATCGCGAGCGCAAGGGCGGTTACACGCGCATCCTGAAGTGCGGCTACCGCGTCGGCGATGCAGCGCCGATGGCTTACGTCGAGCTCGTCGACCGGCCGCGCAAGGACGCGTCGGAGCAGAGCGCCGACTGATCGTCCGCGCCGCCATGAGTCACCAGTCAGAGCCCCGGTCCGACCGGGGCTTTGCGTTTGCGGAGTCTCCACAAGCGAGCGCCGATGCGCCGTTTCCGCCGTTCACGGTGTCGCCGCGCGAAATCCTGGTGCTCGCGATCGCGCTCGGCGTGCTCTACGTCGCCGCGATCGTCTATTCGCAGGGCGTGCCCGCGCGCAACGATGAGCTCTACCACTTCGCGCAGATCGAGCTGTTCCGCAACGGCGATTTCCGGGTCTTCGCGCGCTATCTCACGACGATTCCGGGCTATCACGCCCTCGTCGCGCTGCTTCTCGGAATCTCGGGCGCCACGTCGCTCGGCGCGGCGCGCACGATCACGGCGCTGATCGGTCTCGTCGCTGCCGCCGCATTTCATCGGCTGCGCCGACACACGCAGCCGGGCAGCGAAGCGCTCGCGACCGCACAGTTCCTCGTGCTGCCCGTGCTCGCGCCGTACTTCTTCCTCGTCTACACCGACGTGCTCGCGCTCGCGCTCGTGCTGTGGGCCACGGTGGCGACGACGCGCGGCCGTCACGCACTCGCATCGCTGATCCTCTGCGCGGCCGTGCTCGTGCGCCAGAGCGACGTCGTCTGGGCCGGATTACTCGCCGCACTTGCGGCCTGGCCCGTGTTCGCCGAACGGCGTTTCGCTGAGCCGAAGCAGCTCGCCGCGCTGACCGTGCCGTATCTCGCTCCCGTCGCTGTGTTCGTCGCGTTCTGGATCTGGAACGGGTCGATCTCGCTGTCGCACGAAGAGAGCAAGCTGCATCCAGCGTTCGTGTTCCATGCCGACAACGTGCTGCTCGCGCTGGCCATTGCGGGGCTGCTGTTTGCGCCATTCGCCGCGGACTCCTTGCGATGGCAGCCGTTGCTGCCTCGCGAGCGCCGGGCACGTGCGATCGCATTCTCCGCTGCGATCGCGCTCGTCGTGCTCGCCGCGTTCTGGTTCGGTTTTCGTGCCGACCATCCATACAACGCCGCGCGTCCGGGCTACTTCATCCACAACGCAATCGCGAAGGCGGCCGCGATGGCACCCGGTCGCGCCGTCGGCGCGGTGCTCGCGCTGGCGGGCACGTGGGTTCTCCTGCGAACCCCGCTATGGCCGCGCGCGGCTTTCTGGCTCTTCCCGATCGCCGCGTTCTTCCTCGCCGCCGAATGGCTGGTCGAGACGCGCTACCTGATCGTCCCGTTCGCGCTCTGGCTGGCCTTTCGCGAGCAGCGATCGAAGGCCGCCGAATACACGGCGCTGGCACTTTGGGCTGCACTTGCGGTCATCATCGTCGCCGGTACGATCAACGGCCGCTGGTTCCCGTAGTACCGTGCCCCTTCCGTCGACACCCGAGCCGATGCCATGAGCTACAACCCGTTCGCGTGGTCCTTCCGCGCGCAGTACCTCGCCGGATTCGTCATCTGTGCGCTGCTGCTCGCGTATGCGTTCTACGAGCAGTTCGAGATGGGCGTCGAGCCCTGCCCGATGTGCATCTTCCAGCGCCTGGCCTTCATCGGCATGGGGATCTTCTTCCTGATCGGCGGCCTGCATTCGCCGGGCCCGAAAGGCCGCCGCGTCTACGCGATCCTCGTCGCGATCATGGCGCTCATCGGAGCCGGCGTCGCCATCAACCACCTGCGCATGCAGTTCACCCCGCACGACCCTCTGATGGCCGGCTGCGGCCCCGGCCTCATGTACATGCTGGACGCGTTTCCGCTGAACGAGGCGCTCAAGAAGGCGTTCACCGGCTCCGGCGACTGCGGCGACATCAACTGGACCTTCCTAGGAATCACGATGCCCGGCTGGTGCCTGATCTGGTACGTGATTCTCGGCGCGGGCGCGATCTGGGCCGGGTTCCGCAAGCGGGTTTCGTAGTGCGGTCGGTGCGTGCGGTGGGCTGAAGCCCACCCCATGGGTTTCATCCATCGGGGATTTCTACATCCGCCGTTCCGGCGAACGCCGGAACCCATTTTGATTTTGCGTGAAGAGCAAATCGGATCCCGGCTTCCGCCGGGATGACGGAGCGACATGCTGCCGCGCTTTTCAAACGTCGTTCCCGCGAAAGCGGGGGCCCAGCGCCTTAAGCGGGCTGGGACAAAAGCCGCACTCGCGGGAACGACGAAGCAATCCGATGGGAGGCCTTCAGCCCACCGCCGCCCATCGCAACGCCCCGGCCATCCTTGTGGCATGATGGCACGCCTGCCGCAGTGCAACATCCCAGCATGGCGACGATCAAGCCCAAACCCTGCATCGGTGCGGTCCGCGAAGCGAAGGACTGGACGCCCTCGTCCTGGCAATCGCGCCCGCACGAGCAGCAGCCGGTCTATCCGGACGCCGCGGAGCTCGATCGTGCGCTGAGGCAGCTGCGCGAGCTGCCGCCGCTCGTCACCTCGTGGGAAATCCTGGCGTTGAAAAGCCTGCTGGCGGAAGCCGCCGAGGGCCGCCGTTTCCTGCTTCAGGGCGGCGACTGCGCCGAGAGCTTCGACGACTGCACCTCGCCACTGATCTCGAACCGCCTCAAGGTCATGCTGCAGATGAGCCTCGTGCTCGTGCATGGCCTCAAGCTTCCGATCGTCCGCGTCGGCCGCTTCGCCGGCCAGTACGCAAAGCCGCGCTCGGCCGATGTCGAGACGCGTGACGGCGTCACGCTGCCGAGCTACCGCGGCGATCTCGTCAACGGCGCCGCATTCACCGCCGAAGCGCGCCGCCCCGATCCGCAGCGCCTCATCCGGGGCCATGCGCACTCGGCGATGACGATGAACTTCATCCGCGCGCTGATCGACGGCGGCTTCGCGGATCTGCACCATCCCGAATACTGGGATCTCGCCTGGGTCGCGCATTCGCCGCTGCAGGACGAGTACCGGCAGATGGTCGAAGGCATCGGCAACTCCTTGCGCTTCATGGAGACGCTCGCCGGCCAGCCGATCGACAGCTTCCAGCGGGTCGACTTCTACACGTCTCACGAAGCGCTGCTGCTCCACTACGAGCAGGCGCTGACCCGCCAGGTGCCGCGCCAGTGGGGATGGTTCAACCTCTCGACGCATTTCCCGTGGATCGGCATGCGCACCAGCGCGATCGACGGCGCCCACGTCGAGTACTTCCGCGGCATCCGGAATCCCATCGCCGTCAAGATCGGCCCGTCCGTCACGCCCGATGCGCTGCTGCGCCTCGCCGACGTGCTCGATCCGGACAACGAGCCCGGCCGGCTCACGCTGATCCACCGCATGGGCGCCGCCGGCATCGAGACCGCGCTCCCGCCGCTGCTCGCGGCCATGCGCAACGCCGGCCGCAAGCCGCTCTGGTGCTGCGACCCGATGCACGGCAACACCGAGACGCTCGGCAACGGCGTCAAGACGCGCCGCTTCCAGAACATCCGCGACGAGCTCGACCGCGCGTTCGACATCCACGCCGACGCCGGCACCCGCCTCGGCGGCGTCCACCTCGAGCTCACCGGCGAGAACGTCACCGAATGCCTCGGCGGCGCACGCGACCTCACCGAAGCCGATCTGTCCCGCGCCTACAAATCCACTGTCGATCCGCGGCTCAATTACGAGCAGTCGCTCGAGCTCGCCATGCTGATCGTCCGCAAACGCGGCGGTATCGCCACGGCCAACTAGCGCGCGGTCGCGCAAACGGGCCGCCGTCCCCGCGCAGGCGGGCCAGTGCCTTTCCTACGGCCGGATCCGCGCACACGGCGAAACGACACGGCGCAAAGCGACCGAACCGTTCACGGACCGTTCGGAAGCGGACGCGAAATCGCCGGTACGGCGCTGAAAACGCTTTCCGTCGGCGTCGGCCTGCTGCTGCAAAGCTCACGGCGCCTGCTTGCCCAAGATATCGATTCGAGCGCGACGGCCTCCTGATCGCCATGATCGCCGATCTTCCGAAGCGGCAGGCGCCAAACGCACCAGTTGATGACGCCGCGAAAGCCATCGCCGAAGCGGCGACGCGCGAGCTCGTCGAGCGCGTCTCGGCCTTGCCCGGTGTCGCAGCGGTCGGCCTCGGCACGCTCGCGCCGTTCGGCTGGACGATGAGCATCAGCAACTTTGCGCTGCCCGGCAGCGACGAGAGCGCCGCAGAACAGCCGACAGCGAACTCCGCGTTCGTGAACCGCGATTTCTTCGTGGCGCTCGGCATGCGCGCGACGCGCGGCCGCACGTTCACGGATGACGAAGTGCGCTCGCGCGCCGATGTCGCGATAGTCGACGAAACATTCGTGCACCGCGTCTTGCACGACGCCGATCCGATCGGCAGGACGCTTCGTATGGGCGGTTCCGGGGATCCGACCATGCGCGATTTCAAGATCGTCGGCGTCGTGCCGACGGCGAAATTGCGTACGCTCGACGAAAAACCCGATCGGCCGACGATCTACCGGCCCGATCCGCTGCCGCTCGACGCGATGCTGCTCGTGCGCTCGAAGGGCGATCCGGCCGCGCTGGTCGAGCCGATCAAGGCCGCATTCGGGCCGTCGCACCGGCGGCGCATCTCGGCAACCCCGTCACGATGCGTGAGCGCATCGTCGGAACGATGCGCGACCGCACGCGGCTCGACGCGCTGCTCGGACTGCTCGGTGTGATGGCGCTGACGGTCGCTGCCGTCGGCCTCTACGCCGTTCTTGCGTATTCCGTGCGCATGCGCATGGGCGAGTTCGGCGTGCGCATGACGCTCGGCGCTTCGCGTCGCGACGTGATGAAGAGCGTACTGCTGCAGGGCGCGCGCCTGATCGGCGCGTGCCTCGTGCTTGCCCTGCCCATCGCGTACCTTGTCGGCCGATCGCTGTCGTCGCAGCTTTATCGCATCGGCGCTTTCGACGCTGCGACGCTCGCGATCGTCGCCACGCTGCTGAGCGTCATCGCCGTCTTCGCCTGCTGGTGGCCGGCGCGCCGCGCTGCAAGCGTCGATCCCGTCGTCGCATTGCGCCACGACTAGATTGCGGACCTTTTTTCGCGGCAACGAACGCGAGCGAGGTCCGCGCACCGCCGCGGGGAATCGCCCTCGCTCCAAGCTCTCCTGCATTAGCGGAAAGGTGAAAAGCCGAACTTTCGGCGAAGCACCGGCGGAATGTGCTCGCCCCTCCCGACGGAGTATCGTTGCGCCTTTGCGCCACCCCCGAAGGAGCTTCGATGTCATCTTCGCCTCGTCGCCGCGCGATGTCGGCCGTAGCCGTCGCAGTCGCGTTCGCAAGCACTGCCGTCGTCACGATCGCCGCCGCAGCCCCGTCGCAACCGACACCATCTGCCGTCCCGGACGCCATGCTCCACGGCCTCTCGTGGCGCCTTGTCGGCCCGTTCCGCGCCGGCTGGGGCACGATGGCGGCGGGCATTCCGGATCAGCCGAACGTCTTCTACTTCGGCGCGGCCGGCGGTGGCGTCTGGAAAACCGACAATGCCGGTGCGACGTGGCAGCCGATGTCCGAAGGCCTCGAATCCGCGCCTGTCGGCGCCATCGCGATCGCGCCCAGTGATCCTGAGACGCTCTACGTCGGCATGGGCCAGCCCGAGCCGCGCTACGACATCGCTGCTGGCGACGGCATGTACAAGTCCACCGACGGCGGCGCCCACTGGCAGCACGCGGGCCTCGAGACGACGCGGCATATCGGCCAGATCCTGATCGACCCGCGCGACGCGAACACTGTGCTCGTAGCCGCGCTCGGCCATATCTTCGGACCGCATCCGGATCGCGGCGTCTACCGCACCACCGACGGCGGCGCGACGTGGAAGAAGACGCTGTTCGTCGACGGCCAGACCGGCGCCGTCGATCTTGCCGCCGATCCCGCCGATCCGGACATCGTCTTCGCGACGACATGGACCGCGCGCAACTGGCCCTGGCTCAGCTATTTCACGCCGATGGAAGGCGAGGGCAGCGCGATCTGGAAATCGACCGATGGCGGAAAGACGTGGAAGCGCCTGCAAGGCGAGAACTGGCCGAAAGGCAGCCTCGGCCGCATCGGCATCGCCGCCGCGCACCTGCCGAACGGCGCGACGCGTGTCTATGCCTCGATCGACGATGCCGAGCACGGCGGCCTGTACCGCTCCGACGACGGCGGTGAGCACTGGCAGTTCGTCAACAAGGCCAGCGCGGTTTCCACGTGGTACATGAGCCGCCTCGCCGTGCAGCCGGGCCAGCCGGACACCGTCTACACGATCGGCCAGTCCATCCACAAATCGACCGACGCCGGCGCCACCTTCACCATCATCAAGGGCGCGCCCGGCGGCGACGACTATCACCACTTGTGGATCAATCCCGATTATCCGGATCACATGATCACCGCCGCGGACCAGGGCACCGTGGTCACCGTCGACGGCGGCGTGCACTGGAGCGACTGGTACAACCAGCCCACCGGCCAGTTCTACCACCTCGCCGCCGACAAGCGCTTTCCGTACCGCATCTATTCGGGCCAGCAGGATACCGGCACGGTCGGCATCGCAAGCCGCAGCGACTACGGCGCGATCTCGTTCCGCGACTGGCACCCGGTCGGTGGCGACGAGCGCGACTACGACATCCCCGATCCCGAAGACCCGGACATCGTGTTCGGCTCCGGCCTCGGCTCGCGCATCTCGCGCTGGGACGCGCGCACGGGCCAGGTGCAGAACGTCTCGCCGTGGCCCGTCTCCGCCTACGGCGCGCGCCCGACCGATCTCAAATACCGCTACACGTGGATCTCGCCGATCGCATTCTCCGCGCACGCGCCGTACGCGCTATACGCGGGCGCGCAGGTGCTGTTCCGTTCCATGGACAAGGGCCAGCACTGGGACATCATCAGTCCCGACCTCACCGGCCAGCAGGAAAGCGCAAGGCACTGTGACGGTGACGTGCCCGTCGCGCGCGCTACCGGCTGCGGCTACGGCGTCATCTACTCGATCGCGCCGTCACCGCGCACCAACGACGAAATCTGGATCGGCACCGACAACGGCCTGATCCACGTCACCGCCGACGGCGGCGCGCACTGGCGCAACGTCACGCCGCGCGGCATTCCGAAATGGTCGAAGATCGCCTCGCTCGACGTCTCCGCGCTCGAGCCCGGTACCGCCTACGCCGCCGTCGACAACCACCGGCAGGACGCTTTCCGCCCGATCGCGCTCCGCACGCACGACAACGGCAACACCTGGACGAAGATCACCCATGGCCTGCCGGACGGCCATTTCGTCGGTGTCGTCCGCGCCGACCTCGTGAAGAAGGGCCTGCTCTACGCCGGCACCGACATCGGCGTCTACGTCTCGTTCGACGACGGCGACCACTGGCAGCCGCTGCAACGCAACCTGCCCGTCGCGTGGGTGCGCGACCTGCTCGTCCACGGCAACGACCTCATCGCCGCGACGCAAGGCCGCGCGATCTGGATGCTGGACGACGTGACGCCGCTGCGCCAGTTCGATGCGGGCATCGCACGTGCCGACGCACACCTCTTCGCGCCCGCGCCCGCGATCCGCGTGCGCGGCAGCCAGAACAAGGACACGCCGCCGCCCGCCGACACGCCGCTCGGCACGAATCCGCCGACCGGCGCGATCATCGACTACACGCTCGGCAAGCCGGCAAAACAGGTCGTCATCGAGATTCGCGAGAAGGGCGGCAAAGTCGTGCGCCGCTTCGCGAGCGACGACAGCACGCCACCGATCAAGGCCGAACGCTACTTCGCCGAAGCGTGGACCAAGCCCGCCGCGAAACCATCCACCGAGCCCGGCGCGCACCGCTTCGTCTGGAACCTCCGCTGGCCGCGGCCGAAAGCCACCGAATACAGCTATTCGATCGCCGCCGTCTGGGGCGAGGACACGCCGCTCACGCCCGAAGGCATGCTCGCGCTGCCCGGCGAGTACGACGTCGCGCTGATCGTCGACGGCGAGGAACAGCATCAGACGCTGACGGTCGCGCCCGATCCGCGTGTGCACGCGACGCGCGCGGAGCTGGAGCAGGCGCTTGCGTTCTATCGTGATGTCGAAGGCGAGCTTGCGAAGGCGTGGCAGGCCTACGGCGAGATCGACGCCGTGCAAGACCAGCTCGAAGCGTTGCGAAAGGATGCCGCCGCCGCGAAGGCGAAGGATGCGATCGCCGCGTTCGAGAAGAAGCTCGCCCCGTTCCGCGACGGCAGCGGCCTGGACGCGCCGAACGTGGGCGCGATTGCCGGGGAGTTCGCTTCGCTCGCAACCGACGTCGAAGGTGTCGACGCTGCGCCCACGGATGCGCAGCGAAACGTCTTCGCCGAGTATCGTGGCCGCCTCGCGCGCGCGAACGAGCGCTGGACTGCGATGAAGCAGGCCGACCTCGTCGCATTGAACCGCACGCTCGCTGCCGCCGGTGCGAAGGAAATACACGTCCCCGCTGCGGACGAAATCCACATCGGCGAATCTTCCGAAAGCAAGGACCTCCCCTAACGCTTTTTTCTCGGGAGATAAACGCGAGGTTCAAACGCGCGCTCGGAATATCTCCGCATCATCGTCAGCACTGCGGAGAACGCCATGGCCGAGCGCAAGCATGCCACCGCGCACACGACACAACGCGCCCGCGAGTCGATCGCGGGCGACTCGCGGCGCGCGGCCGATCAGCCGGTCGTCAGCACGGAGGAGCTTCCCTCCGCCGTTCCGCTGATGGCGCTTTCGACCGGTTTCTGGGCGTTCAAGACGCTGGCCGCTGCGCACGAGCTGGATCTCTTCAGCCACCTTGCGGGCGGCGAAGGCACTACGGTCATGGACCTTGCGCAGGCGTTCGGCCTGCATCCGCGCCCGGCCGAGATGCTGCTGACCGGGTGTGCGGCGCTTGGACTCCTGGAGAAATCCAACGGCCGTTACCGCAACACACCCTTGAGCGAAACCTACCTCGTGCGCGGCAAGCCGTATTACTTCGGCGGCTTCGTGCAGATGGCCGACAAGCGGCTCTATGCCGGCTGGGGCAAGCTGGTCGAAGCGCTGCGCACGAACCGGCCGACCACATGGGACCCGGCCGTGCAATCCTCGATGTTCGACGGCGAGGATCCGACCATGCTGGCAACTTTCTGGGAGGCGATGCATTCGCTTTCGACGATGACCGCGCGCAGGCTCGGCGAAGCCGTGAATCTCGGTGGGTTTCGCCGCCTGCTCGACATCGGCGGCGGATCGGGCGCGTACGACATCGAGCTTTGCAAGCAGTACAAAACGCTGCGGGCGACCGTGCTCGACCTGCCGCACGTCGCCGCGATCGCCGCGCGGAGGATCGCCGAGGCCGGCCTGACCGACCGCATCGATACCGTCAGCGGTAATTTCTTCGAGCAGCTTCCACCCGATCACGACGTGCACCTCCTGTCGATGATCCTGCATGATTGGGACGAGGCGAAGAACCGCGCGCTGCTGCGTCGATCCTTCGACGCGTTGCCGAGCGGCGGCGCTGTCGTCATCAGCGAGCTTCTCGTCAACGACGAAAAGACAGGGCCGGCGCCTGCGGCGCTGATGAGCCTCAACATGCTGATCGAGACAGAAGGGCGAAACTACACGCCGGCCGAATATTCGGCGTGGCTCAAGGAAGCCGGATTCCGCGACATCGAGACGATCTGGTTCGACGCGCCTGCGGCGAACGGCGCGGTGATAGGGCGCAAGCGATAGCTGGCGCCACCGCGCGCCTGTTCCGACCGCGCGCAGGCGAGGGCACGCGCACCGCGCGCGCAAAGTCCCCGAGATCCGCCTCTCCGGCGCCTGGCTGGAACGCATCGGCTTCCCGATCGGCGCCGAATACCTCATCAGCGCCGACCGAAGGTTCCGCACGATCATCCTGCAAGGCTCGTTCGGAGAAGTCGAGGCGGCGCTGACCAGCCGATTGGCTATCGGCCCATCGGCGCGGAATCCGCTTCCGCTACCGATCGCACACGCCTTCGAATCCGCTGAAAAGCAGATGCTCGTCCGGCCCATTGCGTTCGTACGCGCCGATGTCGGCTGCGGCGCCGATGACGCGGGGCATGCCGCGCTGGTCGAAGTCGAGATCGTGGTCGTTGTTGCCGTGGTCGATGGCGAGGCTGTCGGCGCGCAGCGCGAGCGTCCGCGTCGGGCCGCCGTTGTCGGCGAGCGGATTCAGGTGCGGGCAATCCTCGATTGTATCTATCGGCACGGGTATCGTGAACGACGTGATGAGGTTGTTGCCGCCGCTTACGACGGTCGCGTCCGTGCCGTTGAGATCGTCGGGCAGGCTGGCCGGGCCCTCGTTGCCGGCGATGATCGTGCTTTGGAGCTCGATCGGAACGGTCTGCGAATAGAGCGCTCCGCGTCCGGCCGTGGCACGGTTGAACGCGATCGTGCTGCTCACGATCGTCGTCGGAGTCTGCGTGTAGATGCCCGAGAAGTTCTCCGCCGTGTTGTCGGAGATCGTGCTGTTGACGATGTATACGTTGTCGGTGTTGCTGCCTTCGATGAGCGCTGCACCCATTCCGACCGCGCTGTTGCCTGATACCGTCGAGCTTATAAGGCCGAAGTAGCTGAATCCGATGACGCCGCCGCCGCTGCTGTTGTGGCCATCGTCGCTTGCGACGGCCTGGTTGTCGCTGATCGTTGAATACTTGGCGATGAAGTCCCCGAACACCGAGACGCCGCCGCCGAGTGCGACGTTGTAGGGCGGGCCGCCGTTGTTGAGCCCCTGCGCGGTGTTGCCTGAGATCGTGCTGGAGTTGAGCGTGAGGGAGCCCGCGACGTGGATGCCGCCGCCGCGGGCGACGGCCGTGTCCTGGCCGACGACGATGCAGTCGGAGATCGTGTCGTTGTCAAGCTGCACGCTGCCGGTCGAAGAGACGCAGCCGCCGTAGGGCGTGGTGTCGCTGACGTACTTGCCTTTGCTGAGGGCGAGATCATGAAGCTCCAGCGTCCCCGTGCCGGTGTGGCGGAACACGCGGTCGTTGAAGTCGCCGTCGATCGTCAATGCATCCGCGCCGGGGCCATCGATCCTGAGCGAGTTCTGCGTGACGGCGATCGCGCCGCTCGTCAGCGTGATCGTGCCGCAGGCGAGTTGCGAGAGATCGACGGTGTCGCCGTCGACTGCCGCGGCCACCGACGCGCGCAGGCTTCCGCTGCCGGAGTCGGCGCAGTTGGTGACCGGCGGCGCGGCGCGGATCGCGTCCACATGTGCCAGCGCACCCGCGCCAAGCGCAAGCGACAGCGCGGCCGAGAGGTGCCGCGTGCGCGTGATGGCTGAGTTGCGGTGCGGACGGCGGGGTGCTTTCGTGTGCGGTGACATCGCTGACCTCCCCCTGTCGATGCCGCCGGAGCGGCGGTGCATCGGGGCGCACCAGCGAGCGAAGCGGAGACTTCGAGGCGCCCGGCACGCGTCGCGATTCGCAGCGGAATCGGACGCTCCCCCTTTTGCCCGGCGAGACGCTACAGAGGCAGCGATGTCGCGTCCAATCAACGTGTGTGATGAAGCCATAGCCTCACGTTATGGCGACGATGCGTCTTTACATTTGTCCACACGGATCTCGCAGTTGGGCGTAAACCGCGACACCGGCGGCTCTCATTTCAATTTGCCACTTCGTGACGCTCCCTCATGCAACCCGCGACGCCGACGCGGCCTCTGCTGCGATCGGCGAGTATCTTCTTCACAATCGAGGAGGGCGGCTCTCGCGAAGCGAGCGCGTCTGAGCGCGCGGCGTCAGAAGTCGGAAATAAAGGACCAGACGGCGAACCATGCTGGCCCTCACCCAACTCTCTCCCGAAGCGGGAAAGGGGCGAAGCCGAGCAGCGGGAGAGGGAACGTCAGACGGACCGTGCCACCGCGTCTATCGACGCATCGGCACGGCTTCGCTAGTCGAAATGCTGTCGGCCCGTAGCCCCGCCTTCAGCGCGACCTGCGTCAGTCGCGGATCGCCGCGATACCGCATCAGGAACGGATCGGACGGCAGGAACGCGATGCCGGGATCCTTCGTGGCCACGGCACGGTCGAGCCATTCGAACGTCGCATCGGGATCGTCACGGGCCGCCTGAATCTGCGCGATCTGGTATGGCATCGTATCCGCATACTTCGCGATGAGATCCTCGAGCGCCGCATCGGCCGCTGCGCGGTTGCCGCCGATCTGTCTGGCCGCGACTGCAAGAAATCCGCGGTCGCGGACGGTGCGCTCTCCGGTACGCCATCGGCGGCCGGCAGCTCGATTTCACGATTGTCGCGACCGACGCGTACACGTACAGGGCTCCGCTCGTACACGCTCGCGACCGCCGCGGGTGCTGCTCGGGTGGGCGGGCTCGCCGCGTTCGCGATGCGGTGCTCGCCAGGCAAGCGCGTCTGAACGCGCGCGGCGTTCGAGACAAGTACGGACGGCGAACCACGCTCGCCCTCACCTCGACTCCCTCCCGCAAGCGGGAGAGGGGCGTCAAGCGAACGCGGGGCTGTTCAGTCCTTGCCCTTTCGCGGCTTCGCGGTGTTCAACTTCACGGCTGCGCGGATCAGCGCCTTGAACGCGGCTTCGTCGATCTTGTCGTCCTCGCGGAAATCGATCGCGCGCCGCGTGTTGCCTTCGAGGCTGGAATTGAACAGCCCTTTCGGATCGGGCAGCGAAGCGCCTTTCGCGAACGTGAGCTTGACGACGCTCTTGTAGGTCTCGCCCGTGCAGATGATGCCGTCGTGCTCCCACACAGGCACGCCGCGCCACTTCCATGTCTCGACCACCTCGGGATCGGCTTCGTGCACGAGGGCGCGAAGACGCGCGAGCAGCTTGCCGCGCCAGTCGCCGAGCTCCCGGATGCGGGCGTCAATGAGCCGGGAGGGTGATTCGGTGGTTGCGGCCGAGGCCTTCTTCATCATCTTTGGTGCTCCGTTCTCGTTGTCTGAGTATTGCTTGCCGCGCGGATGCTGTTCCATCGGGGCCGCGCGCCGCCACATTACTGCCGGCCGCCGTATTTTGCTAACGTCGCCCCCTGATCCGCGGAGGCCATCATGACGAAGCGCATTCTCAACCTCGCCGACGTCGCATTCGACGACGTCGAGGAAAACGGCCGCTACACCTCGCGCCGCGGCACAATCGGCGCGCTGATCGGCGCGCGCAAGCTCGGCTACAACCTGACCGAGCTGCCGCCCGGCAAGGCACAGTGTCCGTTCCACAACCATCACGGCGACGAGGAGATGTTCTTCATCCTCGAAGGCGAGGGCGAGCTCCGCTTCGGCGAGCGACGCTACCCGATCCGTGCGCACGACGTGATCGCGTGCCCGCCGGGCGGACGCGAGGTCGCGCACCAGATCATCAACACCGGCACGGCGACGCTGCGCTATCTCGCGGTCTCGACGCGCGGCGATATCGACGTCTGCGAATACCCGGATTCGGACAAGGTGATGGCGCTGGCCGGCAGGCCGGGCGCACGCACGCTGCGCGCCATGTTCCGCGCCGAGGACAAAGTGGACTATTACGAGCGCGAGCCGCTCGAAGGCACGCCGTGACGCCGCCTGCGCGCTCCATCACGCGCCGCTGATGAAACGTGCATGGATCGGTGATCCGCCGGTGAAGCGCTCGCGTGCGCCGGGTCGCGATACTCCCGGTGCGCGACGACGCGTGTTAACCGAAGGATGGTC
The DNA here is from genome assembly GCA_966248875.1 of uncultured Rhodanobacteraceae bacterium. Taxonomy (GTDB): domain Bacteria; phylum Pseudomonadota; class Gammaproteobacteria; order Xanthomonadales; family Rhodanobacteraceae; genus Dokdonella_A. The sequence goes on from CBINBI010000013.1 coordinate 23,905, forward strand.
CGATGATTCGCACCGCGAGCCTGTGTCCGATCGTTGCCGCCTGTGCCCTTGTCCCGATGCCGGCGCGCGCCGCGCCGCTGAGCCCGCTCGCCTGGCCCGAGCAGAAAGTCGTCGCGAGCAACGGCACCGACCATGACGCGTTCGGCCAGACGGTGGCGCTGCGCGGCACGACGGCGCTGATCGGCGCGGTGGACGTCAACGACTGGGAAGGCGCCGTCTACGTGTTCACGCAGAAGGACGGTGTCTGGACCGAAGGCCAGGAATTCATGGCCGAGGACGGCGCGCCGAGCGACCACGCGACCTTCGGCACCGCGATCATGATCGACGGCGACACGGCCGTGATCGGCGCGCTCGGCGCCACCGTGAACGGCCATCCGCACCAGGGCGCCGCGTACGTGTTCAAGGAGACCGGCGGCTTCTGGAGCCAGGTCGCCAAGCTCGTCGCCGATGACGGCGAGGCGAACAGCTACTTCGGCCAGGCCGCCGCGATCGCGGGCGACACGATCGTCGTCGGCGCCTACGGCGCGAGCGTCAACGGCAACGCGCTGCAGGGCGCTGCCTACGTCTATTCGAACATCGGCGGCACGTGGACGTTCGTGCAGAAGCTGGTCGCCGACGACGGCGTCGGCGGCGAGTTCGTCGGGCGCTCCGTCGCGATGTCCGGCACGCGCGCTCTCGTCGGGGCGCCCTACGCCAGCATCGACGGCACGCCGGCGCGCGGCGCGGTGTACGTCTTCGACGGCTCCACGCCCGACTGGACGCAGACGGCGAAGATCGTCGCCGACGCAGGCGGCCCCGGAGACGCCTTCGGCTTCTCCCTGGCGGCGACGCCGACGCACGCGATCGTCGGCGCGAACGGCAGCAACGGCGGGAAGGGCGGTGCGTTCGTGTTCGCCGACGACGGCGACGAGTGGACGCAGCAGGCGCGCCTCGTCGCCGACGACGGTGCCGTCGGCGACGACATGGGCTACGCCGTCGCGATCGAGCGCACGACGGCCGTCGTCGGCGCCGACCGCGCGACGATCGACGGGCACACGCAGCAGGGCGCGGCGTACGTGTTCTCGCAGTCGGAAGGCGAGTGGTCGCAGACGCAGAAACTGGTCTCCAGCGACAGTCAGACCGACATGTTCTACGGCGGCTTCGTCGCGCTGTCCGACACCGCCGCGCTCGTCGGCGTGCCGTTCGCGACGGTCGACGGTGACCTCGTGCGCGGCGCGGCGTATTTCTACCAGCGGGATGATGTCGTCACCGACCGCGTGTTCGCAGACGGTTTCGAAATCTTGCCGTAAGTGGCTTCCCTCTGCCGTCGAGGGGGAGAGGGGAAGCTGCTCGCGCGACGAACCCGTATCAGCGGCCTTCACTCATCGGCAGCGCGTGATGATCGAAGCTGAAGACCCGCGTGATGCGCCATGCATCCGTCGCCTTGTCGTGCTGCCAGAGCATGACGAATTTCCCTTCGCCCACCGGCACCGTCGACTCGGCCTTCGGATGGTGGAACCGGCGCGTGCCGATCTCGAGCGCGCCGATATCGTCCATCGGATAGACCTCCAGCGAGCCGGCGACGAACTCGCGCGTCGTCGTGCCGCAGATGTTCTTGCGCACACTGTCGGTCAGCGCCTCGCGTCCGAGCGTGATGCCACCCTTGTCGTGGAAGAATTCGACGTGCTCGTCGGCGAGGCGGGCGAACGTTTCGAGATCGCAGGTGTTGTATGCGTCGAACAGCGCCTTGTCCTGCGCGGCGATCGTGCGGAACAGGTCGTCGGGGGTGCTCGCGGACCGTGTCTTCGGCGGCGTGTCGGCGGATGCGAACGCAGTGCACAGCGCAAGCACGGCGGCCACGGCCGTGATCGGACGTCTCATGGAAGTCTCCTCGGTGGTGGATGGGGATCTGGCGGCGGCGTCAGCCCGGCGGCGCCCGAGACGACAGGAAGTACAGCGCGAGCTCGCCGAGGCCGAGTGCGCCGGCGAGCACGGCGATCGTGCCGGGCGCCACGTTGCGCCAGCCGAGCATCTCGATGACCGCAAAGCCGATCGCGATCGCGATGAGGCCGATCCCCCAGCGCAGAAGGCCGAACCGGCGCTGGCGCTCGTCCGCGGCGAGGAGCGCACGCAACGCGTCCGGGTCCGACGCGCCGTCGCGGGCCAGCAGCGAGCGGGTGCGCGCGTCGAGCAGCGCCTTCACGAGATACGTGAACGCGTAGGTGACGCAGACGAACAGGCTGATCGCGACCAGTTGGCGCTCCATGGCGGCCTCCTTCTCGACGGTTCTCCGCCCAAGATACGCGCGGGCGCGCCCCGGTTGCAGCGGGACGCGCAACCGCGCGAGGCGCCGGGGTATCTTCTCCGGCATGGCAAGCCAGCCCATTCATGAGCGCCGATCGTGAGCTCGTCGAAGCTGTGCTTTCGCGGCGCCCCGGCGCGTTCGAGCGGCTCGTGCGCGAATATCAGGGGCTCGTCGCGCACATCGTGTTCCGGCTCGTGCGGCACGCGGATGTGGTCGACGAGCTTTCGCAGGACACGTTAATGCGCGTGCACCGCCGGCTGCACCAGTTACGGTTCGAAAGCACGCTCAAGGCGTGGATCGGACGCGTCGCATACACGATCGGGCTCCGGCATCTCCAGAAGCAGGCCGCAAGCGTCGAGACGGCCGATGACGGCGAGCGCTTCGAGCGCGAAGCGGCGGACGAGAACATCGAATCCGCGCACTCGGCGCGGGAGGCGGCCGTGATCGTCAGGGAAGCCGTGGACGCGCTGCCGCCGCTGCAGCGGACGATCGTGTCGCTCTATCACCTCGACGAGCTTTCGATTCCCGAGATCGCCGAGATCACGGGCCCGCCGTCCGGCACGATCAAGAGCCATCTGTTTCGCACGCGCCGGCAGCTCCGCGAGATGCTCGAAGCGCGGCTGGGAGGCGAGGCGTGAGCGGACATCGATTCGACGAGGACGAGCAGCGCGAATGGGAGGCGCAGGAGAACGCCCGGCGATCGGCCGGCGACGATGCGCTGTCGCGGCGCTACCGCGTCGTGATGCAGTCGCTTGAAACGCTGCCGCGTCCGTCCTTGCGCGCGGATTTCGCGGGGCGTGTCGTGCGACGCATCGAACGGAGCGAGGAACCGGTGCTCGCGCCGTTCGAGCGCGTGACGGTGATCGTGTTCGCGATCGCGTTCACGGCTGCGGCCGTCGTCGCAGCCGCGATGACGAACGTGGTGCCGATGCTTGAAACGGACACGGCGAGCCTGCGCTGGCTTGCCGTGCTGGCACTCTGTGTCGCGGCTTTCGCCTTTCCGTTGCGCCTGCGGGAGCGGGGAGGGTGAAGCGATTCGAAGTGAGGCAGGGCTGAACCCGCTTGCCCTCACCCCGGCCCTCTCCCGCAAGCGGGAGAGGGGAAATCAGGGAAACTCCGCAGGGGGAGCGCGAAATCAGCGAAGGCCGGCAAACGGGAGAGAGGCAGACAGCCGCGGCAGATACGGGATGTTCGCTCCCGGCCCGCCAAGCCGCATCACGCCGCGAGCGACTTGTTTTCGATCACGAACCGATACTTGACGTCGCTCCGCAGCATGCGGTCGTAAGCCTCGTCGATCTTCTGGATCGAGATCATCTCGATCTCCGAGACGATGCCGCGCTCGGCGCAGAAGTCGAGCATCTCCTGCGTCTCGGCGATGCCGCCGATCAGGGAGCCTGCGATTGCACGGCGGCTGAAGATGAGCGGGCCGACGCTCGGGCTCGGATGCGCGTGCTCCGGCACGCCGACGAGGCAGAGCGTGCCGTCCCGGCGGAGCAGGCTGGTGAACGCGTCGAGATCATGGCTCGCAGCGACGGTGTCGAGTATGAAGTCGAAGCTGTTCGCGTGCCTTTTCATCTCGGCGGCGTTCTTCGACACGACGACTTCGTCGGCGCCGAGCGCCAGCGCGTCCTTGCGCTTGCTCTCCGATGTCGTGAACGCGACCGTGTGCGCGCCCATCGCGTGCGCGAGCTTGATGCCCATGTGGCCGAGCCCGCCGATGCCGACCATGCCGACCTTTTTGCCCGGCCCGGCGTTCCAGTGGCGTAGCGGCGAATACGTGGTGATGCCGGCGCACAGCAGCGGCGCAACCGCCGCGAGCTGCGATTCCGGATGGCGTATGCGCAGCACGAATTTCTCGTCGACGACGATGCGCTCGGAGTAGCCGCCGAGCGTATGTCCGGGCGGATCGGCGGTCGCGCTGTTGTACGTCGCGATGAAGCCGTTCTCGCAATACTGCTCGAGTCCTTCGCCACAGGCGTGGCAATGCCGGCAGCTGTGGACCATGCAGCCGACGCCGACCGCGTCGCCGACCTTGAACCTCGTGACGCCGCTGCCGACTGCGGAGACCTTGCCGACGATCTCGTGTCCGGGCACGCAGGGATACCGCGTGCCGGACCATTCCGAGCGCACCGTGTGGAGGTCCGAATGGCAGACGCCGCAGTAGGCGATCTCGATCTGCACGTCGTGCTCGCCGGGCTGGCGGCGCTCGATGTCGATCGGCTCCAGCGGCTTGTCGGCGGCGTACGCGCCATAGGCTTTCGTGGGCATAATGGCTCCCTGGACATGTGGAAAGCGGGTCGCCTGCGTTCTTGTTGTCGGCGCCGGCGTAATTCAAGCTCTCCCCGCCGCGGCCTTGGAGCCCGTCATGCGCAATCTCGACTTCAGCTCCTGGCAGACGCTGCTGCTCTCGCTGGTCGGCCTCGTGCTCATCACCATGGTCGGCGTCGCCCTTCGCCTGGTCGCGATGCAGACCATCCAGCAGCGGCGCGAGCGCGAGAACCGGCAGATCAACGAGCGCCTGCGCACGCTGATCGCGGCGTACAAGACGCTCGGCGGCTCCTTCACCGGCAACCTCGAAGTCGATCCGACGCATCTGCGCGACCTGCGGCGGCGAACGGAACGCGTGGCGAGCGCAGCCGCGACGGGCGCGACGGAGGCCGAATCCGCGCCGGCGGCCGTGGCGTCCTCCGGCGAATCCTCCGGGAGCGATCGCGCGCGCCGTGTCCGAGATGCGGTCGAGGCCGCTCTCTCCGACATCATCCTGCTCGGCACGGAGGAGCAGGTGCGCCTCGCCGCGCGGGCCGCCGCGGAGCTCGCTGCCGGACGCCCGACGCACACCGCGGAGCTGGTCGTGTCGTTGCGCGATTTCATCCGCCGCGTGCTCGACCTCGATCCCGTGCCGGCCGATCTGCCGATTCCGAAGCAGGGGCCCGCGCGTCCCGGCGCGGCACGCGGAAAAGGCGAGGGCGGCGGCGCGAGGGACGACGCCCGGCGCGGCGGCGGTCGCGGCGGTGGCGGCGGCATGGGCGGCGGCGCGATGGGTGCCGGCATGGGCCTCGGCATCGGCGGCGGGCTCGCGATCGACGACGAGCATCGTGGATAGCTCGCACGCTCGCGGCCGCGCGGATGCGCCGTCGCGCCGCCCCGGCCGCGGCAAGAACCTTTCGACGCCGCGCTTTGCTACAGTCGCGACTTCTTCGAACGAAAGGAGTCGTCATGCTTCTCCCTGCTGCAACGCTCGTAACGTGTCTCGCATCGATCGCGGCAGCGGCTGCGATGCCGGAAAGCGCGGCGAAAGCATCGTCGCCGGACACGACGCTCGAGAGCTACGCCCGGCCTGCGGTGCTGGTCGACATCGGCGGCCGCAAGCTGAATCTCCGTTGCAGCGGCGAAGGCGCGCCGGTGGTCATGCTCGAAAGCGGCGCGACGGCCGATTCGCTGGCCTGGCGCAAGGTGCAGCCGTTGATCGCGAAGTCGACGAAGGTCTGCGCCTACGACCGCGCCGGCTTCGGCTTCAGCGACGAAGGCACACTGCCGCGGGATCTCGACGCTGACGCGAATGACCTGCACGCGCTGATCCGTGCCGCGAGCATCGCAACGCCGGTCGTGCTCGTCGGCCATTCGCGCGGCGCGAATATCGCGCGCCGCTATGCCGAAACGTATCCGGCCGACGTCGGCGGCCTCGTGCTGGTCGATCCGCCGCCGCAGCGCATCAGCGATTTCTCGAAGGACTGGGTCGAGACCGACGAGGCGATGCGCAGGGATGTCATCAGCTTCGCGAAGATGTGCGAGAAGGCCGCGGGCTCAGGCGCGCTCGCGAAGCCCGCCGGCGACGCGGCGACGTGCATCCGCCCGCCCGATCCGGGCTATCCCGATGCGTTGAACGCGGCGATCCATGCGCAGAAGGAGCAGCCGTCGTTCTGGCGCACGCTGATTTCCGTGTTCGAGACGAACATGACGATTTTCGAGGAGCCGGTTTCGCCCACGGAATCGCATGGCGCAACGCCGCTGATCGTGCTCGTCGCCGACAGCTCGTTCGCCGACGCGCCGCCCGACGGAAAGTCGGCGCTGGAAGCGGCGCAGCAGAAGACGAACAAGGCCATTCTCGCGACTTCGACGCGAAGCGAGCGGCGCTGGATCGCGCACTCGACACACGACATGCCGGCCGATCAGCCGCAGGCGATCGGGACGGCGGTTGCGGATGTCATCAGGGAGATGTCGTCGGCGCCGGCGAATTGAGCATGCGGCCTGCGCCGCCGGATTGCACCTCGAATCGCAGCGAAACAAGTCAGAGCGAGCGCGCGCTCCGCTCGAGGCGCTTGCGCGCAGCGGGTTTGGCGAGTTCGCGCAGCACTTCCTTGCCGGTCGAGCGCGTGGCGGGCTGCTCCGATGCGGCGAGCCGTCTGGCGAGCGCCGTCGCGGCAGCATTGAGCGCGGCGTTGCGCCCGCCGATCGAGCGCAGCGCCCAGCTCACGCTTTTCTTGACGAAGTTGCGCTCGTCGCCGGCCGCGCTCTCGATCAGCGGCAGGCAGCGCAGGAACGCAGCGTCGTCGGTGTCGCGATCGTGCAGCGCGAGCGAGGCGAGCAGCGCGAACGCTGCGCGTTTCTCGAACTCGGGCCTTCGTTTCGACCAGGCTTCGACCTTGCGCCACGCGTGCGGCACGCGGTCGAACAGCGAGAAGCAGAGCGTGTCGCAGAGCGCCCAGTTGGCGAAGCCGCGGCACCAGCGGTCCATTTGCGCGGGCGTGACGCGCGCGGGCTCGTCGACGTAGGCACACAGGAGGCGCGCTTCGTACCAGCCGGTGTCCCACAGCGCGAGCGCGAGCGCGTGATCGCGGCCGAGCTCGCGCGCGAGCGCCTGAACGTCCTTCATGGCGACGCCGAACGCGCGGTCGGATGGAATCGCATAGCGTGCCAGCCCGTCGCGATCGGCCTTGCTCGACTTGCGCTTCAGCCGATCGAGCGCGAGGCGGACGCGCGCGTCGATCGGGCCTTCGTGCGATGCGCGTGCCGGTGCTTTCGCCGCTCGGGTTCCGCCTGCGCGCGCCATGCGTCGTCTCCGCCGGTGTCAGCTCGCTTCGGCCATCTCCGCGAAGATGTCGTCGAGGCGGTCGTAGCCGGCCGCGACGCCGCTCTCCATGCCCGAAGACAGCACCTTTTCGCGGACTTCGCGCGAAGGGTACAGCAGCGTCGTCGTCAGCGTCGTCGTGCCCGCCTTCTCTTCGAAGAGGGCCGTCGCCAGCACCTCGCCGCCGGTCCAGTCCTGATCGAACAGCTCCGTCGTGACCAGGCGCGCGGGCCGCTCGACCTCGCGGAACACGCCGCCCATGGCGAGCTCGGTGCCGTCGTCCTTGCGCCACTCGTAGCGGTATTTTCCGCCGACGCGAAGATCGACGGTGCAGAGCGTCATCGTCCAGCCGCTCGGCCCGAGCAGCCAGCGCTTGAGAAGCTCGGGCTTGGTCATCGCCTCGAAGACCAGCTCGCGCGGCGCGTCGAAAGTGCGACGCATCACGATCTCGCGTTCGCCCTGGGGACGGAGTTGCAGCACGTATTTGCGGTTCATGCACGTGTCCTGTTGATGGATGTGGTGGAAGTGAATCGGCCGGGACCGGAGTGCCGCGGCACGTGTGAATGGCGCATCCGCGCGATCCCCCGCTCGCTGCGTGGCCCGGAGTCGTTCAAGGCGTCTTGCCCCGGCGCTGCGGACGCTTGCGTTTCTTCTGCTGCGACTTCAGTTCGTCGAGCAGCGCGTCAAGGCGGTCGTAGCTCGCTTCCCAGAACCTGCGGTATTCCTCGAGCCACTCGCTCGCGTCCGCGAGCGGTTTCGCCTCGATGCGGCGCGGCCGACGCTGCGCGTCCTGACCGGTCGAGATCAGCCCCGCGCGCTCGAGCACTTTCAAATGCTTGGAGATCGCGGGCTGGCTCATCGCGAACGGTCGCGCCAGCTCGGACACCGAGGTTTCGCCCAGCGCGAGCCGCGCGAGGATCGCGCGCCTCGTCGGGTCGGCCAGTGCCATGAAGACGGCGTCGAGCCGGTCGGAGCGGTTCATTCGCATAACTCATAGGTTAGATAACCTGATGGTTATACAAAGAGCGGTCGCTGTCAAGTTGCGGGCGCGTCCCGTAGGGATTTTCACGCAGAAGCACGAAATTTCCGTAGGATGGCGCGAGCGACGTCCACGCTTCCGCGGAGTCAGGCCATGGCGCACAAGGTCACGTTCAATCTTCCGAAACGGGAGCTCGGCCGCGAGGACATCGTCTTCGTCGTGCACAAGGACGACAAGCGCTTCGGCACGCTGCTGGTCTCGAAGGGCGCCGTCGAGTGGCGGCCGACCAACAAGGTGTATCGCCGCAAGATCAGCTGGGACAAGTTCGACCAGCTGATGCGCGAGATCGGCAACCGCGTCTGAAGCCTCAACCCGTCGGTCCGCCCATGACGGGCAGGATGGCGCCGCTGATGTAGCTCGCGCACGACGGCGCCGCCAGGAAGACGTAGGCCGGCGAGATTTCCTCAGGCTGCGCCGGACGGTGCATGTCGCTCGATTCGCCGAAGTGCGCGACTTTTTCCGCCGGGCTGTCGGCCGGGTTGAGCGGCGTCCATACCGGGCCCGGCGCCACGCAGTTCACGCGGATGCCTTTCTGCAGCAGGTTCGACGCGAGTGATTTCGTGAACGCGTGGATCGCGCCCTTCGTCGCCGAATAGTCGAGCAGCGCCTGCGAGCCGAACAGGGCGGTCTCCGAGCCCGTGTTGATGATGGCGCCGCCCTCGGGCAGGTGGGGCACCGCGGCCTTCGCCATGTTGAAGTAGCCGTAGATGTTCGTCCGCATGGTGAGATCGAACTGCTCGTACGAGATCTTCTCGATCGCGTCGGCGTGTTGCTGGAATGCGGCGTTGTTGACGAGGATGTCGAGGTGCCCCAGCTCGCGCAGCGTGCGTTCGACAGCCTCGTCGCAGAACGCGGGATCGCGCACGTCGCCCTTGATCAAGAGGCACTCGCGGCCTTCCTTGCGCACGTGCTCGGCGGTGGTTGCGGCGTCGCGGTCTTCGGAGAGATAGACGACGGCGACGTCGGCGCCCTCGCGCGCGAACAGCACGGCGACGGCGCGGCCGATGCCGGAATCGCCGCCGGTCACGATCGCGACCTTGCCGTCCAGCTTGCCGCTGCCGCGATAGGCGGACGCTTCAAAGCGCGGCGCGGGATGCAGGTCGGCTTCGCGGCCGGGCTTCTCGAGATGCTGCGCGGGCAATGGATTCTCGGGCTGGCGGCGCGGTCCGGCCTGCACGGCCCTCTTCGGTGCCTGCGAAGGCTTGTTCGCGCCGCTCCGTTCCGCTTCGCGCTGGACCGCGCGCTGCTCCGTGATCGTCACGCTCGACTGCTTGCTCCTGCTGCGCTGGGTGGCCATCGTCGCTCCTCGAAAACGTCACTGCGACGCTCAATTGTTGCGATACCACCTGAACACAGGCTCCGGCACCAGCGGCTCGATCGGAATGCCGAGCTCATCAAAGCAGTCGAGCGCATCGCGCATCGCGCGCTCGACGACGCTCGACCCACCTGGCGGCGGCGCGTTGAAACGCTCGTACTCGATGGCTTCGAGCATCTTCGCCGACCACGCGTAGAGCAGCGCGCTGCGCTCGTCGAAGACGGCACGCAGCCAGTCGCGCAGCGGCGCGTGCAGGACGAAGCCCTCGCTCGCGCTGATCGACTCCGCGAGCGCGACGGCATCGGGATACGTGCCGCGATACCACTCGGTGTAGCCGGCGGCCGCGTCCGGCACCACCAGCGGCGCGGTCGCGCGGCGGGCGGCGAACGCATCGATGAAGCGTCGCTCGATGCGCCGTGCGTCGCGCACGTAATCGGTGCCGATCAGGAACGCGCGATCGAGATCGAAGAAGCGGAAAAAGCGCGGGTGCAGCGTCTGCATGCGCTGAAGCGGATCGCGGGAGAAGCCGACCTTGAGCAGATCCTCGTCGCGGCACGGCAGCACATAGACAAAGGCGCGGCCGCGGCTTGCGAAGCGTGGAACGGGGCTGTCGGCATGTTCCGTCACCCGCGTAGGTTCGGCGCCTTCGCCCGTGCGGGCAAGCGGCGCCGCCGGTTCGCGTCAAAGCCGGATCACGACCTTGCCGATGTGCTGCGCGGAGCCGAGATGCGCATAGGCCTCGCGCGCGCGCTCGAAATCGAACAGCCTGTCGATCACCGGCCGGATGCCGACTACCTCGACGAAGCGCGCGACGTCCTCGGTCATGGCGCGGCTGCCGACCAGGATTCCGGCCAGCCGCTTGCCGCGGCCGAAGAGCGCGGCGGGATCGATGGTCACTCCGTCCAGGCCGGTAAGCCGGCCGATCACCGCGATCGTGGCGCCGATCCGTGCCGCCTCGATCGACCGCGACAGCGTATCGGGGCCGCCAATGTCGAGCACGCGATCCGCACCGCGTCCGCCTGTGAGGCGCAGCACGTCCTTTTCCCACTCCGGCGTGCGCCGGTAATTGATCGTTGCGTCGGCGCCGAGCGCCGTCGCGCGCTCGAGCTTCTCGTCATCGGACGAGGTGATCACGACGCGCAGGCCGGCGGCTTTCGCGAGCTGCAGCGCCCAGATCGAGACGCCGCCGGTCCCGAGCAGCAGCACGGTGTCGCCAGGTTTCAACGGCGCGGCGACGAAGAGAGCGTTCCACGCCGTGACAGCCGAGCATGGAAGGGTCGCGGCCTCGGCGAAGTCGAGATGCGCGGGCATCGCGACCCAGGCGTGTTCGTCCATCACGGCTTCCTCGGCGAGCACGCCGTCGGCGGTGCCGCCGAGCGCGCGTGCGATCGCCGCGCTGTCCGGAACGCCGTCGTGCCAGTCGGGAAAGAACGTGCTCATGACGCGATCGCCGACGCGCAAGCGCGTGACCTCCCGCCCGGTTTCGACGACTTCGCCGGCACCGTCGGAGACCGGGATGACGTCGAGATCCGGCGGACCGGCATGGCCGCGCGCCATCATGAGGTCGCGATGGTTCAGCGCGACGGCATGCATGCGCACGCGAACCTCGTGCGGGCCCGGCGCGGCACGTGTGCGCGTGACGCGCGTGAGTCCTTCGATTCCGGCGCCGCGACGAAGGGTGTACGCCGCGAAGCCGGCGACGGCCGGCGCGTCGCCGCGCGCCGGCCTCGCGTGGGTCGAACGGCCCATCACGCCGCCTCGAGCTTGAGCCGTTCGGCCGCAAGCGCTTCCTGCACCTTCGGGCGCGCCGAGATGCGACGGAGGTACTCCGCGAGCGCCGGATACGTCACGAGATCCATCTTCAGGAAATTTACCCAGTTGATGATCGCAAAGGCGTAGGCATCAGCAACGCTGAAGCGGTCGCCGAGCAAGTACGGCTGCGATGCGAGCTTGCGGTCGAGCTCGTCGAAACGCGTCGCGATCTTGTCCTTGACCGCGCGCACCGTCGATTCGGCCGTGTCGTCGTGCCAGAGCCACGGGCTGAACTGCTTGTGCAGCTCGCTCGAAATGAAGGTGAGCCACATATGGAGTTTCACCCGCTCCATCGTGCCGGGTTCCGGCGCGAGGCCGGCGGCGGGCTTGAGGTCGGCGAGGTACTGCACCAGCGCGGCGACTTCGGTCAGCACGGTACCGTCGTCGAGCACCAGCGCCGGCACGTAGCCGCGCGGATTGACTTCGTGATAGTCGCGGCCGTCGCGGGTGCGATGCGTGGCGAGATCGACCTGGACCAGCTCGATCGGAACGCCGGCCTCACGGGCGACGATGTGCACGGCGAGCGAGCAGGCTCCTGGCGAGTAATAAAGTTTCATGCAGTGCTCCCTTGTGTGTGCTAGCGGCGGCTGCCGCCTGGAACCGAACGGTAGGCTCAGGTTTTACGCATAACAATTCGCAATCAGTGCATACTTCGTATGCAAAAATGCATAGCGGCTGCGCGGCTCATGCGCCAGGAGCATCACGTGAGCGAAATTCCGAGCTGGGACGATCTGCAGTATTTCCTCGCGGTCTGCCGCCACTCGACGATCGGCGGTGCGGCGCGCTGGCTCGGCGTCAACCATTCCACCGTGCTGAGGCGCATCGCGAGCCTGGAGCAGGCGCTCGACCAGCGTCTGTTCGATCGACTGCCGTCGGGCTACGCGCTGACCGAGCACGGCCATGAGCTGGCCGCGAGCCTTGCTGGCATCGCCGAGCAGATCGAAACGGCGCAGCGCCGCATCGCGGGCGGCGATCTCGCCATCCAGGGCGTGATCCGCCTGACTTCGACGGACACGCTGGTGCACGGGTTGCTCATGCCTTACCTCGCGGAGTTCCATGCGCGGCATCCCGCGGTGCAGCTGCAGATCGTCATCAACAACAGCTTCCTGAATCTCACGCAGCGCGAGGCCGATGTCGCGGTGCGCGGCTCGAACAGGCCGCCGGAGAACCTGATCGGCCGGCGTGCCGGCGTGATCGAAACGGCCCTGTATGCCTCGCGCGGCTACCTGAAGTCGCTCGGCAAGTCGCGCGGATACGAGGACTATCACTGGATCGCGCCGGACGAATCGCTCGCGCACCTCGAATCGGCGAAATGGATGCGCCAGCACGTCAGGCCGGACCGCATCGTCATGCGCGTCGACAATCTGGTCGGACTGGTCGATGCGGTGGCCGCGGGCATCGGCGTCGGCCTGCTGCTTTGTCCGCTGGCCGACCGGCGCCGGGAGCTGGTGCGCATCGAGGAGCCGATGCGCCAGATGGACACGCAGATCTGGGTGCTGACGCACCCGGACCTGAAGCGCGTCGCGCGCATCCGCGCGCTGACCGATTTCCTCTACGAGCGGCTCAGCAGCGACAAGCAGCTTCGCCACTGAACGCGCGCATCACGGAGAGTTCGCGTTGCTCGACTCGCTATTCGTTCCTTCCCCCGAATCCCCAATCCCGGCCTCAACCCAGCTTCGCAAGCACGGGTTCCAGCACCGGCCATACGTTGTCGAGCACCTTCGGCTCGGCCTCGGCCTTCGGGTGCAGGCCGTCGTCCTGCATCAGATCCGGATCGAGGGCGATGCCTTCGAGCAGGAACGGGACCAATGGCACGTTGAATTCACGCGCCAGATCCCGATACATGGCGCGTAGGCCGTCGCGGTACTGAGGACCGTAATTGATCGGCAGCTCGATGCCGAGCAGGACGACGGCGGCGCCGGCATCGAGGCTGGCGCGGATGATGGCGCCGAGATTTGCGCGGATCTCGGCCAGCGGCAGGCCGCGCAGGCCGTCGTTGGCGCCGAGCTCGAGAATGACGAGCGCGGGCTTGCTGTCGGCGAGCAGCTGCGGCAGGCGCGTGCGGCCGCTGGACGTCGTCTCGCCGCTGATGCTGGCGTTGACCACGGGACGCGGTTTCGCCGAATTGCGGATGCGCTCTTCGAGCAGGCGCACCCAGCCGGATTCGACGGCGATGTGGTGCGCGGAAGACAGCGAGTCACCGAGAACCAGCACGGGCTGCGGCGCGGCGGACGCGGCGCCGCAGCACGCGAGAAGAACCAGAGCGAGGAGACGGCCGATCATCATGCGTTCCGACATCGTATTGAGCGCTGGCGGGCTTGGCAAAACGGTGGACGGGCCCGACGGGCGCCTCACGATACTCGATGGCGTCAGCCTCGACGTCACACGCGGCGCAAGCCTCGCGATCGTCGGCGCGTCGGGTTCCGGCAAGACGACGCTGCTCGGCCTTCTCGCCGGACTCGACCTGCCGAGCGCGGGCACCGTGACTCTCGCCGGCCAGCGTCTCGACGCGCTCGACGAGGAAGCACGTGCGCGGCTGCGCCGGCGCAGGGTCGGCTTCGTATTCCAGAGTTTCCACTTGTTACCGGCGCTGAATGCCGAGGAGAATGTCATGCTGCCGCTCGAGCTCGAAGGGCGCGGCGATGCGGCCTCGCGGGCGCGCGATGCGCTTGCGCGCGTCGGCCTCGAAGCGCGCCGGCACCACTATCCGCACCAGCTCTCCGGCGGCGAGCAGCAGCGCGTCGCGCTGGCGCGCGCGTTCGTGCACGAGCCGGAGCTGCTGTTCGCCGACGAGCCGACCGGCAATCTCGATCAGCGCACCGGCGCGGCCGTCAGTGATCTCCTGTTCGCGCTCAACCGCGAGCACGGCACGACGCTGGTGCTGGTGACACACGACGTCTCGCTCGCTTCGCGCTGCGAGCGGAGCCTCCGGCTTGCCGACGGCCGCATCGACGCGACTACGGCCGAAAGTCGCGACGTGCCACTCGCCCGTGCCACCGGAGGCAATGAGCCGTTCTCACGGCATGCGGTGGGCGAGGGCACGCCGTGAAGCCGCTCTCCTTCGCCGCGCGCAGCCTGCGCCGCGAACTCCGGCACGGCGAGCTCGCGACGCTCGCCGCCGCGCTCGTGCTCGCCGTCGCGGCGCTTGCCGCCGTCGCGACGCTCGCGAGTCGCGTGGAGCGCGCGATCGTCGCGTCGGCGGCCGAGCTGATCGGCGGCGACCTCGGCATCGCATCGCGCAGCACACTGCCGCCAGAATTCCGCGACGAAGCTGGCCGGCGACAGCTCGCGACGACGCGGGTCGCCGATTTCCCCAGCGTCGTGTTTGCCGGCGACAGGAACCGGCTCTGCGACGTGCGCGCCGCGGACGAGAACTTTCCGCTGCGCGGCGCGCTTTCCGCGCGCGGCACGGACGGCATCGAGCGCGTCGTGCACGCCCCGGCGGCGGGATCGGTCTACGTCGATCACGAAGTGCTCGTAGCGCTCCAAGTTCGCGTCGGACAGCGCCTCCAGGTCGGCGGACGCGATCTCACGGTCGCGGGCGAGATCGTCCGGTCGCCGGACGACGGCAACGTGTTCCGCCTTGCGCCGCGATTGCTGATGAGCCTCGACGATGCAGAGTCGATCGGACTGCTCGGGCCGGGCAGCCGCGTGCGGCATCGCCTGCTCGTGGCTGGCGGAGCGGCCGACGTCGACGCCTTCGCGACATGGGCGCGCACGCGTCTGCCTGCGGGCGCGGCAATCACCACGGTGGAAGATGCGCAGCAGAACCTGCGCAGCGCATTCGAACGCGGCGAGAGTTTTCTCAGGCTCGCGGCGCTGCTTGCCGCGCTGCTGTCGGGCATCGCGGTCGCGCTGGCGGCGCAGCGCTTCGCGCGCCGCAAGACCGAGGAGGTGGCGCTGCTGCGCTGCCTTGGCGCAAGCCGCGGCGAGATACTCGCCGCGCTGACGCTCGAGATCGCGCTGCTCGCGCTGCCGGCGTGCGCGATCGGCCTTGCCTTGGGCCTTGCCTTGCAGCAGGTCGTGGTCGCGCTCGCGCACGACCTGCTTCCCGCAGCGGCGCCGGGCCTGCCGGCGGGTCCGCCGCTGGCAGCGTTCGCGATCGGCGTCGCCGTTCTGTTCGGATTCGCGCTGCCGCCGCTGCTGCGGCTGCGCGACATTGAGCCGATGCGCGTGTTCCGGCAGGACATAGGCCTGCGGCCGCGCCGGTTCGACGCACTGTATCTGCTGCCGTTCGCGGTCGGCGCGGCGCTGATCGGCATCGAAGCGGGCGATTCGCGTCTTGCGGCGACGCTCGCATCGGGATTCCTGCTGGTCGCACTCGCGACATGGCTGCTCGGTTTCCTGCTGCTGCTCGCAGTGCGCAGCGGCGGGCGGCGCCTTCCGGGCGCGCTCCGGTTCGGTCTCGCCAATCTCGCGCGGCGGCGTTCGCTGAGCCTGCTCCAGGCCGGTGCGCTCGCGCTCAGCCTCACCGCGCTCGCCGTGCTCGGCGTGATCGCGCCCTCGCTGCTCGATCGCTGGCGCATGGAGCTGCCGCCCGACACGCCGAATTACTTCATGGTCAACCTGCAGCCCGATCAGCGCGCTGCGCTCGAATCGCGCCTGCGCGCTCTGGGTGCGACCAATCTCGGCGTGCTGCCGCTTGCCGTCGGCAAGCTCGTGGCGATCAACGGTAAGGCACCGAAGGCCGAGGATTACGAAGACCGGCGCGCGAAGAACTGGATCGACGGCGAGATGCGCCTTTCGTGGAGCGACGCGCTGCCGCCGGCGAACACGCTGAAGCAGGGACGCTGGTTCGACAAAACGACGAAGGAGCCGGGAATTTCGGTCGACATGATGTGGGCCGAGATGTTCCGCCTGAAACTCGGCGACACGCTGACGCTGCGCGTCGGCGAGCGCGACATCACCGCGCGCATAGAGAGCATCCGCGGCGTCGACTGGGATTCGTTCCGCGTCAATTTCTTTCTGATGCTCGATCCCGCGACGGGCGCCGGCATCGCGCACAGCTTCATCGCGAGCTTCCACGTGCCGCCGGGGCAATCCGCCGCGCTCGCGGCTCTTTCGCGCGACTATCCGAACATCTCGCTGATCGACGTCACCGCGATCCTCGACCGGGTGCGCGACATCGTCGATCGCGTCGGCCGCGCCGCCGGCTGGGTGCTCGGCTTCAGCGTCGCGGCGGGCGTGCTGGTGCTGCTCGCCGCGCTGGCGGCCACGGCGGACGAGCGGCGCTTCGAGATCGCGCTGCTGCGCACGCTCGGCGCGCACCGGCGCCAGCTCAGCGTCGCCGTGCTCGCGGAGTTCGTCGCGCTCGGCGTGCTGGCCGGAGCGATCGCCGCGATCGGCGCAGGCGGCATCGGTATTGCGCTCGCCGAGCGCGTGTTCAAGCTCCGCGACTACGGGCCGCCGCCGGGCCCGCTGCTGATGCTGATCTTCGCGGCCGCGGCGCTCGTCGCGTTCTCCGGCTGGGCGGGCACGCTGCGCATCGCGCGCACGCCGCCGATCGCCATCCTGCGCAAGGCCTGACCGCGACGGCTGTTGTATTCTGGCTGCATGGCCGGATCGGAAGCCACGGAAGCCGCCGCGCGTGCCGGGATCGACCTCGGCCTCGTCGATGACAACCTGCGCCTGACGCCGGAGCAGTGCGTGCTGCAGCATGAGGCCGCGCTCGATCTTGCGCTTGAAGCCGAGCGCGCGGGGCAACGCTGGCGTGAGCGATCTGCAACGACTCCTGCAAAGACTCGATGACGCGGGTGTCGAATTCGTGCTGGTCGGCGGCTATACCGCGGTCCTGCACGGATCGAGCATGCTGACCCGCGATCTCCATGTCTGCACCGCGCTGACGCCGGCCAACATACAGAAGCTCCGCGACGCGTTCCGGGAATTACATCCCGTGCATCGCCTGTCCTCGCCGCAACGTTCGTTCCTCGACGTGCGGGAGCCCGGCACTGCGCTCGACAATCTTTATCTCAACACCGATCTCCGCACGCTGGATCTGCTCGGCCGCGTCACCGGCGTCGGCGATTACGATCGCGTCGCGCGCGACGCGATCGAAGTCGAGCTGTTCGGACGTCGCGTGCGCGCCATCAGCCTGGACGACCTGATCGCGGCGAAGGAGGCGTTGGGGCGGGACAAGGATCTGATCGTTGCGAAAGAGCTGCGCGCGATCCGGAAGAAGCTTGGCAGCCTTTGACGGGCCCCTCTCCCGCGTGCGGGCAGAGGGACCACGCCTCAGGCGACCTGGCGCGACGCCTTCTTGCGCTCGCTCTCGGTCAGGTGCCGCTTGCGCAGGCGGATCGCTTTCGGAGTGACCTCGACGAGCTCGTCGTCTTCGATGAACTCGAGCGCCTGCTCCAGCGACATGCGGATCGCCGGTGTCAGCTGCACGTTGTCGTCCTTGCCGGCGGCGCGGATGTTGGTGAGCTGCTTGGCGCGCAGCGCATTGACGGTGAGGTCGTTGTCCTTGGCGTGGATGCCGACGAGCTGGCCTTCGTAGATCTCGTCGCCTTCGCTGACGAGCAGGCGGCCGCGCTCCTGCAGGCCAACCAGCGCGTAGGCGGGCGCCTGGCCCTGTCCGTTCGAGATCATGACGCCGTTCGGGCGTTTGGCGATGGTGCCTTCGGCCTTCGGGCCGTAATGATCGAAGACGTGGAACAGGAGGCCCGTGCCGGCCGTGATCGTGCGGAACTCGGTCTGGAATCCGATCAGCCCGCGCGCCGGAATCAGGTACTCGAGCCGCACGCGGCCCTTGCCGTCGGGCTCCATGTTCCTGAGCTGGCCCTTGCGCTGGCCGAGGCGCTCCATGACGCCGCCCTGGAACTGCTCTTCCATGTCGACGACGAGCTGTTCGATCGGTTCGCTCGGCACGCCGTCGATGTCCTTGATGATGACTTCCGGGCGCGACACCGCGAGCTCGTAGCCTTCGCGTCGCATGGTCTCGATCAGCACCGACAGGTGCAGCTCGCCGCGCCCGGACACCTTGAACTTGTCGGGATCGTCGGTTTCCTCGACGCGCAGCGCGACATTGTGCAGCGTCTCGCGCATCAGGCGGTCGCGGATCTGTCGCGAGGTGAGGAACTTGCCGCCGGAGTGATCCTTGTTGCCCGCGAACGGCGAGTTGTTGACCTGGAAGGTCATGCTGATCGTCGGCTCGTCGACCGTGAGCACCGGCAGCTGCTCGGGCGCTTCGGGCGCGCAGACGGTGTCGGAGATGCCGAGGTTCTCGATGCCGCTGATCGCGATGATGTCGCCGGCCTCCGCTTCGGGCACTTCGCGGCGCTCGAGACCCATGAAGCCGAGCACCTGCAGCACCTTGCCGTTCCGTTTCCTGCCCTCACGGTCGACGATCGTGACCGGCATGTTCGTGCGCACCTTGCCGCGCTGCACGCGGCCGGTGCCGATGATGCCGACGTAGTTCGAGTAATCGAGGTTGGAGATCCGCATCTGGAACGGGCCGTCGGGATCGACCTGCGGCGGGCGCACGTGCTTCACGATCGCCTCGAAGAGCGGCGTCATGTCGCCCGAGCGCACGTCGCCGGACAGGCCGGCATAGCCTTGCAGCGCGCTCGCGTAGACGGTGGTGAAGTCGAGCTGCTCGTCGGTCGCGCCGAGACGGTCGAACAGGTCGAAGGTCGCGTTGAGCACCCAATCAGGGCGCGCGCCGGGGCGGTCGACCTTGTTGATCACGACGATCGGCTTGAAGCCCATCTGGAACGCCTTCTGCGTCACGAAGCGCGTCTGCGGCATCGGGCCGTCGAATGCGTCGACGAGCAGCAGCACCGAATCGACCATCGACAGCACGCGCTCGACCTCGCCGCCGAAATCGGCGTGCCCCGGCGTGTCGACGATGTTGATGCGCCATTCCTCGCCGTCCGGCGCCTTCCAGCGGATCGCCGTGTTCTTCGAAAGGATTGTGATGCCGCGTTCCTTCTCGAGGTCGTTCGAATCCATCACGCGGTCCGGCACGACGGCGCGCTCGGAGAGCGTCCCCGACTGCTTGAGCAGCTGGTCGACGAGCGTCGTCTTGCCATGGTCGACGTGCGCGACGATGGCGATGTTGCGGAGCTTCTCGATGGACATGCGTGCAACCTGGCGGCCGCCGCGGAGCGAGGCCGTCGAAAGGGAAAAGGAGGGGCCTTGCGGCGATGCACAAATTATAGCATCAGGCCGCCTGGGGCCGCTTGTACCTCCGTCAGCCGGCGGATCTTCCTTCGTCGTCCCCGCGAAGGCGGGGACCCAGCGACTTCGGCCGCTCAGCCGTTCGAAAAAGGCACTGGGCCCTCTGCGGGGACGACAAGTGAATCGAAGGAACGTCCGATCGGCTACCCTTCGCCTCCCTCGCAGTAAGGAACTCCCCCATGTCCGACCTCACCGCTGACATCAAGACCAACCGCGGCACGATCCACCTGAAGCTGTTTGCCGACAAGACGCCGATGACGGTCGCGAGCTTCGCCAATCTCGCGCAGCGCGGCTACTACGACGGCCTCACGTTTCACCGCGTGATTCCGGATTTCATGATCCAGGGCGGCTGCCCGAACGGCGACGGCCGCGGCGGGCCTGGTTACCGGTTCGAGGACGAGTTCGTCGGCGGGCTCAAGCACGACCGCCCCGGCATCCTTTCGATGGCGAACGCCGGTCCCGGCACGAACGGCAGCCAGTTCTTCATCACGCACGTGCCGACGCCCTGGCTCGACGGCAAGCACACAGTGTTCGGATCGATCGTCGGCCCCGAGGACCAGAAGGTCGTCGACAGCATCCGCGGCGGCGACACGATCGAATCGATCACGATCGGCGGCGACACGTCGGCGCTGTTCGCCGCGCAGAAGGGCAAGCTGGACGCGTGGAACGCGGCGCTCGACGCGCGGCGCTGACGGCGCCGGTGGCGGAATGGGGCGGCCTTGGACCCACCCAAACAAAAGGCCGGACCGCACGCACGATCCGGCCTTCGCTTTTTCAGGTCTTACGCCGACTTCTTTTTCGTGAAGAGCCGATAGATCAGCAGCAGGATGATCGCGCCGATCACCGAGCCGATCCATCCGGCGGTTTGTCCTGCCTGGTACCAGCCCAGCGCCTGGCCGAGCCAGGTGGCGAGGAACGAGCCGACGATGCCGATGATCGCCGTGATGATGAAGCCGCCCGGATCCTTACCCGGCATCAGGAACTTCGCGATGATGCCGACGATGAGGCCGATGATGAAGGTCATGATGATGCCGTGCGTACCGCCGAATACCTCCATAGCAGAGCTCCTCTGTAGGGGGATTGCGCGCGCCGCCGCTCTGCGTGCCGGCGGCGCGCGTCCAGCGGAGTTTGCGCGCTCGGCGGCGGCAAGGCGAGCGCCTTTGCACCGCGGGGGCGCGTCAGGGGCGCTGTGCTAGAATCGCAAGGTTCAGCGAAGGCTGCATTTCCGGTTGCAAAGCCTTCGGCAAGCCCGCAATTCGACGAGGATTTCCATGCCGACTCTCGCTGCGCGCATGAGCCGCGCCAAGCCGAGCGCAATCATGATCGTGGCCGACAAGGCCAAGCAGCTCAAGGCCGCCGGCCGCGACATCATCAATTTCTCTATCGGCGTTCCGAATTTCCTGCCCGGCCCGCACGTGTACGACGCCGTGCGTGACGCGCTGACGAAGGACAGCGGCCAGTACGGCTCGAACCGCGGCGCCGACGCGCTGCTCGACGCGTTCCTGAAGCATCTCGAGGAAGGCGGCCTCACGGGCTATGCGCGCAAGAACGTCGCCGTGGCGATCGGCGCGAAGCACGTGCTCTACAACCTCGGCGAGGCGCTGCTCGATCCCGGCGACACGATGGCGTTCGCCGTGCCGTACTGGACGACCTACATCGACATCGCCGACATCCTCGAAGCGAAGGCGCGCCTGCTGCCGTGCCCCGCCAGCCAGAACTACAAGCTGACGCCGGCGCAGCTCGACGCCGCGCTGCCGGGCGTGAAGGTGTTTCTCTTCAACAACCCGTGCAACCCGACCGGCATGGTCTATACGAAGGCCGAGATCGCCGCGCTCGCCGACGTGCTCGTGAAGCACCCGGACACGTGGATCATCTGCGACGACATCTACAACCGCATGGTGTTCGACGGTGTCGGCTACCACAATTTCGTCAACGCACGGCCGGAGCTGCGTGACCGCGTGATCCACGTCGATTCGCTGTCGAAGACCTACGGCATGCCGGGCTGGCGCGTCGGCTTCGTCGCGGCCCCCGAGGTTGTCGCGCAGGCCGTCGTCACACTGAACTCGAATCACATCACGAACCTGCCGGAGATCGTCACCGCCGCAGCGGTCGCTGCGCTCAACGGGCCGCAGGACATCCCGCGGCAGAAGTGCGCCGAGTTCCAGGCCAAGCGCGACCGCGTGCTCGCGGCAGTCACCTCGGTTCCGGGCGTCGTCTGCCCGCGGCCCGAGGGCGCGTTCTACGTGTTTCCGGATATTTCCGTCGCGTTCGGCAAGAGCCACAAGGGCGTGAAGATCGCGAGCGACGTCGATCTCTGCAACGCGCTGCTCGAATCGAAAGGCGTCGCCTGCGTGCCGGGCTCGGCCTTCGGCGAGCCCAACGCGCTGCGCATTTCGTACACGTGCCCGACCGCCCAGCTCGACGAAGGCCTGCGGCGGTTCGTCGAGTTTTTTGCCGAGCTCACGTAAGCGGGTTCGAGGGCGCGGCGGGCTGAAGCCCGCTCTATACCCGTATCCATAGGGTGGGTCTCGGCCCACCGGTTCGTATCGCAAGGAGCTCCACGATGAAATCCCCCGTCCGCGTTGCAGTCACCGGCGCCGCCGGCCAGATCGGCTACGCCCTTTTGTTCCGCATCGCCGCCGGCGACATGCTCGGCAAGGATCAACCGGTGATCCTGCACCTGCTGGAGATCACGCCTGCGTTGCCGGCGCTGAACGGCGTCGTCATGGAGCTGAACGACTGCGCGTTTCCGACGCTCGTGGGCGTCGTCGCCACCGACGACGTCAACGTCGCGTTCAAGGACGTCGATTACGCGCTGCTGGTCGGCGCGCGCCCGCGTGGTGCGGGCATGGAGCGCAAGGACCTGCTCGAAGCGAACGGCGCGATCTTCGCGCCGCAGGGCAAGGCGCTGAACGCGCATGCGAAGCGCGACGTCAAGGTGCTGGTCGTCGGCAACCCCGCGAACACGAATGCGCTCATTGCGCAGCAGAACGCGCCGGATCTTGATCCGAAATGCTTCACCGCGATGGTCCGCCTCGATCACAACCGCGCGCTGTCGCAGCTCGCCGAGAAGACCGGCACGCACACGACCGACATCCGCCGCGTGACGATCTGGGGCAACCATTCGTCCACGCAGTATCCGGACATCCATCACGCGACCGTGAAAGGCAAGCCTGCGCTGGAGCTGGTCGATCAGGCGTGGTACGAGAGCAGCTTCATCCCGACGGTGCAGCAGCGCGGCGCCGCAATCATCAAGGCGCGCGGCGCATCGTCGGCGGCATCGGCCGCCGCGGCTGCGATCGACCACATGCGCACCTGGGTGCACGGCACGCCCGATGGCGACTGGACTTCGATGGCGGTGCCGTCCGACGGCTCGTACGGCATCGCGCCCGGCGTGATCTACGGTTATCCCGTCACGGTGAAGAACGGCGCGTACTCGATCGTGCCGGACCTCGAAATCAACGCGTTCTCGCGCGGGCGCATGGATGCGACGGACAAGGAGCTGCGCGAGGAGCGCGCCGGCGTGGAGCACCTCTTCGCCAGGCGCTAAGCGGCGCGGCGGCGTCCGCATCCGTCTCGTTGGACCTCTCCCGCCAGCCGGCGGGAGAGGCCGCATGCAGCGGTCAGTCGAGCGTTTTGCGGAATCGCCCCGCGGCGATGCCCATCACGACGACGACGAATGCGCCGAGCGCGGCGAGCTCGGTCCACATCTCGCCGAGCTGCGCTTCGCGCAGCATGATGCCGCGGATCAGCCTGAGGAAATGCGTCAGCGGAAAGATCTCCGCGAGCCACTGCGCGGCTTTCGGCATGCCGTCGAAGGGGAACATGAATCCCGACAGCAGGATCTGCGGCAGGAACGTGAAGAACGCCATCTGCATGGCCTGGAACTGGCTCTTCGCGAGCGTGGAGATCAGCACGCCGAGTGCCAGCGTCGCGGTGATATAGGCCAGCGAAGCGAGGTAGACGCCGAGCAGAGAGCCGCGCACCGGCACGTCGAAGACGACGAGACCGAGGATCAGGATCAGCGTGACCTGCACCAGGCCGATGGCGATGTACGGCAGCACCTTGCCGATCGTCAGCTCGAGCGAGGACAGGGGCGTCGCGATCAGCATTTCCATGTTGCCGCGCTCGCGCTCGCGCACGATGGCCATCGCGGTGAAGATGACCATCGTCATGGTCAGGATCACGCCGATGAGCCCCGGCACCGTGTTGACGGGCGCGCGGCGCTCGGGATTGTAGAAATTGACGATCTCGACGCCTGGAACGGGCTGCGTGCCTGGCCGGTGCGCATCGGCTCCGTAGTGCAGCGCGCCCAACGGAAATGCGCCCAGCTGGCGCGCGGCCGCCTGCACGGACTGGTCGGAGCCGTCGACGACGAGCTGCCAGGCCGGGCGGTCCGCACGCGCGAGCCGCGTCTCGAAATCCGGCGGGATCACGACGGCGGCGCTGATGTCGCCGCGCCGCATCAGGCGGTCGATGTCCTGCGGCGCAGTGGCACCGTGGCGGAAATCGAGAACCTGCGAGGACGCGAGCTCGGCGACGAGTTCGCGCGAATTCGCCGTGTTCGCCTGATCGAGCAGCGCGGCGGGAAGATGGCGGATGTCGAGGTTGATCGCGAAGCCGAACAGCAGCAGCTGCAGGGTCGGAATGCCGACGATCATCGCAAACGTCAGGCGGTCGCGTCGCAGCTGCATCAGCTCCTTGCGCACGACGGCCAGCAGGCGGCCGAGCTTCATGCCGCTTCCTCCGCCGGTTCGGGCCTGCGCGTCGAGGCGACGAACACGTCCTCGAGGTTCGGCGCAATCGGCTCGACGCGCGCCTGCGGATCGATTGCGTGCACACGCTCGCGCAGCCATTCGCGCGCGCCGTCGCGACGGTCCGTCAGCACGCGCAGGTCGCTGCCGATCTGCGCGACACCGATGACGTGCGGCTCCCGCGCGAGCGCCTGCTGCATGCGGCGCGGCTCGGCGCAGGCGACGTGCAGTGTCGCGCCCGGCAGGCTCTGCATCAGGTCCTGGGGGCTGCCGTCCGCGACCAGGCGACCGCGATCGAGAATGGCCAGCCGATGGCAGCGCTCGGCCTCGTCCATGTAATGCGTCGACACGAGCAGCGTCGTGCCGCCCTCGGAAAGATCGAACAGCGCATCCCAGAAGTCGCGGCGCGACTGCGGATCGACCGCGCTGGTCGGCTCGTCCAGCAGCAGCAGCTCGGGCTCGTGCAGCACCGCGCCGGCCAGCGCGAGGCGCTGCTTCTGGCCGCCGGACATGGTGCCGGCGAGGCGGTCCCTGAGATCGCCGAGGCGGTAGCGCCGGTACATCTCGTCGATGCGCTTGCGCGCGCGCGCACCCGAGAGCCCGTGCACGGCGGCGAGAAACTCGAGGTTCTCGCGGACGCTGAGGTCGTCGTACAGCGAGAACTTCTGCGTCATGTAGCCGATCGATCGCTTCACGGCCTCGGCTTCCTGCGGCAGCCGGTGGCCGAGCACCTCCACTTCGCCCGAAGTCGGGTCGAGCAGGCCGCAGAGCATGCGGATGGTCGTCGACTTGCCAGAGCCGTTCGGGCCCAGAAATCCGTAGATCTCGGCGCGGCGGACTGTAATGTCGAGGTGATCGACCGCGACCAGCTTGCCGAAACGCCGGGTCAACCCGCGCGCGGTGATGACGATTCCATTCTCATTCGCCACGGCCGTCGCACTCCGCCTGCACCGGCAGGCCGGCCGGAAGCTTCTTCGCGGCGTCGCCGTCGAGCACGATCTCGGCTCGATAGGCGAGTCGGCTGGCGTCGTCGCCGGTCAGCGCGAAGTAGGGCGTGAAGGCCGGGTCCGAGCGCAGGCTGCGGATTGTCGCGGTAAACGCGGTTTCGACGCCTTGGACGTGCACTCGGCAGCGGCCGCCAGGCGCGAGGCGCGCACGCTGGCTCGCGGGCACGTAGATACGCGCGTAGGGCGCCGCTCCGGAGAGCAGGCTGACCAGCGTCGCGCCGAGCGGCGGCTGGTCGCCGAGCTTGAACGGCAGCGCGTCGACGCGGCCGTCCGCCGGTGCGCGCACATCGAGGCGGGCGCGCGTCAGCGAGAGGTGCTGCGCCGCCGCTTTCGCCGAAGCCAGTGCCGCCTCGGCCTGGTCGATGTCCTCGATGCGCGTGCCGTTGAGGAGCTCGGTCAGATTGGCGCGCGCATTGTTCGCCTGCGCCGTCGCGGTGCGCAGGGCCGTTTCCGCATGGTCGAGATCGGACTGCGCGACGAGGCCGCGTTTGCGGATCTCGGCGATGCGGTCGCGCTCGCGTCTTGCGTTGATGCGCGTCGATTCCGCGCCGGCAAGCGTCGCGCGTGCCGCGTCGATCGTCTCGATGCGCGTGCCGTGGCGCAGCTCGGCCAGTGCGGCCTCCGCGCGGCGCACCTCAGCCTGGGCCTGTGCCAGCTCAGCGTCGGTGCGGCGCGGGTCGAGGGCGAGGATCACGTCGCCGGCGCGCACGCTGTCGCCTTCCCTGACGTCGATGCGCAGGATCGGCTCGGACACTTCGGCGGCGACGCCGATGCGGTCCCATTCGAGCGTGCCGAGCAGCTCCGCATCGTCGGAGCGGCTGCACGAGGCTGCGGACACGGCGAGCAGGGTTGCGGGCAGCAACCCGCGGGCGATCGTTTTCATGATCGGATCTCGCGATTGCGATGGACGCGTGACGTTTTTCATGCGTTCTCTCCGCTCCGCGCCATGCCGAGCCCGGAGCCGAGCAGTGCCAGCGTGTGGCGGATCAGCGCGTCGGCATCGACGTCCTCCGCGCCGAGCAGGCGCCGCCAGATCGATTGTGCGGCGAGCGGAAAGATCGTGAGCCCGATCAGCGAGACGACGGTGAGCCGCGGGTCGAGGCCGGGATTCATCACGCCGCGCCGCTTCGCCTCGGCGAAGCGCTCCGCCAGCATCGGCGCGATCTGCGGAGCGATGCGCTTGAGCAGCCGCTCGCGCAGCGCACCGCCTTCGCTCAGTACTTCGCGCACCCAGAGCGGAGGCAGCCACGGATTCTCGGCCAGCACGCGGATCATCGTCTCGACGAAGGTGCGCACCAGCGCGGCGGGATCGGATTCCGCTTGCGCGAGTTGCCGTGCGGTCCGGGCGATCAGCGGTGTGATGCGCTCGTCCATCAGCGCATCGACCAGCTGTTCGCGGTCGCCGAAGTAGTAGTGCAGCATCGCCGGCGTGACGCGCGCGCGCCGCGCGATTGCGCTGAGCGGGGTCGCCGCGACGCCTTGCCGCGAGAACAGCAGCGTCGCAGCGTCGAGCAGGCGCGCGCGGAGATCGCCCCGCGCGTTCGGGGGCCTTCCGGGAGTGCGGTGCGCGGTCCTGCGCGTCTTCGGTGCTCTCATGCCCGCTATTCTAATTAATCATGTAATTAAATTTCAAGCGAGGCGATGCGGGCTGCTGCGCAGCCGCGGCGTGGCGCAGGTCAGCTCGTCCGCGGCCGCGCGTCCCGGCTAAACTCGTATCTTTGAACGGGAGATCCCATGCCTGAGCTTCGCTCCGCCGGACAGCGCTTCCGGACCGCCCTTGCCGAAGAACATCCGCTCCAGGTCGTCGGAGCGATCACCGCCTATGCCGCGCTGATGGCGCGGCGTGTCGGTTTCCGCGCGCTCTATCTGTCCGGCGGAGGCGTGGCGGCCAATTCGCTGGGCATGCCGGATCTCGGCATCAGCACGATGGAAGACGTGCTGACCGACGTGCGCCGCATCACGGATGCCTGCGACCTGCCGCTGCTGGTCGACGTCGACACCGGTTGGGGCGGCGCGTTCAACATCGCGCGCACGGTGCGCACGATGATCAAGGCCGGCGCGGCGGCGATCCACATCGAGGATCAGGTCGCCGCCAAGCGCTGCGGCCATCGGCCGGGCAAGGCGATCGTGCCCAGGGCCGAAATGGTCGATCGCATCAAGGCGGCGGTGGACGCTCGCTCCGATGACGGGTTCGTGATCATGGCGCGGACCGACGCGATCGCGGTCGAAGGCATCGGCCCGGCGATCGAGCGTGCGGTCGCGTGCGTCGAGGCCGGGGCGGACATGATCTTCCCCGAGGCGATCTACACGCTGGAGCAGTATCGCGAGTTCAAGAACGCGGTGAAGGTGCCGATCCTCGCCAACATCACCGAATTCGGGCAGACGCCGCTGTTCACGCGCGACGAGCTCGCCGGTGCCGGCGTCGATATCATCCTTTATTGTTGCGGCGCCTATCGGGCAATGAACAAGGCGGCTCTGAACTTCTACGAGACGGTGCGCCGCGACGGCACGCAGAAGGCCGCCGTGCCGAGCATGCAGACGCGCGAGGAGCTTTACGATTTCCTCGACTATCACGCCTACGAGCGCAAGCTCGACGAGCTTTTCGCCAGCGGCGGGTCGGAGGAATGAGTGAGCGGCCATGACGCCGGCGCGGGCGGCGCGATCCGGCGCGAGCGGCGCTGGGATGCCGTGGCCGCCATCGTTGCGTCGCTGATCGGCTTCATCGCGCTGCTCGTTTCCGGATATACGGCGTACATCCAGCGTCAGCAGGTGCGCGCGCAGGTGTGGCCCTGGCTGGTCGCGGGCAACAACGACCTCGAGCATTCCATCGAGGTGCTGAACAAGGGCGCCGGCCCCGCCATCGTGCGCAGCGCGCAAGTGTTCGTCGACGGCAAGCCGCGACGCTCCTGGGATGACGTGCTCGATGCGCTCGGCATCCCCAGACCGCGCCCGTACCAGCAGTCCACGATCAATCCGAACGTGCTGACGCCGGGCGAGACCGTCACGATCATCAAATTTCCGGACGAGGACCTCTGGAAGCGATTCCGGGCCGCAGCGACGGATCGCATCGCGATGAAGATCTGCTTCTGCTCCAGTCTCGACGACTGCTGGCTGTACAGCGACCAGCGTCCGGTCGGCTACAAGATCACGACACAGCTCGTGACTTCAATCGCGACATGCCCGCGCCTCGACGAAGCGGACGTCTTCACCAACTGAGGCGCTTTCCATGCGCGCGACGCAACCGTTTCGATGAACGCCGCCGGCGCAGAGCGGACGGTCCATCGGTTAGACTATCGGGCTTCATCATCCAAGACGCAGCGACGCGGACAGGCCGCGCGCGACCGGAGGCGCCCGTGAGCGAGAACGTGCAGATCCTTCCCAAGGCCAAGAAATCCGTGGCGCTGTCCGGCGTCGCCGCGGGCAACACGGCGCTGTGCACGGTCGGCCGCAGCGGAAACGATCTGCACTATCGCGGCTACGACATCCTCGACGTCGCGACGACCTGCGAGTTCGAGGAAATCGCCTATCTGCTCGTGCACGGCAAGCTGCCGACGCGCGCCGAGCTCGCCGGCTACAAGGCCAAGCTGAAGTCGCTGCGCGGCGTGCCGGC
This sequence comes from uncultured Rhodanobacteraceae bacterium, assembly GCA_966248875.1. Lineage (GTDB taxonomy): Bacteria > Pseudomonadota > Gammaproteobacteria > Xanthomonadales > Rhodanobacteraceae > Dokdonella_A. The sequence continues at coordinate 52,972 of CBINBI010000013.1, forward strand.
GGCGGTCAGGCGCGTGCTCGAGGGGCTGCCCGCGTCGACGCATCCGATGGACGTGATGCGCACGGCGGTTTCCGTGCTCGGCTGCATCATGCCCGAGAAGGACGACCACAATGCCGCCGGCGCACGCGACATCGCCGATCGCCTGATGGCCTCGCTCGGCTCGATGCTGCTGTACTGGTACCACTACGCCTTCAACGGCAAGCGCATCGACGTCGAGACCGACGACGACTCGATCGGCGGGCACTTCCTGCACCTCCTGCACGGCACGCCGCCCAGCGAGCTCTGGGTGCGCGCGATGCACACCTCGCTGATTCTCTACGCCGAGCACGAGTTCAACGCGTCCACGTTCACCGCGCGCGTCATCGCCGGCACGGGCAGCGACATGCACTCCTGCATCGCCGGCGCGATCGGCGCGCTGCGCGGTCCCAAGCACGGCGGCGCGAACGAGGCCGCGTTCGAGACCCAGAACCGCTACGACACGCCCGACCAGGCCGAGGCCGACATCCGCGCGCGCGTCGAGCGCAAGGAGGTCGTGATCGGCTTCGGCCATCCGGTGTACACGGTTTCCGATCCGCGCAACAAGGTCATCAAGGAAGTCGCTCGCGAGCTCTCGGCCGCTCAGAAGGACATGAAGCTCTTCGACATCGCCGAGCGCCTCGAATCGACGATGTGGTCGATCAAGAAGATGTTCCCGAATCTCGACTGGTTCAGCGCGGTCAGCTACCACATGATGGGCGTACCGACCGCGATGTTCACGCCGCTGTTCGTGATCTCGCGGACATCGGGCTGGAGCGCGCACGTCATCGAGCAGCGCGAGGACGGCAAGATCATCCGACCGAGCGCGAATTACGTCGGGCCCGAGGATCTCGAGTTCGTTCCGATCGACCGGCGGAAGTGATCCCACCCGCTCCCGTCTTGCGGGAGAGGCCATCCGAACGAGGGCGAGGCTCTAGCCTTCCTGCTCCGCCAGCGCCTTCTTCACGCCAGGATCGTCGTACATCCGCCGCACGAAGCGCTCCAGGTTGTCGAGACCGGACAGATCGATGCTCTGGTTCCTCGCCCAGCGCAGCATCACGAAAAGGTACGGATCGACGATCGAACGCGTGCCGACGACCCAGTCATGCCCTTCGAGCTGCGCGTCGGCACGTTCGAACAACTTGCGCAGGTTCTTCCGCGCGTTGTCCTTCGCCTTCTCGATCAGCGCGGGCTCCTCGAGATAATTCGCCGCGCCGAACATCGGCTTGAACGCAGGATGCACGTCCGAGTTGACGAAGGCGAGCCAGCGGTTGATCTCGGCGCGCGACCTCGGCGTGCCGTCGCCGCCGAGCCCCGACTCGGGGAACCTGTCGGCGAGATAGTTGAGGATCGCCGAGTTCTGCGTCAGCACCCAGCCGTCCTCTTCGTACACCGGCACCTGGCCTGCCGGATTGAGCTTCAGGAACCACGGCTGCCGGCGCTCCTCGCGCGGAACCTTCTGCGCTTCGTACGGCTTGCCGATCCAGGCGAGTACGATATGGTCGGCCAGCGCGCAGGTGCCGGGCGTGAAATAGAGTTTCATCGGATCCTTCCTTGCCGGCTCGCGGCGCTGCGGGGAGCGCCGATTACAACACGGCTGCGAGCCGCGTGCCTTGGGCGATCGCGCGCTTCGCGTCGAGCTCGGCAGCCACATCCGCGCCGCCGATGAGATGCGCGCTCAGTCCGCACCGGTCGAGCTCGGCGTGCAGCGAGCGGTTCGGTTCCTGCCCCGCGCATATGACGATCGTGTCGGCCGGCAGCAGCTCCGGCCTGCCGTCGATGCGGATGTGGAGGCCCGCGTCGTCGATGCGCTCGTAGCTGACCCCGCCGAGCATCGCCACCTTCTTCGATTTCAGCGTCGCGCGGTGCACCCAGCCGGTCGTCTTGTTGAGCTTCGCGCCGGGACGGCCGGGCGTGCGCTGCAGCAGCCAGACCTCACGCTCCGGCGGCTCCGGCCGAGGCCGCGCGAGCCCGCTGCGAGCGGCGAGCGTCGTGTCGATGCCCCATTCGCGCGTCCAGCGCACGATGTCGGTGGTGGGCGAGGGCAGCGGCTGCACGAGGAATTCCGCGACATCGAAGCCGATGCCGCCTGCGCCGACGATGGCGACGCGCTTGCCCGCAGCCCGTCCGCCGAGCAGCAGGTCGACGTAACTCATGACCTTGGGATGATCGACGCCCGGAATCTCTGCCGCGCGCGGTGTGACGCCGCAGGCGATGACGATGTCGTCGAAGCCGCCTTGGCGCAGCATCGTCGCGCTCGCGCGGGTGCGGGCGCGAAGCTCGATCCCTAGCTCGCGGATGCGACCGGAAAAGTAGCGCAGCGTCTCGCCGAATTCTTCCTTGCCTGGAATGCGCCTGGCCATATTGAACTGGCCGCCGATCTCCGCAGCCTGCTCGAACAGCGTGACTCGGTGTCCACGCTCGGCGAGCGTCGTCGCACACGCGAGGCCCGCGGGGCCGGCGCCGACGACGGCGATGCGCTTTTTGGTATCAGCGGGGCGGATCACAAGCTCGGTTTCGTAACACGCGCGCGGATTGACCAGGCACGTCGCGCGGCGATTCTCGAACACGTGGTCGAGGCAGGCCTGATTGCAGGCGATGCAGGTGTTGATCGCCTCGGCGCGGCCTTCGCGCGCCTTCGCGACCCATTGCGGATCTGCGAGCAGAGGGCGCGCCATCGAGATCATGTCGGCGTCGCCTTCGGCGAGGATGCGCTCGGCGACGTCGGGCATGTTGATGCGGTTCGTCGTGATCAGCGGAATGCGCACTTCGTCCTTGAGCCTGCGCGTCACCCAGGTGAACGCGGCGCGCGGCACGCTGGTGACGATCGTCGGAATGCGCGCCTCGTGCCAGCCGATGCCGGTATTGATCAGCGTCGCGCCGGCGGCCTCGATCTCCTTCGCGAGCGCGACGATCTCGCTCCAGTCCTGTCCGCGCTCGACGAGATCGAGCATCGACAGGCGATAGATGATGATGAAGTCGCGCCCGACGGCGGCGCGCACGCGCCGCACGATCTCGACCGGAAAGCGCCGGCGCTTTTCCGGCGTTCCGCCCCACTCGTCCTCGCGCTTGTTGGTGCGTTCCGCGAGGAACTGGTTCAGCAGATAGCCTTCCGAGCCCATCAGCTCGACGCCGTCGTAGCCGGCGTCCCGCGCGAGCTTCGCGCAGTCGGCGAAGTCGGCGATGGTGCGCTCGATGCCTCGCGAGGTGAGCGCGCGCGGGCGGAATGGCGTGATCGGCGACTTGATCGCCGACGGCGCGACGGCCAGCGGGTGATACGCGTAGCGTCCCGCGTGCAGGATCTGCATGCAGATGCGCCCGCTCTCGGCGTGTACGGCGCGCGTGATCCGGCGATGGCGCGCGACGTGCCAGGGCATCGACAGCCGGCCCGCGAACGGTGTCAGCCAGCCTTCAATGCTCGGCGCGATGCCGCCCGTCACCATCAGCCCGACGCCGCCGCGCGCGCGCTCGGCGAAGTACATCGCCAGCTTTTCAAAATCGCGCGCGCGGTCTTCCAGGCCCGTGTGCATCGAGCCCATCAGCACGCGATTCGGCAGCGTGGCGAATCCAAGATCGAGTGGCGCAAAGAGATGCGGATAGCGCGAGGACACGGGATTCAAACGGATGTTCGGGACCGCAACGATGCCTCGGCTCGCCTCCCGGGCACAAGCGTGCGATCACTCGTGCGAGATGCGCAGCACGATCAGCGTCTGGTCGTCGACGCCGAGCGGCCCGCCCTGGTGCTCGAACAGCGCGTCGCGCAGCACTGCCAATAGCTCCGACGGTGTGTCCGGCCCCGTGGCGATCGATTCCACGAGCCGCTCGCCGCCGAACGGGCGTCCTTTTCGATCGCGCGCCTCGATGACGCCGTCGGTGTAAAGCACGAGCACGTCGCCGGGATCGACGTCGAATTCGCTGTTGCGGAACACGTGATCGCGCACGATGCCGAGCGGAATCTGCTCGCCCGCGCCGCGCGGCGTCACGGCGTCGCCGCGCCGGTGCAGCAGCGGCGGATGGCCCTCGGCGACGTAAGTCGCCCGGCGGAGGTCCGGCCGATAGAG
>CBINBI010000014.1:0-54154 GCA_966248875.1 uncultured Rhodanobacteraceae bacterium
TCTCTCAGCCCTCTTCTCTCAGCCCTCTTCTCTCAGCCCTCTTCTCTCAGCCCTCTTCTCTCAGCCCTCGCACCTCAAAACTCACCCTTGAACCAGGTCGTGATCCGGCCCCAGAGGCCGCTCACCGCCGACACGCCGCCGGAAGGCGCGCTGCGCATGCCCTCGCGGCGGCTGCCGTAAATCAGAAGGCCGACGCCGGTCGCGTGGATCGGATTCGCGACCACGTCGGAGAGGCCGGTCACGTGCTGCGGCGTACCGAGCCTCACCGGCATGTGGAACAGCTCCTCGGCGAGATCGAGCGCGCCTTCCATGCGCGCCGCACCGCCGGTCAGCACGATGCCCGCGCGCACCAGTTCCTCGCGCCCGCTGCGCCGAAGATCGGCCTGCACCATCTCGAAGACTTCCTCGTAGCGCGGCTGCACCGCCTCGGCGAGGTTCTGCCGCGCGAGCCTGCGTGGCGGCCGATCGCCGACGCTCGGCACCTGGATCGTCTCTTCCGCGTGCGCGAGCTGCGCGAGCGCGCAGGCGTAGCGCACCTTCAATTCCTCGGCGTGCGCGGTGGGCGTGCGCATCAGGTGCGCGATGTCGCTCGTCACCTGGTCGCCGCCGATCGCGAGCGAGGTCGTGTGGCGCAGCGCACCCTGCGTGTAGATGGCGATATCGGTCGTGCCGGCGCCGATGTCGACCAGGCAGACCCCGAGCTCGCGCTCGTCATCGGTCAGCACCGCGCGCGCCGAGGCGACCGCGGCCGGCAGGAGCTCATCTACCGCGAGGCCGCAGCGGTTGATGCACTTGGTGATGTTCTGGATCGCGCTCGCGGCGCCCGTGACAAGGTGGACATTCGCCTCGAGCCGTACGCCCGACATGCCGACCGGATGGCGGATGCCCTCCTGGCCGTCGATCATGTATTCCTGCGGCTCGGTGTAGAGCACGCTGCGGTCGGCCGGGATCGCGACGGCCTTGGCCGAGTTCAGCACCTGGTCGAGATCGCCGACGCTGACCTCCTTGTCGCGGATCGGCGCCGTGCCGTGCGAGTTCTCGTCCTTGATGTGGCTGCCCGCGATCGAGGCGTAGACCGAGCGGATCTGGCAGCCGGCCATCAGCTCGGCTTCTTCCACCGCGCGCTGGATCGAATGCACGGTCGATTCGATGTCGACGACCACGCCGCGCTTCAGGCCGTGCGCCGGATGCGAGCCGATGCCGATGATCTCGACGGCTTCGCCGGGGGCATGCTCGCCGACGATCGCCACGATCTTCGAGGTGCCGACGTCGAGACCGACGATGAGATTCTTTTCGGCTTTGCGGTTCATGTCGGAACAGTCGGGATTCGGGATTCGGGATTCGGGATTCGGAACAGCACGGGCCGGGCTCGGTGACTGGCTTTTCCCAATCCCGAATCCCGAATCCCGAATCCCGGCTTTTCGGCGGCCCACCGCACCGCGAATCCATTCGCGTAGCGCAAGTCCACGTAGACGGGCGCATCGGTCCTGCCCGCCGCGAGCTTCGGCCACGCATCGAGGAAGCGCTTCAGGCGCTCGCGCGGCTCTTCGCGTCCGACCGCGATCGTCGCGCCACTGGCGAGCGTGAGCGTCCAGCCGCCGCGCGGCGACAGCGCCACCGCAGTCACGATCAGCCCGCTGCCCGAGAACTCCTTGAGGCAGTCGGCGTGGAAGCGGATGACGTCGTCGAGGCGGTCGTCCGGCCCCGACAGCACCGGCAGGCCCTGCAGGCCTTCCGCGCCGGCGACGCTGAAGATCTGGCCGCGCCGGTTGATCAGCCGGTCGTCGCCCCAGCGCGCGAACGGCTGCTGCTCATAGACAACGAGCTCGATCGCATCCGGCCAGCGCTTGCGCGCCTCGACGCGCTCCACCCACGGCAGCTTCGCCACTGCAGCGCGCACCGTGGCGAGATCGACCGCGAAGAACCCGTCGCCGAGATGCGGCGCAACCGCGGCGCGGATCTGCTCGGAGCTGACGTGGTTGAACTCCGCGCGCACGTCGAGCTTGGTCACCGGCCAGCGGTCGGACGCGAACCAGCCGTTCAGCACGCCGATGATCGGCAGAGCGACCAGCGTCAGCGCGATGCCCCAGGCGATGAGCTTGAGGAGGAACGTGCCTTTCACCGGCTGCCTCCTTCGGAGTCGACGGACGCGCCCGAATCCCGAATCCCGAATCCCGGCTCTTTCTCGAACGTCGATTCCAAAATCCGCCAGCACAGCGTCTCGAAATCGATGCCGACCGCACTCGCCGCCTTCGGTACCAGCGAATGACTCGTCATGCCCGGCGCGGTGTTCACTTCGAGCAGCCAGTTGCGGCCCTGGCGGTCGCGCATGATGTCGACGCGTCCCCAGCCCGAGCAGCCGAGCGCGTCGAACGCGGCGAGCGCGAGCGCGCGGATTTCCTCTTCGGCCGTGCCCTCCAGGCCCGGGCAGATGTAGCGGGTGTCCTCGGCGACGTACTTCGCGTGATAGTCGTAGAACGCGCCCTTCGGCACGATGCGGATCGACGGCAGCGCTTCGCGGCCGAGAATCGCGACGGTGAGCTCTTCGCCTTCGATCAGCGACTCGACGAGGAGATCGCCGGGATAGCGCGCGGCGAGCTCGACCGCGGCGTCGAGATCCGTGTCGCGGAATACGCGCGTGATGCCGACGCTGGAGCCTTCGTTCGACGGCTTAACGATCACCGGCAGCCCGAGCTTGGCCGCGGCCGCGTGCACGTCCCCGCCCTTGGCCAGCGCGACGAAGCGCGGCGTCGGCAGGCCCTGCGCGATCCACACCCACTTCGAGCGCGCCTTGTCCATGGACAGGGCCGAGCCCAGCACGCCCGAGCCCGTGTACGGCACGTGCAGCGACTCCAGCGCGCCCTGCAGGATGCCGTCCTCGCCGCCGCCGTGCTGGCCGTGCAGGATGTTGAAGACGCGCGCGTAATGGCCGGCGCGCAGCGCATCGAGCAGCGCGGGGATACCGTCGACCGGGTGTGCGTCGACACCCCGGGCGCGCAGCGCCGCGAGCACGTTGCGACCCGAATCGAGCGAGACCGCGCGCTCGGCCGACTGACCGCCCATGACCACCGCGACGCGCCCGAAGAGACCGGGATTCGTGATTCGGGATTCGCGATTCGGGAAGGCCGGCATCACGCAGCCCTCGATTTCAGGTTGCCCGCCTGCGCGATGTCGTTCGCGGCAGCACCGATGTCGCCGGCGCCGAGCAGCAGCAGCAGATCGCCGTCGCGCAGGAGCGGCGGCAGCACGGTGCGCAGATCGCGCGGATGCTCGACGAGCACCGGATCGACCTTGCCGCGCGCACGCACGGCGCGCGCGAGCGCGCGCCCGTCGGCGTTCGCGATCGGCGCCTCACCGGCGGGATAGATCTCGGTCAGCACGAGCACGTCGACCTCGGCGAGCACGTTCGCGAAGTCGTCGAGCAGATCGCGCGTCCTCGTGTAGCGGTGCGGCTGGAACGCGACGACGAGCCGCTTCTCGGGCCAGCCGTTGCGCGCGGCCGCGAACACCGCGGCGAGCTCGCGGGGATGGTGGCCGTAATCGTCGACCAGCGTCGCCGTGCCTTCGTCGAGCGCGAGCTCGCCGCGCATCTGGAAGCGCCGTCCGACACCCTGAAACTTCTCCAGCGCGCGCTGCATCGCCGCGGGCTCGACTCCGAGCTGCCAGCCGACCGCGCACGCGGCGAGCGCGTTCAAGACGTTGTGCGCGCCCGGCAGGTTCAGCACGATCGGCAGCGATGGCCCGCCTTCCGGCAGGTGCAGCGTGAAGCGCATGCGCCGGCCGTCGGCACGGACTTCGCTCGCGCGCACGTCGGCTGCCGGCGCGATGCCATAGGTCAGCACGCGCCGGTGCGTCTCGCGCGCGAGGTCGGCGACTTCGGGATCGTCGATGCAGAGCACCGCGACGCCGTAGAACGGCAGGCGGTGCAGGAAATCGACGAATGCCTTGCGCATGCGATCGAAATCGCCATCGTAGTTCTCGAGATGATCGGCATCGATGTTGGTGACGATCGCGATCACCGGCGAGAGCAGCAGGAACGAGCCGTCGGATTCGTCCGCTTCGGCGACGAGGTACTCGCCTGTGCCGAGCCGCGCGTTCGCGCCGGCCGCGACGAGCTGGCCGCCTATGACGAAGGTCGGATCGAGCCCCGCTTCGGCGAGCACGCTGGCGGTGAGGCTGGTCGTCGTGGTCTTGCCATGCGTGCCGGCCACGGCAATGCCACGGCGAAAGCGCATCAGCTCGCCGAGCATCTCGGCGCGCGGCACGACGGGAATGCGACGCCCGTGCGCCGCGGCGACTTCGGGATTGTCGGCGCCGATCGCGCTCGACACGACGAGCACGTCGGCGTCGGCGACGTTCGCCGCGTCGTGGCCGCGCGCGATGCGCACGCCGAGCCCCTCAAGCCGGCGCGTCGTCGCGTTCTCGGCCTTGTCGGACCCCGAGACCGAATAGCCGAGGTTGCACAGCACCTCGGCGATCCCGCTCATGCCGACGCCGCCGATACCTACAAAGTGCACGCGGCGGAAATCCTGCATGATGTCGCCGTGCTGCTTGAGGCCGACCGGCGTCATGCGGCCACCTCCAGGCAGGCGTCGGCGATGCGCCGGCCGGCGTCGGGCCTGGCCAGCGTGCGCGCGGCCTCCGCCATCCGGAGCAGCGTCGCGCGATCGCCGATCTCCTCGAACACGGCGCCGAGCCGCTTGACGAAATCGTCGCCCTCGGCCACCAGCCGCGCCGCGCCCGCCGCGACCATCGCTTCGGCATTCCGCGTCTGGTGATCATCGACTGCGTGCGGATACGGCACGAGGATGGCGGGCACGCCGGCCGCGGCGAGCTCGGCCAGCGTCAGCGCGCCGGAGCGGCAGATCACGAGGTCGGCCCACGCGTATGCCGCGGCCATGTCGTCCTCGAACGGCACGACATCGGCTTCGATGTTCGCGTGCATGTACGCCGCGCGCGCCTGCTCGAAATGCTTCGCGCCGCACTGATGACGCACCGCGACCGGCAAGCGCGGGCCGCGCCGGCGCAGCACCTCGGGCAGCGCCGAGTTGAGGCTCTGCGCGCCCTGGCTGCCGCCGAGCACGAGCAGCTTCAGCGGACCTTCGCGGCCCGCGTAGCGCACGGCAGGTGCCGGCACGGCCGCGATCGACGCGCGCACCGGATTGCCGACCCATTCGCCTTGCGGGAACACGTCGGCGAAGCCGCTCAGCACGCGCTTCGCTAGGCGCGCGAGCATCCGGTTGGTCACGCCGGGAACGCGATTCTGCTCGTGCACGATGAGCGGCACGCGCGCGAGCCACGCCGCGATTCCGCCCGGGGCCGCAGCGTAGCCGCCCATCGACAGCACGCTGCGCGGCGCATGGCGCTTGAGCACCGAACGCGCCGCGACGATCGCGACGGCAAGGCGGAACGGCGCGAGCAGCCGCGCGAGGGCGCCCTTGCCGCGCACACCCGAAATCGGCAGCGTCTCGAGGTGGATCGCGTGCTGCGGAACGAGATGCTGCTCGAGCCCTCCTCGGCCGCCGAGCCAGACCACCGGCGTCTTGCGCGCACGCAATTCCTCGGCGACCGCAAGGCCGGGAAAGATGTGCCCGCCGGTGCCGCCGGCCATGATGAGGACGGGCTGGAGCATCGCCTCGCTCATCGGCGTACCTCGGCGAGACTCCGCTCCGGGATGGCCTGCAATGCCGCGTTCTCCGCCCGCGCGACTTCGTAGCTGACGCGGATCAGTAGGCCGATCGCCGCACAGGTCATCACCACGCTCGATCCGCCGGAGCTGATCAGCGGCAGCGTCAGCCCTTTCGTCGGCAGCACGCCGAGATTGACGCCGATCGAGACGAGCGCCTGCAACGCGATCATCAGCGACACGCCAAATGCGCAGTAGCCGGCGAAGCGCTGGCCGCGCTCGACGGCGCGCAGGCCGACCGCGAAACCGCGCCCGATCAGCCAGCCGAACAGCGCCAGCACGAGCACGATGCCGGCGAAACCGAGCTCCTCGGCGATCACGGCTAGGATGAAATCGGTGTGCGCTTCCGGCAGGTAGAAGAGCTTCTGCACCGAACTGCCAAGACCAACGCCGAGCCATTCGCCGCGGCCGATCGCGATCAGCGCCTGCGTCAGCTGGAAACCGTCGTTGAACGGATCGGCCCACGGATCGAGAAACGACGTCAGACGCTTGACGCGATAGTCCTGGCTGAACGCGGCCCAGGCGAGGGCGGGAATCGCGAGCGTGCCGATCACGGAAAGATTGCTGAGGCGCGCGCCGCCGAGCCAGACCATGCCGAGCGTCACCGCCATCAGCAGCGCGGCCGAGCCGAAATCCGGTTGCGCGAGCAGCAGCGCGACCAGCAGCAGCGCGAGCGCGAGCGGCTTCATGACGCCGACGAGGCTCGCCTGCACCTTGTCGCGGTGGCGCACGAGATAGCTAGCGAGATAGACGACGACGCAGACCTTCACCGCCTCGACCGACTGGAACCCGGAGATGCCGAGATGGATCCAGCGCCGCGCGCCGTTCACGCGCAGGCCGATGCCCGGCACGAAAACCAGCAGCAGCAGCACGATGCCGAGCATCAGGAAGCTGAGCGCGTGGCGCTCGATCCAGGCGAGCTCGACGCGCGCGAGCACGGCGCAGGCGGCGATGCCGATGCCGAGGAACACGAGGTGCCGCGCGAGGTAGTAGAACGGCCCGACGTGCTGGCCGTCGGCGACCGCGATCGAGCTGGAAGCGACCATGACCACGCCGAGGCTCGCGAGCGCGGCTGCGGCGAGAATCAGGCCGAGGTCGTAACGGCCTTTCGGCTCGCTGCGCCGGACGGCCTGCGACTCTTCGTCGTTGAGATGGAACAGCAGCATCAGCAAAGTCCTCGACGTGGGTCGGCGGTCGAAGATTGCGCATCGGCGCAGCGCGCCGGCGAAGCGATCGAAGGCGCCATCGCGGGCGACGGCTGCGGCGGAAGCTGTGGGCGGCAGGCACGAGTGCTCATCAGCGCACCTTCAACGTGGCAAGGCCGATCAGCACCAGCACGACGCTGATGATCCAGAAGCGCACGATCACGCGCGGCTCGGGCCAGCCCTTGAGCTCGAAGTGATGATGGATCGGCGCCATGCGGAAGATGCGCCGGCCGGTGAGCTTGAAGCTCGCGACCTGCAGCATCACCGACGCCGTTTCCATCACGAACACGCCGCCCATGATCAGCAGCACGATCTCCTGCCGCACGATCACGGCGATGCAGCCGAGCGCCGCGCCGATCGCGAGCGCGCCGATGTCGCCCATGAACACCTGTGCGGGATAAGTGTTGAACCAGAGGAAGCCGAGGCCCGCGCCGGCGAGCGCCGAGCAGAAGATCGCGAGCTCGCCGGCGCCCGGAATCGCCGGGATGCCGAGGTATTCGGAGAACACCTTGTTGCCGGCAAGGTAGGCGAACACACCGAGCGCGGTCGCGACCAGCACGCTCGGCATGATCGCGAGGCCGTCCAGCCCGTCGGTGAGGTTCACCGCGTTCGAGAAGCCGACGACGATGAAATACGCGATCGCGACGAACGCGATGCCGCCGAGCCAGAGCGCGGCCGGCCCCACCTCCGTCGCAGGCGTCAGCGGCAGCTGCGCCTGCTTGATCAGCGGCAGATAAAGCGTCGTCGCCGCCGGCGTGTCGGCGGTGAAGTAGAGGAAGCACGCGACGCCGAGCCCGAACAGCGACTGCCAGAAATATTTCCAGCGCGCCGCGAGCCCGCGGCTGTCCTTCCGCACGAGCTTCTTGTAGTCGTCATAGAAGCCGACCGCGCCGAACGCGAGCGTCACGCCGAGCACGAGCCAGACATAGCGGTTGGAGAGATCGGCCCAGAGCAGCGTCGCCGCGACGATGGAGCCCAGGATCAGCGCGCCGCCCATCGTCGGCGTGCCGGCCTTGGTCAGGTGCGTCTGCGGCCCGTCCGTGCGGATCACCTGCCCCGCCTTCACCGCGGCGAGCTTGCGGATGATCGAAGGTCCCGCGAGCAGCGACACCGCGAGCGCGGTCAGCGTCGACATGATCGTGCGGAACGTGAGGTACTGAAACAGGTGAAACCCGCTCACGTAGCCTTTCAGAAGCTCGGCGAGCTCAAGCAGCATGACGCTCGCCTCCGTTGCCATCGTCGATGAGCGCGTTGACGACACGATCCATCGCCGACGAGCGCGAGCCCTTTACGAGCGCCGTGACGCCGGCGGAAAGCTCCTCGCGGAGCGCCGCGATCAGCGCGCTCTGGTCGGCGTAGTGCGCAGCGCCCGCGCCGAACGCTTCGGCCGCAGCGCGGCTCAACCGTCCGACCGCATGCAGGCGCGTGATGCCGCTCGCCTTCGCCAGTGCGCCCACGTGCGCGTGCAGGCGCTCGGCATCGACGCCGAGCTCGGCCATGTCACCCATGACGAGGATCGTCTCGCCGGGCTCGGCGGCGAGCGTCGCGATCGCCGCCGCGAACGAGCCCGGATTCGCGTTGTAGCTGTCGTCGATCAGCACCGCGCCCGATGCGTGCCGGCGCCGCGCGAGCCGGCCGGCGACCGCTGGCGCCGCTTCGAGGCCAACGCGGATCGTGGCCACGGGCACGTCCAGCGCCGTCGCGATCGCCGCCGCGGCGAGCGCGTTCATGACGTTGTGGCGCCCGGGCTGCGCGAGCGCTATGCGCGATTCACCGAGCGGCGTGCGCAGCGTGAAATCACCGTGCGTGCCGATCTCTGCGCCGACCTCCGCGTTTGCATCGAGGCCGAAGCGGATGATGCGCCGAGGTCTTGCGAGGCCGATGAAATACGGCGCGTACGCATCGTCCGCGTTGACGATCGCGACGCCGTCCGCAGGCAGCGCCGAGTAGATCGCGCCCTTGGTCTCCGCGACGCCGCGCTCGCTGCCGAGCCGCTCGAGGTGCGCCGGCGCGACGTTGTTGACCAGCCCGATGTCGGGGCGCGCAATCCGTGCGAGGTAGTCGATGTCTCCGGGCTTGCCGGCGCCCATTTCGATGACGGCGTACTGCGTCGTCTCCGGCATCGCGAGCAGCGTCAGCGGCACGCCGATCTCGTTGTTGAGATTGCCTGCGTTGACGTGCGTGCGACCGTGCCGCGCGAGGATCGACGCGGCGAACGTCTTCACGGTCGTCTTGCCGTTCGAGCCGGTGATGCCGACGACGCGCGCGCCGTGCTGCAGGCGCACCGCACGGGCCAGCTCGCCGAGTGCCGTCAGCGTGTCGCCGACGACGATCTGCGACATGTCCACGTCGAGCACGCGCTCGACCAGCGCCGCCGTCGCACCGCGCTCGCGCGCCGTGGCGACGAAATCGTGCGCGTCGTAGCGCTCGCCCCTGAGCGCGACGAACAACGCGCCGGGCGTGATCGTGCGCGTATCGGTCGAGACACCGCCAACGGTGCCGGCGGCCCCGACCAGACGGCCGCCGACCCAGGACGCGATGTCGGCCAGGCGCAGCTTCATGCCATCGCTCCCAGCACGTCGCGCGCGACGGCGATGTCGTCGAACGGATGCCTGACTCCGGCGATTTCCTGATACGGCTCGTGGCCCTTGCCGGCAATCAGCACGACATCGCCGGCGTGCGCGGCGTGGATCGCGAGCGCGATCGCCCTGCGCCGGTTGCGCTCGATGGTCACGCGCTCGGGGCGTTCGAGGCCAGCGATGATCTCGGCGACGATCGCATCGCCGTCCTCGCCGCGCGGGTTGTCGTCGGTGACGATGACGAGATCGGCCAGCGCCTCGGCGACCGCGCCCATCTCGGGGCGCTTGCCGGCGTCGCGCTCGCCGCCGCAGCCGAACACACAGATCAACGCGCCATGCGTATGCGCGCGCAGGCTCGTCAGCGCCTGCTCGAGTGCATCCGGCGTGTGCGCGTAATCGACCACGACCAGCGGCAGCGCATCCTCGCCACCGAGCCGGTTCATGCGTCCCGCGACCGGTTCCAGCGCCGCGAGCGCATCGCGGATCGCATCGAAGCCGAAGCCGAGCCGGCCGAGGCAAGCCGCGACGGCGAGAAGGTTCGATACGTTGAAGCGGCCGAGGAGCCGGGTCTCGACACGACCCTCGCCCCACGGCGTCTCGAGGTGGAAGCGGAGGCCGGACGACGCCGTTTCGATCGCGCGCGCGACGAGATCGGCATCGTGCTCGATGCCAGAGCGCAGCAGCGCGACCTCTTCGGGCACGCGCGCCGCGAGCGCGCGGCCGAACGCATCGTCGACGTTGATGATCGCGGCGTCGAGGCCGGGCCAGGCGAACAGGCGCTCCTTCGCGGCGCCGTACGCGTGCATCGTGCCGTGATAGTCGAGGTGGTCGCGCGTCAGGTTCGTGAACACCGCGAGATCGAATGCGACCGCGTTGACGCGGCCCTGGTCGAGCGCGTGGGAGGAGACCTCCATCGCGACGTGGCTGGCGCCTTCTTCGCGGAACGTCGCGAGCAGGCCCTGCACGGCGATCGCGTCCGGCGTCGTGCGCGCGCCTTCGACGACCTTGCCGGCGAGCCCGGCGCCGAGCGTGCCGATCGTCGCGACCTTGCGGCCGGCACCGTGCAGCGCCTGCGCGAGCAGATGCACGGTCGAGGTCTTGCCGTTGGTGCCGGTGACGCCAATGACGGTCAGCGCGTGCGAGGGATCGCCGAAGAAGCGCGACGCGATCGAACCGAGCTTCTCGCGCAGCCCGTCGATCCAGACGATCGGTCTTGCCGCTTCACCGATCCCGATTCCCGAATCCTCGCACCCCGCTTCAAGAGAGGCGGGCGCGGACGCTCCAACTTCGTCGGGCCTCTCGGCCAGAATCGCCACAGCGCCGCGCGCCAGCGCCATCGGGGCAAACGTGATGCCGTGCTGCCGCGAGCCCGCCAGCGCGACGAACGCATCGCCTGCGCGCACGTCGCGCGAGTCGATCGCGAGCCCGCGCACGACGATCGGGCCTGCGGCGCGAAGAGCCGCGTCCGCCGGATCGGCGTGCCCGGCCAGCAGCGCGGCAAGTTCCATCGATCGGTTCGTCACGGCACACCTTCGGCGTAGTTCGAAAGATCCGAAGCCTCGTCGAACTCCGGGGGCTTCGCGTCGATGGTGGGCGCGCCTTGAGGCGAACCGGTGTACCAATTCTTGACGTTGTCGGGCGGCACGTCGAGCAGCCGCAGCGCGCCGTCCATGACCTTGCTGAACACCGGCGCCGAAACGAGACCGCCGTAGTACACGCCCTGCGGATCGTGGATCACCACGACACCGACCAGGCGTGGATTCGACGCCGGCACCATGCCGACGAACAGCGAGATGTGGCGGTTGTCGTAGCCGCCGCCCGAGGCCGCGCGCGACGTGCCGGTCTTGCCGGCGACGCGATAGTTCGTGATCGCCGCCTTGAGGCCGGAGCCCTCCGGCGAGACGACCGTCTCCAGCATGCGCCGCACGCTCGCCGCGATCTCAGGATCGATGACGGCCGTGTCGGGATTGCGCGCACCCTTGACGTAGGTCGGCGCGCGCAGCCGCCCGTTGTTGGCGAGCGCGGCATAGGCGTTGGCGAGCTGGAGCGGCGTCACGTTGAGGCCGTAGCCGTAGGCGATCGTCGCCTGCTCCACCGGACCCCAGCTCTTCGCGATCGGCAGCAGGCCCGGCGATTCGCCGGGAAAGCCCGAGCCCGTGACTTCGCCGAAGCCGAAGCGGTGATCGACGTCGTACATGTGATCGCGTGTCAGCGTGAGGCCGATCTTCGCCGCGCCGACGTTGCTCGAATGCGTGATCACGCCGGTGACGTCGAGCAGACCCTTGTTGTGCACGTCGCGGATCACGCGCCCGTCGGCAAGCGTCAGCGTGCCCGGTGTCGTGTCGACCGGCGTGTGCGGCTTCCACTTGCCGCTTTCGAGCGCGGCGGAGATCGTGAACGCCTTGATCGTCGAGCCGGGCTCGACGACATCGGTGACCGCGCGGTTGCGTCGGAATGCGCTGTCGGCGCTGGTGCGCGCGTTCGGGTTGAACGACGGCGCGTTCACCATGGCCAGCACTTCGCCGGTCGGCACGTCGAGGATCACCATCGAGCCCGAGCTCGCGTGATGCTCGGCCAGTGCGGCCTTGAGCTCGCGATAGGCGAGGTACTGGATGCGCCGGTCGAGCGAGAGCGTCAGGTCGCGTCCGGGTTGCGCTTCGCGCAGCAGCTCGACGTTCTCGACGACCTGCCCGTGCAGGTCGCGGATCACGCGCTTCATGCCGGGCTTGCCTGCGAGCCAGTCGTCGAACGCGAGCTCAAGGCCTTCCTGGCCGCGGTCGTCGATGTTGGTGAACCCGAGCACGTGCGCCATGACCTCGCCGCTCGGGTAGTAGCGGCGGAACTCGCGCTCACTGGCGACGCCGGGAATGCCGAGCTTCAGGATCGCCTTCGCGTCGTCCGGATTGAGATGGCGCTTGAGATAGACGAATTCCTTGTCCGAGCGTTGCACCAGCTTCTGCTTGAGATCGTCGGCGTCGATGCCGAGCGCCTTCGCGAGCTCGGGCAGCCGGTCCGCCGCGCCGAGCACATCGGACGGATTCGCCCAGATCGAGTCGACCGGCGTTGACACCGCGAGAGGCTCCCCATTGCGGTCGAAAATCGTGCCGCGCGAGACCGCAATGGGAATGTCGCGCAGGAAGCGCTGGTCGCCCTGCTCCTGGTAGAAGTCCTTGCGCACCACCTGCAGGTCGACCGCGCGCACGATCAGCGCGCTCGACGTGAGCGCGAGCACCATGACGACCCCGTAGAGCCGCGCGCGGACGTTGGCGGGCTTGACGCGCTTCATCGGCGGATCACCACGATCTCGGCGGGATCCGGCGAGACCATGCCGAGGCGGCCGCGCGCGATCTGCTCGACGCGGTTGTTCTCGGCCCAGGTGGCCTGCTCGAGCTCGAGCCGGCCGAACTCGAAATTGAGATCGTCGCGCTCGTTCCCCAGGCGCGTCAGCTCGACGAACAGCTCGCGGCTCTGCTGGATCGAATAGACGACACCGATCGCACTCGCGATCACGGCGATGAGCAGCACCAGCAGCGCGGCGGTGGCGCGAAAGCTCATGCGCCGCCCTCCGCCGAGCGCTTCTCGGCGACGCGCAGCACGGCGCTGCGCGCGCGCGGATTGCGCGTGACCTCGTCCTCGCCGGCACGGATGGCCTTGCCGACCGCAACCAGCGGCGACGGCGCAGCTTCGGGCTGCGGCAGGCCGCGGCGCACGCGCGGCGCGTCGTCGCCCCGGATGAAGCGCTTGACGAGCCGGTCCTCGAGCGAGTGGAAGCTGATGACCGCCAGCCGGCCGCCCGGCTTCAGGCAGCGCGCGGCCGCTTCGAGGCCGCGCTGAAGCTCGCCGAGTTCGTCGTTGACGTGGATGCGCAAGGCCTGGAAGGTCCGCGTGGCCGGGTGCTTGTGGCGCTCGCGGTGACCGATCGTGCGGGCGACGAGGTTGGCGAGCTGGCGGGTCGTCGTCAGGGGCGCCGCGCCCCTCGCCTCCACGATGGCGCGCGCGATGCGTCGGCTCATCCTCTCCTCACCCAACTGCCACAGCACATCGGCTATCTCCGCCTCGCCGGCCCCGGCCAGCCAGTCCGCCGCGCTCATGCCGCGCGTCGGATCCATCCGCATGTCCAACGGTCCGTCGGCCTGGAAGCTGAACCCGCGCGCGGGCTCGTCCAGCTGCGGCGACGAAACGCCGAGATCGAACAGCACGCCGTCCAGGCCGCCCTTCGTCTCCTCCCAGTCGGCGAGCCCGGCGAAGCTCGCGTGCCGGATGGCCACGCGCGGGTCCTTGCCGAGCTCCCTCTCCGCATCCGCGATCGCGTCCGGATCGCGGTCCATCACCAGCAGGCGGCCTTTCGGCCCCAGCCTCGCCAGCACCGCGCGCGCGTGACCACCGCGCCCATATGTGCCGTCGAGATAGATTCCCTCCTCCAATACGCGGAGGCCGTCCAGGGTCTCCGCCAGCAACACGGGCAAGTGCGACCGCGCCGTCACCTCGTTCGTGTTGCGCCGCATCACAACTTCAGCTCGAGCATGTCCTCCGTGATCTCGGACTCGCCGATCGTCTGGCGGATCTTGGCGAGGTGCGCCTGCTCGCCCCACAGCTCGAACTTGTTGCCCATTCCGAGCAGCACCGCGCGTTTCTCGATGCCGGCCGCGGCACGCTGGCTGGCCGGCAGCAGGATGCGGCCGTTGCCGTCGGGTTCTACGTGCGCCGCAGCGCCGACCAGCTTCATCTGCAGGCTGCGATGCACCGCCTTGACGCTCGGCAGCGCGTTCACCTCGTCCCGCACCCGCTCCCACTCCTTGTCGGGAAAAATCCACAGGCAGCCGTGCTCGAACGGGTTGTAGGTCACCACCAGGCGATTGCCGCCCTTGGCGACGACGTCGCGGTGGACCGCCGGGATGGCGATCCGCCCCTTGTCGTCCAAAGTGATGGCCGTTTCGCCCTGGAACATGACCCACGAAAAACCACAAAAACCCACTTGCGCCCACCTTAGGCCGCAACTATCGGTCTGTCAAGGAAAATTCGGTGGAGAAACGGGCATGCGGAGGCGTGTTTTTGGCGACCTCGGTGGCATGGCTGCCGGACGAACCTTGCGAGCGGGGCAGCAGCGGGATCCGGCGCCGGCCGTCCGACGCGACTTACGCGCGCCGGGCCGTGGCGCACTGTGGACAAAACGCTTTGTATCAATGGATATCCAGGCGAATCCAGCAGCGCGCTCACGGCACTCGCCGCGGGGCGTGACGAATGCTTTATCGACATGCCGCCGAGCACCGACTGCTCGTGCCGCGCGGGAACACGCCGAAGCGATGCGACAACGAAGCGTGCTTAAGGCCCACAAACAAAAAAAAACGGCACGCGAACGTGCCGCCTTTTTTCACATCGATCGAGGGAGCCGGCCGATAAGCCGGGTTCTGTCGTGAGCAGCCATTCCTCTAGGCCTTGCGTCGCCGCAAGGCTCGAGCAACCTACCCGGGAGCGACGCGGGCCGCGTCATGGCTCCCCTATTCGGTCTTGCTCCAGGTGGGGTTTGCCGTGCCGCGCGGCGTTGGCCCCGCGCGCGGTGCGCTCTTACCGCACCATTTCACCCTTGCCTGATCTCCTTGCGGAGCCATCGGCGGTTTGCTTTCTGTTGCACTTTCCGTCGGCTCGCGCCGCCCAGGCGTTACCTGGCACCTTGCCCTATGGAGCCCGGACTTTCCTCGGCGCAGCAAGTGCGACGCGGCTGCCTGGCCGGCTCCTCGCCCATTTTACCGCGCCGCCGCCGCGCCGCACGATTTAGCGGCACGCAGCATCGCGGCGATGCTCTTCTCGACGTTCTCGTCCGTCGTCGCCCACGACGAAACGCTGATGCGCATCGCCGTTTCGCCCTGCCAGACCGTGCCGCCACACCAGCACGTGCCGTCCTCCTGCAGCGCAGCGATGACGCGCTGCGTCGTCCCGGCATCTCCGAACGCGACCAGCACCTGATTCAGCGCGATCTCGTTGAGCACGCGGTAGCCGGCTGCGCGCAAACCGTCGGCGAAGCGCCGCGCCTGGTGGCAGTTGCGCTCGATCATTTCCGCGACGCCGTCACGGCCGAGCGCACGCAGCGCGGCCCAGACTTCGACGCCACGCGCGCGGCGGGACAGCTCCGGCGTGTAGTCGGCGGGATTCCGGAACGGCGACAGCGTAGGCAGGTACTCGGCCGTCACCGACATGGCCGCGCGCAGCGCGTCCACGTCGCGCACGAACGCAAGACCGCTGTCGTAGGGCACGTTGAGCCATTTGTGCGCATCGGTGGCCCACGAATCGGCATCGGCCGCGCCGCGCAGCATCGGCGCGAGCCGCGGCGAGGCGGCGGCCCAGAGGCCGAACGCGCCATCGACGTGCACCCAGGCTCCGCTGCCGGCGACGCGTGCGACGATTTCGCCGATCGGATCGATCGCGCCGGTGTTCACGTTGCCCGCCTGCACGCAGACAATCGACGGCGCCGCGATGCGCGGCAACGCATCGGGGCGCATGCGGCCCTGCGCGTCGACCGCCACGCGAGTGACGCGATTTCGTCCCAGCCCGAGCAGGCCGAGCGACTTGACGAGGCTGGGATGCACTTCCTCGCCGACGATCACCTGGATCGGCGGCGCGCCGACAAGCCCGTCCGCTTCGACGTTCCAGCCGCACCTCGCCAGCACCGCGTGGCGTGCGGCCGCGAGCGCGGCAAAATTCGCAACCGTCGCGCCCGTCACGAAAGCACCACCGGTGCCTCGCGGAAGTCCGAACAGATCGACCAGCCACGCCAGCGCGACCTGCTCGATGCGCGCCGTCGCGGGCGTCACGTTATAGAGCGCCGAATTCTGATCCCATGCACCGGCGATCCAGTTCGCCGCGAGCGTCACCGGCAGCGCGCCGCCCATGACGAAGCCGAAGAAGCGCGGGCCGGCCATCGCCATCGTCGCGGGCGAGCCGAGGCGGTCGAGATCGGCGATCACACGCGCGGCCTCGCAACCGCGGGTCGGCAGCACCCTGTCGAGCTCGTCGAGCGCGGCAACGGCCACGGGATCCGGCGCGACCTTGCGCGCATCCAGTGCATCGAGATACGCCGCCGCACGCGCGGCGGCGTCGCGCAGCAATTCATTCATCGCACACCTCGTCCGGAACGAGCGCCGTCACTCGGCATGATACAGCGCCTTGCGCGGCGCGCCGGTGATCGCGGCGGCGAGCTTCGCCGCCTTCGCGGGTGCAAGCTCCTCGCGCAGCAGCGCGAACACGCGACGGCCTTCGGCGAGCTTCGCGTCCGCATCGGTGTCGCCCGCGCCGGCCACGAGCAGCACGATCTCGCCGCGCTGCTGGTTCGCGTCCGCGGCGACGCGTGCGGCGATCTCGCCGAGCGGCGCGGCGATGATGGTTTCGAACAGCTTGGTCAGCTCGCGCGCGAGCACGGCCTCGCGCGCGGCGCCGAACGCCGCCACGGCATCGGCCAGGGATTCGGCGATGCGATGGCTCGATTCGTAGAAGATCAGCGTGCGCGGATCGGTGGCGAGCGTCTGCATCCGCTCTCTGCGCGCGGCGGATTTCGCCGGCAGGAAACCTTCGAAGACGAAGCGGTCGCTCGGCAGGCCGGCCACCGACAGCGCCGCGATCGCCGCGCACGGACCGGGCACCGGCGACACGGTGCAACCTGCCTCGCGTGCGGCACGCACGAGGCGGTAGCCGGGATCGCTGATCAGCGGCGTGCCGGCGTCGCTGATCAGCGCGACATCGTTGCCTGTCAGCATCGCCTCGAAGATGCGCGCCGCCTGTTCGCGCTCGTTGTGCTCGTGCAGCGCGAGCGTGCGCGCCGCGCTGCCGACACGCGCGAGCAGCGGCGCGCTGTGACGCGTGTCCTCGGCCGCGACGATCGCGACCTCGCGCAGCACCGCCGCCGCGCGCGGCGAGAGATCGTCGAGATTGCCGATCGGCGTGGCGATGACCCAGAGCCGGCCCGCGGCCATGCTGGCCTCCATTTCGTCCGGACGAGCATAGCGGATGCGCGCGGCGCCGCACGGCGGCTGCGCCGCGATCCGCTATCATGCGGCCCTGGCCGATCACCGAGGGTATCGCTCGTGCGCGCTGCGGTTCGACACGGACGTCTGATTGCCACGACCCTGCTCGCACTCGCGCTCGCCGCGTGCGTGACCCTGCCGGAAGAAGCGCCGGAATCCTCGCCCGACGCGGCGCGCGCCGAAGATCTCTACCGCCAGGGCGACGTCGATCAGGCCGCCGCGCTGTTTGCTGCGCTCGCCGAATCGACACGCGGCGACGTCTCCGCGCACTATCGCCTGCGTGCGGCCGAGTCGCTGCGCGAGGCGGGCGACCTCGAAGGCGCCGCGCGCATGCTCGGCGATCTGAAGCGGCGCCGTCTGCACGGCAGCGAGCAGATCCGCCTCGACCTCCTGGACGCGGAGATCGCGCTCGAGCACGGCGACGCCGCGCAGACCGAGGCGCTGCTGGCGGCACCGGTACACGATCTTCCGCCGCACCTGCGCGCACGCGCGCTCGAACTGCGCGCGCGCGCCGAAGTCGCGAGCGGCGACCGCCCTGCGGCCGCGCGCACGCGCGCTGAGCTCGATCGCTATCTCCAGGGCGCCGACCGCGACCAGAACCGCAAGGAAATCATCGACACGCTCGCCGCGCTCGAGCCCCGCGATCTCAAATCGCGCGCCGAAACACTGAGGCCGGATGACCCGCTGCGTCCGTGGATCGAGCAGGCGCTGCGCGCAAAAGGCGAGGCGCTCGCGCGCACGCTGCCGCGTCCGAACCGGCCGGTCGGCACGATCCAGGCCGGACACGCGGGCGCGTATGAACCCGAAGGTTACAAGGCGCCTCAGCACGTCGCGTTGCTGCTGCCGCTCGGCGCGCAGCTCGCGGCCGTGTCGCAGTCGATCCGCGACGGCTTTCTCGCGGCGTATTACGCGAGCGATGACGCGCACCGTCCCGACGTACGCGTCTACGATGCCGGCAAGACGCCGGCCGACGCCGTGGCCGCGTACCGCAAGGCCGTCGCCGACGGCGCCGATCACGTTGTCGGACCGTTGCAGCGGGAAGCGGTGGGCGAGCTGTTCCATCAGGATCTGCCCGCGCGCGTGCTGGCGCTGAATCATCCCGATACCGGCGAGGTGCCGCCGCCCGGCAGCGTCGAGTTCGGACTGCTGCCCGAGGCCGAAGGCGCGCAGGTGGCCGAGCACATGCGCGAGCGCGGCGTCGCCCGCGCGGTCGTCATCATCGCCGACGCCGACTGGGCCCAGCGCGCCGCGCTCGCCTTCCGCGCGCAGTTCGAAGCGAGCGGCGGCAGCGTCGTCGGCGAAGCGCGGCTGCGCGATGGCGAAGTCAATTTCAAGACGGCGATCCTGCAGGCGACCGGCCCGCTCGGCGATGCGGCGGACGCCGGCATCTTCATCAGCATGCGTCCGCAGCAGGCGCGCCTCCTCTTGCCGCAGCTCAAGATCGCCAGCATCGCGGCACCCGTGTTCGCGACTTCGCACGTGTATTCGGGAGACACCAATCCCGGGCTCGACCGCGATCTCGACGGTGTCGAATTCTGCGACGCGCCGTGGCTGTTCAGCTCGATTCCGGGCCTGCCCCCGCGCGACGCGATCTCGCGGCAGATCGCGAGCGCGAACGGTGTCGGCGCGCGGCTGTTCGCGTTCGGCATGGACGCGTACGCGCTGCTGCCGTATCTCGACTGGCTGCTCTCACATCCCGACGCCTATCTCGACGGTGCCACCGGCGATCTCGCCGCCGACAGCTTCGGCCGCATCCACCGGCTGACCGGCTGGGCGCGCTTCAGCGGCGGCATCGCGCGGCCGGTCGAAGGCGCGCTGAGCACGGTTGCGCCGTGACGCGCGGAACGAGCCTGCACCCACCACATCCCGTGGATGCAGGCGGGCCGGCCGTGCGGACGCACCGTCCATGAAACTGGGCATCAGCGCACGAGCTGCCGGCGCCCGGTTCGAGGATCTCGCGCTTGCCCACCTCGAACGCCATGGGCTCGTGCTTGTGGAGCGCAACTACCGCTGCCGCTACGGCGAGATCGATCTCGTCATGCGCGAGCGCGATATGCTCGTCTTCGTCGAGGTGCGCTACCGGCGCTCCGATGGCTTCGGCGATGGCGTCGATTCCGTCGGGGCCGCCAAGCGCATCAGGCTCGTGCGCGCGGCGAGCGCTTACCTCGCGGCACATCCCCGCCTCGCCGGCACGGCTTGCCGCTTCGACGTCGTCGCGCTCGCCGGCACGCCGGACGCGCTGGTCGTAGACTGGCAGCGCAACGCATTCGATGCGGATTGAGCCGAATGCGGAATCACTGGTCTTTCAGGTGAATCGATGAATTGCATGACTCGCGCGCTCCTTGCCCTGCTCCTGATCGCACCGCTGCTCGGCGGCTGCGCCGCGGCCGTCGTCGGCGGCGCGGCGGTCGGCGCCGGCGCGGTGCACGACCGCCGTGATGCAGGCACCTACTTCGAAGACAAGCGCATCTATCTCGCCGCTTACGACAGTCTCAACAAGGACAAGGAGCTCGCGCTCAGGAACGGCGTCATCATCGTCGTCTACAACGGCGTGATCCTGCTCGTGGGAGAAGTGCGCACGGAGGCGCTGAAGCAGCGCGCCGAGCGCCTCGTCAGCGGATTCGAAGGCACGCGCAAGGTCGTCAACGAGCTCGAGATCCGCGAGCCGGAAGGCTGGTGGTCACGCCGCGCCGACAACGCGCTGACGGCACGCGTCAAGACCGCGCTGCTCGATCTCACGAGCCTGCCAGGCTTCGATCCGACCCGCGTCAACGTGACGACGGCGCACCGCGTCGTGTACCTGATGGGCATGGTCAACCGCGAGGAAGATGAAGCGGTGACGCAGATCGCGCGCGACGTCGATGGCGTCGAGAAAGTCGTCAAGGTGTTCGAGTACACGGATTAGCCGCGAATCATCGCGGTCTCGCTGCGAGCGAGATGATGCGGCCATGAACCTGCCTCACGACCTTCTCGCCACACTCCGCTCGGTGTTCGGCGATGGCCGCCTCCTCACCGACGAAGCCGAGCGCCTCGTCTACGGCTACGACAACTCTCGACGCGAGGCGCTGCCCGACGCGGTCGTGTTTCCGACGGCGCACGACGAAGTCGTCGCGCTCGTGCGCGCGTGCCGTGCGCATCGCGTGCCGCTGATCGCGCGCGGGCGCGGGACGAATACGACAGGCGCGAGCGTACCGCTCGCCGGCGGCATCGTCGTCTCGTTCGAGCGCATGAACCGTGTCCTCTCGGTCGATCCCGGCAATCGGCTCGCAGTGGTCGAGCCTGGCGTTCTCAATGCCGATCTCCAGGCCGCACTCAGGCCGCACGCCCTGTTCTGGCCGCCCGATCCGACTTCGGCGCCGTACTGCACGGTCGGCGGCAACATCGCCTGCAACGCGGGCGGCCCTCGCGCGGTGAAATACGGTGCGACGCGTGACAACGTGCTCGCGCTGCGCGCGGTGGCAGGCACGGGCGAGGCATTCCGCTGCGGCAAGCCGACCACGAAAGGTGCGGCCGGCTACGATCTCGTGCGCCTGCTGATCGGCTCGGAAGGCACGCTCGCGCTCGTCACCGAGGCGACGCTGAAGCTCACGCCGCTGCCGGCGGCGACGCGCACGCTGCGCGCCGCCTACGCCGATGTCGGATCCGCCGCGGCCGCCGTCGCGCGCATCATGGCGCAGCCGGCGACACCCTGCGCGCTCGAGTTCCTCGACGATGAATCGCTGCGCCTCGCACGCGTGCACGGCGGCGATGCGATTCCCGAAGCAGGCGCGCTCCTGCTGATCGAAGCCGACGGCGACAGCACGACCCTCGGCGCCGCCGTCGAGGCGATCTCGCACGCGGCACGCGGCACGGGCCTGATGGCGCTCGACATCGCAGCGGATGCGGCCGACATCGGGCAGCTCTGGGCAGCGCGCAAGGCGCTTTCGCCGGCGCTGCGCACGCTGTCGCCGAAGAAGATCAACGAGGACGTCGTCGTGCCCGTCAGCCGCATTCCGGAGCTCGTCGCAGCCACGCGCGCGCTGTCGCGGCGACACGCGTTGCCGATCGTCTGCTTCGGACACGCAGGCAACGGCAACATCCACGTGAACCTGCTGCCGCGCGACGAGGCCGAGCTCGCGCGCGCGGACGCGTGCCTGCGCGAGCTCTTCGACGCGGTGATCCGCCTCGACGGCACACTATCCGGCGAGCACGGCATCGGCCTCGCCAAGCGCGACTTCATGCCGCTCGCGCTCGATGCTGACGCGCTGTCGCTGATGCGGCGCATCAAGAGCAGCTTCGATCCCGACGGAATCCTCAATCCGGGGAAGCTGCTGCCGGCAGGAGCGTCGGCCTGATCAGAACGTGACGGCCCCTGCGGCGCGCCGCGCTGAGAAATTTCGAACATCTGCGCCGCGCACGTGCGCGCCGACTTCGAGCAGACACCGGCGCGCGCTGACGCGTGCTATCGGAGCACATACGCGGCGGCCGCCAGCACGATCGCCGCATAGCCGCCCGCAAACGCATCGTCGAGCATCGCGCCGAAGCCGCCTTTGACCGCGCGGTCGACCCACGACGCGGGCCACGGCTTCCAGACATCGAAGACGCGAAAGAGCACGAATCCCGCGGCGACCCACGGCCATCCGCGCGGCTGCACGACCAGCGGCAGCAGCGCGATCCACTGGCCGACGAATTCGTCCCAGACGACGACGCCGGGATCGTCGATACCGATGCGGCGGATGACGATGCCGGACGCCCACACGCCGAGCACGAATGCGGCGGCGAGAAAGATCGCGTAAACCGCGATGTCGAGCTGGCGCAAGGCGAGCCATGGAACGAGCGCGACAGCGGATCCGACCGTGCCGGAAGCGAACGGAGAGAGGCCCGCGCCGAAGCCGCTGGCGATCCAGCCGGCCGGATGCGAAAACACCGCGCGGCGCTGAGCGGCATCGAGCCTCACGCGAAGTGCTCCCAGCCGCGCCGTCCGATCGTCATTTCGCGGCCTTGCGCATCCAGCAATCGCACGCCGCGGCCTTCGACGACGCGGCCGATCCGCGTCGCACCGCAGCCGGTCTTGGCGAGGTCGCGCAACACTGCGGCTTCCTGCGAGCGAGACAGCGTGAACACGAGCTCGTAATCGTCACCGCCGGTCGCCTGCAACGCGAGGCGTTCCGGAGCGCCGCCGAAGGCCTGCAGCAGCGCCGTCGATGCGGGCAGCGACGGCGCCCATAGCTCGATGCCGACCCCGCTCCTTTCTGCGAGGTGTCCCGCGTCGGCGAGGAGGCCGTCCGACACGTCGATGCAGGCAGTCGCGCGCCCGCGCAATACCTGGCCGACCGCGATGCGAGGCGTCGGGCGGTCCAGCCGTGCGCGCAGCGCGTCGCAGGCTTCTGCTGATGCCTCGCTGCGGAACAGGCCTTCGAACGGGTAACGAAGTCCGGCCGCCGCGTCGCCCAGGGTGCCGGTCACGAACACGAGATCGCCCGGGTGCGCACCGCTGCGGAGCATCGCGCGTCCAGGCGGCACGAAGCCGATGACGCTGACGGTGACCGCGAGCGACCCCTTGGTGGTATCGCCGCCGATGAGCGCGACGTGATGCTCAGACGCGAGCGCCGCGAATCCGTCGGCGAAGCGCGCAACGAAATCCCGATCCGCCGACGGCAGCGTCAGCGCCAGCATCGCCCACGCAGGCGTCGCCCCCATCGCGGCGAGATCGGAGAGGTTGACTGCGAGCGATTTCCAGCCGAGATCTTCCGGCCGCGTCGCGATCGGAAAGTGCACGTGCTCGACCAGCGTGTCGGTCGCCGCGACGAGCGCATGGCCCGCCGGCGGCGCCAGCACCGCGGCGTCGTCGCCGATGCCGACGCGCACGTCGGCGCGGGAGAGATTGCAGCGCGAGCGCAGGATATCGATCAGTTCGAATTCCATGCGGCCTTGCTCACGGCTCGAAGGACGGCAGGCGTCCGCTGCCCGATGGCGTTGCGTCGGCGCCGCGAACGCTCACGTCCTGCCCGCATCGAATTCCGCGGCACGCCACTCGGCAGCGAGCTTGTCCAGCACGCCGTTGACGTAGGTGTGCCCGTAGTCGGTGCCGAAGCGCTTGGCGACTTCGACGGCTTCGTTGATGACGACGCGGTACGGCACGTCGATGCGGTGGCGCAGCTCGTAGGCGCCGATGCGCAGCGCCGCGCGCTCGATCGGATCGACGCGGTCGATCGCGCGGTCGAGAAACGGCGCAAGCGCGGCGTCGAGCTCGGCGCAGTGACGCTCGACGCCGCGCACGAGGTCCTCGAAATAATCGACGTCGGCGATCTCCATGTCCTGCTCGTGGCGGAACTCGTCGATCACGCGGGCGACCGGATTACCGCTGAGCTGCCACGCGTACACGGCCTGCAGGGCACGACGGCGCGCGCGCGAGCGCGCCACGGGATCGACGCCGGAAGGATGCGTTTTCACGGCGGCGATGCCTTCAGCACGGGCGTGCAGGAGCTTCGCGCGTCTTCGCCTGCACCGAATGCCTTTGGCAAGCGGAAGACGAGCGAGATGTCGCCGGCGGCGAAAGAATCAGGCTGTCTCATCTGCCCATTGAAGCATGAGATCGGCCATTTCGAGCGCGGCGAGCGCGACGTCCTCGCCCTTGTTGCCGTGCGCACCACCGGCCCGCGCTTCGGCGTCCGCGTGTCGTTCGACCGCGAGCACGCCGTTCAGCACGGGAACGCGGAAGTCGAGCGCGACCCGCGCGAGCCCGGCGGCGCAGCCGTCGGCGACGTGCTCGTAGTGGCGAGTCTCGCCGCGCACGACGCAGCCGAGCGCGATGATCGCCGCATGGCGCCTGCCCGCGGCGAGCTGCGCGGCGGCGAGCGGAATCTCGAGCGCGCCGGGCACGCGCACACAGTCGATCGCGTCGGCTCCGACGCCGTGTTCTCGCAGCGCCCGCACGGCGCCGTCGACCAGCGCGTCGACGATGCGCGGATTCCAGCGGCTCGCGACGATCGCGTAGCGGGCGGACGGGACGGGGCGCAACGCGCCGGAGCGTTCGTGCATGAGTGATCCGGTGTCGATGGGCGGCTGTAGTGTAACGGAGCGGCCCCTGCGCTCCGTCATCCCGGCGAAAGCCGGGATCCATTCCACGTTGCGCGTCGCAGTCGAATCGGGTCCGGGCTTTCGCCGGGACGACGGAACCACCGCTCAAGCGGAGGGCTCCTCGTGCGCTTCGACCTCCAGCCCGAAGCCCGCCAGCCCGACCAGCCTGCGCGGCGTGCCGAGCACGCGCAGCCGGCGCACGCCGAGATCGGCGAGGATCTGCGCGCCGAGCCCGAGCTGGCGCCATGGTGGCGGCGCGTGTTCGTCGGCGGCGGGTTTCGCGGTGAGGCGTTCGATCAGCACGTCGGCGGGCTCGTCTCCGCCGAGCACGACGACGACGCCCCTGCCCTCGTCGGCGATGCGGCGCAGCGCCGCAGTCACGGTAAGCCCGAGATCCTCGCGCTTGAGGTGCAGCACGTCGGACAGCGTATTGCGCACGTGCACGCGCGTCAGCACCGGCGCGCCGTCGTCGACGCGGCCGCGCACCAGCGCGAAATGCAGCGCCTTGTGCAGGCAGTCGCGGAACGCGTGCAGGCGAAACGGGCCGAATTCCGTCTCGACGTCGCTTTCGTGCACGCGCTCGATCGTCTTCTCGGTTTCGAGACGGTAGCGGATCAGATCGGCGATCGTGCCGATCTTGAGGCCGTGCCTCGCGGCGAACGCTTCGAGCTCCGGACGCCGCGCCATCGTGCCGTCGTCGTTCAGGATCTCGACCAGCACGCCCGCCGGCACCAGGCCGGCCAACGCGGCGAGATCGACGGCGGCTTCGGTGTGGCCGGCACGCGCGAGCACGCCGCCCGGCTGCGCCGCCAGCGGAAAGATGTGGCCGGGCTGCACGATGTCCTCGGGCCGTGCCTCCGGATTCGCCGCGGTGCGGATCGTGTGCGCGCGGTCATAGGCGGAAATGCCCGTGGTGACACCGCTGGCGGCTTCGATCGACACGGTGAAATTCGTGTGGTGCGGCGACGTGTTGCGATCGACCATCGGCTTCAGGCCGAGCTGGCGGCAGTGTGCCTGCGTCAGCGGCAGGCAGACCAGGCCGCGCCCTTCGCGCACCATGAAGTTGACATCCTCGGGCCGCACCTTTTCCGCGGCCATGATGAGATCGCCTTCGTTCTCTCGATCCTCGTCGTCGACGATCACGACCATGCGACCGGCTCGGATGTCGGCGAGGATCTCGGGAATCGTCGCGAAACTCATGTGCGCACCTCGCGCTGGGCGAAAAGCCGCTCGACGTAGCGCGCGACGAGGTCCACTTCGATGTTGACCGCATCGCCGACGCGCCGCGCCTTGAACGCGGTCGCCTCCAGCGTGTGCGGAATGAGATTGACGCCGAAGCGCGGCCCGTCGACATCATTGACGGTGAGGCTGACGCCGTCGACGCAGATCGAGCCCTTGGCGGCGACGTAGCGCGCGAGCTGCTCCGGCAATTCGAAGCGCCAGCGCTGCGAGCGCCCGTCGGGCTCGATGCCGATGATGCGGCCGACCGCATCCACGTGGCCGGTCACGAGATGGCCACCGAGCCGATCGGAGAGCCGCATGGCTTTTTCGAGATTGACCGCATCGCCCGGCTTGAGGGTGCCGAGCGTCGTCCGCGTCAGGGTTTCCACCGAAACGTCGGCGGCGAAGGCGGTGCCTTCGAGTTCGACGACAGTGAGGCAGACGCCCGACACCGCGATGCTGTCGCCGGCCGCTACGTCGCCGAGCCCGAGCAAGCCCGTGTCGACGACGAGTCGCACGTCGCCCGCGCGCCGCTCGATGCGGCGCACGTGGCCGACCGCTTCAACGATTCCCGTGAACATCGCGGTTTCCCGTCAGGAGGCGCAGCCGGACATCGGGGCCGCAGGCTACGTGTTCAACCAGCGTCATCGCGCCGGCCTCGCGGAGCGAGGGCGGCTCCGGCAGCACCGCCATCGGCCGTGCCGAGTCGCCCAGGAGCCGCGGCGCCACGTAGAGCAGAAGCTCGTCGACGAGCCCTTGCCGCAGCATCGAACCGGTGAGGCACGGCCCCGCCTCCACCTGCAATTCGTTGACCTCGCGCGCCGCGAGCTCGGCGAGCACGGCCGGCAGATCGACGAAACCTTCCTCCGCGTCAATGGCGAGACGCTCGACGCGATCGAACCGCGCATCGGCCGGCTCGTTGCCCAGCGCGTGCACGAGGACCGTCGGCGCCGCGCCGTCCAGCACGTGCGCCGATGCCGGCGTGCGCAGCCGCGCATCCAGGATGACGCGCAGCGGCGCGATGGCATCGCCTTCCACGCGCGCGGTGAGGTGCGGGTCGTCCGCGAGCACGGTGCCGATGCCGGTCATGATGGCCGAGCTGCGTGCGCGCCAGCTCTGCACATCGGCACGTGCTTCGGGGCCGGTAATCCATTTCGACTCGCCGCTCGCGAGCGCGATGCGGCCGTCGAGGCTTGCCGCGATCTTGAGCCGGACCCAGGGCCGGCCGCGCTGCATGCGCGAGAAGAACCCTTCGTTGAGCGCGCGCGCCTCCTCGCGCAGCAAGCCGCACGCGACTTCGATGCCCGCTTCCGCCATGCGCGCGAGACCGCCTCCATTTACGCGCGGGTTCGGATCACCGATCGCCGCGACCACACGCGCCACGCCTGCCGCGATCAGCGCGTCGGCGCACGGCGGCGTGCGGCCGTGATGCGCGCAGGGCTCCAGCGTCACGTAGGCCGTCGCACCGCGCGCGCGCTCGCCCGCCGCACGCAGCGCGAACACTTCGGCGTGCGACTCGCCCGCGCGGACGTGCCAGCCTTCGCCGACGATCGCATCTCCGTGCGCGATCACGCAGCCGACGCGCGGATTCGGCTGCGTTGTCCAAAGCCCGCGCTCTGCGAGCGCCAGCGCGCGTCTCATCAGGCGCTCGTCGGTCGATGAGAATGTCATGGCGGCATTGTACGCGGGGTCTTTGCCGCTCCCGGTTAGGGAGAAGCGGCAGTTCGCGCTGCCGTTCGCGGCAGAGCTACTTGCGGGGCTTGGGAGGCTCCGTCTGCAGCAGCGGCAGCTGCAGGCCCTCGATCGCCGGCAGGTCGCGCTCGAGGCGCTCGATCTCCTCGCGAAACGCCTGCACGTCCTCGAAGCTGCGGTAGACCGAGGCGAAGCGCACGTAGGCAACCTGGTCGAGCTTCTTCAGCTCGCGCATGACGAGCTCGCCGATGCGCATCGAGGGCACCTCGCGCTCGCCGCTGCGACGCAGCTCCTCAACGACGCTGCGCACGGCAGCGTCGACCTGCTCGCTCGAAACCGGCCGCTTCTGCAGGGCGCGCTCGAATCCGCCGCGCAGCTTGCGCTCGTCGAACGTCTCGCGCCGGTCGTCGCTCTTGATCACCGCCGGCAGCTTGATCTCGGCGGTCTCGAACGTGTTGAAGCGCTCGCCGCAGGCCGGGCACTCGCGGCGGCGGCGGATCGTCGCCCCGTCCTCGGACACGCGCGAATCGATCACGCGGGTATCGTCGTGCTGGCAGAAGGGGCAGTGCATCAGCAGCGAGGGCTGAGGGCTGAGGAGTGAGAGATCAAAATCAGACGCCGAGGCGAGCCAGCCAGCGTACTGGCCGCCTGCTCTTCAGCCCTCAGCCCTGGATCCTCAGCCCTGCTCTTATCCATATACCGGAAACGTCTTGCACTGCGCGGTGACCTTGCCCCGCACGCTCTCGATCACCGAGGCGTCGCCGGGCTTGTCGAGCACGTCGCAGATCCACTCCGCCAGCTCGACGCATTCCTTCTCGCCGTAGCCGCGCGTGGTCACAGCCGGCGTGCCGATGCGCAGTCCCGAGGTCACGAACGGCGAGCGTGGATCGTTCGGCACGGCGTTCTTGTTGACGGTGATGTGCGCCGCGCCGAGCGCGGCTTCGGCGTCCTTGCCCGTGACGTCGCGGCCGATCAGGTCGACCAGGAAGAGATGGTTCTCGGTGCCGCCAGAGACGACCTTGTAACCGCGGTCCATCAGTGTCTTGGCCATCGCTTTCGCGTTCTTCACGACCTGCTGCTGATACGTCCTGAACTCGGGCTCCAGTGCTTCCTTGAATGCGACCGCCTTCGCGGCGATGACGTGCATCAGCGGTCCGCCCTGGATGCCCGGAAAGACGATGCTCTGCAGCTTCTTTTCAATGTCCTCGTCGCCGCCGCGCGCAAGCACGATGCCGCCGCGCGGCCCGCGCAGCGTCTTGTGCGTGGTCGAGGTGACGACGTCGGCGTGCGGCACGGGGTTCGGATAGACGCCTGCGGCGACGAGGCCGGCGACGTGCGCCATGTCGACGAAGAAGTACGCGCCCACCGATTTCGCGATCGCCGCCATGCGCTCCCAGTCGATGACCTGCGAATATGCGCTGAAGCCTCCGACCAGCATCTTCGGGCGGTGCTCGTGCGCGAGGCGGTCGATCTCCTCGTAGTCGATGAGGCCGTTCGCATCGACGCCGTACTGCACCGCGTTGAAGATCCTGCCGGACAGGTTGACCTTCGCGCCGTGCGTGAGATGGCCGCCGTGCGCGAGCGACATGCCGAGGATCGTGTCGCCCGGCTGGAGGAGCGCGAAATACACGGCCTGGTTCGCCTGCGAGCCCGAATGCGGCTGCACGTTCGCGTAGCCCGCGCCGAACAGCGTCTTGGCACGCTCGATGGCGAGTTTTTCGGCGACATCGACGTATTCGCAGCCGCCGTAGTAGCGCTTGCCGGGATAGCCTTCGGCGTACTTGTTCGTGAGCACCGAGCCCTGCGCTTCGAGCACGCGCGGGCTGGCGTAGTTCTCCGAGGCGATCAGCTCGACGTGGTCTTCCTGGCGCCGGCGCTCGCCGGCGATCGCCGCAGCGAGCTCGTCGTCGTAACCGGTGATGCGCGTGTCCTTTGCAAACATGGGCAAATCGGCCTCGGGTGTGGAATTTGCGCGATGTTACAGGCTTGCGACCCGCCCGCCCATTGGCCGGCGCGTGGCGATCGGAGGCGCGATCGGCGATAATCGGCGGTCATTTTCCGCTTTTTCTGGCACGCGCCGGCCGGGCTTTCGGCCGCCGGGTCCGCGTGCGCACGGAGTCCATCGGCAATGCAGTACATCTACACCATGATCGGGGTCAGCAAGACCGTCCCCCCGAAGCGCGAGATCATCAAGGACATCTCGCTGTCGTTCTTCCCGGGCGCCAAGATCGGCCTGCTCGGCCTGAACGGCGCGGGCAAATCCACGGTGCTGCGCATCATGGCCGGCGTGGACAAGGACTACAACGGCGAGGCGCGCCCGCAGCCGGACATCAAGATCGGCTACCTGCCGCAGGAGCCCGAGCTCGATCCGGCGAAAACCGTCCGCCAGACCGTCGAGGAAGGCGTCGGCGAGATCTTCGAGGCGCAGGCCAAGCTCGAGGCCGTCTATGCGGCCTACGCCGAGGAAGGCGCCGACTTCGACAAGCTCGCCGCGGAGCAGCAGCGGCTGGAGGCGATCCTCGCCGCGAACGACGCGCACACGCTGGAGCGCACGTTGGAGATCGCGGCCGACGCGCTGCGCCTGCCGCCGTGGGACGCGAAGATCAGCCAGCTCTCGGGCGGCGAGAAGCGCCGCGTAGCGCTGTGCCGCCTGCTTCTGTCGAAGCCCGACATGCTGCTGCTCGACGAGCCGACCAACCACCTCGATGCGGAGTCGGTCGAGTGGCTCGAGCACTTCCTGCAGAACTTCCCGGGCACGGTGGTGGCCGTCACGCACGACCGCTACTTCCTCGACAACGCGGCGGAGTGGATCCTCGAGCTCGATCGCGGCCGCGGCATTCCTTGGAAGGGCAACTATTCGTCCTGGCTCGAGCAGAAGGACGAGCGGCTCAAGCGCGAGGAAGCCAGCGAGAAGGCGCGCCAGAAGGCGATCCAGCGCGAGCTCGAGTGGGTGCGCCAGGGCGCGAAGGGCCGCCAGTCGAAGGGCAAGGCGCGACTCAACCGCTTCGAGGAGCTGAACTCGATCGAATACCAGCAGCGCAACGAGACGAACGAGATCTACATCCCGCCCGGCGAGCGGCTCGGCGATCTCGTCATCGAGTTCAGGGGCGTCTCGAAATCGTTCGGAGACCGCCTTTTGATCGACGATCTCAGCTTCAAGGTGCCGCCCGGCGCGATCGTCGGCATCATCGGCCCGAACGGCGCCGGCAAGTCGACGCTCTTCAAGATGATCACGGGCGTGGAGAAGCCTGACAAGGGCGAGATCGTCATCGGCCCGACCGTGAAGCTTGCCTACGTGGACCAGTCGCGCGAAGCGCTCGACGGTTCCAAGACCGTCTGGCAGGAAATCTCGGGCGGCGCCGACATGATCACGGTGGGGCGCTATCAGACTCCCTCGCGTGCCTACATCGGCCGCTTCAACTTCAAGGGCCCCGACCAGCAGAAGATCGTCGGCCAGCTCTCGGGCGGCGAACGCGGGCGCCTGCATCTCGCCAAGACGCTGATGCAGGGCGGCAACGTGCTGCTGCTCGACGAGCCGTCGAACGATCTCGACGTCGAGACGCTGCGCGCGCTCGAGGAAGCGCTGCTGGAATTCCCGGGCTGCGCGATGGTGATCTCGCACGACCGCTGGTTCCTCGACCGCATCGCGACGCACATCCTCGCTTTTGAAGGCGATTCGCACGTCGAGTTCTTCCAGGGCAACTACCGCGAGTATGAGGAAGACAAGAAGCGCCGCCTCGGCGAGGAAGCGTCGCAGCCGCACCGGATTCGCTACAAGAAGCTTGCGTGATGCAGCGAACGCCCGCATGGCGCCCTCGCTTGGCCATCCGGGCGAAGATTGAAGCTTTCGTCTCTTCCCGCTTGCGGGAAGGATGACGATGCGCGGCATCATCCAACGAGTGACGCCATGACCTTCATCGAAACCCTCAAGCAAGCCTGGCGCCGCAACGGCTCGCTCGTCTGCGTCGGCCTCGACCCCGAGCCGGCCCGATTCCCCGCGCACCTTCGCGGCACGTCCGACGCGATCTTCGAATTCTGCCGCGCGATCGTGGACGCGACGGCCGATCTCGTCTGCTGTTTCAAGCCGCAGATCGCCCACTTCGCCGCACACCGCGCCGAGGACGCGCTGGAACGTCTGATCGCTCACGTCCATTCGACGCATCCGGGCGTGCCGGTCATCCTCGACGCGAAGCGCGGCGACATCGGCAGCACCGCCGCGTTCTACGCGGGCGAGGCGTTCGACCGTTATGGAGCCGACGCGGTGACGGTGAACCCGTATCTCGGAAGAGATGCGCTCGATCCGTTCCTCGCGCGCGCCGACAGGGGCGTCGTGATCCTGTGCCGGACCTCGAATCCGGGCGCGCGCGACCTCCAGGATCTCGACGTCGGCGGTCGCAAGCTCTATCAGCACGTCGCACGAAAGGCGGCCGGCGAGTGGAACGCGAACGGCAACTGCCTGCTCGTGGTGGGCGCGACCTATCCCGAGGATCTCGCCGAAGTGCGCGCGCTGGTCGATGACATTCCGCTGCTCGTACCCGGCGTCGGCGCGCAGGGCGGCGACATCCAGGCCGTCGTCCGCAACGGCGCGGCGGCGGATGGTACGGGCCTCGTCATCAGCTCGTCGCGTGCCATCCTCTACGCCGGCGATGGAGAGGATTTCGCGGCGGCCGCGCGCTCCGCGACCAGGGCACTCGTCGAAGCGGTCAACCGGTACCGCTGAGCGCGCAAGAAAAACTTACTTATGTGACGCTTTAAGCATAATTGCTAACGCGCTATTCCGGCAGACAAATTTAACCTTGTTCAGCCCCGATTTACGCATAATCCCGCCCCGGCGGGGGTTCCAGCCTTTTCATCGCCGGACGTCGGCGCAGTGCGGCGGACGTGCTCGTGCAGAAGGCGGTGCCCAGCCATAGAAGCCATGGCCGGCATCGTTTTCCTTCAGCACGACACGAGTAGTACCGCATGACACCCATCGCTGCCCTCCTTTTCGCCACCGCTGTTTCCCAAGTACCGCCGCCCGAGGCCATTCTCCAGGACGGCTTCGACGCAGGCGCCGCCTGCCCCTCGACCATCCCGACCGATACCGGCAACCTGACCCTGCGTCGCATCAGCGACATCTGGTACCTGCCCAATGTCCACGTGCGCCACGGCGTGGACGTGACCACGTGGGACAACATCTGGGGCCACATCAACGAGCTCGATGACGTGACGCTGTGGCCCGGCGTACCCGGCACGAGCCCGACGATCAAGACGGTCGGAAGATCCGAGTACGTCGCCGCGCGATTCCATGTTCCCGCTCTCGTACCCCCCATGCTCGGCGGCATGTTCAAGCACGTGATGTATGGCGGCGGACCGGCCATCGACGTCACGATCAGCCAGACCTGCGGCGACTTCCGGACTCTCGAACCGGGCTGCTGGGTGCGCGATTGGCCGAGCAACGACGTTCCCTCGCTGCGCTGGCACATCGGGGCGGGCAACGCTTCCTTCTGCCACGTCGAGCCCAACACGGATTACTTCCTGAACATCCGTTTCAGCAATCCGAACACGACAGGACCGGATTGCACGGGCAACGGCTGTCAGATCACGCTGCAGCAATACATCGGCGCGTTCTGACGCGCTTGCCACGCGCGCGGCTCAGATCGTGCGCGTGGTGTCGTGTTCGCGGCGGTTCGCGATCGCGCGCGCGGCCAGGAGACCGCGCGCCAGATTCAAGGGCACCGTCAGCGCGAAGTGGGCCCAGATGCCGAGCGCGACGAGCACGCGCGCCGGCAGCGCGCGGGCGGCCGGATCGAACTTGCTGAAGTAGCGCCACATCCCGCGGTGCTTGTGCCAGGCGACGAACACCGGCCGATGCCGGCTCGAACCGCCCTGCTCGTGCGTCGCATGGACGGAACCGACGATCGCGACGCGACAGCCCGCGTCGCGGACACGCCGGCACAGGTCGAGATCCTCGACGTGCAGAAAATACCGCTCGTCGAAGCCGCCGACCGCTTCGAACGCGCGGCGTGGCAGGAACAGGCAGGCTCCTGAAACGGCTTCGACGTCCTCGATGTCCGGACGCTGCGCGGACGCCGGCATCTCGACACCCGCGAGCATCGGCCAGCGCGCTTCGAAGCGCGATAGGCCGCTCATCGACATCAGCGCACGCTTGAGTGTCGGCGCGCGGCGCCGGTTGCCGCGCGCGGGACGGCCGTCCGGCGTGAGTACCTCGATGCCGAGCAGCCCGATCGTGGGATCGCTCGCAGCCGCCGCTCGCAGCGACTCGACCGTGCCGGGCTCGACGATGCAGTCCGGGTTGAGAAACAGCAGCGCGTCGCCGCGCGCGACCGCTGCGCCGCGATTGCAGGCGGGCCCGAAGCCGATGTTCCGCTCGTTTCGCAGGATGCGCAGGCGCCCGTCGTCCGAGCAGGCGGCAGCGAGGCGCTCGGGCTCTCCGTCGGCGGAAGCGTTGTCGACGAGGACGACCTCGACCGGAGCGCTCGAGGCAAGCGCCGCGGCCACCGAGGACATCAGCAGCGGCCCGCTGTCGGCGGCGACGACGACGACCGTGGTGAGGCCGTTCTCGCGAGCGGCGGCCGCCATGCGGATGCGGTCAGAGCGCGCCCAGCAGGTTCTCGCCCTGCTCGCATGCATACGCCCACACGGCCGGCCACGTGTCGTAAGCGGCGGCGAGTCGCAGCGCCTCGTCGCGCAGCAGCGCGGCGCATCCCGCTTCGTCGAGATCGTCCGGCCAGTCGCCGAGGCGCGGCGGTGCCTTCGCCGTCAGCGCGCGGCCGTTCGCCTCGATGATCGAGCGCACGTCGGCCTGCCAGTAGATCGGCGCGCCCTGCGCGCTCTCGTACTGCTGCTGGAGCCGCTCGATCGCGTCGGCTCGCACGTAGGCCAGATACTCGCGCAGCATGCGCAGCCGCCGCGTCGCGCTCGCGCCGGCCATGTCGCGCAGGTTTGCCGCGAGCAGGCCGAGGCGCTGCGCGGGATCCTCGGCGAGAAACTCGCCAAGCTGGCGCTGCACGAAATCGCCGACGAAGTAGTTGAAGCGCGGCGGCGGCGCCGCGAGCGTGCGGTCCGATCGACGGCGTGCCGATTCCTGCGCGTGGCCGATCGCGACAGGCAGCTCGATCGAGAGCGAGCCGGGATGGCAGAGCCGCGCGACGTGCGCGAACAGCGCGTCCTCGCCGCGCCCGAGCGCATTCGTGCAAGGCAGGAGCTCGCGGTTGTCGAGCGCGAACGGCGTGAACGTGCCGACCGTCGTCACGCGTGCGCGGCGGTGCCCGTACCAGATGCTGCCGGCTTCGACGTTGCGCAGATAGCTTTCGCGATCACGCCAGAATTCCGCGCGGCTTTCCGCGTCGAGCTGGTAGAGCCACGCACCGGATTCGGTGCGCGAGCTCCCATACGCCCCCTGCCGCGTCGCGATCACGTTCGCCTCGGCAGCGAGATGATCCAGCCGACCGAGGCTGAGGCCGCGCAGCACTTTGCGTTCGATCGTGTAGCGCGCATCGCCGAGCAGCGATCCGAACGCCCTGCCGAGAATCTCGAGGTGCAGCTCGAACGGATCGCCGGTGAATTCCTCGCCGGCTCCGAACGCGTTCTCGAGATTGCGGTAGAACCGGGTGAATGCCGGCGCGGACGGGTCGGGATCAATGCCGTCGAGCACGCCATCGGGCCGTCGCAGCGGCAGGCACTGATCGTCGTCGAGCAGCACGAGGCCGGCGCCGGCGGACAGCAGCAGCGCGAGATTCCAGCTTCGGCCGCCGCCGAATCCGGAGCCGGAGGCGGCGCGCAGCACCATGGGTGGCAGCGCCTTCTGCGCCTGTGGAACGGCTTTCACGAGGCGCTCGACGAAGCGCGCCTGCTCGGCGGCGCCGAGATAGGTCAGCTTGCAGCCGGTCGCCCGCGCGAACTCGCGCAGCAGGTCGCGGTGCCGGTTCGCGGCATCGGCCAAGGTCGAATCGTCGATCAGCACGTAACGACGCGTGGTGCGGAAGCGGCGCTCGCATTCCGTCAGCGATTTCAGCAGCCTTTCGAGCTGGGCAGGTCGATCGCAGGCGCGGATGAACACCGCACGCAGCGGCGCCGCTTCCGTCGCGGGCGCTGCCGCGAGGCGGCGCAGGAAATCCGCGTCGGAGACGAGCAGGCCGCGCTGGCAGAGATTGTCGAGCACGCGCCGGATGTTCTCGCGCTTCCCGTGCAATCCCTGGATCGTCGTCTGGATGCGCGTGACGTGCTCGTCGAGCGGGCGGAACTCGCGGCACTGATCGAGCGCCTGGAGCACCTGGTAGGTCATCACGTGCGTTTCGCCCGTGCGCCGCGTCTGGAAGATGCACTCGTTGTTCGACAGCGAGGCGACGACACCGTCCTCCGAGGCGAACAGCGGCGCACCGGGATCGATGCGCGGAGTGGGCGTCACTGCCGGCAGCGTGCCGTAATCGATGCGGTAGTCGAGATCGGTTGTCATTCGTCGGATTGCCTGCGGCGCCACCAGGGCCGTCTGCGTCCCGTCAAGGGACGTTCGCCGTCCTTCGCGGACGATGCTTGCGAACGCAGGCGGTCGATTTCGGCTTCAAGCTCGGCGATGCGCCGGCCCGCGTCCATGTTCTTGCGAACCTCGTGATTGTAGTGCGCGTAGACGCTTTCGTCGCGATCGCCGAACAGGGACAGCGCGGGCACGTGCTCGGGCAGCGCGCGCTTGGCGCAGAGCGCGACGAAGTACAGCGGCGCGTAATCCAGGCCCGGCAGGATCGACTTGCCTTCACGATCGGCGGTCCAGGCCTCGCAGGCACCGGCGGCCTTGTCGAGCGCCCACAGGGCGGAATGGAACAGGAGCTTCTGCCCGTACAGGCGAATCGCAGGGAAATGCGGGCGCAGGAGGCCGAGGAGCTCGTCGCGGTACAGCTCGCGCGTGTGAAACTCGTTGCGAAAACCTGCCACTTCGCTGTACGTGTGCCGGTCGGGCGAAGAGACGATCAGCAGGCCGTCGTCGGTCAGCACGCGGGCGAAGCCGGCGATCATGTGCTCCTGCGCCTCGACGTGCTCCAGCGTCTCGAACGAGACGACGAGATCGAAGCGTCCGGCCGGGAATTCGAGCGACGTCGCATCGCCCTCTTCGTAGCGGAGATTCGCGCGCGCGTAGCGCTGGCGCGCGTGCGCGATCGACGGCGCGTCGATGTCGACGCCGACGACCTCGGCGGCGGCGCCGGCCAGCAGCGCCGAGCCGTAGCCTTCGCCGCAGGCCGCATCGAGCACGCGACGGCCGGCCGCGAGGCGGCGCGCGAACACGTAGCGGTGCCAGTGCTCATACCAGATCTCGCGCACGCACTCGGGCGTGAAGCGCTCGCCCGTGAACGGCAGCTCGGAGGGTGCGGGGTCGGTCATGCGTCGGAATCCGCGAGTTCGCGGGAGTGCGATTTTCTCACGCCCGCGGATCGCCTGCAGTGCGGCTCAGGGCCGGCCCGTTTCATCGCCGATCCAGCGGTGCGCGAGCCGGACCAGGCCGAACTCGCGCGACGCGCCGCGAACGACGATCGCGCGCTCGACGGTGTCGAACAAGCGCACGCCTTCGGGGTCCATCGGATGCACGCGCACCGTATAGCTGCCGGGGAGCAGCGGCAGCGCTTCGAATTCGATCTCCGCGCGATATTCGCCCGGGCCAGAGCTGCGCGGCTCGACGCCGTCCATCTCGCTGCTGACGCCATAAACCGGCGTGCCGTCCGCACGCACCAGGCCGACGGCGAGGCTCGGCACGCGACCGTCGCGCGAGTGCAGGCGCACGTCGACACGCAGTGTCGCGCCAGGCTCGAGCGCAAGCGGCTGCTCGCTCTCCTCGCCGTTGAGCGCGATGCCGAGCACGCCGAACTCGAGACCTGTGCGCGCCGCAACGGCGCGTTCCTGCACGGCGGCGGACTTGCGCTCGTGGTACGCGAGATAGGCCTGCGTGACGTCGAACACGTCGCCGTGCATCGCGATCTCGCCGCCGCGCAGCCACAGTGCGTGCTTGCAGAGCTTCTGCACGTGATACATGCTGTGCGACACAAGCATGAGCGTGCCGCCGCCGGCGAGATAGTCCTCGATCCAGCGCACGCATTTCTTCTGGAAGGATTCATCACCGACCGCCAGGACTTCGTCGGTGACAAGCAGGTCGGGCTTCAGCGCGGCGATCACCGCGAAACCGAGCCTGACAACCATGCCGGACGAGTAGTGCTTGACCGGCTCGTCGATGTACTCGCCGATGTCGGCGAACGCGATGATGTCCGGAATGCGCTCGCGCAGGCGCGCTCCGTCGAGCCCGTGCAGTGCCGCCGCCATCGCGATGTTGTCGCGACCGGAATACTCGGGATGAAATCCGGCACCGAGCTCGAGCAAGGCGCCGATCGTGCCGTTGACGCGCACGCTGCCGCTGGTCGGCGTCAGCACGCCGGTAATGAGCTTGAGCAGCGTCGATTTGCCGGCACCGTTCTCGCCGATAAGGCCGAGCGACTCGCCGCGCACGATGTCGAGATCGATGTCGCGCAGCACACTGACGCGGTCGCGGTCGGCCTTGCCGACGAGGAGCCGCGCGAGCGAACGCAGCCGGTCCGCGTTGCGGTGCACCTTCGGATACGCCTTGCCGAGGCCGCGTGCCTGGATGAGGAGCGCGTTCACAGGAAATCCTCGAAGTGCGGATCGAGGCGGCGGAACAGCGCGTGCCCCGCGAACAGGACGATCGCGGCGGTCGCCAGCGCCAGTGCAATGCGCGCCGGCGACAGCTCGCCGTGGTGCAGCAGCAGCGCTCGGAAGGCGTCCGCGTAGAACGTGAACGGGTTGAGGTCCAGCCAGCCGCGCACGCGTTCGGGTACCTGCGCCTTGTCGTAGAAGATCGGTGCGGCAAACATCAGCAGCAGCAGCAACTGGCCGAGCGCCTGCACGAGATCGCGCACGAAAACCTGCACGGCTGCGCAGATCAGCGCGAGCCCGAGCGTGAGCGCGAACAGCGGCACGTACATCAGCACGGCGGGCAGGATGCCGACCAGAGCAACGTCTTTCCCGGCGAGGGCGAGCGCGATCAGAATGGCGACGAATCCCGCCAGGTGCACGGCGAAGCTCGACGCGACGCTCGCGATGACGAGCACCTCGCGCGGCAGCGCGACCTTGCCGATCAAGGGAGCGTTGTCCTGCACGGCCGTCGTCGAGCGCACGATCGATTCCGAGAACGCCGTCCACGGCCAGAGCGCGGTCACGAGGAACGGAACGTAGCCCGGAGCATCCGCGCCGGGCACTCGCGACTTGAATACGTGCACGAACACGAACGCGTAGACCGCGAGCTGCACCAGCGGCTGCAGCAGCGCCCAGAGCCCGCCCGTAAAGCTGCCGGCGAAACGGTTGCGCAGCTCGCGGCGGAAGAAGCGCAGCGTCAGGCGGGCGACGGACATCGGTCGCGATCCCTGGTGAGGTCAGCGCGGATACTAGCTGCGGCGCGCCGCCACGCGAAGAGGCGTACCGGCCCGTGCGTGCGAGTCAGCGCGCCGGACCCGTCACGCGCGGGTGCCTTCAGTGCTGCGGCGCGGCCTTGGTACCTGCTGCCGCCTCGAGCTCTTCGGGCGTCGGCACCCGGCCGTAGCGGTCGCGCAAGGACGCGACGACTTCGGGATCCGCATCGACAGGCTGGTTGCGCAGCGTGTCGGTGTACGTGCCCACCTGCTTATCGATCCAGTCCTTGCGGAGATTCTCCACAATGCTCGTCTTGACCTCGTCGAACTTCTGCGGCGCGTCGGACGTACGGGCGACGAGCTTAAGCACGTGATAGCCGAACTTCGTCTTGACGACGGGCGATATCTCGCCTGGTACCTTGAGCGCCGTGGCTGCCGCGGCGAATTCCGACACGTAACGCTTGCTGCCGGCTTCCGTCA
The DNA here is from genome assembly GCA_966248875.1 of uncultured Rhodanobacteraceae bacterium. Lineage (GTDB taxonomy): Bacteria > Pseudomonadota > Gammaproteobacteria > Xanthomonadales > Rhodanobacteraceae > Dokdonella_A. The sequence continues at coordinate 39,343 of CBINBI010000014.1, forward strand.
TCAGTCCGTGGTTCTGCGCCTTCGAGGGATCCTCGGAATATTTCTCGACCAGCGCATCGAACTGGTCGGGATTTTCCACCGCCTGCTTGCGCACGTCGTCGGCGAGCTTCTTCGCTTCTTCGTCGCTGTGCTTGTCGACAGAGATCAGGACGTGCTTGACGTCGAGCCTGCCCGGCTTGACGTACTTTTCCTTGTGGCCGATGTATTCCTCGTGGGCGAGCTGGCTGAAATCCGGCTCCTTGAGTTGCGCGCGGTAGTGCTCCACCGCGGCCTTGCTCAGGATTTCCTCGTTGGAGATCCTGATCTGCGCCTGGACCGAGGGATCCTTGTCGAGGCCGTCCTTCTCCGCCTGTTCGGCGAGCTGGCGCTGCACCAGAAGATTCGAAATCAGCGCTTCGATGCGCTTGGGGCTGTTGAAGAATCCCGGCCGCTGGCGCTCGTCGATGCGCGCCGCGAATGCGTCGATGTCGGCCATCGTGACTGCGGCCGTGCCCTGCCGGGCGACAACGGTGTCGGCAGGCAGCTTCGCATCGGGCGCCTTCTGGGCGTGCGCGAAGGAAGCGAAGATCAACGACGGAACGAGGCAATAGAGGGCGGTTCGCCGAATCGACGACATGCGTGACTCCAGAAATTGCTGACGGAACGGCGATTGGACATCGCCGCGGCCAGGCAGTTCGCCGATGCGTTGTTCGGCGCTCGGAACGGTTCCCGGCCGGCGAGCGGCCGGGAACCCGGTAAAACTAGCGAACGTGACCGATCGTCGTCCTGCAGGTGCCGCCGCTGCATCCAGGTCCGCTGGTGTTCGGATCGTGGAACTGGACGTTGAAGTAGTAATCGGTGTTCGGCTCCAACTTGCAGTACACGGGATTGGTCAGGCTCCAGTAGAGCATGCCGGCATCGTTTGCCGGCTTGTTCGTCGCGACGCAGGTCTGCTGCGAGGGCGTGAAGTCGCCGCAGTTCGTGCTGATCGACACGTCGAGGTTCGGGCCCGCGCCGTACGAGACGTTCTTGTAGAAGCCGAAGACGGACGGCGGCGAGGCGCCGACGTGGAACTTCGCCGCGATGTACTGCGTCTTGCCGAGTGTCGAGATCGTCGGGGTCGCACCCGACGGACCCGGCCACGGCGTGACGTTATCGGTTTCGCTGACATGGCCCCAGATGTTGTCCCACAGCGTCAGATCTACGTTGTGGCGGACGTGCGTGGGCGGCTCTGGCAGGTAATGGATGTCGCTGACCGTCGCGCGCGTGCGCGGGCTGCTCGGGCACACGTCACCGCCTCCGCTGCCGCCCTGGACGACGAGATTCAACGGTGTGCTCGTGATCGAGCCCGAGGTGTTCGAGCAGGTCAGCGAGAGCGTGTAGCTGCCCGCCGCCGATGCCGTCACCGTGCGCGGTGAGGTCGCAGCCGTGACGTCCGTCCAGCCGCTCAGCGAGGTCGAGCTGCCGTTGAAGCTGGCCGACCCGGTACACGAGGTGGCTCCGCTGACGGACCAGCTGACCGTGAATGGCGTCCCCGCAGTCGGGGACGCGGGATTTGGCGTCAGGGGGAAGTTGTTCGGGGTCGGTGCCCCGCCGCCGCCGCAACCGGTGCCGCTCAGGGTGACGCCGGTGGCCATGAGATCGGCGCTGCCGGGAACCAGCCGCAATCCGTTCGCATCCGTGGTGATGTCGCAGCTGGTCTGCTGCGCCGTGGTGAGGTGGATGGTGACTTGTGCGCTGGCGGTCCCGAAAGCGGAAAGAGCCAGGATGGAGACGAGCGAAACGAGGCGACGCATTGCAACGGCCATAGAAATTCCAGCTAGTGCTTCAGGACCCCAAGAAAGGCGGTCGGATTCTAGCCTAAATTCACGAACTTGCCAGCGAATTCCGTCACTTGGTGCCGCAGGCCTCCGTAAATCCTCCCGGCCGTGCTGCGCGCACGAAAAAAAAGGGGGGCCGAAGCCCCCCTTTTCGTACAGCAACGAAGTGCAGCTATTACGAGCAGGCCGGATCGGCACCCACGCACGAACGGCTGGCGCGATGACGGAACAGACCGCCGTAGTTGGCGAGCAGGCCCGGATTCGCGTTGGCGTTGATGACGTTGAAGGCCATGTAGCCGGTCGCCGGCAGACCGTTGAAGGTCACCGGGACGCCGGCCGGTGTCAGGCCGCCCGGAAGCTGATGGCCCGGCTCGCCGTTGAGCAGGTCGAGCTTCATCCAGCCCGCGGTGGCGAACGGAACGATGTTCGGACGCAGGAACGAGCCCAGCACGCCCGAAGGATCGCCAGCGGCCGTATTGGCCAGGAAGCTGATGACGTTCACTTCGAACGGCAGCGAGTTCGGCTGCGAGCTGATCGGCGGCGAGAAGTCGCCCTGGACGACCGTCGTCTGCTCTTCGCGGTCGTACATGAACGGCGCGACGACGACGTTCGACTCGCCCGGCGCATGGAACGACTCGACGAACGGCGGGAACGGAACCGCGCCGTACAGGGAGTCGACGTAGAAACGCTTGGTCGGGAACGTCACGATCCAGTCGGTGTTCGCACCGGTGTTGCCGCCGACGATGTACGTGTTGTAGATCGCGTCGGACATGTACACCGCGCTGACCGCGTCGACACCGAAGGCGTAGTCGGCCGTGACGAGCTGGCCACCGCCCGTGAACACGAACGCGCGCGCCACCGTGCCCGGGTTGGTCACGAGGGTCGGGTTGTTCGCGTCCTGCAGAGACGGATTGAGGTTCGCGCCGCCCGAATACAGCGGGATTTCCGAGAAGCCGTCGATCGCGTCGGCGACGTACGGGAAGATGGTGCCTTCGCCGACGTTGATGATATCGGCTTCGCCGAACAGGCCGCCGGTCGGAGCGATGATGCCCGCCGAAGCGATCGCGTCGCTGATTCCGGCGCAGCCCGGCGGAACGCCGCCATCGTGCGTGATCAGCGCGGACAGCTGGCTGTTCGGATCGATGTCGCCCATCGAGATCAGCTCGATGTAACCCTCGCGGGTACGCGTGATGTCGTGCGGGCCGGCGTCGGCCGGGATCGGACCCGTACCGTCGTATGCCGCCGTACGGAACGCCACCGGCGAGTTATCGAGCACGCTGGGATCCGTGCAGCTCTGGTCGCTCGTGCTGACCTGCGCGCCGCCGTCATCCGACACCTGCGAGACGGTCGCCGTCCACACGTCGTTCACCGACAGGTACAGGTTGAAGTCCAGCACTTCGCGGCTGTTGTAGCCTTCGAGGAAGCGGACCTTCACCGCCTTGCCAAAGACCGGGTCCGTGTTGACAACGGCGAACAGCGTGTCCTGGTTCTTGTTGACGGTGTAGTAAGGATAGATGAGAACCTGGCCGAGACCATCGGGATTCAGGTCGACGGCGTTCGCCAGGCCCGCGAAGCCAGCGACGCCAGCGATACCGGCGACGACGGCAGTCGTCAAGCTGTTTCTCTTCATCACAACACTCCTAATTTGACCACAGGGCTTTTTGCTTTACCGCCAACCTCACTCCGAAAGGCAAACGGAGCCCCACCTTGGCAGGGTTAGGTTAGGCAACAGCGCCGCCATGTTAAGGCAAAGGAAAGGGGCGTGCAATCCCCGACCTCTAACCCTAATTCCGGCTGCGAATTCAATTACTTGGGAAGAAAATACCACTTACCATCCACACGCACCCAGATCTCGCTCTGCGTGCTCGACGAATCCACTGACCTGCCCGCCCCGTTGATGCCGGGCATGTTCACAGAATAGCTCACGTCGATGTAGACCTTGCAGCGATCGGCATCACACTCCTTGCGATTGAACTTGGCTCCGGTCCATCGGACGGGCCGGTTGTTCATGGCCGCTGCGTAGCTCTCGCGCGTCTGCGTCTGGCGCGTTCCGGGAGAAAGATAGTCGTACGCCTTTTCGGCCTGGTGCGCGATCAGGTAGTTCCAGCGCTCGACCGAGCGCTTGTCGACATCGGCCGTCGGATCGTTGTTGCAGCCGCCGAGCACCAGGAGGAGCGTGACGAGCGCCGCGATGGCAGTGCGATCGGTGATCATTGTGACGACGAGTCCTCTTGCGGCTTGACGGGTTCGGGAGCCGGCACCTCGGGCGGAGGCGGCGGTGGCGGAGGCGGCGGCGTCATGCTGGCCGGTCGCAGCGGCGTCAGCGATTCGAACTGCCGCGTGTATTCCTGCGTCACCTGGCGTGCTTCGTCGGTGCTGCTGATCACACGCGGCGTGATCAGCACGATCAGCTCGGTACGATCCTTGTGATTGCGCGTGTTGCCGAACAGCTTGCCCAGGAACGGTATGCGGCTGATCAGCGGAATCCCGGTCTCGCCCGTGGTGCGGTTGTCCTGGATGAGGCCGCCGAGCAGCAGCGTCTCGCCGCTCTGCACCGCCACCTGCGTCTGGATCAGGCGCTGGTTGATCGGAGGATTGCCGCCTTCCACGGCCGGCGGGCCCGGGTTGCTCACTTCCTGCTGGATGTCGAGATAGACGAGACCGCCCGGATTGACGCGCGGCCTCACGTCAAGCGTGACGCCCGTGTTGAGGTACTGCACCGAACCGGTTTGCGCAAAACTCGTCGTGCCGTTGTTGTTGATCGCTCCGAGGCCGTTGTAGAACGTCTGCACAACCGGAATCTGCTGGCCGACGTTGATCTGCGCCTCCTGGTTGTTCGCGACGAGCAGCGAGGGCGCGGCGAGCGATTTCGCCTGTCCGCTCGTTTCGAGCGCGTTGATCGCGACCTCGAAATTCTTGTTGATGAACGAATAGAAGAAACCGCCGTTGTTGCTCGGGCCGGCGTTGCCGGTCGCGCCGAGCGAGAGCCGGTGGCGGTCGTGCGAGTTGCCCGTGAACGTGGGACCTGAACCTTGCGGGTACGCGTACGGGTAGCGCCCGTTCTCCTGCGCCGACCCGCTCGCCGTGCCGATCAGGCCCGTGAGATACCACTGCACGCCGTAGTTCAGATCACCCTGCAGCGTGACCTCGAGGATGCGCGCCTCGATCTGCACCTGCAGCGGAATGATGTCGAGTTTCTTGATCGCCGCCTCGATCCGTGACCACTCGAGCGGCGTCGCCTGGATCATCAGCTGGTTGTTTTCCTCGATCGCCGAAATGCGGATGTCGGTTTCCCTGTTTCCACCGGACGCCGACGGCGTCGGCGTCGGCGTGCTTGCCGGCGCGTTCTTCTCGCGCTCGGATTGCGGACGCAGCGAGTTTTGATAGCTCATCGCCGTGCTGGCGCCGCCGCGGCTCCCGAGCGTGGTCGGCCTGAGGCCCGGTGCGACGCTGCCGGTCGTGCTGCGGTGCGAAGCGCCCGTCGACGTGCCGAGGAAGATCTGGCTCAGGTAGTCGGCGAGGTCCGGGGCTTTCAGGTTCTTGACGTTGTAGACGTAAAGCTGCGTCGCGTTCTCCGCGCCGCCGCGGTCGAGCCGGTACAGCCACTCCTCGGCCGATTTCAGATATTCGGGCTGCGGCGTGATCACCACGAGCGAATTGGTCTGCTCGATCGGCATGAAGCGGAACATGCCGGCCAGAGGCGACTCTCCCTCCGAGCCGAAAATCTTGAGCAGATCGGGCAGCAGCTTGGTGACCTCGACGTGCTGCAGCGTGAACACGCCGATCGACATGCCCTTGAGCCAGTCGACGTCGAAGGTTTCGATCGTCTGCTGGTAGTTCTGCAGCTCCGACGCCGTGCCCGCCAGGACGAGCAGGCTGCGGTTCGTATCGATGCTGATGAAAGCTTCCGGCCGCGCGTAGGGTTTCAGGAGCTTGGCCATTTCGCTCGGCGAGACGTATTGCAGCGGGAAGATGCGCAGCTCGTAGCCTTTCGCGGAAGCGATCGGCGCCGTGGTCGGCACGAGCCGGCCGGCGATCGCATCCTTGGTCGGCACCACCATGTAGCGATCGTTCTGGCGCACGAGGCTGCTGCCGTTCGCCTCGAGCAGCATTTCGAGGACCGGCAGCGCTTCGGAACGGCGGATCGGCTTGGACGTCGAGAACGTGACGTTACCGCCGACGTTCGGCGCGATCGTGTAGTTCTCCTGCAGCAGGTCGCCGAGGATCGCCTTGACGACCGCCTGGATCGGCTGATTCTCGAAGTTGAAGACGACGTCCGCTTCGCCGCTGCCGGTCTGCTTCGGCGGCGGCTGCCTGGTGAAGAACTTGCCGGTGCCGACCTGGAGCTCGGGCTTCGGCGGCTCCTGATCCGTCAGCGCTTCCGACGAGATCGAGATGCCCGTCTCGGCGCCGCTCGATTCGATCGGCGCAGGCGGCTTGAGTATGGTATCCGGCGTCAGGATGTCCGCCTTGGCCTCCTCGGGCGGCTTTTTCTCGGGCGACGTCGCGCAGCCGGCCAGCAGCACGAGGGCGAAGGCGGTCAGCGGGGCGATGAATCTTGATGGCACGTGTCTGGCTCCGTCGTCACTTCTTGGGTGGCGCCTTCGTCGGCTGCGGCCGGGTCTTGCCGCCATTGTTGCGCAGTTTTTCCGCATCTTCGCGCATCTGGCGGCGCCGTTCCTCGATGCGCTTGGCGAGGTCGGACGAGTTGTTCCGCTGGCTGCCGCCTGCGGCGTTGCCGGCGTTGCGCGCGTTGCCCGCGCTCGAACGCGAGGAACGCGGACGCGCAGGCTTCGGCGGCTGCACGACCGAGGTTTCGAGCTCGATCTCCGCGCGCTCGTTGGCCGCGCTCCGGAACACCACGCTGCGCGGCTTGACCTCGACCAGAGTCCAGCCCGCCTGCTCCCCTTCCAGGGGCATTCCGACCTTCAAGGCCACCGGCTGGTTCCGCGCCTTGTCCTGGACCATCGCGATCTTGACCGTGGAGGTCGAGACGATGCCGGTCAGCGTGACGTTGAGCGGACTCTGCGGCGCGGCCGACTCGTCCGATGCGCCGCTCTCGTCGATCGGCGTCGGCTTGCGATCCTCGTTGAACAGCGGATGCAGGTTCACTTCGGCGAACGCGGTCGCGGGCGGCAGCCGCAAGGGCTTCTCGTCCGCCGCGCCGCCCGGCAGGGGCGGTGCGCCGGCGGGATCGTCGGGTGCCCAGCGGTAGCCGCGTCCAAGCCCCGCGTATTGCAGCAGCGCCGTCACGAGGAGCACGCCGCAGACAGCGCCGAGCACGGTCGTGGTCAATCGCGCGACCCGGACGTTCATTTCTGCTGACCCTTCGCCGCCTTGCCGGGCTGGCGCAGATAGCCGGTGAGATTGAAGCGCACGTCGAGCGGATTCGCGACGACGACCTTGGCTCCCGGCGGCTGATAGGTCTGCTGCTTGTAGATCATGATCTGATCCACGAACAGATACGGCTTGCCGTTCTCGAGATCGTAGAGAATCGCCGCGAGAGGCTCGAGATCGCAGCGGAGGCGCGCCTGCACGGTGACGTGCTTGTACAGCTCTTCCTCGCCGCCGGTGTACGGCTGCTGGCCGGCCGACGAGCAGCGCTTCTCATCCTTGGCGTGATCGCTGATCGCCTGGTTGAGGCGCTGGATGAGGAAGGCCGACGCGGCGTTCTGATCGGTGTCGGTCAGGAACGCCTGATTGCTCTGCTCGCGCGCGCGGATCGCCGCGAGGCGTTGCTCGATCTCGGGCCGCTGCGCCGCAGCCTGGCGGAAGCGCAGCTGCTGCTCGCGCAGGTCCGCCATCTCCGAGCTCAGCTGGAGCTGCGGCGCGACGAACCACCAGTGGACGCCCACGAGATAGACGAGGAGCAGCACGATCAGGAGCAGCACGACCGCGAGGAAGCGCCCATCCTTCGGCTTGAATCTACTGGTTGCTGCCACGGCCGCCTCCTCTGCGCGCCTGCGCGCGCTTGTCCTTTTCGCGCAGCGCGTCCGCAGCGTCCTTCTCCGCCTCCTTCTTCGCGGCCTCTTTTCCGGAAGCCTGCTTCGCCGCGGCATTCGCTTTCGCCGGATCGCGGCCAGCCGGCGCTTCCGCCTCGGGCTTGCCCGCGGCAGCCGCAGCCTGCTCGGTCGGCGCTATCTTCACGTCGGCCGGCTTGGTGCACGGCTTGACGTCGGCGGTGATCTGGAATCGCTCCTTGCCAGTGCGCGCGTCGGGCTGGATCTGGCCCTGCAGGCGCGGATCACCGAAGCACTCCGAGGCGGCCAGCAGCGAGATCAGTTTCGCCGCCTCCTTCGCCTGTCCCTGCAGCTGCGCCACGCCGCCTTCGATCTGGAGGCGCTCGAGGTAAGTGTCCTCCGGCAGGCGCCGGCTCAGATCGTCGAGCAGCGCGACCGTGAGCGGGCTGTTGCGCTTCTTGTCGCCGAGGAAGTTGGCGCCCTCGATCGAATCGGCCAGCGTCTTGCGCAGCGCGGCGACCTGGCGCGCTTCCGCATTGGATTTTTCCACTTCCGCGCGCATCGCCTCGAGGGCTGCCGTGCGGTTCGCCAGCGATTCGTCCATGTTGATGACGAGCAGGATCACCGCGAGCGCGGCAAGCCCGAGATTCAAAGGCAGGCGCAGGTCGCGCCGCTGCGCGCGCCGCTCCTGCGGCAGCAGGTTGATCTGGCGCCGCGGGCCGCCCGGCTCCGCGCGCCACGCATCGACGCCGTCGAGCGCGGCCGCGCCCGGCGGCAGCGCGCCGATTTCCTGATCGAGCTGCGCTCGCGGCAGCAGCACGAGCTCGACGGAGAGATTGCGTCCGCTTGCGTCGCGTCCGACGACGCGGCTGTCGAAATAGACCTGGTCTGCCTTGAACGGCGTCTGCCGGTCCATCTCGAACGACAGCACCTGACGCAGGTTGTCCTCGGCCGCCGCGGGCAGCGCGAGCGTGCGCTGGAGCACGCGCTCGGCGGGAATGCACAGCACCGTGCGCACGCCGGGGTCGTCGATCGCGGAGCGCAGGCGCTGGAATTCCGCGGTCTGTGCTTCGGTGGGCAGGCTGCGCGCGATGCGGCCGTGTTCGATCACCTGGTCGGCGCGCTCGCGCCAGACGATCATCTCGTCGGCGCGAAGGTCGAGGAGCAGCGACTCCGAGCGTTCTTCGACGAGCGCGCGCCAGCGCGGCGGCAGGCACGCCACGAGCTGGCTGCCCCACCACGCGAAAAAGCCCGGCAGCGGCGTCTTGGCCAGACGCGTCCTGAGACGAGCCAGTTGTCTTTCCAGAACGGGATTCACGAGACTTAAGAGGTTTCCCCATCCCTCCAGCGAAGGATCACGAACGGCCTTCCCGCCGCGCTGATCCCGCCCATGCGGATGGTTGCATCCAGAACCGTGCTCGCGCCGTTCGGCAGCTTGGCACGGGATTTGACACTATACGTGAGCCCGCCGCCGCCCGCCATGATCGGCGACCCGTCCGGCGCGACGATGCTGCCGGCAGGCGAGCCTGGCGGCTGCGACTGGATCTGCTGCACGAGCTGCTCGATTTCCTCGGGCGACGCGTCCGGATACATCGCCCGGAGCGCATCCGGATTGGCGAAGCCCGCATTCGGTGCGCTGCGCCCGGAGTAGATCGTGATCGCTGGCTCGATCTTCGTGTAGAGCTCGTAGGTCATGCCGAGCACCTGCTGCAGCTCGGACACGGTGTCGAACGGTGCGTTCTTCGGCGAGTACGAAAGCCCGGCGGCGCGGTAGTCCTCTTCCTCGGCGCCGTTCGGCTGCTTGAGATCGTCCGAATCGATCCAGTCCTTGATCGCGTCCGACAGCGCGACCGCCTGGTCAGGCGCGACGCCGTGCGTGACGAAGAGGTTGGTCAGGAGATCGCCGTTGCCGGCGGCCGAGTTGATGTCGATCTTGCCCGAGTCGTCGGTGATGGAAACCTCGACTTCCGCGGTGCCGAAGCCGAAGCGATACGGACGCCCGTCCGCCACCCAGCGCGCCAGCGGATCGGCCTTGCGCAGCTCGTAGACTGCGAGGTTGAGCCCGGCCTCGGCGGCATAGCGCGCCTGCGTCGTGTCGAACAAGTGCCGCGACTGGAGATTCTCGGTGCGCGCGATCAGCGCGAAGCTGCCGAGCAGGATCGACAGCATCGCGATGACCCACAGCACGAGCACGAACGCGATGCCGCGTTCGCGCGAAACACGTTGAAAATCCGCGGGCCTCACCGGTTGCCTCCACCCAGCGAGCGCTTGCGCATCCCGCCGATACCGCTGGGGTTGAGCAGCGCGCCGGGGCGGCCGATGCGGGACGAACCGACATCGAGCATCAGCGGAATCTCGAGGTCGGGAAACACGAAGCGCGCCTCGGGCCGCATCGTGAGGCGGATGCGCACCATCACCGGCGTGACGCTGGGATCTTCCCACTCGCTGGACCAGTCCGTGAGCTCGCCCTGGTCGTCCAGTGTGCGGTATTCGAAGACGCCGTCCTGGATCTGGTCGAGCAGGACCGCGGGCTCACGGTCGGATGGCTTCTCGTTTTCGATCTCGAAGCCGTTCAGCATCGCGTCGGTGAACAGGAGCTCCTTGCCGCCGCCGCGGCTGCGGACGAGCCTCAGCATCTGCACGTACGGCCCGCCTTTCGAGAGGTAGCCCGGCATCGGCGCGACGAAGCGCATCGAGTCGGCGCTACCCTCGAAGACGTAGTTCGAGCCCGTCGCCTCGTCCGTGCCGTAGGCGAGCGGCAGGATGCGGCTGATCTGATGGCGCAGAAACTCCTCCGCGACGCGCAGGCGGTTCGTGCGATCGATCGCGATCTCGCCCGAGTGCATCGCGTGTACCGTCGTCCGGATCGCGCCCCACGTACCGGCCAGCAGGAGCGCGAGCAGCACGATCGCGAGCATGACCTCGAGCAGCGTGAAGCCGCTCGAGCGGAGATTCGGGATTCGGGATTCGGGATTCGAAAAAGACGCGCGCTTGCTTGACGGGCGCGCTCTGCCCAATCCCGAATCCCGAATCCCGAATCCCGGCTTCTTCATCGCCGCACCCCGCCCTGCCGGCCGAGCCCCGTCGGCAGTCCCATGCGCTGCGGATTGTTCGGATCGGGATTCATAGCGCGCAGGGTGGTGAACCGCGCGCTGTGCTGGGGCGAGCCGAAGCGTCCGCCCCAGAACACGGTGAGATCGAGCTGGTAGAGATCGAACGGCGCGACCTGGAGCGCGCCGGGATTGCCCGCGCCCGCGGTCATGCGCTGCTGCTGCACCGCGTTCTGCATTGCCGACTGCGCGCCGGTCGCGTACTGCTGAGGCGGCGGCTCGACGCTCTGCGGGTCGACCTGCTGGATGTCGAGCTGCCAGCTGTAGGTGTCGTCGAAGCGTCCGCTCGTGCTGCCGGCCTCGATCGGCTCGCCGACACCGACGACGTCGAGCTTGGATTGCGCCCAGAGCGCGGCCATCGTGTAGTCGGACGAGGCGCGTGCGCTGTGCATCGAGGTTGCCAGGATCTGCATCAGCACGCCGATGCCGATCGCGAAGACCAGGAACGCGGCCACCATCTCGATCAGGCTGAAGCCCGACTGCCGGTGCATTGCGATGGGTGCGTGCGCTCGTTTCACGGCGATCTGGACCGCGGCTCGTCCGCCGAAGTTCGCTATTCGGGATGCTCGTCGAGCTCGATTTCGCCGGTCAGCCACGCGACGTTGATGCGCCACTCCCGCCGGTCCTGAATCACCGAAATATGGCCGCCGGTCGAGCTGCCGTCGGCGAAGAAGCGGATGCCTCCCGTGTTGCCGCCAGTGACTTCCTGCGCGGCCGTCGTAAGTCGCAGCGTCATGTCGGACGGCAGCTTGACCGGCGCCTTGCCCGGCGCCGTGTACGAGTTGTCGTCGAGGTTGAGGAGCAGGACCTCCTCCTTGCCCTTCACGATCGCCTGCCCCCGCGTGTAGCGGAGCGCGGCGACGAGATCGCGGCTCGCAGCCGTGATCCTCGCGCTGCGCAGGCTTTTGGAGAACGAGAAAGTGACGGCCGTCAGCGCGATTGCGAGCAGCAGGATCACGGCCATCAGCTCGATGAGCGTGAACCCGCGGGGACGCCGGGATTCGGGATTCGGGATTTGGGATTGGAAAGACGTCCTCGCCGGATCCGGAGCGCACGGGCCCGGCGCCCGCCGCGAGACCGCGTGTCGCGCTCTTTCGAATCCCGAATCCCGAATCCCGAATCCCATTTTTCAACTACTGCCAATTCCCCCAGTCCGCGTTCACGCCGTCGCCGCCAGCCTGGCCGTCCTTGCCCATGAACACGATGTCGAAATCGCCGTGCTCGCCCGGCGCCTTGTACTGGAATGCGTGGCCGAACGGATCCTTGAGATCGGATTCCTTCGCGTACGGCCCCATCCAGTTCGTCGCATTGCCGGGCTTGCTGGTCAGATCCTCCAGGCGTGCCGGCGGCGAGCCGTTGTCGAGCGCGTACGCCTCGATCTTGCCCGCAAGCGCCTGCACCTGCGCCTTACCGGCGCCGTACTTGCCCTTGTCGACATTCTTGCCGACCTGCTGCACGACGATGCCGGCGACGATGCCGATCAGCACGATCACCGCGAGCATCTCGATCAGGCTGAAGCCCGCTGCGCGCGCCACACGACGGTATTGAGCTGTATTGTTCATGGGTTTCCTCTTTCCTCGATTGCGGAAATGGGGAATCGGGAATGGAGAATCGCCGCTGGATTCTCCATTGCCGGTTCCGGACCTCAGTGCACCGCGCCGGCGATGTTCATGATCGGCAGCACGATCGCGAGCATGATCATCGCGACGACCACCGTCATCACGATCGTGGTCGCCGGCACCAGCGCGGCGAGCAGGCGATCCAGCGTGTTCTTGACCTCGACATCGAAAGTGTCGGCGACCTTGATCAGCATCGTGTCGAGCTCGCCCGATTCCTCGCCGACGCTGATCATCTGCAGGGCGAGCTTGGGGAAGCGCTTCGACTGCGCCAGCGCGTAGCCGAGACCGCCGCCGGTCTTCACTTCCTCCGCGGCCTGCTCGACCGATTGCGCGAGCACGCTGTTGGTCATGACGTTGCGTGCCGTCGCGAGCCCGGTCAGGAGCGGCACGCCGTTCTTGAGCAGCGTGCCGAGCGTACGCGCAAGGCGCGCGGTTTCGATCTTGCGCGTGACATCGCCAATGATGCGCATCCGGAGCAGGCGGTCGTCGATCCTGAGGCGCGACTCGGGATTCGCCATCTGCCGGCGGAACCAGCCGATGCCCAGCACGATCAGCACGATGATCAGCCACCAGAAGCTCTGCAGGGTCGATCCGATCGCCAGCACGACCTTCGTGATCATCGGCATCTCGACGTTCATGTCCGCGAACATCGGCGCGAACTGCGGCACGACGTAGACGAGCAGAATCATCAGCGAAAAGATCACCATGCCGACCAGGAAGGCCGGATAGATCATCGCGTTGATCACGCTCGACTTGAGCGCCCGGCTGCGCTCGAGGTACTCGCCGAGCCGCGCCAGCGTGTTGTCGAGCGAGCCGCCGGTCTCGCCGGCCCGGACCATGTTGACATAAAGCTTGGAAAAGCTGCCGTGCTCGGCTTCCAGCGCGTCCGACAGCGGCGTGCCGCCGCGTACCTGGTCGCGCACGCGCTCGAGCATGCGCCGGGCCTTCTCGCTCTCGGGCAGCTCGAGCAGGATCTGCAAGGCGCGGTCAAGCGGCTGCCCGGCGCCGAGCAGCGTCGCGAGCTGCTGCGTGAACTGCACGATCTGCGCCTCGCGCAGCGTCGCGCGCTTGAACAGTGCCGCGACGAGGCTCCCCGAGTCGCCACTGTCCGCTTCGCGCACTTCGAGCGGGATGTTGCCCGCGTCCTGCAGCTTGCCGATGACCTCGTCGTGCGAGCCGACGTCCATCTGTCCGTCGAGCGTCTCGCCGGAGGGAGTGACGGCCTTGTAGTAGAAAAGCGTCATGGCGCCAAAGCCGAAATCGGGGATTCGGGATTGGGGATTCGGGGAAGCGGCAAGGCGCGAGAGCGAGCGGCAGCGACACGCTGGGCGCGCGCGCTTCCGAATGCCGAATGCCGAATCCCGAATCGCGGCTTCATCACGAATCCGACGATGTCACGCGCAGTACTTCCTCGATCGTCGTCTGGCCGTTCAGCGACTTGACGAGCCCGTCTTCGAACATCGTGCGCATGCCTTCCTTGCGCGCGGCTTCCTCGATTTCGCCCATGCCCGCGTGCTGCATGATCATGCGGCGCAGATTGTCCGTCATCACGAGGAATTCCATGATCGTGGTGCGGCCGTAGTAGCCGGTGGGATTCGTCGGCGAGGAACCCGGCTTGTAAAGCCTGATCGGGCGCTCATCGGTGAAACGCTCGAGGTCGTACTCGCGGATCACCTCGGGCATGGCCTCGTAGGGCTGCGCGGTCGCGGGATCGAGCTTGCGCACGAGGCGCTGCGCGAGCACGCCGTTGACGGTCGAGGTGAGGAGGTAATCCTCGACGCCCATGTCGAGCATGCGCGTGACCGCGCCGGCCGCGTTGTTTGTATGCAGCGTCGAGAGCACCAGGTGACCCGTCAGCGCCGACTGGATCGCGATACGCGCGGTTTCGAGATCGCGCATCTCGCCGATCATGATGATGTCCGGGTCCTGGCGCACGATCGAGCGCAGCGCCTGTGAGAAGTCGAGACCGATCTGCGGCTTGGCCTGGATCTGGTTGATGCCCTCGATCTGGTATTCGATCGGGTCTTCGACCGTGATGATCTTGACGTCCGGCTGGTTCAGCTTCGAGAGCGCGGTGTAGAGCGTCGTCGTCTTGCCCGAGCCGGTCGGGCCGGTGACGAGCATGATTCCGTGCGGCAACTCCAGCACGTTGAGGAACTTCGGCAGGAACTCGTCGGTGAAGCCGAGCGTGTGGAAATCGAACACGATCGCTTCGCGGTCGAGGATACGCATGACGACCGATTCGCCGTGCGCGGTCGGCACGGTCGAGACGCGCAGGTCGAGCTCCTTGCCCTGCACGCGGATCATGATGCGGCCGTCCTGCG
>CBINBI010000015.1:0-47881 GCA_966248875.1 uncultured Rhodanobacteraceae bacterium
GCCGCGCACGCTACGTGTTACGAACGTTGGTTTTTCCCGCTGTGCAAAATTTCTAAATTTTATAGATTTTGTTTACGGGGGGGCGCGGCGCCGAACGCCGCGACTTCACCGGAGATGTCCCGATCCGACCCGGAATTCCGGGGCACGAGCACGCGCGGACGCGATTCGGCGACTTCGTTCGGAACGACCGGCTGCGCCGTGACGGGCGACGGGGGCGGCGGAGATGAGAGTGGCGGAGATGAGAACCGGCGCGGACGATCGCTGAGCGTTTCTTCCAACGTTGCGGTGGCCGGTGAGCGCACGCTCGCCGGCCACCATCCGGACACTGACCAGCTGCGGTCCGACTCGTCAGGCTTCGCCGAATTCGTCGGTCAGCTTGCGCAGGATCTCGCGCTCGATCACGGGCTTCAGAGTCGCCATCAGAAAGCCGAGCTCGGCACGGACGTGCACGTCCTGATTCTCCACACTGATCTTTCCGGCGACGCCGGTGCGGGAGAAGCGGAGCGCGTCGCCGTCCCAGCGGTGGCTGATGCCGTATTCCCTGCCGATGGCCGCGGCGACGCGCTCGACAGCGGCCTTGGCGTCCTCGACGCTGCGGCCGTGCCTGCGTCGGATGTCGATGACGGCCATCGGGTGGCTCCGGAACGTCTCCAAACGCCCATCATGCCTGAGCGTCAGGTGAGCGAGAACACGGGTCCGATCCCGGCACAAGCGACGAGCGCAAGGCCGGTATACTGGCGCACCGCCCGTGGCCGACCCATCCCGATGCGACTCAGCTTTCTCAACGGCGAGCATGCCGACTTCGTCGTCGAGGATGGCGTGATCAGCCTCGGCCAGGCGGAAGGCAACACGCTGGTGCTGAGCGGGCGCGACATCGCGCCGTGGCACGCGCGCATCGCCGTGGATCAGCGCGGCATCGTGCTGGAGGTGCTCGACTTCACCGCACGCACGCACGTGAACGCGCGGCCGGTGCGCGAGAAGGCGCTGCTCCGGCTCGGTGACGTGCTCTGCCTCGGCGTGGTCGCGATGATGCTCAAGCCCGATCGCGACGATGCGATCGAGACGACGTTGCCTGCAGACCCCGAGACTACGGACGAGAACCCCGACGGTGCGCCGTCGCGCGTCGCCCTGCGTGGCGTGGCGGGCAGCCATTTCGGCAGAGCCATTGCGCTCAGGCAGCGCCTCGTCGTGGGCCGCGCGCCCGACTGCGACATCGTCATCGACGACGCGCAGATCGCGCCGCATCACGCGACCATCGAGATCATCGACGACGCGATCTGCCTGCGCGACATGGGCTCGGGAGCCGGCGTCCTCGTCAACGGGCTGCGCCTTGCCACCGCCGTGCTGCACACGGGCGATCAGCTCGCGTTCGGCCGCGATCATTTCCTGATCGAGGCGCCGGGCCTGCCGCTGCGCGGAGAAGTGACGCCGGTACCGGTCGAGACGGGACAGCAGGACAACCCTTCGGACGCCGCGCTCCCCGCGGGGGGCGACGCGCGCGGATCGATCTGGTGGCTGATCGGCGCCGCCGCGCTGATCGCGCTCGGCCTGATGTGGATGCTGCTGCGAGGCGCCTAGGCGGCGAAGCACGTCGCGCGAAAGACGCGCGCGACTATCGTGGAGACGTTGCCGGCTGCGGCTTCGTGGCGGCTCGGGGCTGGCCCGCTTTCGTCGAGCCGCGAAAACGCCGGAACCAGACCGGCACGCGCAGCGCGAGCAGGACGATCAGCACGGCCAGGTAGATCAGGGGTTCGGTCACCGCGATCTCGTTGCCCGATTTCACCAGCCACATGAAGTGCAGCACGCCGAAAAGCCCGATCGCGTAGACGAGCCGGTGCAACTGCTGCCAGCGTCGTCCGAGACGGCGCATCATGCCTTTCGTCGACGTGATCGCGAGCGGAATCATCAGCAGCCATGCCGCGAAGCCGACCGTGATGTAGGGCTTCTTGGCGATCTCCGCGAAGATCTGCGACCAGAATCCGCCGAGGTCGACGACGAGATAGAGCGAGAGGTGCACGCTCGCGTAGAAGAACGCGAACAGTCCGAGCATGCGCCGGTAGCGGATCAGTGCGTTCCAGCCGGTCAGGTGGCGCAGCGGCGTGATCGCCAGCGTCGCCAGCAGAAGGCGCAGCGTCCAGTCGCCGCTGCGGTGCTCGAGCTGCGCGACGGGATCAGTGCCGAGCGTGCCGTTGAATGCGTCCCAGGCCAGCCACGCCAGCGGGATCAGGCAGAGCGCGAACACGAAGGGCTTGCTGGCTGCGATGCGATCCAGGCGGCGCGGCATCAGAAATATTTCTTGAGGTTCATGCCCGAATACAACGAAGCGACCTGTTCGCCGTAGCCGTTGAACGGCTGGGTCAGCACGCGGTTGCCGAGCAGGCTGTAACCCTCGCCGGAGATACGGCGCTCGGTGGCCTGGCTCCAGCGCGGATGATCGACCTCGGGGTTCACGTTGGCGAAGAAGCCGTATTCATTCGCCGCAGCGAGGTTCCAGGTCGTGCGCGGCTGCGTCTCGGTGAACTCGATCCTGACGATCGACTTGATGCCCTTGAAGCCGTACTTCCACGGCACGACGAGCCGCAGCGGCGCGCCATTCTGGTTCGGCAGCGCGCGCCCGTAGAGTCCGACCGCGAGCAGCGTCAGCGGGTGCATGGCCTCGTCGATGCGCAGGCCCTCGCGATAAGGCCAGTCGAGCACGGCCCTGTTCTGGCCGGGCATCTCGCGCGGCCGCTCGACGCTGGTGAGCGCGACGTACTTCGCGGCAGACGTCGGCTTGAAGCGCCGGATCAGATCGGCGAGCGGGAAGCCGACCCACGGAATCGCCATCGACCAGCCCTCGACGCAGCGCATGCGGTAGACGCGCTCCTCGAAAGCATGCGGCTTCAGGATGTCTTCGAGCGGGAACGTGCCGGTGACCTCGGCGTGGCCGGCGATCTCGACGCTCCAGGGTTGCGGATGGAATCCGCCGGAATTGCGTGCGGGATCGGTCTTGCTCGTGCCGAACTCGTAGAAGTTGTTGTAGTGCGTCGCGTCGTGATAGCTCGTCTGCGGCTCGTCCGTGCTGAATGCGCCTCTCTTTGCGATCGTGAGCGGCGGGAGAGTGCTTTGAGTCGTGGTCGCGGCGGGTGCATTGCCCGACCCGTTGCCGCAGCCGATCAGAAGGCCAGGAACGGCGAGACCCAGCAGCTTGACCAGCTCACGGCGGCGCCGGTAGATGGTCTCCGGAGTGATCTCGGAACTGCGCGGCGCAGGGAATCTGAAGTTCGGCATGGACGTTCCAGATGGCTTTCGGGAGACCGGGACGGCGCGATGCGTATTGCAGGGTCCGTGATCACTCACGGTAGCGCCGCCCCGATACAACTTCTGGTCTCGCGTTTTTCCGGCTTGTTCCGTGACTGTATTGCGCGTCTGCTGCACTGCGGCATAATGCCGGCTGAATACGGATGGAGAACATCGAGTGAGCCGCGGATACAACTTCAGCGCCGGGCCCGCGGCGTTGCCCGAGGAGGTTCTCCGCCGCGCCCAGGCCGAGCTCCTGGAATGGAACGGAGCGCGCGCCTCGGTCATGGAGATCAGCCATCGCGGCAAGGATTTCGTCGCGCTTGCGGCCGAATCCGAGCGTGATCTGCGCGATCTGCTGGCCGTTCCCGCGAATTACAAGGTGCTGTTCCTGCAAGGCGGCGCAACGCAGCACTTCGCGCAGATTCCGATGAATTTCGCGTCGCGGAACCAGACGGCCGACTACGTCGTGACCGGCGACTGGGGCGAGAAGGCCGCGAAGGAAGCGAAACCGTCTGTGCGGGTGCGCATCGCCGCGACTTCGGCCGCGACGAACCATGATCGCATTCCACCGCGCGCCTCGTGGGATCTCGATCCGCGCGCGGCGTACGTGCATATCACGCCGAACGAAACGATCCGCGGCGTCGAGTTCCACGAGATTCCGGATGTCGGCGACGTGCCTCTGATTGCCGACGTGTCCTCGACGCTGCTGTCGCGGCCACTGGACGTCTCCCGCTTCGGCGTCCTTTACGCCGGCGCGCAGAAGAACATCGGGGCCGCGGGGCTCGTCGTGATGATCGTGCGCGAGGACCTGCTCGAACGCTGCCCGAAGGAGCTCCCGAAGATTCTCAACTACGCCGAGCAGGCCGCGCACGATTCGATGCTGAACACGCCGAATACGTTCGGCTGGTATCTCGCCTCGCTCGTGTTCAAATGGCTGAAGCAGCAGGGCGGGCTCGCGGCGATGGCGGAGCGGAATCGCGCGAAGGCGGAGCTGCTGTACGCGTACATCGACGAGTCGGGGTTCTATCGGAACCCAGTCGAGAAAAGCGCGCGCTCCTGGATGAACGTTCCGTTCACGCTTCCGAGCGATGCGCTCGATGCGGCGTTCCTCAGGGAATCCGAAGCCGCCGGGCTCCTCTATCTCAAGGGGCACCGGGCGGTCGGCGGCATGCGCGCCTCGATCTACAACGCCATGCCGATCGAAGGCGTGCGCGCGCTGGTCGAGTTCATGAAGGATTTCGCGAGACGGCACGGTTAGGGAAGCCGCCGCCGGAATGACGGCACTGGCGGCCATCCCGTCGAAGAGACTGAATGTTCAAGATCCAGACCCTCAACAACATCTCGCGCAGCGGCCTCGATCGGCTGCCGGCGACGCTGTACCGGGTGGCGAGCGACATCGCCGATCCGGACGCGGTGCTGGTGCGTTCGGCCGACATGCACAAGGCGCCGATTCCGCCAAGCGTCAAGGCCGTCGCGCGCGCGGGCGCGGGCGTCAACAACATTCCGGTGGCGGATCTCTCCGCGCGCGGTGTTCCGGTGTTCAATGCCCCGGGCGCGAACGCGAACGCGGTCAAGGAGCTCGTCGTCGCCGGTATGCTGCTCGCCGCGCGCAATCTCGCCGATGCGCTCGGCTTCGTGCGCGAGCTGAACGCGGACGGCGATCTGGAGCATCGCATCGAATCCGAAAAGAAACGCTTCGTCGGCTCCGAGCTGGCGGGCAAGGTGCTCGGCGTGGTCGGTCTCGGCGCGATCGGCGTCAAGGTCGCCAATGCGGCGTACGCGCTGGGCATGCGCGTGCTCGGCTTCGATCCGCACATGACGGTCGAGGGCGCGTGGCAGCTTTCGTCCGAAGTCTCGAAGGCGGGCTCGCTCAACGAGCTCTACGCGGCGTCGGACTACATCACGTTTCACGTGCCTCTCAACGACAGGACGCGCGGGATCTTCGGCAGCGCTGCCCTTGCAGTGGCGCGGCAGGGCGTCGTGCTGCTCAACTTCGCGCGCGAGGGCATCATCGACTCGGCGACCTTGCGCGAGGGACTCGCGAGCGGGCGCATCGGGCGCTACGTCAGCGATTTTCCCGCCGCTGACCTGCTCGGCGATCCCCGCGTCATCGCATTGCCGCACCTCGGCGCCTCGACCGGCGAGGCCGAGGAGAACTGCGCGGTGATGGTGGTGGACCAGTTGCGCGATTTCCTCGAGCACGGCAACGTGCGCCATTCGGTGAATTTCCCGGAAACGCGCATGGCGCGCACCGGCATCGCTCGCATCTGCATCGCCAACCAGAACCGCCCGAACATGATCGGCCAGCTCTCGCACGTGCTCGGCGAGGCCGGCGTCAACATCGCGCAGATGCACAACGCGTCGCGCGCGGATCTTGCCTACACACTGGTCGACGTCGACACGGAGGTGACCGATTCCCTGGTGTCGGCGATCGCGGCGATCGACGGCATCCTGTCGGTGCGCGTGATTCCCGCGCTTCCGGGCGGATGACCATGGCCGACAAGCTGACATCGACGCAGCCCACATCGAATCCGCAGCTCGCGGAGGTGCGCGCGCGCATCGACGAGATCGACCGGCAGATCCAGTCGCTGATCGCCGAGCGTGCGAGGTACGCGCTTCAGGTCGGCAAGGCAAAAGGCAAGCTCGCCGCCGCTGTTGACTACTACCGGCCCGAGCGCGAGGCACAGGTGCTGCGCATGGTCGTCGACCGCAACGAGGGCCCGCTCAGCGACGAAGTGCTGGTGCACGTGTTCCGCGAGATCATGTCCGCCTGTCTCGCGCAGCAGGAGCCGCTGAAGATCGGCTACCTCGGTCCCGAGGGCACGTTCTCTCAGCAGGCGGTGCTGAAGCACTTCGGCCGCTCGGCGCACGGCATGCCGATGGCGAGCATCGAGGAAGTGTTCAACGAGGTCGAGAGCGGCAACGCTGACTTCGGCGTCGTGCCGGTCGAGAACTCGGGGCAGGGCACGATCCAGATCACGCTCGATATGTTCCTGACTTCGCAGCTCAAGATCTGCGGCGAAGTCGAGCTGCGCGTGCACCAGTTCCTGCTGTCGCGCTCGGGGCGCATCGAAGACATCGAGCGCGTCTATTCGCACCCGCAGTCGTTCGCGCAGACGCAGGCGTGGCTGCGCGGCAACCTGCCGAACGCGGAGAAGGTTGCTGTTTCCAGCAATGCCGAGGCGGCACGTCGCGCACGGAACTCGGATGATGCGGCCGCGATCGCCGGCGAGAGCGCGGGGCTCATGTACGGGCTCAAGAAAGTCATCATGAGCTCGATCGAGGACCACACCGACAACACCACGCGCTTCCTCGTGATCGGCCGCTCGATCTTTCCGCCGTCCGGCCACGACCGCACGTCGGTGCTGGTCTTCATCAAGGATCAGCCGGGCGCGTTGTTCAACGTGCTGAGCCCGTTCGCAAAACACGGCATCAGCATGAGCCGCATCGAATCGCGCCCGTCGCATCAGGCGAAGTGGCAATACGGATTCTTCATCGATCTCGCCGGGCACGTCGAGGACGAGCCGATGAAGAGGGCGCTGGCCGAGCTCGAGTCGCACGCGGCGCAGATCAAGGTGCTCGGCTCGTATCCGGTTGCGGTGCCGTGAGCCTAGAGGCCGCCAAGCGAGAGCGCACATCGCCGGCGGATGCCGCGGCCGAGTGGAATGCGTTCGACGCCGGCGCGCTCGCGAACCGCGCGACGGCACGCCTGCGCGCCTACGATCCCGGCCACGATCTCCCGGCGCTGCGCAAGCGCTTCGGTGGCGCGATCGCCGAGCTCGGCTCGAACGAGAATCCGTTGGGGCCGAGCCCGCTTGCGCTCGAGGCCATGCGCAAGGCGCTGGCGGAAACGTTCCGCTATCCCGATCCGCGTGGGCTCGCGCTCAAGACGGCGCTCACGCGCCGCCTGGGTATCGGCGCGGATCGCATTGCGCTTGGCAACGGCTCGCACGAGCTCCTGATCCTGCTCGCGCAGTGCTTCGCCGATCCGGAGCACTCGATCGTGTTTTCGCACTACGCGTTTGCGGTGTTTCCGATCGCGACGGCTGCTACCGGTGCGGTCGCGCTCCGCGCGCCGGCGTTCGGTCGCGGTCATCCGACGGCGCCGCTTGGCCATGATCTCGACGCCATCGCGTCCGTGCTGCGCGCCGACACGCGACTGGTCTATCTCGCGAATCCCAACAATCCGACGGGCACGTGGTTCGACGATGCCGCGCTGGAACGTTTCGTTTGCCGCGTTCCGCGCGAGGTGTTGATCGTCGTCGACGAGGCGTACGCGGAATATGTCGATGCGCCCGGCCTCACCACGGCGCTTCGGCTCGCGCATCGGTATCCGAACCTGATCGTCACCCGCACGTTCTCGAAGGCCTACGCGCTGGCGGGGCTCCGGGTCGGCTACCTCATTGCACATCCCAGCGTGATCGATGTCGTGGAGCGCTTGCGCGAATCGTTCAACGTCAACAACGTCGCGCTGGCTGCGGCGGAAGCCGCGCTCGGCGACGAGGCGCATCTCTCCCGCGCGCGCGAGTTCAACCGGAGCGAGCGTGTCTGGCTCGCCGATGCGCTTCGCGCGCGCGGTTACCGCGTGCTGCCCTCGCAGACGAATTTCCTGATGCTGGATCTCGGGCGCGACGCCGCCGGCCTTGAACGCCGGCTGTTCGAGCGCGGCGTCATCGTGCGGCCGATGGCGGGCTACGGACTCGGCGAGACGGTGCGCGTCAGCATCGGCAGCCGCGCCGAGAACCAGCGCCTTCTGGACGCGCTGCCTTGAGCGAGCCGGTCGTCTGGTCGAGCCGTCCGTCCGGCCCGATCCGCGGCGAGCTGTCGGTTCCCGGCGACAAGTCGATCTCGCATCGCGCGATCATGCTCGCGGCGATCGCCGAAGGCAGCTCGCGCATCGACGGCTTTCTCGAGGGCGAGGACACGCGCGCGACCGCAGCCGCTTTCCGCGCCATGGGTGTCAGAATCGACACACCCGTGCCGTCGCAGCGCATCGTGCACGGCGTCGGCCTGCACGGCCTTCAGCCGAGCAGCGCTGCAATCGACTGCGGGAATTCCGGCACCGGCATGCGCCTGCTCGCCGGTCTGCTCGCCGGGCAGCGATTCGATTCGACACTGACGGGGGACGCCTCCCTGTCGCGGCGACCGATGCTGCGCGTCATCGAGCCCCTTGCGCAGATGGGCGCGCATATCGAAGCGGAATCAGGACTGCCACCGCTTCGCATCCACGGCGGTCGAAGTTTACGCGGCATCCGTTATGTGCCGCCGGTCGCCAGCGCGCAGGTCAAGTCCGACTTGCTGCTGGCCGGGCTCTACGCGGACGGCGTCACGGAACTTGGCGAGGTGCACGCCACGCGCGATTACACCGAGCGCATGCTCGCCGCGTTCGGATGGCCGGTCGAGCTCGGGTCCGATCGCGTGCGCCTCGCGGGAGGCCATCGCCTGCGCGCCACCGATATCGCCGTGCCCGGAGATTTCTCGTCAGCCGCGTTCTTCATCGTCGCCGCGACGCTCGTGCCGGGATCGGAGCTGGTGCTGCGCAACGTCGGGTTGAATCCGCGCCGGACGGGCCTGCTCGACGTGCTGCGCGAGATGGGCGCGCGCATCGACGTGGAGCATCCGCGCGAGCAGGGCGGCGAGCGGGTGGGCGACCTCGTCGTCCGGCATGCGCCGCTTCGCAGCATCGAGGTGCCGGAGAGGCACGTGCCCGACATGATCGACGAGTTCCCGATCCTGTTCGTCGCCGCCGCGGCTGCGCGCGGCACAACCGTCGTTCGCGGAGCGGCGGAGCTGCGCGTCAAGGAATCCGACCGGATCGCGACGATGGCCGTTGGGCTGCGCGCGCTCGGCGTCGGCGTTCGCGAAACCGCCGACGGCGCCGTGATCGAAGGCGGCGCGTTGCATGGCGGACGCGTCCACAGCAGGGGCGACCATCGAGTGGCGATGAGTTTCGCCGTGGCCGGCCTGGTCGCGCGCTCTGAGATCTCGATCGTCGACTGTGCCAATGTCGCGACCTCGTTCCCCGGTTTTCTGGATGCGGCACGCGAGGCCGGATTTGCAATCGAAACGCCGGCGGGGTAATGTACGTACGTACATATCGTTCGGCCCATGACCACCATCAGCCTCACCGAGCTGCGTCAGCGGCTCTTTCAGCTCGCGGACCAGGTCGCCGAAACCGGCGAGCCGCTGGTCATCGTCCGCAACGGCGTGCGGCTTCGGCTCGTTCGCGAGGACGCAGCTCCGGACGCGCCCGGCCGGTTGTCGCGGCTCGTGAAGCGGAGCGTCGTCATCGGCCCGCCTCTCGACCCGCACGAGTCGCCCGCCGAATGGTCGGGCGGATTGTCCCAGGTGGCCAAAAAGGCTTCCGACCACGCGCCCCGCAGGTCATCGCGAGGCCGGCGCGCGTGATCATGCTCGACACGCACGTCGCGGTCGCGCTGTACGAGGGCCGTACGGGCGGACTCGGGCCGGCGGCAAGGCGCGCGATCGATCGCGACGTCGTGACGATCTCGCCTGCGGTCCTGCTCGAGATCGAGCTGCTGCACGAGGTCCGAAGGCTCCGTGTCGGCGCGAAGCCGATTTCGGAGCGGCTCGCGGGCGATCTTTCGATCCGGGTCGCGGCCGAGCGGTTTGCGGATGTGGCGGTCGAAGCGCTGGCGTTCTCGTTCACGCGCGATCCGTTCGATCGTCTCATCGTTGCGCACGCTGCGCTGGCGAAGGCGGTGCTGATCACGCAGGACGCGATGCTGCGCTTTCACTATCCGAAAACCCTGCATTAGCCCTCGGCCGTGGGCGGGAGAACGGTCGGCTAGAATCGCGCGTCCAGAGGACCCGACCGCATGACCGCCCGAGCCGACAAAGACGTTCCCGTGCTGACGATCGACGGGCCCTCCGGTTCCGGCAAGGGCACGATCAGCCGCGCGGTCGCTGAAGCGCTCGGCTGGCATCTGCTCGATTCGGGTGCGCTGTACCGCGCGGTCGGCTACGCGGCCGGCATGGAAGGCATCGACCTGTCCGACGCGGACGCCGTCACCCGCTGCGCGGAGACGGTCCGTATCGCCTTCCGCGACCCCCGGGACGGGGGCGAGACGCGGGTCATCGTGAACGGCCATGACGCCACGGACGAGATCCGCACGGAGACCTGCGGGGCGGCGGCCTCGGCCATTGCGGCGATCCCCAGCGTCCGCGCGGCGCTGTTTGAAAAGCAGCGTGCCTTCCGCAAGGCGCCCGGGCTCGTCGCCGATGGCCGAGATATGGGGACGGTCGTCTTCGCCGATGCGCCGTACAAGGTGTTTCTCACGGCCAGCGCCGAAGAGAGGGCCCGGAGAAGGTATAAGCAGTTGAAAGAAAAGGGATTGAATGTTACGCTCTCATCCCTTCTGCGCGAGATCGAGGCGCGCGACGAGCGCGATGCGAGCCGCAAGGTCGCACCGCTGAAGCCGGCGTTGGGGGCGCTGATCGTCGATACCACCGGAATGCCCGTCCAGGACGTGGTTGCGAAGGTGCTCGCCGTCGTCCGCAAGTCCGGCTGACGCCACGGAGCCTCGCTCGGCCAGGAAAGGAAAGCGCTTCGCAAGAAGCACGGCCCGGCATTGCGCCGGAACTCAACCGATGCGGCAGGCCGCATCGCCAAAAGGTGGGTCGATGGCTCGCATGGGCACCGGCCTGTTTCATCAACTGGAATCTTTATGACCGAAAGTTTCGCTGAACTGTTCGAACAGAGCCAATCGCTCAACAAGCTACGCTCGGGCGCGATCGTGTCCGGCATCGTCGTCGACATCCGTCCGGACGTCGTCGTCGTCAACGCGGGCCTCAAGTCCGAAGGCATCATCCCGATCGAGCAGTTCAAGAACGAGAAAGGCGAGCTCGAAATCCACGTCGGCGACGAAGTCAAGGTCGCCCTCGACGCCATCGAGAATGGTTTTGGCGAGACGATGCTCTCGCGCGAGAAGGCCAAGCGCTCGCTGGTGTGGGACGAGCTTGAGGAAGCTCAGAGCGCCAACGCCGCCGTCACCGGCCGGATTTCCGGCAAGGTCAAGGGCGGCTTCACCGTCGACATCAAGGACGTCCGCGCATTCCTGCCGGGCTCGCTTGTCGACGTGCGCCCCGTGCGTGATCCGTCCTATCTCGAAGGCAAGGAGCTCGAGTTCAAGATCATCAAGCTCGACCGCAAGCGCAACAACGTCGTCGTTTCGCGCCGCGCGGTCGTCGAGAGCGAGTTCTCCGAGGAGCGCGAGAAGCTCCTTGAGCGCCTGCAGGAAGGCGCGGTCGTCAAGGGCGTCGTCAAGAACCTCACCGATTACGGTGCGTTCGTCGACCTCGGCGGCATCGACGGCCTGCTGCACATCACCGACATGGCATGGAAGCGCGTGCGCCATCCAAGCGAGGTCGTCAATGTTGGCGACGAGCTCGAAGTGCGCGTCCTCAAGTTCGATCGCGAGCGCAACCGCGTTTCGCTGGGCCTGAAGCAGCTCGGCGAGGACCCGTGGGTGCAGATCGCGCGCCGCTATCCGACCGGCACGCGCCTCTTCGGCAAGGTCTCGAACGTGACCGACTACGGCTGCTTCGTCGAGCTCGAGCCCGGCGTCGAGGGCCTGGTCCATGTCTCGGAAATGGACTGGACGAACAAGAACGTCAATCCGGCCAAGGTCGTGCAGGTCGGCGACGAGGTCGAGGTCATGGTGCTCGATGTCGACGAGGAGCGCCGCCGCATCTCGCTCGGCATGAAGCAGACCAAGGCCAACCCGTGGGAAGCCTTCGCCGCGATCCACAAGAAGGGCGACAAGGTCACCGGCACGATCAAATCGATCACCGACTTCGGCGTGTTCGTCGGCCTCGAGGGCGGCATCGACGGCCTCGTGCACCTGTCCGACATCTCGTGGCAGACCACCGGCGAGGACCTCGTCCGCAACTTCAAGAAGGGCGACGAGATCGAGGCGGTCGTGCTCGCGGTCGATCCGGAGCGCGAGCGCATCTCGCTCGGCATCAAGCAGCTCGAGCAGGATCCGTTCGGCCAGTTCATGGCCGCGCACCCGAAGGGCAGCATCCTCACCGGCACCGTCCGCGAGGTCGATGCGAAGGGCGCGACGATTGATCTCGGCGACGGTGTGGAAGGTTATCTCCGCGCGAACGACATCGCGAAAGAGCGTGTCGACGACGCCACGCAGCACCTCAAGGTCGGCGATAAGGTCGAAGCCAAGTTCATCGGCATGGACCGCAAGGGCCGAAGCCTCCAGCTCTCGATCCGCGCCAAGGATGAGGACGAGCTGCAGGAAGCGCTGCAGGAGTACCAGAGCGCCTCGGGCGGCACGACCAAGCTCGGCGCGCTGCTCAAGGAACAGTTGAACCGCTGATGTGAAGGACCGGGCGCGCGGCCATGGTCGCGCGCCCGCGCGGCGCGACAGCGCCGGCCGAAACGATGCGCGACCAAGACTCCACAATCGATACTTCAATGACCAAGTCGGAGCTGATCGAAGCCCTTGCCGAGCGTCAGAAGCATCTGGCCGCGAACGACGTCGAGCTCGCCGTCAAGAGCCTGCTCGAGCAGATGAGCCAGGCGCTGTCGATGGGAGAGCGTATCGAGATCCGCGGCTTCGGCAGCTTCTCGCTGCACTACCGGCCGCCGCGCATGGGCCGCAATCCGAAGACGGGCGACGCCGTCGCGCTGCCCGGCAAGCACGTGCCGCATTTCAAGCCCGGCAAGGAACTGCGCGAGCGCGTCAACGACGGCGCGCAGGCGGCGTCGCAGGACGCAAGCGCGAACTGATCCGGCCGGCAACGGCTGAACGCCAACACCGGCGTCATGACTGGGTCGCTGCCTTCGCGGCACCCTCCGGCGGACAGTGTGCCTCGTTCGCTCCCGGAAGCGGGCTTTCTTTCCGGGGAGTTTCGCGAGCGGCCCGTTGTCGTCATGATACGGTGGTGGCGCTTCACGCAAGCCATGGTCCCGTCACGCTGAGCTTTCCCGCATGCGTCTCGCCCTGGTCATCGTCATCCTGGTGTTCATCGTGTTCGGCGCGTTGTTTGGCGCGCTGAACGCCGAGCGCATCACGATCGATTTCTATTTCGCGCAGCCGAGCGTGCCCAAGGGCGCGGTGCTGCTGGCTGCCGTCGTCGTAGGCTGGCTGCTCGGCGGGCTGGTCGCGTGGTCCGCCCGTGTGCCGCGGCTGCGCCGCGAGCTTCGCGACACGCGGCGCCAGCTGCGCGAGGCGCGCGCGGAACCGAAGCCGCCGAGTGACGGCCCCGCCGGGGACGCATGACCGAGCTCGCGCTGCTGTTCCTCCTCCTGCCGGTTGCCGCATGGTCGGGCTGGGTGCTCGGCCGGCGCGGCAGTGAGCGCACGTCCGGCGCGCGCGTCAGCGAGCTGTCGACGAACTACTTCCGCGGCCTCAACTACCTTCTGAACGAGCAGCAGGACAAGGCAATCGAGGTGTTCCTCAAGCTCGCCGAGATCAATCGCGACACGGTCGAGACGCATCTCGCGCTCGGCAACCTGTTCCGGCGCCGTGGCGAGGTGGACCGCGCCATTCGCGTGCATCAGCACCTGATCGCGCGGCCGAACCTCAGCGAGGACGAGAAGACCGTGGCACTGCTCGAGCTCGGCGAGGATTACATGCGCGCCGGCCTGCTCGATCGCGCCGAGACCCTGTTCAGCGACCTCGTCGCGATGAACGCGCAGGCGCCGTCGGCCCTGAAGCACCTGATCGCCATCTACCAGCACGAGCGCGACTGGGACAAGGCGATCGACCACGCGCGGCGGCTCGAGGCCGCGACCGGCGAATCGCAGGGTGCGGTCATCGCGCAGTTCTATTGCGAGCTCGCCGAGCAGGCGCGCGCCCGCGGCGCGCTCGACGAAGCGCGGCAGTACATCGAGCAGGCCTACGACGCCGAAAGCGACTGCGTGCGCGCCAGCATGATCAAGGGCCACGTCGAGGCCGCCGACAGGCATCTCGACAAGGCCATCGCCGCGTTCGAGCAGGTGGCCGAGCAGGACGTCGACTACGTGCCGGAAATCCTCTCGCCGCTGCTCGACTGCTACGCGCGCGCGGGGCAGATGGCGCGCGCGGAAGAGTTCCTGCTCAACATCACCGAGACCTACCAGGGCGTCTCGCCCGTGCTCGCGTTGGCGCGCCTGTACACGCGCACGCAGGGCGAAGACGCTGCCGTCGCATTTCTCAACCGCGCGCTGCGGCAGCGTCCGTCCGTGCGCGCCCTGATGGCGCTGATCGACGTGAACCTGCACACCGCGAGCGGCGAGGCGCGCGACAATTTCCTGATCCTGCGCGACCTCACGCGCAAGCTGGTCGAAGGGCAGGCGATGTATCGCTGCAACAAGTGCGGCTTCGGCGCGAAGGCGCACCACTGGCAGTGCCCGAGCTGCAAGAGCTGGGGCACGGTACGGCCGATACACGGCGTCGTCGGCGAGTAAGCCATTGCGACCGGAAGCCTGGCCATGGTCCGCCTGGGTACTCGCCATGCTGGCGGCCTTCGCGCTGTCGGCAGCGGTCACCCGGCTCAGCATCGGCTACGCCCGCCGCCGCCGCCTCATCGATCAGCCCGGAGCCCGGCGCTCACACGCGGAACCCACGCCGCGCGGCGGAGGCATCGGCATCGTCATCGCCGCTCTCGCGCTGGTCTGCGCACCGGCGCTGGCGGGAGGATCCTCCGTCATCGCGACAGGGGCGCTGGCGATCGCGATCGTGCTGGTGGCCGCGGCGGGATGGATCGACGATCACCGCGGGCTCGCGGCGCGCTGGCGCTTCGCGCTGCACTGTCTCGCGGCCGCCGTGCTGCTGTGGCCGATCATCCTGCCGCTCGCTCTCATCCCCGAGCTGGTCGAGAATGCGACGTCGATGTCCGCTTCCGGCGCCTGGCTCCTGGTGGCGGCCGCCGCGATCCTGATCGTCTGGTTCATCAACCTGCACAATTTCATGGACGGCATCGACGGCATACTCGCGATCCAGGCGATCTTCGTGTTCGCCGCCATCGCGGTCCTCTGCGCGAGGTCCGGCGCCGTCGTGCACGCAGGCCAGCTCGCGATCCTGGCCGCGGCGACGGCGGGCTTCCTGCCGTTCAATTTCCCGCGCGCACGCATCTTCATGGGCGACGTCGGCAGCGGCGTGCTGGGCCTTCTGCTCGCGCTCGCCGTGCTCTGGCAGGCGGCGACGCCGCGCAGCGTGTTCGCCAGCGGGCTCATTCTCTGCTCGGCCTTCGTCGTCGATGCGAGCTGCACACTGATCTCGCGCATGCTGCGCGGCCGGCGTTGGTATAGTGCGCATCGGGAACACCTGTACCAGTGGCTGGCGCGGCGCGGCGGCAGCCACGCGCGCGTGGTCGCGATGTACGCTGCGTGGAACTTCCTCGTCGTCGTGCCGGTCGTGGTGTGGATCAACCGCGACGCCGGCGCGGTCGCCCTGCAGGCGGCGACGCCGGATCAAGGCCTCGCCGCCGTCGCCGGCGTCTATCTGCTCGGCGTCGCGGTCTGGATCGCCGGAAAGCGCCTTTGCCTGAACCGTCCACGCCGACAGGGCAGTCATGCCGGTGCGTAACCTGATCGCCGCTATTCATCCGCGCCTCGCCGTCGTCCTGCACGACATGGTGATGGTGTGGATCGCGTGGATCGCGGTCAGCGCGCTGCGCTGGTCGCTGGAGCCGAATCCGCCGCCGGTGGCCCTGTTCGGGCCCGAGGTCGGCTTCGTGCTCGCCGCGCAGGGCGTGATCTTCTGGTGGACCGGGCTCTACAAGGGCCTGTGGCGCTTTGCGAGCGTGCCTGATCTCTGGAACATCGTGAAGGCCGCCGTGCTCGGCGCGCTCGCGATCGCCATCACGCTGTTCCTCTACAACCGCCTCGCCACGGTGCCGCGCACGGTGCTCACCGTGTACCCGCTCGTGCTCGCCGTGCTGCTCGGCACGCCGCGTCTCCTGTATCGCTACTGGAAGGACAGCCGGCTCGATTTCTCGACGCGCGCGCCGAGTCAACGCGTGCTCGTGCTCGGTGCCGGCAAGGCGGGCGAGGCGCTCGTGCGCGACCTGCGCCGCGAGAACCGCTATCTCGCGGTCGGCTTTCTCGACGACAACGCCTCCCTGCGCGGCGCGCGCGTGCATGGCGTGCCGGTGCTCGGCGGGCTGGACCAGCTGCCCCGCATCGCGCGCGAGACCGCGGCCGAGATGCTCGTCATCGCGATGCCGTCGGCGACCAAGGCGGAAATGCGTCGCGCGGTCGATCTCTGCGAAAGTTGCAACCTGCCGTTCCGCACCGTGCCGCGCCTCGAGGACGTCGTCGCCGGGCGCGCGAGCTTCAACGAGCTCAAGGAAGTCGCGATCGAGGACCTGCTCGGCCGCGATCCGGTGCAGCTCGACTGGACCGCCATGCGCACGCAGCTCGCAGGCAAGCGCGTGCTGATCACCGGGGGCGGCGGCTCGATCGGCGCGGAGCTCTGCCGCCAGATCGCGCGGCTTGGCGCCGAGTCGCTGACGGTGTTCGAACTCTCCGAATACAACCTGTACATGATCGAGCAGGAGCTGCGCGCGGCGCACCCCGACCTTCTGCTCGATGCCAGGCTCGGCGACTGCACCGACGCCGCGGCCTGCGAGCGCGTGTTCGCGACGGCGCGGCCCGAAGTCGTGTTCCACGCCGCCGCCTACAAGCACGTGCCGCTGCTGCAGGGGCAATTGCGCGCAGCGTTTCGCAACAATGTGATCGGCACCCAGGTCGTCGCCGAAGCGGCGGATCGCCACGGGGCGGGCAGCTTCGTGCTCATCTCGACCGACAAGGCAGTCAACCCGACCAGTGTGATGGGCGCGTGCAAGCGCGTCGCCGAGCTCTTCTGCCAGAATTTCGCCGCGCAGTCTCGCACGCGCTTCATCACGGTCCGGTTCGGCAATGTGCTCGATTCCGCGGGCTCGGTGGTGCCGCGCTTTCGCGAGCAGATCCGCGCGGGCGGCCCGGTCACGGTGACGCATCCCGAAATCACCCGCTATTTCATGACGATTCCGGAAGCCTGCCAGTTGATCCTGCAGGCGGCCGTGCTCGGCAACGGCGGCGAGATCTTCGCGCTCGACATGGGCGAGCCGGTGCGCATCCGCGATCTCGCAGAGCAGATGATCCGGCTCGCTGGCAAGTCGTCCGAGGGCGAGATCCCGATCATCTACACGGGCCTTCGGCCCGGCGAAAAGCTGTTCGAGGAGCTGTTCCATCCGCTGGAGAACTACAGCGACACGACCCACGCGAAGATCTTCCTTGCGCAGCCGCGCAGCATGTCGTGGAGCCTGCTCACCGCGCAGCTGCGCCAGGCGGCGGTCGCCGTGCGCGACTACGACGAAGACACGCTGCGGCGCGTGCTCGACCAGCTCCTGCCCGAATTCGCCGCTCACGAGCGCGGCGCCGCCGCGGAAGTCATTCCGATCGGCTCGCGGTCCGCATGAGGTGTCCCTGAGGTAGAAGAATGCATAAACGTTTGCGCAAGGTCGTCTTTCCCGTGGCTGGCCTCGGCACGCGCTTCCTGCCGGCGACCAAGGTCGTCGCCAAGGAAATGCTGCCGGTGCTCGATCGTCCGCTGATCCAGTACGCGGTGGATGAGGCCGTCGACGCCGGAGCCGATACGCTGGTGTTCGTCACCAACCGGTACAAACACGCGATCGCGGACTACTTCGACAAGGCCTACGAGCTTGAATCCAAGCTCGCCGAAGCCGGCAAGGAGGCGCTGCTCGAGCTCGTGACGGGCACGCTGCCGTCCGGTGTGCGCTGTGTGTTCGTCACGCAGCCGGAGGCGCTGGGCCTGGGTCACGCGGTGCTGTGCGCGAAACCCGTGGTCGGCGACGAGCCGTTCGGCGTGATCCTGCCCGATGACCTGATATGGACCGGTTCCGGCCCCGGCGCCTTGCGCCAGATGGCCGAGCTGTCGATCAAGGAAGATGCAGGCGTGATCGCGGTCGAGGAAGTGCCGCGCGAGCAGACCGACAAGTACGGCATCGTCGATGCGGTGCCGTTGTCCGACCGTTCTTCGAAGATCCGCCTCGTCGTCGAGAAGCCCAAGCCCGACGTCGCGCCGTCGAATCTCGCGATCGTCGGGCGCTACGTGCTGCCTGGGCGCATTTTCGAGCTGCTCGAAAAGACGACGCCGGGCGCAGGCGGCGAGATCCAGCTGACCGACGCAATCGAAGCGCTGCTTGCGGAGCGGCCCGTGCTCGCCTATCGCTTTGCCGGCACGCGCTTCGACTGCGGCAACAAGCTCGGACTGGTGCAGGCCACGCTGCACATGGCCTTGCACGACGAGCAGATCGGCGCGGCCACGCGCAGGTTCCTCGACACGCTTTGAACGTCTTCGTGTTGCGGATCCGCTTTCAGCCGTCGAAACCGTCGGCGAAGATGCGATCGCCGAGCTGAAGGCAGGCCGAGAACTCGGATGTCGCCAGGTCCACGGCGCGGCTCGCCGTTGCCGTCGCGAAGCCGGAATCCAGGATCGAGGGCACGACGATGTCGAACTCGGCGTTGCCCGAGAGATCGGTGACGACGCCGGCAAGGCCGACGTAGGACGACGCGCCGCCGTGACCGCTTGGGTCGCAGGACGAGACGGTGTAGAGATCGATGCGGAACACCTCGTCGGGCGTCGAGTGCAGGCGGCCGTGGATGTGCGTTTCCGCCGCGGTGTAGGTGACCGGCCCGAGCACCGGGAAGTTCTGCAGCGAATTCGGTCCGGGATCCATGTCGAACGTGTCGTTCGGTGTCACGCCCTCGACATTGCCGGGGGCTAGGTCGATGGGGATGTCGCCATTCCCGAACACCGTGTTGCCGACGATGAAGACGCCTTGCGGCTCGCTCGTCGAAGTTCCGCTCACCAGGATGCCGGCATCGAGATTGCCGGCGACCGCATTGCCGCCGCCATCGAGCGCGCTGCCGATGTCGATCAGCGAGCCGCCCGAGACGTGAATGCCGGCGCCGCCGTTTGGTATCGTGGCGATCGGAAATGCGGCGAGCCCGACGAGATTGCCTTCGATGCGGTGCCCCTCACCGGAGACGATTTCGATGCCGTCTCCAGCATTGCCGGAGACGACGTTGTAGGGCGTCTGCGTGCCGCTGATGATGCCGCCGACCACGACGTTGTGTGTCACGAAGCCCGGCGTCGTCGAACCGACCGAGATGCCGCGGGAGTTGCCTAACGCGGCGCCGCCGTCCGCGGTCGTGCCGACGAGATTGCCCTGGACGACGACATCGTCGCCGGTTGCCGAGATGCCGACGTTGCTGAGACCGGAAACGAGATTGCGGTCGCCGCGCGTCGGACCGCCGACGCGGCAGCGCGCCCCGGCCGCCGAGATGCCGACGCGCGTGCCGGGACCACCCGGATAGCCGATCGTCCCGGTCGGATCGGTGCCGACGAAGTTCCCGGTGATGACGCAGTCGATACCACCCGCCGTCGCGTTGATCTGTACGCCGTCGAAGCGGTTCACGACAAGGCCGCGTATCGTGCTGCCGCTGCTGCCCGCGAGCAGTATCAAGCCGCTGTGGTTGAGGCTCGTTGCAGGGCGCAGCTCGATCATGAGCTCCGCGTTCGTGCCGACACCGGCCGTGTTCACCCTGGCACCGGGCTGTGTGTAGCCGTCGATCAGCACGGGAGAAATGATGCTGGGCAACTCGCTCTCCAACGCAATCGTGTGCACGCCGCTGCCGGGAATTGCGAAATGGATCTCGTCGAAACCGGCGTGCGCGTTGGCGAGCAGCATCGCGTCGCGCAGCGATCCGCTGCCGCTGTCGTTGGTATTGGTGACCGTGTAGACCGCCGCCGTGACGGCAAGCGGCACGAGCGCCGCCGCAAACGCGGCGCAGCGCAAGACGAGTTGTATCGACATGCCGATTTCCCCTGAATGGCGCGTGGCTCGTCACGAGCGACGAAACACCATACCACCCGTGTCCGTGAGCGCAACCCTTGCGCGCCTGCGGAGCTGCCGCGCTTGCACGCGCGTGCGCGTGGCCTTACAAAGCGTGGCCGCTCCGCGGCAGCCACGGCGACCGACGACATGGACCTCAGCTACATCATCAATCACCTGGGCGAAGACCGCGAACGCTATTACGGCGCCGTCGCGCCTCCGATCGTGCAGTCGTCGATCTTCGCGTTTCCGACGGTCGCCGCGATGCGCGAAGGCTTCCGCGACGAGCTCGCCAATCACGTCTACACGCGCGGCAACAATCCGACCGTCGAAATCCTGCGCAGGAAGGTCGCGGCGCTCGAAGGCGCCGAAGACTGCCTGATGTTCGCGAGTGGCGCCGCGGCAATCTCCGCGGCCGTGATCGCGAGCGTCCGCGGGGGCGATCACGCGATCTGTGTCGCGCGGCCGTACAGCTGGACGCGTGCCGTGCTGCGCGATCTGCTCGGCCGCTTCGGCGTGACGACGAGCTTCATCGACGGCACCGACATCGCGAACTTTGAGCGCGCGCTGACCGACGCGACGCGCCTGATCGTGCTCGAGAGCCCGAACTCGATGACGTTCGAACAGCAGGACCTCGCAGCCGTGGCCGAGCTTGCGAAGGCGCGCGGCATCCGCACACTTTGTGACAACAGCTGGGCCACGCCGCTGAACCAGTCGCCGCTCGCGCTCGGCATCGACATGGTCGCGCATTCGGCGACGAAGTATCTCAATGGTCACAGCGACGTCGTCGCCGGCGCGCTGTGTGCGCAGCGCGAGCTGATCCGCGAGGTGTTCCGCGGGCCGTACATGACGCTGGGTGCGATCCTGGCGCCTCACGACGCCTGGCTGATGATCCGCGGGCTGCGCACGCTGCCGTTGCGCATGCAGCGCATCGCGGCGACGACGGCCGAGGTGCTCGCGTTCCTCGAAGCGCACCCGAAGGTGCGCCGCGTCTATTCGCCCTCCGCAACCGGCAACACCCAGCTCGGGCTCGGCGCGCGGCAGCTGCGCGGCTCGAGCGGTCTCCTGACGATCGAGCTCGACGCGCCCGACGTCGCCGCCGTCGAGCGTTTCTGCGACGGCCTCCGGCGCTTCCTGATGACGGTGTCGTGGGGTGGCTACGAGTCGCTGCTGTTTCCCGTCGCGGTCGTGCATCCGCCGGATGCGCCCTTGCATCCTCCCGGCGCGCTGCCGCTCAACCTCGTGCGGCTCTCGATCGGACTCGAAGAGCCGGAGGTGCTGATCCGCGATCTCGACAAGGCGCTGGAGCGGATCTAGGCATAGGGTCGACGCCGACGTCTGCGGCCGCTTCACTGCGACCGTTTGCGCCGCGTTCGCTGCTATGCTTTCGCGAATGAAGCGCTTGCTCGTCGTCCTGGTGGCGTCATCGATCCTCAGCTGTCACGACGTGAGGCGCGCCGACACGGCCACGCACGCCACTGCCGGGGCGAGTCCCGTCGCCGACGTCTTCGACAATCACGAGCAGGTCTGGCGGGCGCAGGAAGCCGCGTCCGGCACCGTGGCGCCGCCGCATGTCGTCGTCTCCATCGAATCGGCGAAAGATGCCGACTGGTCGATCTGGCACGTGCGGCTCGACGCGAATCCCGTGCTCGAAGCCGCCTGGGCGATGCGGCGCACGGCGCAATCCGACGGGACCGTCCTGCTGATACCGCACCGCGCGCTGGTTGCGGCGCCGGCAGCCGCTGCAGCATTCGATTCCCAGCAGTGGACCGCGCTCGATGCCTGCGCGTTGCATGGCACGAACAGCGGCGGACATTTGCACGCGAGTGCGGACATCGCTGCGTGCACCGCGATCGCGCCCGGAATCGGCGCGACGGCCGCGCTGCTGCCGATCAGCATCGAGCACGAAGGCGAGTGGCTGCGCGTGCGTCTCTACGCCGATCAGGCGCGTGGCGCGGACGCACGCGAGGACGCACGGCTCGTGCGCTGGTTCGGCGGCTGGGCGGCGGTCAACGGCGGCGGCCCGAAGGCCGACGCGACAAGCCGCGACTGGCACATGAACCGCGAGCTCAGGCTCGGCAGCGAAGGCGGACGCGCTCCGCTGAAGTGGCGCGACGGAAGCGCCAGCGGCTATTCGCTCGCGCTGGAACGGCTGACCTATCGCGACGGCGACGTGCCGGTGTTGAAACTATCCGTCGTCGACGACGCCAGCGGCAGCACGCTGGCGTATGCCTGGGCCAATCCGGAAGCGACGCGCATCGGCATCAATCTCGGCTGGGTGCAGGTCGGGCTCGAGCGCGAGGGCGTCGTCGAGGCTGCGTCGAAATGAGCGCCGATGTCGGCGAGCGCATCGCCTGGGCCGATTTCGAGAAGGTGCTGATCGTCGCCGGCACGGTGACACGCGTCGAGCCGTTTCCCGAGGCACGCAAGCCTGCGTACAAGATCTGGGCGGACTTCGGCCCGCACGGCGAAAAGAAAAGCAGCGCGCAGGTCACGGCGCTGTACGCGCCGCACGAGCTCGTCGGCCGGCAGATCGTCGGCGTCATCAACTTTCCGGAGAAGCAGATCGGTCCGTTCCGCTCGGAATTCCTGCTGACGGGTTTTCCCACCGACGCCGGTGTGGTCCTTACCGCGGTCGAGCGGCCGGTGCCGAATGGGACGCGGCTCGCCTGATTTCCGGGAACACGGTGTGGGCCTTGGCCACCGATCTTGATCGGTGGCAAAAGGCGGTCAAACCGCCTCGAAAATTCCCGCCGCGCCCATGCCGGTGCCGATGCACATCGTGACCATGCCGTATTTCTGCTTGCGGCGACGCAGGCCGTGTACGAGTGTCGCCGTGCGCACCGCGCCGGTCGCGCCGAGCGGATGGCCAAGCGCGATGGCGCCGCCGAGCGGATTGACCCTGGCGGGATCGAGGTCGAGATCCTGCATCACCGCGAGCGATTGCGCGGCGAACGCTTCGTTGAGCTCGATCCAGTCGAGCCGGTCCTTCGCGATGCCGGTCTGCTTCAGCACACGCGGAATCGCTTCCTTGGGGCCGATGCCCATGATCTCGGGCGGCACGCCGGCGACGGCGAAGCCGACGAAGCGCGCGAGCGGCGTGAGGCCGTAGTCCTTGATCGCCTGCTCGCTCGCGAGGACGACGGCGCCGGCGCCGTCGGAGGTCTGCGACGAATTGCCGGCGGTCACGCTGCCGCCCATGCGGAACACGGGCTTGAGCTTGGCAAGCGCTTCCAGGCTCGTATCCTTGCGCGGGCCTTCGTCGGTGTCGATGCGGCGCGCGTCGGTCGTGATCGAGCGCTTCGCGAGGTCGGGATAGCGGTCGTCGAGCGGGTAGGGCGCGATCTCGTCGGCGAACTCGCCGTTCGCGATGGCAGCGAGCGCGCGTTGATGGCTCTGCAATGCGAACGCGTCCTGCTGCTCGCGCGTGATCTTCCAGCGCTCGGCGACTTTCTCGGCCGTGATGCCCATGCCGTAGGCGATCGCGACGTTGTCGTCGGCGAACACGGCGGGGTTCATGGCGATCTTGTGGCCCATCATCGGCACCATGCTCATCGATTCGGTGCCGCCCGCGAGCATGAGATCGGCTTCGCCCAGGCGAATGCGATCGGCCGCGAGCGCGATCGCCTGCAGGCCGGACGAGCAGAAGCGGTTGATCGTCATGCCGGGCACCGTGTCCGGCAGGCCGGCCAGCAGCACGCCGATACGCGCGACGTTCATGCCTTGCTCGGCCTCGGGCATCGCGCAGCCGATGATCGCGTCGCCGATGCGCGCGACGTCGATGCCGGGCGCGCGCCGGATGGCTTCGCGCAGCACGTGGGCGAGCAGGTCGTCCGGCCGCGTGTTACGGAACACGCCTCGCGGCGCCTTGCCGACCGGCGTGCGCACGGCAGAGACGATGTAGGCGTCCTGGATCTGTCGGGTCATGTGAGCTCTTCCTTCGCTCGTCGTCCCCGCGAAAGCGGGGGACCCAGTGCCTTTTCCTTCGGCCTCGAAGGCGCAGGGTCCCCGCTATTCGCGGGAACGACGAAGGTTCGTGTTCAGTTCCTGAGTGGCTTTCCCGTCGCCATCGTGTGCGCGATGCGCTCCTGCGTCTTGGCCATCTGTGCCAGCTCCACGAAATGCCTGCGCTCGAGGTCCAGCAGCCATCGCTCGTCGACGACCGAGCCGCGCTCGATGGCGCCGCCGCACAGCGTGTCGGCGATGCGCGCGGCGATCTCGTAATCGTGCTCGGAGATGAATCGCCCTTCGAGCATGTTGACGAGCATCATCTTGAGGCTCGCAGTGCCGACGTCGCCGGCGACAACGATGTCGCGGGCCGGCAGTGGCGGGCGCCAGCCGGACTCGGCCAGCGAGGCGGCCACCTGCTTCGCAACGTAGAGCAGCTCGAACGCGTTGAACACGACGACATCGCTCTCGCGCAGGAGGCCGAGCTGCTTGGCTTCGAGCGCGCTGCCCGAAACCTTGGCCATCGCGACGGTCTCGAACATCTTCCTGAGCTGCGGGAACGGATCGCCGTCGATGGCCGCGCGCGAGGCGCGCAGCGCGATCTCCTTGAGCCCTCCGCCCGCCGGCAGCAGGCCCACGCCTGCTTCGACGAGCCCGATGTAGCTTTCCAGCGCCGCGACCGTCCGCGCCGAGTGCATCTGGAACTCGCAGCCGCCGCCGAACGCCATGCCGCGCACCGCGGCGACGACCGGCACCTGCGAGTACTTGATGCGCATGCTGATGGCCTGAAAACTCGCGACCATCGCCTCGAAATCGGCGATCCTGCCGGCCTGCAGCAGCGCGAGCGCGCCCTTGAGGTCGGCGCCGGCCGAGAACGGCTCGCCGGTCTGCCAGAGCACCAGCGCCTTGAACGAGCGTTCCGCTTCCTCGACCGCGCGCTGCAGGCCGTCGAGCACGGCGTCGTTCACCGTGTTCATCTTGGTCTTGAACGAGACGATGCCGACATCATCGCCGAGGTGCCAGAGCCTGACGCCGGCGTTCTCCCACGCCGTGGTGCCGGTGTCGAACGTCTCTCCGAGCAACGGATCCGGAAAGAGCTGCCGCTTGTAGACCGGCGCCATGGAGCGCGGCTCGTCCCTGCCGCTTGCGGGCGAATATGAGCCTGACGCGTGGTGCACGCCGCGGCGCCCGTCGGTGACCCATGCCGGCAGCGGCGCATCGCTCATCGCCCTGCCTGCGGCGATGTCCTCGGCGATCCACTTGGCGATGTCCCGCCAGCCGGCGGCCTGCCAGGTCTCGAACGGGCCCAGCTTCCAGCCGTAGCCCCAGCGGATCGCGAAATCGACGTCGCGGGCGGTGTCTGCGATCCCGGCGAGGTGAAATGCCGTGTAGTGGAAGAGATCCCGAAACATCGCCCACAGGAACTGCGCCTGCGGATCGCCCGAAGCGCGCAGCTTCGCGAATTTTTCGGCGGGATCCTTGATCGCGAGGATCGCTGCGGCTTCCGCGCTGGTTTCCTGCGCCGAGGGACGGTAGTCGCGTTTGGCCGGATCGAGCACCAGGATGTCCTTGCCGACCTTGCGGTAGATGCCGGTGCCGCTCTTCTGGCCGAGCGCGCCCTGCTCGATCAGCGCGGTGAGCCAGGCGGGCGGCTTGAAGTAGAGGTGCCACGGATCGTCGGGCAGGGTGTCCGCCATCGTCTGGATGACGTGCGCCATCGTGTCGAGACCGACGACGTCGGCTGTGCGATAGGTCGCGCTCTTCGGCCGCCCGATCGCGGGACCGGTCAGCGCGTCGACGACATCGAAGCCGAGGCCGAACGCCTCGGTATGGTGCATCGTCGCCAGGATCGAGAAGACGCCGATGCGGTTGCCGATGAAGTTGGGCGTGTCCTTGGCTCGAACGACGCCTTTGCCCAGCGTCGTCGTCAGGAACGCTTCGAGGTCGGCGAGCACGTCGCCGTCGGTGTCGGCGGCGGCGATCACCTCGACCAGGTGCATGTAGCGCGGCGGATTGAAGAAATGCACGCCGCAGAAACGGGCGCGCACATTTTCCGGCAGCGCCTCGGCCAGGGAAGCGATCGAAAGGCCTGACGTATTGCTGACCAATATAGATTTATCAGACAGATACGGCCCAATCCTGCGATAAAGCTCGAGCTTCCAGTCCAGGCGCTCGGCGATCGCCTCGATCACGAGATCGCAGTCGCGAAGCCATTCGAGATTCTCGTCGTAGTTGGCCGGAACGATCGTCGCGGCGCGGCTCTTCTCGGCCAGCGGGCTCGGCGAAAGCTTGCCGAGGTTCTGGATCGCCTTCTGCACGATCGCGTTCCTGTCCGGGCCCTTGGCGGCGAGATCGAACAGGACGGTTTCGACATCGGCATTCACGAGGTGCGCGGCGATCTGCGCGCCCATCACGCCGGCGCCGAGGACGGCGGCCTTGCGGACACGCAAACGAGCGGATGTCATGCGGATACTCCCAGGAATGTAGCGGGGCGGCCGCTCACGGCGCGACGAGGCCGGCAGCGGCGAAGCGGATCAGATGTTCGGCGGCACGCTCGCGATGGGCTTCCTCGGAGACGTTGCCGCGGCGCTTCATCGGGCCGAAATCGGCCATCGAGTGCGTCAGCGCGCCGGTGATGAAATCGAGTCGCCAGTAGAGCTCCTCCTTGCCCAGGTGCGGCAGGAGGCGGGCGAACGCGGCCGCGAATTCGCGCAGGACGTGCCCGTAATTGTCGGACAGGAACTTGCGCAGGCGCTCGTCGTGCTCGGCGTAGGCGCGTGCGAGCACGCGCATGAACGCGTGGCCGCCGCCCTGGTCCAGCGAAAGCTCGAGCGCGGGCCGGATGAAGGCGCCGAGCACGGCTTCGAGCCGGGGCGGGGAGGCGGCGAGAGCCGCCTCCAGCGCAGCGAGGCGACGCGCGTTCAACTCGTCGAGGCGGCGGCGGAACACTTCCTCGATCAGGTTGTCCTTCGAACCGAAGTGATAGTTGACGGCCGCGAGGTTGACGTTCGCCGCAGCCGTGACCTGGCGCAGCGACGCGCCGGCGAATCCGTGCCGCGCGAACAAGGTTTCGGCGGCGCCGAGGATGCGTTCGCGAGTCGAAAAGTGGGGCGAGTTCACGGGACGAGGGGGGATCGAAATGGTTCGTGGTTGCCGGCGGGCTCAAACGCTCGTTTGAAATCCTACGGCTGACGAGCGTGACGGGTCAAACAACGCGAACCGAAAAGGGGTGCAAAGCAAGTGAAGTTTTAGCTAGAATCGGACGCGGATTTGTGAGCTAAGCCTGCGGATTGCCGCATGTTTGGGGCCACGACAAGCGGCGGGCTCGCACCCTTCCCCATTCGATACCACAGGAGATACACAGCGATGGCGCTGGAGCGCACGCTTTCCATCATCAAACCGGACGCCGTCGCCAAGAACGTCATCGGCGAGATTTACAGCCGTTTCGAGAAAGCGGGCCTCAGGATCGTCGCAGCGAAGATGAAGCATCTTTCGCGCCGCGAAGCGGAAGGTTTCTATGCCGTGCATCGCGAGCGCCCGTTCTTCAAGCCGCTCGTCGATTTCATGATTTCGGGGCCGGTGATGATCCAGGTGCTGGAAGGCGAGAACGCCATCGCGAAGAACCGCGACCTGATGGGCGCGACCGATCCGCAGAAGGCTGCGCCGGGCACGATCCGTGCCGATTTCGCGCAGTCGATCGACGCCAACGCGGTGCACGGCTCCGACGCGCCGGAAACTGCAAGAGTGGAAATTGGGTACTTTTTTTCAGAGACCGAACTCTGCCCGCGCTGAAGGACTTCTAGCGTGACGACGGCGAAGATCAATCTGCTCGACTACGACCGCGAAGGTCTGCGCGAGGTGTTCGCGCAGCTCGGCGAGAAGCCGTATCGCGCCGAGCAGGTGATGAAGTGGATCTATCACCGTCACGCCACCGATTTCGCGGCGATGACCGATCTCGGCAAGGCGCTGCGCGAAAAGCTCGAAAACGCGGCCGAAATCGCACCGCCCGGCACACTGTTCGAGAAGCAGGCCGCCGACGGCACGCACAAGTGGCTGCTCGGCATGGACGGCGGCAACGCCATCGAGACGGTGTTCATCCCGGAGACCAACCGCGGCACGCTGTGCGTGTCCTCGCAGATCGGCTGCGGCCTCAACTGCCGGTTCTGCTCGACAGGAACGCAGGGCTTCAACCGCAATCTCGCCACTGCGGAGATCATCGGCCAGGTGTTCGTCGCGGCGAAACACCTCGGCAACGTGCCGCACCGCCAGCGCCGGCTCACCAACGTCGTCATGATGGGCATGGGCGAGCCGCTGCTGAACTTCGACAACGTCGTGCGCGCAATGAGCATCATGCGCGACGATCTCGGCTTCGGGCTAGCAAACAAGCGCGTCACGTTGTCCACGGCCGGCCTCGTGCCGATGATCGACAGGCTCTCCGAGGCCAGCGACGTCTCGCTCGCCGTCTCGCTGCACGCACCGAACGACGAGCTGCGCAGCGAGCTCGTGCCGCTCAACAGGAAATATCCGATCGACGAGCTCCTCGCCGCGTGCGCGCGTTACACGCAGCGGCGCCCGCGCACGACGGTCACGTTCGAGTACACGATGCTCGACGGCGTCAACGACAGGCCCGAGCACGCGCGCCAGCTCGTCAAGCTGATGCGCCGCCTGCCCGCGAAGGTCAATCTGATTCCATTCAACCCGTTCCACGGCACGCGCTTCCGGCGCTCCAGCGAAGAGGCGATCCGCGGGTTCCAGAAGATCCTGCTCGACGCGAACGTCCTGGCCATGGTGCGCCGCACACGCGGCGACGACATCGATGCCGCCTGCGGTCAGCTCAAGGGACAGGTCATGGATCGCACGCGCCGCCAGGCCGAGTTCCGGCGCAA
Source organism: uncultured Rhodanobacteraceae bacterium (assembly GCA_966248875.1). Taxonomy (GTDB): domain Bacteria; phylum Pseudomonadota; class Gammaproteobacteria; order Xanthomonadales; family Rhodanobacteraceae; genus Dokdonella_A. The sequence goes on from CBINBI010000015.1 coordinate 28,980, forward strand.
GCTCGAAGAGGGGGCCCTGCATGCGGCGTGACCGGCTGCTGCCGCGGTTCGCCTGGGCGCTGACGGCGGCGCTCGCCGGCGTGCTCGCGGCCTGCGGCAGCGGTGGCGGCCCGAACATCCGCAAGGAAAGCGCGGCGGAAGAGCGTACCGAGGCGGCGCGCACGCGGACGGACCTCGGCCAGAAGTACATGGAGCAGGGCAGGCTCGAGCTCGCCCTGGAAAATCTCAAGAAGGCGCTCGCGTACGACGACGGCTACGCCGACGCGCACACGGTCATCGCCGTGCTCTACGAGCGCATCGGCGACCCCAAGCAGGCGGAGGAGCACTACCGCCGCGCCGCTCAGCTCAAGCCCAAGGGCGGCAGTGAGCTCAACAACTACGGCGCGTTCCTCTGCAAGATCGGGCGCTATGACGAGGCGGTGAGCTATTTCGAGCGCGCCATCGCCGACCCGTTCTATGCGACGCCCGAGGTCGCGCTGACGAATTCCGGCACCTGCCTGCTCAAGGCGGGCAAGCGCGACGCGGCCGAAAAGGCCCTGCGCGCGGCCCTCGACCGTGATCCGAACAATGCCGAGGCGCTGTTCCAGCTGGCTTCGGTGCTGTACGAGAAGGGCGAGTTTTTCAACGCGCGCGCCTTCATCCAGCGCTTCGAATCGGTGGGGCAGCCCCGGCCGGAATCCCTCATGCTGGGGCGCAACATCGAGCTGCGGCTGGGCAACGGCAGCGCGGCCAGCGACTACACGCGCCGGCTTCTGCAATCGTTTCCTGAGTCACAACAGGCCAGGGCGCTGAACGCGCAGAATCAGTCATGAACAAGGGCGGCAAACCAGAATTCGAACATGCCGCAAAAGGGGCGAGCCCGGGTTCCCGTGAGCAGGAAGTCGGTGCATCGATCGACCAGGACAACGGCCAGTTCGCGCTGCCGCTGTCATCCGGAAGGCACACTATGAGAGCCGAAGAGCTTGAGCACGACGGCAAGACATCCGCGGAAATCCTGCCGCAGACGGTCGGGGAGATGAACCTGACGGCGCCCGAGCGCGCCGCCGAGCCTTCGTTCGGGAAGCGCCTGCGCACCGCGCGCGAGGCCAAGGGCCTCAGCCGCAACGACGTGGCGCAGCGGCTGAAGCTGCCGCTGCGCCTGATCGCGCAGATCGAGGACGACGACTACACCGGCATCGACCAGGGCGTCTATCTGCGCGGCTATCTCTCGAGCTACGCGCGCATCGTCGATATTCCCATCGTCGCGGCCGAGAGCGTCGCGGCGGCGCACATGCGTGCCGCGCCGCTGGTCGCAACCGGCCAGGTGTCGCGCTCGCGCTATCTTTTCGATCGCTATTCGGTCAGCGCGACCTATCTGATTCTCACGGGGCTCATCGTCGTGCCCGCGGTCTGGCTCGCGACGCACGGCGGGCTCGAGCAGAATCTTGCGCGCACGACATCGCTCGACAGCCCGACGACGATTCAGGTGCCTATGCCGGCTCAGCCCGGGACGACGTCTGCCCCATCCGATGTAATGGAGGCGCGTCCTTCCGCGGAGTCCGCCGCCTCGCCGCCGACGGACGCAACAGGTCCGATTGCCGCAGCGGAGCCGAAGCAGGAACAGATGCCCGTCGTCGCCTCGATGGCGCCGTTCGGCACGCAACAGTCCGCGCCGGCGCCGGAAGCTCCGGCGGCACCGGCTGCGACCGATGCGCACTCGCTCGTGCTGAAGCTCACGGCGCCGAGCTGGGTCGAGATTCTCGCCGCCGACGGCAGCAAGCTCGAATACGGGCTGCTGCCGGCCGGCTCCGAGCGCAACTACACCAGCGACGGCCCGCTTTCGGTGCGGCTGGGCAACGCCGAAGGCGCCGAAGTCAGGGCAGACGGCAAAGTGATCGACCTCGCGCCGTTCCGCCGCGCGAACGTGGCGCACCTGCGCGTTTTCGGCGCGAACGGCGCCGAAGCCGTGCCGGCCGACTTCTGACGCGCCGCTGAACCCGCGCCGGCGGACGGCCGCGCGCCGTCCGTGGGTTCCGCGCGGATTCCTGCTAACCTTGCGCCGCTTCGCGACCCCGCGATGCGCCGCCGCAGCGGATCGTTCCGCCGCGGCCCGCCGGATGCGCGTGCCTCGGGCGCGATCGAATCTATGGAGATTTCATGGCTTTTGACGTTCTTGACGAACACGAGCAGGGCGAGCTCGTCCAGAAGTGGCTGCGCGAGAACGCGATGTCGATCGCCATCGGCATCGCGCTCGGCCTTCTGCTGATCTTCGGCTGGCAGCAATGGAAAGCGCACCGCGTGCGCCATGCCGCCGAAGCAGCGGTCCAGTACCACGCCCTCGTCCAGGCGCTCGACGACAAGCACGCCGACGACGCCAAGGCGATGGCCGACGCGCTGCGCAAGGACTATCCGGACACGGCATATGCCGTGTTTGCAGCGATGCGCGCCGCCGAGATCGCCAGCGAGAAAAGTGACCTCGAGACGGCCGCATCCGAACTCGAATGGGCGCGTGATCACGCCGGCGCGCCTGCGCTGAAAGCGCTGGCAAGCATCAATCTCGCACGCGTCAGGCTTGCCGGCGGCGATGCCGATGCCGCGCTGAAGCTCCTCGACGCCGTGCCGAAGGACCAATACGCGGCGCTTGCCGGCGAGCTGCGCGGCGACATCCTTGTCAAGCTGGGGCGCAACGACGACGCGCGCGCGGCGTATCAGGATGCGCTGTCGCACCTCGATCCGCAGGCTCCGAACCGCTCGTTCGTGCAGATGAAGCTGGACGATCTCGGAGCGGCGCCTCTCGCGGACGCCTCCAAGAAGGAGAGCAGCGGCTCATGAAGCGTTCGTCCGTCCTCGTCCTCGTGGCGCTCGGCATCGCGCTCGGCGGCTGCAACTGGATCAAGAACCTCGGCAAGAAAGACAACGTCGAGCCGCCGACGCCGCTGACCGAATTCACGCCGACGACGCAGGTGCAGAAGCTTTGGAGCGAAAGTGTCGGCAGTGGTGCCGGCGACTCCGGTGCGCAGCTCGCGCCTGCGGTCGTGGACGGCCGCCTCTACGCGGCCAGCGTGGACGGCACCATCGAGGCGATCGATGCCGCGACAGGCCGAACGATCTGGGAGAAGCGTCTGGGAGAGCGGCGCGGCTGGCTGTGGAAGCGCGGCCAGAATTCGCTGCGCTGGTCCGGCGGACCCGCCGTCGCCGGCGATCTCTTCGTGGTGGGCAGTCTCGATGGCGACGTCTACGCGCTGTCCGCCCAGGATGGCAGCGAGCGCTGGCACGCGACGGTTTCCTCGGAAGTCGTTTCGCGTCCCGCAATTTCGGACGAGGTCGTCGTCGTGCGCACCGTCGATGGGCGCCTCACGGGCCTCGATGCGAAGGACGGCAGCCTCCGATGGGTATTCGACCAGTCGGTGCCGCCACTCAGCCTGCGCGGCAATTCGCCCCCGGTGATCCTCGGCGGCACCGTCTACGATGGCTTCGACAACGGCAAGATTTTCGCGGTGCGCCTTGCCGACGGCGCGCCGCTCTGGGCGCAGACTCTGTCGAGCGGCGAAGGCCGCACCGAAGTCGAGCGCCTCGCCGATGTCGACGGGCAACTGCTGCCCGTCGGCAGCAATATCGTGGCCGTCGGCTATCGCGGCCAGGTCGCCGCCGTCGCGGCCGAGAGCGGGCGACCGATGTGGCAGCGCGATATTTCGAGCTACGGCGGCGCAGCGGCAAGCGACAACGTCGTGGTGATCGCCGACGCGGACGGCAACGTCTGGGCCTTCGACCGCGAAACCGGCGCGAGCCTGTGGAAGCAGGATCAGCTGAAATACCGCTGGCTCAGCACGCCGGCGGTGGTGGGGAAATACGTCGTCGTCGGCGACAGCGAAGGCTATGTGCACTGGCTCAGCCTCGACGAAGGCAAGTTCGCCGCACGCGAGCGGCTCAGCAAGAAACCGATCGAAAGCGCGCCGGTCGTCGTCGGCGATACGGTGTACGTCGAGGACGTGAAGGGGCACATCGGGGCCTACAGCGTGCGCTGATGTTTTCTTGGGCTGCTCCCGCAAACGGGAGCGGCCCGCCCAAGGCCGGTGAAGAAAACTCCCGAGTGAACGCTCCATCCTCTTCACTGGGACGCGTTTCACTCCGATTTCCCTCGCCCTGGCCCTCCCCGCAAGCTGTGGTGGGGAAGCGAAGGACGGTCGCGCAGCCCCGTAGCACGTCCTGCACGCGGCGGCGATCGAGTACTCTGGAATCATCATGCTTCCCGTAGTCGCCCTCGTCGGCAGGCCGAACGTCGGCAAGTCGACGCTGTTCAACGTCCTGACGCGCTCCCGCGACGCGCTCGTGGCGGACCTGCCCGGCGTCACGCGCGACCGGCACTACGGCATCTGCCGCCACGGCGCGGGCGGGCCGTTCGTGGTGGTCGACACCGGCGGCCTCGTCGACGATGCGGAAGGACTGGCCGAGCAGACCGCACACCAGGTCGACATCGCGATCGCCGAAGCCGACGCCATCGTGCTCGTGGTCGACGCACGCGACGGCCTGCTGCCGACCGACCGCAGCATCCTCGACCGTCTGCGTCGCGCGGGAAAGCCGCTGATCCTCGCCGTCAACAAGATCGACGGGCTCGACGAGCATGGCGCGCTGGCCGAGTTCGCGGCGCTCGGCATCGCCGGCGCGCTGCCGCTTTCGGCGGCGCACGGACGCGGCATCGCGCCGCTGCTCGGAGCGATCGCGCCGCTGCTGCCCGCGGCCGATGCGGACGCCGCGCCCTTGGCCGACGAAGGCGTGCGCGTCGCGATCGTCGGCCGCCCGAACGTCGGCAAGTCGACGCTGGTCAACCGCCTGCTCGGCGAGGAGCGCGTGATCGCGTCCGACATGCCCGGCACCACGCGCGATTCGATCCGCGTGCCGCTGACGCGCGACGGCCGCCGCTACACGCTGATCGACACCGCAGGTGTGCGACGCCGTGCGCGCGTCGAGGACACGCTGGAGAAATTCAGCGTGATCAAATCGCTGCAATCGGTCGAGGCCGCGCATGTGACCGTGCTGATGCTCGACGCGCGCGAGGGTGTCGCCGACCAGGACGCCTCGCTGATCGGTCATGTGCTCGAATCAGGCCGTGCGCTCGTCATTGCCGTCAACAAATGGGACGGGCTCGACCGCTACCAGCGCGAGCAGTGCAAGGTTTCGCTCGATCGCAAGCTCGATTTCGTGCCGTGGGCGCGCCGGGTCTTCATTTCGGCCAGGCATGGCACCGGTGTCGGAGATCTGATGAAGGCGGTCGACCGCGCACACGCGTCGGCCAACCGCAAGCTCACCTCGTCCGATCTGACACGCGCGCTCGAAGCGGCGTATCAGGGCTATCAGCCGCCGCTCGTGCGCGGCCACGCGCCCAAGCTCCGCTATGCGCATCCCGGCGGCACGAATCCGCCGACCATCGTGATCCACGGCTCGCGCACGAAGCACATCGCGGAGAGTTACCGGCGCTATCTCGAGAACTTCTTCCGCAAGCGCTACAAGCTCGAAGGCACACCGATACGCATCGAGTTCAGCGAAAGCGAGAACCCGTTCGCCGGAAAGCGCAACGAGCTGACCGAAGGACAGGCGCGCCGGCGCCAGCGCATGATCCGGCGCGCCAAGCGCGGCAAGCGCTGAGCGAGGCGATGGCACGTCCTGCGCTGACGGTTGCGATTCTCGCCGGCGGAGCGGCGTTGCGGCTCGGCGGCCGGGACAAGGGCCTGGAAATCCTGGGCGATCGGCCGCTGATCGAATGGGTCATTGCGTATTGCCGACGCAGCATCGTGGGCGTCCCCGGTTCTGACGCGGGGCGCGAAGTCGATCTTCTGATTGTCGCCAATCGCCACCTGGAAGCGTTCGCCCGCTACGCGCGCGTGCGCACCGATGCCGAGGCGGGCTTCCGCGGCCCGCTTGCCGGGGTCGCGAGCGCGCTTGAAACTGCGGCTGCGGAACGTGTGCTGACGCTGCCCGTGGATTGTCCGTTCCCGCCCGCGGATCTCGCGGCGCGGCTCGAAGCGGCGATGCACGCCGGCGGCGCGGCGGCCGTCGTGGCCCATGATGGCCAGCGACGCCAGCCGCTGTTCGCGCTGTATCGCCGCGAGCTTGCCGCATCCGCCGCCGAGGCGGCTGCGGCGGGGCAGGGCGTCCACGCCTGGCAGGATGCGATCGGCGCCGCCGAGGTTGATTTCTCCGATCGGCACCGGCAGTTCCATAATCTCAACACGCCCGAGGATTTCGCGGCCTGTGCCGATGCCCTTCGATCGTGCGAGTGAATTTCCGACCGGTCTAACCGTCGACGACGCGCGCCGACGCATCGTCGATCTGTGCGCCCAGCGTCGCGTCGCCGTCGACACGATGCCGCTCGATCGCGCGCTTGGCCGCGTGCTCGCCGTCGATGTCGTTGCGCCGCACGCGATTCCGCCGTTCGCGAACTCGGCCATGGACGGCTACGCGCTGCGCGGCGCCGACCTGCCGCGCGATCGTGAGAAGCGTTTCCGACTCGCCGGCGTCATGCTCGCCGGTACCGGCACGGCGCTTGGGATCGGCGCCGACCAATGCGTCCGCATCACCACCGGCGCGCCGCTGCCCGAGGGCGCGGATACCGTCGTCATCAAGGAGCACGCACGCGTCGACGGCGATTTCGTCGTGATTCCTCCCCACGAGCGCGCGGGTGCAAATGTGCGTCCGGCCGGCGAGGATCTTGCGGAGGGCGAGACGGTCGCCCGTGCCGGCACGGCACTGACCGCTGCGCGGCTCGGACTGCTCGCGGCGTGCGGCCAGGCCGAGGTGCCGGTCGCGCGGCGTCCGCGCGTCGCATTGCTCGTCACCGGCGATGAGCTGGTGCCGCCTTCGCAGCCGCTCGGCTTCGGGCAGATCCACGACAGCAATCGATACAGCCTCGGCGGCCTGCTCGAAACGCTCGGCATCGTCGCCGAACCCGCTGCGCACCTGCGCGACGACACGGACGCTCTGCGCGAGGCGCTGCTCGACGCCTCGCGCAGGTGCGACGCCGTCGTCTGCAGCGGCGGCGTTTCGGCCGGCGAGGCGGACCACATGCCGCGTCTCGTCGCCGAGCTCGGCCGCGTACATTTCTGGAAAGTGCGCATGAAGCCCGGCATGCCGTTCCTCTGCGGCGAGATCGGCAAGGCCATCGTGTTCGGATTGCCTGGCAATCCGGTGTCCTCGCTGGCGACGTTTCTGATGCTGGTGCAGCCCGGCCTGCTGGCGATGCAGGGCGCCGAGGAAGGCAGGCGACGCTGGCACGCGCGCCTCGCCGCGCCGATCCGCAAGAAGCACGATCGCACCGAGTTTCTTCGCGCGCGAATCGCTTGCGGCGAGGACGGCCAGCTCTGGGTGACGGCGCTGGCGCGCCAGGGGTCGGGCATGCTGGGCGGAGTCGCGGAGGCGGATTGCCTCATCGTCGTGCCCGACGACGTGCGCGAACGGCGCGAAGGCGAAAGTGTCGAAATCGTGTTCCTGCCGGGATCCTGCTGAGGCGATGAACCCGCTGCCGAAAACTACGAACATGCCGGGAGCAGCCGTTCGCGAAATCGACCCGGCCGAGGCGCTCGCACGCCGGCGCGCACACGCCGTGCTGCTCGACGTCCGCGAAGACGGCGAGCGCGCAGCCGGCCTTCCGGAAGGTGCGATCGGCCTCGCGCGGGCGGAGATTCCGTCACGGATCCGCGATCTCGTCGCCGATCCTTCGCGCGAAATCCTGACGATCTGCGCGAGCGGCCGGCGCTCGCTGCTCGCGGCGGAAACCCTGTGCGAGCTCGGCTACAAAAACGTCGCTTCCGTGCGCGGCGGCATGTCGCGCTGGCTGGCCGAGGGCTTGCCGGTCGCGTGCAGCGAGCTCGATGCGGACGCCGCCAAACGCTACGCGCGGCACCTCGTGCTGCCCGAGGTCGGCGTCGCCGGGCAGCAGAAGCTTCGCAATGCCCGCGTCGCACTGATCGGCGCGGGCGGCCTCGGTTCGCCGGCGGCGCTCTATCTCGCCGCAGCGGGCGTCGGCAGGCTGACGCTGATCGACGACGATCACGTCGACCGCTCGAACCTGCAACGGCAGGTGCTGCACGCCGATGCGCGCATCGGCATGCCGAAGACAGAGTCGGCGAGGCTGACGCTCGCCGCGCTGAATCCTTCTGTGAGGCTGGAGCTGCACGAGGCCCGCGTGCAGGCGGCGAACGTCGAAGGCCTGGTGCGGGGCCATGACGTCATCATCGACGGCGCCGACAATTTCCCGGTGAGGTATCTCCTCAGCGCCGCCAGCCGGCAGCTGAAGATTCCGCTCGTGTACGGCGCCGTGCATCGCTTCACGGGACAGGTCAGCGTGTTCGATCCGCGCCGGTCGGATTCGCCGTGCTACCGCTGTCTGTTTCCCGAGCCGCCGTCGGCCGCCGAGGCGCCGAACTGCAGCGAAGCCGGCGTGCTCGGCGTGCTGCCGGGCGTCATCGGCCTGCTGCAGGCGACCGAGGCGATCAAGCTCGTGCTCGGTGTCGGCGAGACACTGGCCGGACGTCTGCTCTGCTACGACGCGCTCGCCACGCGCTTCCGCGAGCTCAAGCTCCCGCGTGATCCCGAATGCCCGGGCTGCGGGGAGCGCGCCGTGTTCACCGGCTACGAGGACATCGTTCAGCTCTGTTCCGCATAGGGCGCGAATCGGCCCGGCCGTCTTGCATTCTGCTCGGGGTGTGTCGGAAAAGACCGGCCGATACTCACCCGTGACATTTCAGGCGTGCTTCTTCTGCGCGGCCTCGAACGCGGCGAGCTGTTCGGGCGTGGCTTCCTTCTGGTGCTTCGCCTTCCAGGCCGCGAACGGCTCGCCGTAGACGATCTCGCGCGCGGCGTCCTTGCCGATCTCGATGCCGCGTTCGGCAGCGGCCTCGCGGTACCAGTCGGCGAGGCAGTTGCGGCAGAAGCCGGCCGTGATCATCAGGTCGATGTTCTGCACGTCCGTGCGGCGGCCGAGGTGTTCCAGCAGGCGCCGGAACACGGCCGCTTCGATCTCCGTCTGCGATGTGCTCATGTCGGAATCCCGTCTTCGCCGGATCGATCGCGTCTTTGCGTCCGTCCCATGGTAGTTCGATTGAGGCCCAGGGTGCCCGCATGGATAATGCGCGGTTTCCCGCGAGCGACGCTGCCGGCCCCCGGCTCATGCGGCACCGATCAGGGCTTTCCCCAAGATGACAGCGCGTATCCTCGACGGCAAGCGCATCGCCGATGAACTGCTCGACAGCGTCGCGCTGCGTGTCGCTGCGCGCGTCGCGCAGGGCAGGCGCGCGCCGGGGCTCGCGGTGGTGCTGGTGGGCGAGGATCCGGCGTCTTCGGTCTACGTGCGCAACAAGCGCCGCGCCTGCGAGCGCGTCGGCTTCCGCTCGTTCGATTTCGATCTGCCCGCCGGCACGAGCGAGGGCGAGCTCGGTGCGCTCATCGATCGCCTCAACACCGATGCCGACGTGCATGGCATTCTCGTGCAGCTGCCGCTGCCGCCGGGCCTCAATGCCACCGCGATCATCGATCGCATCGATCCGCGCAAGGACGTGGACGGCTTCCAGGCCGTCAACGTCGGCCGCCTCGCGCTGCGCCAGCGCGGCCTTCGCCCCTGCACGCCGAAGGGCGTGATGACGCTGCTCGCGCACACCGATCGTCCGGTGCGCGGACAGAACGCGGTCGTCGTCGGCGTCTCGAACCATGTCGGCAGGCCGCTGGTGCTGGAGCTGCTCCTCGCCGGCTGCACGACGACGGCCTGCCACAAGTTCACGCGCGACCTCGAAGGCGAGGTTCGGCGGGCGGACATCGTCGTGGTCGCCGTCGGCAAACCGCAGCTCATCAAGGGCGAGTGGATCAAGCCCGGCGCGGTGGTGATCGACGTCGGCATCAACCGGCTCGACGACGGACGACTTGTCGGCGACATCGAGTTCGATCCCGCCGCCGAGCGCGCATCCTGGATCACGCCGGTGCCGGGCGGCGTCGGGCCGATGACGGTGGCGACGCTGATGGAGAACACCCTCGAGGCCGCGGAGACGTTCTTCGACTGAGCCGCCGCGATGCGCGTGCGACGACGCTTCGACTACCATTCGCCCGCCATGCCGATCCACGCCTTGCTTCGCTCCGCCGCCACGCTGATTTTCGTCGCCGCTCTCGCGGGTTGCGCGGGCATCGTCAGCAAGGCGAGCCAGCGTTTCGCGGACAACCTCGCCGCCGGCATCCTCAACCAGGACGACATCGCGCTCGCTCGCGACGGCATCCCTTCCTGGCTGCTGCTGGTCGACGGGCTGATCCAGGGCGATCCGCGGAACACGGGCCTGCTCGTCGCCGGCGCACGCCTTTACGGCTCGTACGCCGGCGGCTTCGTCGACGATCCCGAGCGCGCGCAGCGGCTGTCCGCGCACGGTTTCGACTATGCGAGGCGCGCGACCTGCATCGATCTTCCTGGCCTGTGCAAGGTGCTCGATCAGCCGTTCGAGCCGTTCCAGGCGGAAGTGGCGAAGGCTGGCGTGAAACACGTGGCGACGCTCTACGTCCTGGCGACGACCTGGGCCGGCCGCATCCAGGCCGACACGGGCGACTGGGCCGCGATCGCCGACATTCCGCGTGTGCAGGCGCTGCTCGATCGCGTCGTCGCGCTGGTCCCCGATTACATGAACGGCGAGCCGTACATGTATCTCGGCGTGATGGCCACGCTGCGGCCGGCGTCGCTCGGCGGCGAGCCTGAAGTCGGCAAGGCCGATTTCGAGAAGGCGCTTGCGCTTTCGGGCGGCCGCAACCAGATGGCGCGCGTGCTCTACGCCAAACAGTATGCGCGCCTGGTGTTCGACAAGGATCTGCACGACAGGCTGCTCAACGAGGCGATCGCGGCCGATCCGCACGCGCCGGGCCTGACGCTGATCAACGTCATCGCGCAACGGCAGGCGAAGCAGCTGCTGGAATCCGGGAAGGACTTTTTCTGAATTGCACGGAGTATTCCGAATGCGTCTTTTGAACACATTTTCGCTGGCGCTGGCGCTCGCGGTGCTGCCGGCGTCGGCCGCGACGACGCTCAAGATCGCGACCGTCGCGCCCGACGGCACCGCATGGATGCGCGAGATGCGCGCAGCAGGCGACGCCGTCAAAAAGGGGACCGAGGATCGTGTCGAGCTCAAGTTCTATCCCGGCGGCGTCATGGGCGACAACGCGACCGTGCTGCGCAAGATCAAGATCGGACAGCTCCAGGGCGGCGCATTCACCGGCGGCGAAGCCAGCGTGATCACGAAGGACGCCGAGATCTACACGGTGCCGTTCCTGTTCCGCAATCAGGAAGAAGTCGACAAGGTGCGACCGAAGGTCGACCCGCTGATCAAGGATGCCGTGCGCAAGACGGGGTTTGAGCTGCTCGGCCTGTCCGGCGGCGGCTTCGCGTACCTCATGAGCACGAAGGACATCAGGACGCGCGACGACCTCAGGAACGCAAAGGTCTGGGTGCCGCAGGGCGACGAGATCGCCGAGCTCACCTTCAGGACGGCCGGCGTGACGCCGATACCGCTGCCGCTGGCGGACGTGTACACGAGCCTGCAGACCGGCCTCATCGACACCGCCGCGAACACCGACTCCGGCGCCATCGCGTTCCAGTGGCACACCAAGATCAAGCATGTGGTCGACATGCCGGTCATCTATGTCGTCGGCGAAGTGCTGCTCGACAAGAAGGCGTTCGACGCGCTGAGCGAAGCGGATCGCAAGGTCGTATCCGACGAGTTCACGGCCGGATTTGCCCGCCTGGAGAAGATCAATCGCAGCGACAACGCCTCCGCACGCGAGGCACTCCGGAAGCAGGGCGTCACGTTCTTCACGCCGGAGGCGGCGGAGCGCTCGCGCTGGGAAGGTGTCGGTGCGGAAACCTACAAGCAGCTGACCGCGCAGCACGCCTTCAGTCCCGAGCTGCAGAAGGCGCTCGACGCAGCCCTCGCCGAAGCCCGCGGCGGAACACAGTGAGCCGGACGGCAAGGCGCTTCGTCGAGCTCGTCGAGCGCGCCGAAACCGCGCTGATCGCGCTGATCGTGCTGGCCATGGTGGTGCTGGCCGGCGCGCAGATCGTGCTGCGCAACCTGTTCGAGACCGGTTTCGCCTGGGCCGATCCGCTGCTGCGCGCCATGGTGCTCTGGGCCGCGATGCTGGGCGCGCTCGCCGCCGCGCGCGATGACAAGCACATCGGCCTCGATCTGCTGACGCATTTCCTGCACGGGCGCGCTCGCCGCATCGCGCGGGGCATAGCGCTGCTGTTCGCGGCGGCGATGTGCGCGGCGATGGCGTGGTACGGCGGAGAGCTCGTCGCGCTGGATTTCGATGGCGGCGCGCCCGTTGCCGGTATTCCGGCGTGGATCGTCGAGGCCATCCTGCCGATCGGATTCGCGCTGCTCGCGATCCGACTCGCGCTCCGTGCCTTCATGCCGCCGCGGAGCGACGCGCCCGCGCTCGCGCCGGAGCTGCCGTGATCCTGCTGGCCGGCATCGCGCTGATCGTGCTCGCGGTGCTCGGCGCGCCGCTGTTCGCGCTGATCGCGGCGGTCGCGCTGCTCGGCTTTCACGCGGCAGGACAGCCTGGCGCCGCCGTCGCGGTGGAGTTCTACCGGCTCGCGGACATGCCGGCGCTGATCGCGATTCCGCTGTTCACGCTGGCCGGTTATCTCCTCGCGGAAAGCCGCGCACCGCAACGGCTCGTGCGCGTCAGCAACGCGCTGCTCGGCTGGCTTCCGGGCGGGCTCGCGATCGTCGCGGTCATCGCCTGCGCAATGTTCACGGCGTTCACGGGCGCGACGGGCGTGACAATCGTGGCGCTCGGTGCCGTGCTGTATCCCGCGCTGCTCCATGCGCGCTACGGCGAGCGGTTTTCGCTGGGCCTGCTCACCGCATCGGGCAGCCTCGGCCTGATCCTCGTGCCGTCGATGCCGCTGATCTTGTACGGTGTGGTCGCACAGCAGTTCCACACGACGCCGCCTGTCGACATCGACGCGCTGTTCAAGGCCGGCGTGTTGCCGTGCGCGCTGATGATCGTCATGCTTGCGGCCTACAGCATCTGGTACGCGAGTCGTGCGGGCGTCGTGCGCGAGCGCACCAGCGCGCGTGAGCTGCGCGCTGCGCTGCTTGATGCGGGCTGGGAGATTCCGCTGCCGTTCGTCATCCTCGGCGGCATCTACTCGGGCAAGCTCGCCGCCTCCGAGGCAGCGGCCGCGACGGCGCTCTACGTGCTGATCGTGACCGTGCTGATCCGCCGTGAGATCCCGCTCGCGAAGCTGCCGTGCGTCGCGCGCGAGGCGATGCTGCTGGTGGGCGCGATCCTGGTGATCCTCGGCTTCTCGCTCGCGCTGACCAACTGGCTGATCGACGCCGAAGTGCCCGAGAAGCTGTTCAACGCGATCCAGGGCAGCATCACCGGCAAGGGCATGTTCCTGCTCGTGCTGAACCTGTTCCTGCTCGTGTTCGGGATGCTGCTGGAAGGCTTTCCGGCGATCATCATCCTGGTGCCGCTGGTGCTGCCGGTCGCGATGCACTACGAGATCGATCCGGTCCACCTCGGCATCGTGTTTCTCGCCAACCTCCAGCTCGGCATCTTCCTGCCGCCGGTCGGCATGAACCTCTTCATTGCGAGCATGCGCTTCGGCAAGCCGGTCGTGACGCTGGTGCGCGCGAGCCTGCCATTCTTCCTCATCCTGCTCGCGGCGGTGCTGGTTATCACGTACTGGCCGGCGCTCTCGCTCGCGCTGGTGCGCTGAGCACCGCCGGCGCAATCTCCTATGGCTCCGACGCTCTCGGAGGCGCTTCCGCATCCCGGTCGCGGTGCACGTCGATCCATGCCGCGACGTCTGCGGCGTCGGGCGGCGGCTTGGTGAGCCAGCCGCTCGCGTCGCCGTCATAGTGGAAGGCCGACACCTCGTCGTCCCAGTACACGTCGAGCCGGTCGCGGTCGTCGCCGCGAACGTGTAGTACGTAGCCGGCCGGCTTCGGATCGGTGCGCAGGAAATGGCCCGTGAAAGCCGAGTTGCATGCGTCGAGGCCGACGAGATCGGCGATCGAAGGGCCGATGTCGGTCTGCTGGAACGGCGCGTCGACCACTTTGGGCAGATCGACGGCGCCGGCGACGACGAGCGGAACGCGCGCGAAGGCGCGCTCGCCGTGCTGCCGGTATTCCTCCTCGTGCAGCGGCGTCATCGTGCGGTGGTCGCCGAGGATCAGCAGGACGCCGTGATCGAGAAAGCCGCGCTCTTTCAGCTCACGATAGAAACGTCCGATCTCGGCGTCGACATACCGGAACGCGTTTTCGGGGTCGATCCTGCCGGAACGCGGATCGACATACGGCGGATGCGTGCTCACCGTCAGCAGCGTCGCGACGAACGGGCGCTCGCCGTCGCGCGTGTCGAGCCACCGGAGGAAACGATCGTACAAAGCCCTGTCCTCCGCCGCGCCGAACTGCCAGCGCTTCATGCCGCGGTAGAACGGATCGGCGCTGCTGCCGACGACATCGAACTCGAGTTGGCGCAACCAGTCGCCGAAATCGAGAAACGAAACATCGCCGGTCGTGAAGAACGCGGCTTCGCGGCCGGAGCGGTGCGCGATGTCCGGCAGCGTCCCGTCCGTCGCGGTATAGTCGGAGAATCCGAACAGCAGCTTGCCGGCCGGCGCCAGCGGCGGTTGTGCGGCGATGACGGCGATCTCTGCCGTGCTGGTCGTGAAGCCGTTCGCGTAGAAATGGGTGAAGTAGTGGTTTTCGCGCGCGATCGCGTCGAGCTCAGGCGTCCAGTCGCGCGAGCTGCCGAGCAGCCGGCTGTGCCAGGACGAAAGCGATTCGACGAGCAGCACGATGACGCTGCCTCCGAACGGCTCCGGCGACTTTGCGCAGGTCTTCGGCAGCGCCTCGACGCGACGCCGCTGTTCGGCGATGAACGAGGCCGAGAACGACTTCATGCGGCCCTGCGGCAGGTTGGCCTCGACGAAGTTCCAGGTGAAGATCTGGTTGACGTAGCGCACGGGACGCGACAGTGCGAACGCGCAGAAGGCGAGCGATGCAGCCGCGCCGATCGCAAACGCGGCGGCGAGCTTCGGGCGCCTCCGCGTCGCTGCGCACAGGCCGACCACGACGGCGATGACCAGCAGGCCGAAGGCGGTGCGGCCCAGGCTCTGCGAGGACGCGAAGGCGGCGCTTGCGACGCTGAAGTCCGCGTCGATGTGGCGGCCGAAGCGCAGCACGTCGCCAAAATGGAGACGGCTCGAAAGCAGCGAATCGAGCGCGATGTCGGCGGCGAAGATGGCCAGTATCAGCGCGGCGACGAGCCGGCAGACGAAGGCCGGCACGCGCCAGCGCACGACCAGCCCGAGCGCCAGCGCGATCAACATGACCGCAAACAGCCACGCGTCGTGGCCGAACGTCGGCAGCCAGAAGCAGTCGTGGCAGCTCGTGTAGTTGCCGGCGCCTTCGGCGACGCGCCAGGCACGCACGACCGACAGCGCGATGAAGATGACCGGCGCCAGCAGCAGGGCAACGAGCGGGAACCACCCGGTGCGGTGGCGCGAAGATCGGGAATTCATCGGCGAAGGCAGTGGGATCCGGCGCGGAGTGTAGCGACAAAACCCGGCCGCGGACGCGGGATCAGCGGCGGCGGGCGGCGAGACGGGTGCTTGAAGCCCATGGCGGCAGGCCGCACCTGCGGGCGATTCGCGCCCGACTGGCGAGACGCGCCGCGGCTCTGTAAAATACGTCATGCGCATCCTCTCCGAAGCTCTCACCTTCGACGACGTCTCGCTGGTTCCCGCGTTCTCGAACGTCCTCCCGCGCGATGTCGATCTCTCCACCCGGCTGACCCGCTCGATCCGTCTCAACCTGCCCATCGTCTCCGCGGCGATGGATACGGTCACCGAGGCGCGCCTCGCCATCACGATGGCGCAATGCGGCGGCATCGGCATCATCCACAAGAACATGACGATCGAGCGCCAGGCGGCCGAAGTGCGTCTGGTCAAGAAATTCGAAGCCGGCGTCATCCGCGATCCGATCACCGTGACGCCGCAAACCTCGATCCGCGAAGTCATGCAGATCACGCACGCGCACAACATCTCGGGCGTGCCGGTGGTCGAAGGCGAGCAGCTGGTCGGCATCGTGACGAACCGCGATCTGCGCTTCGAGAAGAAGCCGGACGATCCGGTCAAGAACATCATGACGCGCAAGGACCGGCTCGTCACGGTCAAGGAGGGCGCGGACGACGACGAAGTGCTCGCGCTCCTGCACAAGTACCGCATCGAGAAGATCTTGGTCGTCGACGACGCGTTCCGACTGCGCGGCCTCATCACCGTCAAGGACATCCAGAAGGCGCGCGACAATCCGAACGCCTGCAAGGACGACCGCGAGCGACTGCGCGTCGGCGCGGCCGTCGGCGTCGGCGGCGACACCGAGCAGCGCATCGCCGCGCTGATCGAAGCCGGCGTCGATGTGCTCGTCATCGACACCGCGCACGGCCATTCCAACGGCGTGATCGAGCGCGTGCGCTGGACGCGCAAGTCGTATCCCGGCATCCAGATCATCGCCGGCAACATCGTCACGGGCGACGCTGCGAAGGCGCTGGTCGATGCCGGCGCCGACGCCGTCAAGGTCGGCGTCGGGCCGGGCTCGATCTGTACCACGCGCGTCATCGCCGGCGTCGGCGTGCCGCAGATTTCCGCGGTCGGCATGGTGCGCGATGCATTGAAGGACAGCGACATCGGCCTCATCGCCGACGGCGGCATCCGCTATTCGGGCGACATCGCCAAAGCGCTCGCGGCCGGCGCGGACTGCGTGATGATCGGCGGCATGTTCGCTGGCACCGAGGAAGCGCCCGGCGAAGTCGAGCTGTATCAGGGTCGCTCGTACAAGAGCTATCGCGGCATGGGCTCGCTCGGCGCCATGCAGCAGGGATCGAAGGACCGCTATTTCCAGGACAACGAAGGCGATGCGGACAAGCTCGTGCCGGAAGGCATCGAGGGCCGCGTGCCGTATCGCGGACCGCTGCGGAACATCGTGCACCAGCTCGCGGGCGGACTGCGCGCCGCGATGGGCTACGTCGGCTGCGCCTCGGTGGCCGAGATGCGCGAGAAACCGCGCTTCGTGCGCATTACCTCGGCCGGCGTGCGCGAATCGCACGTGCACGATGTGACGATCACGAAGGAAGCGCCGAATTATCGGCTGGATTAAATGATCGGGAATAGGGAATAGGGAATAGGGAATGGAAGAACAGGATTCCGTTCCGTCCCTTTCCAATCCTGATGATGCATCCGCTGCCTGCGGCCGCTGGTGTCGAGCGCTGGAACGACAACTCATGACGCACGACGCGAACATCCATAGCGACAAGATTCTGATCCTCGATTTCGGCGCGCAGTACACGCAGCTGATCGCACGGCGCATCCGCGAGCTCGGCGTCTACTGCGAGATCTGGGCCTGGGATCACGATCCGGCGGAGATCGCGAAATTCGCGCCGCGTGGGATCATCCTCTCCGGCGGGCCGGAATCGACGGCGGCGCCGGATTCGCCGCGGGCGCCTCGCGAGGCGTTCGATCTCGGCGTTCCGCTGCTCGGCATCTGCTACGGCATGCAGACGATGGCGGTGCAGCTCGGCGGCGCCGTCGAGGGCGGGCACGCCCGCGAATTCGGCTACGCGGCGGTGACGCCGACGGCGTCGAACCGGCTGCTCGACGGACTCGCCGGCGAACACGGCGCGCTCGACGTCTGGATGTCGCACGGCGACCACGTGACGCGGCTGCCGCCCGGCTACACGATCATCGGCTCCACTGAAAGCGTGCCGATCGCCGCGATCGCGAACGAAGCCGAGCGTCGCTACGGCGTGCAGTTCCATCCCGAAGTCACGCACACGAAGCAGGGCACGGAGATACTGCGCCGCTTCGTCGTCGACATCTGCGGCTGCGCGACGCTGTGGACGCCGTCGCGCATCATCGACGATGCGGTCGAGCGCGTGCGCTCCGAAGTCGGGCGCGACAAGGTGCTGCTCGGGCTCTCCGGCGGCGTCGATTCGTCGGTGGTCGCCGCACTGCTCGAAAAGGCGATCGGCGATCAGCTCACCTGCGTCTTCGTCGATACGGGCCTTCTGCGCTGGCGCGAGGGCGACCAGGTGATGGCGACGATGGCCGAGCACATGGGCGTGCACGTCATCCGCGTCGATGCCGCGGACCGTTTCTACGCGGCGCTCCAGGGCGTCGAGGATCCCGAAGCCAAGCGCAAGATCATCGGCCGCACGTTCGTCGAAGTGTTCGACGAGGAAGCGCACAAGCTCGAAGGCGTGCGCTGGCTCGCGCAGGGCACGATCTATCCCGACGTCATCGAGTCCGCCGGCGCCCAGACGGGCAAGGCGCACGTCATCAAGTCGCACCACAACGTCGGCGGTCTCCCCGAGACGATGAAGCTCAAGCTGGTCGAGCCGTTGCGCGAGCTGTTCAAGGACGAGGTGCGCCGCATCGGCGTCGAGCTGGGCCTGCCGCGCGAAATGGTCTACCGCCATCCGTTTCCCGGCCCGGGCCTCGGCGTGCGCATCCTCGGCGAGGTCCGGCGCGAGTACGCGCAGATCCTGCAGAAGGCCGATCACATCTTCATCGAGGAGCTGCGCCGTGCGGGCTGGTACGACAAGGTCAGCCAGGCCTTCGCGGTGTTCCTGCCGGTGAAATCGGTCGGCGTCGTCGGCGACGGCCGCGCCTACGAGTGGGTGATCGCGCTCCGTGCCGTCGAGACGATCGACTTCATGACCGCGCACTGGTCACACCTGCCGTACGAGCTGCTCGACCGCGTGTCGAGCCGCATCATCAACGAGATACCGGACGTTTCTCGCGTCGTTTATGACATCAGCGGCAAGCCGCCGGCGACGATCGAGTGGGAATGATTCCACGTCCGGCAGCCGCCGGCAGGATCAGGCA